>PXRO01000041.1 GCA_003021685.1 Halobacteriales archaeon QS_4_62_28
TGTGTCTGCATATCTGGTACGGAGGGCCGGTATTCATAAAAAGCACCCCTCTTGGGACCGTTGTTATTGGTCATACTGCCGGCTGTGACTTCGTGAAAGAGATGGGACGGTTCGGCTCTCAGCGGAGCTGATGCGATTGAACCCTCCCGAGTTGGCAGAGGTACTGGAAGAAAGATTGAAATATTCATGTATGCATCTTAAGATAGATATATGAGTACCAGCTTCGACGACAAGGTCGTCTTCGTCACCAGCGCCGACATACACATGGGACCCACACTGGTCGAGCATTTCCGCGACCTCGGGGCGACCGTCATTGCCGACGAACACGACTACACCGACGACGACATCTCGATTGACGACATCGTGGCAGACGCCGGTCGGATCGACATCCTGATCGGGAACTTCGCTGGCCCGGAGCGGTTCTCGCCCGCCACAGAACTCCAGACGGACCCGACTACGTTCGACGACGAGGACTTCCAGGGTTTTCTCGACGAGATGACGTGGCCCATGGTGCGCTTCGTGCGCGCCGTGCTGCCCCAGATGATCGAGCGCCAGGAGGGGAAGATAGTGGGCATCCTCAGTGGCTCTGTGCTCCGTCCGATGGATATGCACCTGTACTCCGCCGCCAGGGGGGCAGCGAAGACGTTCATAGAGTCCGTCGGCAAAGACGAAGATGTCGCGGGGAACAACGTCCAGGTCAACGGCATCGCGCCGACGCACCACGAGAGCGACTTCTACTTCACCGAAGAGATACTGGAATCCGGGACACGCGACGAACTCAAGTCCGAACTCCCGCGCGGTCGCATGGGCACCATGAAGGAGATGGCGTACCTGATAGAGGCACTGGCGGGACGTGCTAGCGATAATCTGGCGGGCAACATCGTTCCGTTCGGCGGCGGGCACGTCTAGCACTGGCCGGTAAGTAGACAGTCTGTGCCCAGCTGTGTGGATCTGCCGTGCTCACACGTTCAATTTATTCTCATGAACTCGGTGAGCAGGGTCGCCAGCCTGTCGTCGGCTTCGAGAGCGAGGCTGTGGCCACACTGCTCGAACACCTCATTGCGCTCGACGCCCTCCGAGACGATTTCCATCTGTTCTTTCATGAGGTTGCCGAAGAACTCCTCGCTGCCGACCGTGAGTATCGGCATCTCGATTTTGTCCTGTTTGAGTTCCTGAATTTGCTCGGCGTTTTTCATCGTCGCACGGTACGTTTCGAGGATTCCACGAAGCCCACCGGGCTCTTTGGCTTTCGTGATCCACTCGTCGATCGCTTCGTCGCTGATAGCCGCCGGGTTGTACGTCTCCGCCTTCATCCAATGAGACCAGAACTCCCGCTCTTTCCCGCTGATGAGCATCTCCGGGTAATCGTCAAGCCAAAAGAAACTGATGTGCCAGAGCCACGGTTCATCCGCCTCCAGATTCCCTTTGGTCAGATAGGACCACTCCAGTAGCCCTTCACCCGAAAGAACCATTTCGGCGAACGAGAGCGTGTTGACGCGGTCCGGGAACATCGCTGCGATACCGTAGCCGAATTCCGCCCCCCTGTCTTCGCCGTGCACGTGGAATTCGTCGTGTCCGAGCGAGGACATCAGGTCTGCCATGTCCTGTGCATTGGTCTTTACGTCGTACCCCTCTTCGGCGACCGGCCGGTCCGAATCGCCGAACCCCCGGAGGTCTGGAGCGACTACCGTGAAATCTTCACTGAGCTGCGGAACGAGTTTATGCCAGTAGTAGTGCGTCTTCGGCGTCCCGTGGAGTAATAGGAGCGGTTCGCCGCTTCCTGCAGTTACGTAGTGCAGCCGAATGCCCTCGTTGACAACCTCTCTACCGTGAGAAACCGGGTCACCGTTGTGGTCGTAAATCTCGACCATGGTTGGAATCTTAATAACAGGACTCATATAGATACCGATCAATATCAAGAATTTGTCAGCTTTCACGCTCCGCTGAAGGGGTCTGTATCTTTGCCCTCGTTTCACTCAAACGTGTACAGGTCGTTCCGGATGAGACCGTGAAGTTCGTAGCCGTCATTGCGGGTCCCCCAATACCCGGGTGGTGACGGGCTCTCCGTCACTGCGTGATGCCGTGGGGCTCGACCCCGGGGCAGTTTATTCGTCGGTCGTGTCGATGCCCAGCGCCTCGTTCAGCCCGCAAAAACCGGTTGTCGCGTTGAACCCGAACCCGAGTGCACCGATCGCTACGAGCACGCCGGTCGTCTTCTTGCCAGACCCGAGCGCGCGTATCGCGGCATATTCGAAAGATAGGACCCAGTGGCCTTGTGTGTTTTCCTGCTGGCACTGTCCGGCTCTCGGTGGTGGAGCGGCCACCCGGTCGTCGGTCACGGGAGCGGGCCAGTCACAGATGGGACGTGTCGCCACGCCGGTCGTCGGGCGTTCGCTTCTGGGCACACTCGATACACAGTCGTAGCTGGCTATCGAAGTGCATCCGACAGACGGTCGTGCCACACCGGGCACAGTCCCGACCCGGCGTCGGTCGGCCACAGAGTTCGCACCCGCCAGCGTCGCTCATACGTCGACTTCGACCCCGGGAGGAATCAATCTGTCTGCTTGATCAGTCACTCTCGACACTCGACACCGAGTACACCGTCGCGTCCTCCCCGGGCGAGGCACTGGTCGCGAGCGAGACGCCGACGGTCAGCACCAGGCCAAGCACCATCCCGACGACGCTGGCCGACCAGCCGCCGAGATAGCTCCCGGGGACGACGGGGACGAAGACGGTAGCGAGGTAGAACAGCTGTGATCCCCCGACACCGGCGTACATCCCCCAGCGGGTCGTCTGCGCCCAGTAGAGAGCGACCAGCACCGGGAACGCGAGTTGTGCGAACCCACCGAAGGCGGTGTCGCCAATCTGGACCAGCGTTCCGGGCGCATAGAGGCTGGCGACGAAAGACAGCGTCGCGAAGACGACGACGCCTGCACGTGCGATCAGCGCCTCTCGTCTGTCGGTTTGCTCCGCTGGCGCTGTTCGCTCTCGCTCCTCGTCGTCTGCCGTGGTGTCCTCGCTACGGACGAAGGGTCGGTAGATATCCCGCGTGAGATACGAAGCGCCCGACAGGAGCATCGAGTCGCTTGAGGACATCATCGCTGCCATCGCGCCGGCGACGACGGCGGCGGTGAACCAGCCGGCGGTGTACTCGTTGAGCACGGCGGGTATCACGTTGCCGTTCTCCGGGACGGTAACGCCCAGTCCGGCCGCCCACGCGCCGAGCATGAACGCCGGGACGAACAGCAAAACGACGAGGACGGGCCACAGTGCGAGCGTGCGCTTGAGCACCGTCTGGGAGCGGGCAACGAAGAAGCGCTGGTTGATCTGGGGGAACATCGCCACGCCGAAGGCAATCGAAATCGCCGTCGAGAGCATCCACTCGACCGTGTACAGGCCGCCACCGAGTGCAAGAAAGTCAGGGTTCGAGGTCCCCAGTCGCTCCGTCGCGGCTGCCGGGCCGCCAACAGCGGCGAGTATCCAGGCGACAGCCACCCAGACGAGACCGAGCATCACTAGTCCCTGGAGCGTGTCCGTCCAGGCGACGCCGCGCATTCCCGAGACGGCGACATAGAGGATCATGAACAGGGTGATCCCGCCGGCCCCGACCCAGAATGGGACTGCACCGTCGGTGAGGCCGACGATAGCCTGGCCAGCCCCCTTCTGCTGGAGCATCACGTACGGGAACAGCCAAAAGAGGCTGACAGCGGCCACGGTTCCGCGGAGGAGGCGCGACCCGAACCGGTCGCCCAGCATCTCACCCAGCGTGACGTAGCCGTGTCGCTGGCCGACGAGCCACTGCTTGTACCCGAGCGCGTACCACAGGATTGCGAAGATGATCCCGTCCAGCAGGCCCATAACGAGGATCCACTCCGGACCGGCACTGAAGACGAGGTTGGGGCCGCCGAAGAACGTAAACGCCGAAAGCAGCGTCGCAAAGGTCGTAAATAGCAGGACGACAGTTCCGAAAGTCCGACTCGCCAGGTAGTAGTCCTCGGCAGTCCGCTCGGTCAGTCGATAGGCGACGACGCCGATTGCCGTCGCGACGATCATGTACGCCCCGACGATGGTCAACTGGAGGGTCGTCTCAGCCATCCGCTTGCACTCCCGTTATACCGACGCCCCAGCCATAGCGAGTGAAGGCCCAGAACACGACCGAGGCAACCCCCATCCAGCCAACGTGCCACCAGAGCCAGAGGGGGAGTCCAGCGACGACGATACTGTTCTGCCAGAGGAACCACGGGATGGCGAGTGCGGCGAGTAGCAGTGCCGCCGTGGCCCACGCGAGCAGTTCGAACCGACGACGATGCTCGTCCGGTCGATCAGACATCGTTGAAAGACGTTACAACTCCGCTAATATATCTATGCCCCTTCTCCAAAGTTGATCATTGAAGAAAAATACTGTTCGATACGCGCCACTGCGGAGAGACCCATCACTATAGTAGCATTTGCAACCGATTGCTCATCCGATCACACGCAGTCGTGCGATCAGGTGAGTGAAGACGTGCAAATGCTACTATAGCAACTGATATCCCGGTAGCTCACAAAGCGCCGGCTATGCGGACAGCCATCCAACTTTACACGCTTCGGGATATCGACGAGTCGATTCTCGACATCATCGCCAGGGTCGGGGAGACCGAGTTCGACGGTGTCGAGTTCGCCAACCGCGTCGGCGAGGAATCGCCCGCCGACGTTCGGCAGGCACTCGACGACGCCGGTCTCGTCGCCCCGTCTGCCCACGTCGGTATCGAGGCACTCGAAAACGACCTCGCCGGGAGTATCGAGACTGCCCGGGTGCTTGGCTCCGACGACATCGTCATCCCGTGGCTCGACCCCAAACATTTCGAAACCGTCGCGGCTGTCGAGGAGACGGCGACACGACTCTCGGACCTCGCGTCGGCCGTCGCTGACGAGGGGCTGCGACTGCATTACCATAACCACGAACAGGAGTTCGCCGAAACCGACGAGGGCATCGCCTTCGACTTGCTGGCCGAGCAGACGGGCGACGATCTCTTCTTCCAGGTCGACGCTGGCTGGGCGATGGTCGGTGGTGTCGACCCCGCTACCCTCCTTCGCCGCTACGCTGACCGGATCACGCTCGTCCACTGCAAAGACGAGACCATCGAGGGCGACGCGGTACCGGCGTTTGGCGAGGGCGACCTCGATATCGACGCCGTGGCCGAGGCGACCCACGACATCGGTGCCGAGTGGGCTATCTTCGAAAATGACAAGCCAGAAGATCCGATCAGATCGCTCCGTGATGGTGCGACGCTACTCGCTCGCACGATCCGGAACAACCGGTGATCGGCGACTGAGAGCACGACGAGCGGTTCGTTCCTACTCCTCTGGTCGGCAAGTATTTGAGTGATCCAGTTGAATTTGGATGTGACAGGAACACGGGGATTGCCCCGTCACTGGGATCAGGAATGCAGGACTCTACCAAGTATCTCATCCACGCGGATTTCACGGCCAAGGGCGTCGTCGAGCGCAACGACGTCGTCGGAGCGGTGTTTGGCCAGACAGAGGGGTTGCTCGGCGACGAACTCGATCTCCGGGAACTACAGGAAGGATCGAAAGTCGGACGGGTCGATGTCGACGTTACCTCCGAAGGTGGCCAGTCCTTCGGCGACATAACGATTGCGAGCGGGTTGGACAGGGTCGAAACAGCGATTCTCGCGGCGTCACTGGAGACCATCGGGCGCGTCGGCCCCTGCCGGGCGAGCGTGACAGTCACCGACCTCGAAGACGTTCGCTCCGCCAAACGCCGAACGGTCGTGGAGCGTGCGACCGAGTTACTCGCCGACTTCGAGGCCGACGCAGTCACCTCCCACGACATCGTCGAGGAGGTCCGTCAGCGCCTCCGCGTCGAGGACATCACCGAGTACGAGGGATGCCCCGCCGGACCACGCGTTCCGGACAGTGACGCGACTATCGTCGTCGAGGGCCGAGCAGACGTTCTCCAGCTCCTCCAGTACGGTATCAAGAACGCGATTGCGGTCGAGGGGACCGATATTCCCGATGCGGTCGCCGAGTTGAGCCGCGAGCGAACAGTCACCGCATTTCTCGACGGGGACCGCGGTGGCGAACTCATCCTAAAGGAACTCGTACAGGTCGGTGCCGTCGACTACGTTGCCTTTGCCCCTGCCGGTACCAGTGTCGAGGACCTCGCTCGCTCCCAGATTCTGGCCGCGCTCAGGGACAAGGTCCCCTACGATGCCGTCGAAGACGGCGAACCGGCAGTTCTCACCGGTGAGAACGAGGCAGACGAGATGCCGGCAGTCACGTCCGCCGAAGCGACATCGGCGGCCGACCGAGATCAGTCCGGCCAGACCGAGCGAGACCACTCCGGCCAGGCTGACCGGGTCGAGTCGACCGCCGAGAGCGAACCGACGGCGACAGACGGGACGGGGACAGCAGACGAGACGACAGTCTCCGCCAGTGCCCAGCAGAGCGCGCACGTGACCGCGACGACGGCCGACACCGACGACGATCTGGCGACGCTCGCGGCCCACTCCCAGGCTGTCATCGGTGACGAGACGGAGATGGTCCGGTTCCTCGATGCCGACGTTTCGGCGCTGTCGGAGGGTCCCGTCGGCGAGGCGTTCGAGCGCATCGAGAACAGTGACCCCGTTCCCACCACTGTCGTCATGGATGGAACGCTGACACAGCGAATCCTCGATGTCGCCGCACAGCGAGGCGTCGAGCAGGTCGTTCCAGCCGAAACCGGCGAATTTGTCAAACAGCCGACATCAGTTCGCATCCGGCAGTTCGAGAAACTATAGCTTCCATTCGAAGAGGAGACCGTCCCCCGAATCGTACTGGTCGGGCACGCGGTCGATGATCCTGAAGCCCTGTGTTTCGTAGAACGCGTGGACGTGCTCGTCGTCTGCCCGCGCAGTCAGACGGATCGTCTCGACGCCGTCGCGTCCCAGTCGATCCAGCAGCGCCTCCATGAGTGTGGTTCCGTGGCCCTGGCCCTGCTGGCCGGGTGTGATGGCGAACTCGGCGAGATAGGCTCTCTTCCCGTCCGGGACGACGAGTGCGTAGCCGATCAGATCGGTCCGTTCGAGGACGAGCACCAGCGACGGTTCGCCCAGTGCCATCTCCAGTAGTTCCGGCCAGGGATCCGACAGCGTCGCTGCCTGTATCCGTCGGAGTTGCGGCCAGTCGGCCGGTTCTCCCTCGCGAATCATACGATGGCAACGAGCCCGACGCCGGTGCCCAGGATCGCAGCCGAGAGCGTCGCGAGCAAGTTCACCGTCTGGTTACCGATTCGCCCCCCTTCGACAGTCGCGCCGAGCAGGCTATCGACGAGCATGCCAGTGAACCCCGCCGCGAGGACCGTTAGCGCACCAGTCGTCCCGACCCGTTCGAACAGACCGCCGGCAATGCCGGCGATGAGTCCAGCACCGATCAGGCCGGCGACGGCCCCCTGCCAGGTGACAGCGCCGTCAGTGCCGGGATCGACGCGCTCGAGAGTCGTGATCAGGCGGGGGTTGTCATAGAGACCGCCGAACTCGCTGGAGAAGGTATCGCTCATCGCGGCGGCGACGGCACCGGCAAAAGCATAGAGCAGCAGTGTCGGATCAACGCCAGTGTGACTGGGACTCGCCGCCGCGGTGAGTACCGCTAGCAGGGCCACGATGGAGTTTGCGAGCACGTTGCCACTTCCCCGTGCACCCTCGTTCTCCTCGGCGATGCCTCGCTCCTGTTTTTCCTCGTACCGGAACTTCGTCGACAGGCCGCCCAGACCGAAAAAGGTGATCAGCATCGCGAACCACCGGAAGTCCCCCAGGACGATGGTCAGAAGGCCGAGAAAGACACCGGTCAACATCCCCGGGAGCGAGGCGGTATCGAGCGCGTAGGAGACGTAGCCGAGGAAGACGGTCACGCCGAGTGCGAGCCCGATCCGTGTCGCCGTCACGTCGTGTAGCGGCAGGTCAGAAAACAGCCACAGGACCAGACCAATCGACAGCAAGACCAGCGGATCGTCGCGCTCGAACAGCACGGCGCGGAGCAACGCACCCAGGAGTGCGCCACTGATCGCGTAGAAAGCGAGGCGTGCGACGAAATCGCCCGTCAGCGGCTCACCGACGATAGCGGCCGTCACCGCGCTCCCGAGCGTTGCACAGACGAAGCCGCCGGTGACGAAGCCAGCGGTCGCGAGGACGTGCTCCTCGGTCATTCGTTCGACGAGTCTGGCACCCACGTTTCCGAACGCCAGCGTGAACACGCTGGCGACGAACACCCACATCGGCAATCCGAACTGGAGTGCCAGCAAAGACAGGCCGGCGATGGCCAGTGAGAACCCCGCGAGACCGTACAGCGTCTCGTCCTCTCGGTCACCGGGGCGAGCCAACGTTTCGAACAGCGGCCCACTCTCGACGACGGTTAGGGCGAGGATCGCGATGACGACGAACGGAGCAACGGCACCGACGGTGGCCAGCCAGGGCGGAGTGACACCGTCGAACAGCGGGACGACGAGCGCAAGCGCCCCGACGAGTGCGAATCCGATGGCACGCCGGACTGGTGAAGTCACGTCTCGCCGGTTCCGTGGAGAGGCACTTACGCTTTCCGAACTTGCCGATACGGATGGTCGACCGCGTGACAGCGTGTCGTCGACACGGGACACGGCGACATTCGCTCGTCCGGGACGACGGGCATCGTGAGATTTAGGCTGACAGGCGCGCAATCCGCTGGCGTGGCACTCTACGACCGGTACCTCGCCGCCCGTCTCCAGTGGAGCGACGCCGACCTCCCGGAGACCGTGGCGCTGGTCATCACCGAGCGGGATTTGCTCGAGAAGGGGGCGTACGCGACACTCGAACGGTTTTTCGACCTGGCACTCCAGTTCGGTGCCGAGCAGATCATCGTCTACGTCAGTGTCCTGGACGAGCGGGTGGTTCCGTCTATCGAGCGGGAACTGGACAGGCTCCGGGCACCGCGTGACATAGCCGTCCGTGTTCCCGAGGACGATCAACCCGCTGACGCACCGGTTGTCGTTTCGATCGGTCTCGGTGGCAAACACGAGTTCGGCATCGCCGCGCGGTCGATCGCCGAATCTGTCGACAGCGGCGACCTCACACCCGAAGACATCGACGAATCCGTCGTCGAGCAGGAACTGGTCTTCCCGACTGCACCCGACCTGGTAATCAAGACCGGCGCAGAACGCCTCTCGGATTTCATGATCTGGCAGTCGGTGTACTCGGAACTGTACTTTACCGACGTGAACTGGCAGAACTTCAGGGAGCGCGACTATCTCCGGGCGCTTCGGGATTATCAGGACCGCCAGCGGCGGTTCGGTCGTTAGGGCCCAATCCCGCTCGTACTGCCAGCTGTTACTGTTTCAAGCGATTCGTGACCTCGAGTCGCGAAATCTTTGGCAGATGCACAGCCGGCAGTATCAGTCGGCCAGCGGTTCGACCTCTTCTTCGACTGTCTGGCGCTCTTGTTGTGTGAGCGTATCCTTGCATCGAGTGAGAACGCTCCGGGCCTGTGGCGTCTCGGGACCCAGCGCCCGGACGAGTGTTAGGGCGCGTCTGGCGCGATTGCGCCGCCAGGAGGCTTCCCGATTCTCGTAGGTCCGGATCGCTCGCAGGAAATCGATCTCCCGGAACTCCGGCCAGTAGGGGGCACAGAAGTACACGGCGGCCTCGTTGCCGTTGGCGTGCCAGGGGAGGAAATTCGAGGTGCGCTCGTCGCCGCCGGTCCTGACGATCAGGTCGACATCTCTCGTGGGACCATCATAGAGGCGCTGTTCGACGGTGTCGGCATCGACGTCCGACGGGTCGAGGTCACCGGCCTCTACGGCGCGGGCGATGTCCCGGGTCGCACCCAGCAACTCCGCGCGGCCGCCGTAGGCCAGCGCGACGTTCAGGTGTAACTGGTCGTAGTCGGCCGTCCTGTCTCGGGCGTACGCGATGGCGTCCCGCACGCGCTCTGGCAGTCGCTCCGCTTCGCCGATGGCCCGGATACGAACCTCGTTGTCGTGGACACGGTCCGCGTCGGCGAAGGCCCGGAGTTTCTCCTCGACGAGGTCGAAGATGTGTTCCCGTTCCTCGGGTGGGCGGCTGAAGTTCTCCGTCGAGAACGCGTACAGCGTCACTTCCTCGACGGCGAGTTCCTCACACCACCGCAGGAGCGCCTCGGTCGTCTCTGCGCCTTCACTGTGGCCTTCCGTGGTGTCGGCACCTTGCTCGCGAGCGTAGCGGCGGTTGCCGTCCTGGATGACCGCGACGTGACTGGGTGCGTCCGAGAGTTCGCGCTCAAGTAGCTCCGCGTACGCCTGCTGTGCAATTTCCCGCGCCCGCTGTAGCATCGTTTCTATACTATCATCCACCCGATATGAGTTTTGTGTTCCAGCGAGGGTCTCATGACGCCCCGTTTCAGCAGTTACGATTACGCCGCGACGGTCGTTACTCCGTCGTATTGACGCCCGTGATTTCGAACCGAGCGCCGCCGGTCTCGCTTTTGATGATGCTGACATGCCATCCGTGTGCCTTTGCGATCTCTTCGACGATTGCAAGTCCGAACCCGGTTCCGTCGTCGTCGGTCGAGTAGCCGGACTCGAACACCGATTCACGGTCGTCCTCGGGAATCCCCACGCCGTCGTCGGCGACGTAGAACCCGTCACCACTCGATAGCGCGCCTACGTGAATTGCGACGTCATCAGCCCCGTGTTCGGTCGCGTTCCTGATCAGGTTCTCCAGAAGTCGTCGCAGACGGTTCGGGGCTGCGCTGAACGTCAGGTCGCTGTCGACAGTCAGGGTCGCTTCCGCCGTCGCCACGACCTCCCAGCACCGATTGGTAATTGTCGCCAGGTCTACCTGCTCCGTTTCGTTGACCGGGTCACCCTGTCGAGCGAGTGTGAGCACGTCATCGGTCAGTGACTCGATGCGTGCGAGCGACGTCTCGATAATATTCAGATGCTCGCTGTCGTGTTCCTGACGGACCGCATCGACCCGTCCGAGCGCGACGGTCAGTGGATTCCGGAGGTCGTGTGAGAGCACGCTGGCGAACCGTTCGAGGCGCTCGTTCTGGCGCTGTAGTTGCTCGGTCGCCTGCTGTCGTTGTAACTCGGTGCTCACCCACCGACTCATGAGTTCGACGAGTGTCATCTCCCAGTCTGAAAATTGGTCCTCTCGCGGGTCCTCGTCGTAGAAACAGAACGTCCCGTACACCTCGTCGGCGACGAACACCGGCGCGCCGATATAACACGAAATGCCCCACTCTGTGTACTCAGCCCGGTCTGTTTCTCCTGGGGCATCTCGTTCGACATCACCGAACACGAGCGTTTGCTCGCTGCTCGCGACGAGTTCGCAGTTCGTCGCCGAAAGCGGAACAACCTCTCCGACCTGCAGGCTGTCGTCGTGGGCGTCGATGAACTCGAAAATATACTGGTCCCCATCGATTCTCGACAGCGTACCGTATGCGACCCCCAGTTCTTCCCGTCCGAGTGCCAGCAGGGCCTGGATCTGCTGGGAAAAGGATCGCTGTCGATCAGCGATTATCTCGTATATCTCGCGGAGCACGCGTTCTCGCGTCTCGATCTGTTCGCGCTGCCGGCGTTCATCCGTGATATCGTGGAAGTAGACCGACAGTCCCGTATCGGACGGGAACGCCCGCACGGTGAACCAGTTATCGACTGCCGCGGAATACGTCTCGAAAGATATGTCCTCGCCGGTTGCCATCGATTGCTGGTACTTTTCGTACGATGTCGTCTCTTCGGCGTTGGGAATTTCGTCCCAGATATGGAGTCCTTCGAACGTCGTCGTCTCGGGGTCACATCCCATCGCCTTGCCGAGGATTTCCGCGCCGGTTTCGTTGGCGTAAGTGATGTGCCAGTCCGTATCAACCGCGAAGAACCCACCACTCATGCGATTCAGTATCTCTCTCCGTTCCCGCTCGGCCTCTCTGCGGTCCGAAATGTCCCGCCCGATAGCGACAAACGTCTCCGAGGCTTCATCAGGGAGTTGCCGAACGCTGAACTCGTAGGGCAGTGTCTCCTCGTCAGCAGTCACCAGTGTTGCTTCGACGGTTGCGTCACCGGTTTCTGCCGCCGCTTCGACAGCGGCCGTGATGCGGTCTGCATCCGCCTCGTCGAAAAAATCGGCCGGTGTCATCGTTTCCAATGCTGACGTAGAATATCCGGTCACCGTCGTAGCCGTTTGATTCTGTGCAACGACAGTCCCTGTGTCGTCAAACGCGAGAATAATGTCGTCCAGGGCATCGAGAAAAAACGACTCTGGCAGATCACTCCCACTCATCATTTAACAATTCTATGTGACCGTATTGTTTATAACCTTGCCACGCTCTTACATGTTGCATCGACTGTCTCAACCGACAACAGGATCCGAATTCAGTGATTGTGAGATTCCCATTCTGTTGCCTGGTAAAAAATACAATGACCGGTGGATTTTAATACTCGAACCTCCACTGCCAACGTGCAATGGCGACCGGTACGGTAGACTTCTTCAACGACACTGGCGGTTACGGTTTCATCGACACGGAAGACGCCGACGAGGACGTCTTCTTCCACATGGAAGACATCGGCGGTCCCGACCTCGAAGAGGGCCAGGAAGTCGAGTTCGACATCGTGCAAGCGGACAAGGGTCCGCGTGCAGATAACCTGGAGCGCCTGTAAGCGACCGGCGCTTCGCGCTCCGATCCTCCGACCACACTGGCGGCTGTAGCCGTCGCTGGATTTCCCTACCACTGGTGACGAAACCCGATCGAATGGGACAGTCAGCAGTGTCGGACAGCCCGGGCGGTCGCGTGGCCGCCGAATCGTGAATCGTATTACGCGCCCGCTATCGAGTGTAGCGTATGGGCGCGGACACGCTCGACGAGGACCTCTACCAGCGAACGAAAGCACTGCTCGAACCCGGCGATATCGAACTGAACGGAACCATCGTCCACACTGATCTGGACGGCCAGGACGACATCGAGATGATGGAGACTACACTCGAAGCCGGCAACACCATCGCCGAACACGCTGGCCACGACCCCAAAGACACCTACGTCTACTCGGGGAACGACGACTCCGATTTCTCGTCGAATCAACACCAGGGTCTGACTATCGACGGCGAGGCGTTCGTCTGGGAGTGCCAGCAACTCCTGCGCGAGGGCACGTTCGACATCGTCTTTTATTACGAGGCAAGCGCCGACCAGGACGCGATTCTGGCAGACCTGCGCGAGGCGGGCTACGACGTGACCGGCGTCGAAGGCTAATCGAGTGTCGAGGGAAAAGCGTCGTTAGGCGACACTCATCCGTCCAGTTTTGCCTGGCAGGTGTGACAGTAGGTGTAGTTTTCACCGTTGGCCGCCCCGCAGTGGGGGCAGGTGACGGATGCCGTCTCGTTCGCCTCGAAGTAGGCGTTGAGCTGGCCCCGATCCCGTACCGTGGCTCCCCGTCCGTTCCGGAACTCTTCGACGAGGCCGTCCAGCGCGATATAGTCGAGCGTCCGGAACATGAGGACGAAAGAGAGTGGCACGGCGACGACGACCAGCAGAGAGACGAACAACCGCACGGCGAGTTCGGCCGTCGAGATCATCACTCGCAGGTATGGGTCCCAGACAAAAACGACTGTCGCCGGTGTCGCGGGGCTTATACCCGCTCAGTTCCCAGATTCGGGTATGAGCGAGGATCTCGGGCCTGTCGACCGCGCGATTGCCAACGCGTTCCAGGGCGGATTTCCGGTCGTCGAGCGGCCCTTCGAACCGGCCGCGGCGGCGCTACGTGAGCGTGGGATCGACATCACCGGTGGGGAACTGATAGAACGGATCCGGGCGATGGACGAGGCGGGGACGTTGACCCGGTTCGGGGCGCTCATCGACGCCGAAGCAATCGGTGGAATGGCGACGCTGGTGGCGATGCACGCCCCCGAGGAGCGATTCGACACGGTCGCGGAGACTGTCAACGACTTCCCGGAGGTCGCACACAACTACCGGCGGGAGCATCCACACCTGAACATGTGGTTCGTGCTCTCGGTGGCCGACGAGACACGGATCCCCGAGGTGCTGGGTGAAATCGAGGACGCGACCGGGCAAGAAACCTACAACCTCCCCAAACAACAGGAGTTCCGTGTCGAAGCGAAGTTCCCCGTCGAGGGACCGCTGGCCGACGAGCGTATCGACCGCTCGGATCTGGGGCCTGCCGTGACGCCGACCGACCGGGCGGGACTGACCCCAGACGAACTGGATCTCGTTTTGGAGGTACAGGGTGGACTGCCGATCACGGCGACGCCGTACGCCGACGTGGCCAAAGCAGTCGACGCCGACACCGAGTGGGTCGTCGCGACCATCAAGCGGTTCGACGCCGAGGGGAAGGTCAGGCGGGTCGGTGTCGTTCCCAACCACTACGCACTTGGTTACTCTGAAAACGGGATGACCGTCTGGGACGTCCCCGACGATGTCGTCGACGATGTCGGCCCGGCCGTCGCCGGGTTCGATTTCGTCACGCACTGTTATGAACGCCCGCGCCACGAGGGCGTCTGGCCGTACAACGTCTTCGCGATGACACACGGTCGGACTGAAGCGGAGAGCGACCGGCGAGTCCAGCAGGTCCACGACCGGATGGCCGAGCACTGGGACGTGACCGACGAGGACTGGGACACGCTGTTCTCGACGGAAATTCTGAAGAAAACGGGAATTCGGATGGACGAGCGGGCCGAAGCGAACGTCATCGATCCGGCAGAGAGTGACTGATGATCCCACTCGTACACGATTTCACCGGCGAGACGGTGTTGATCTTCGGGGGTGGCCCAGTCGGGGCGCGCAAGGCCCGGCGGTTCGACCGCGAGGCAGACGTGGTCGTCGTCAGCCCCGAGTTCGCCGATGCCGAGTTCAGTGGGGCGCGTCTCGTCCGCGAGGCCCCAGATGCCGAGGACGCGGCGTCGTGGATCGACCGAACTACCCCGGCACTGGTCGTCGCCGCGACGAACGACGCTGATCTCAATGCTGCGATTACGGAGACCGCACGAGACCACGGCGCACTCGTCAATCGAGCAGACGAAAGCGGCGAGCGTGACGTGGGCAGTGTCGTCGTCCCGGCGACGGTCCGGGACGACCCCGTTACGGTCGCACTCTCGACTGGCGGGACCAGTCCGGCGCTCTCGAAGTATCTTCGCGAACAGTTCGAAGCAGAATTTGCCGACTCTGGTGAGATGGCTCGACTCACCGCTGACCTACGCGAGACCCTCAAATCGGAGGGTGTTCCCCCGGCTGAGCGCCGAGATGCTGTCAGGGCTGTCGTCAGATCCGACCGCGTTTGGAAGGCTTTAGATAGGGGCAGGAGTAATGTACGACACGTAGCGACTGACGTGATCGACGAGCATACTGGTGATCTATCGTGAGAGCAGGGACGGGTGTTATCTCCGGCGCAAGCGTGGCGCACGCACACGCGAATGTCGACGACCTGGAGGCCGCGGCGGCGGACAGCCAGCGCCGCGCCGTCGAATCGCTTCTCACCGACCCGGCGGTGGAAGAGGCGTTCGTCCTCCAGACGTGTAACCGAGTGGAGGCATACGTCGTCACCGAGACCGGCGAGACAGACGCGCTCTCGCTCGTAACCGATAGCGTCGAGGAGGACGTCGTCGTCCGGATGGGCCACGAAGAGAGCCTCCGCCACCTGTTACGGGTCGCAGCTGGTCTCGAATCGATCGTGCTAGGCGAGGCTCAGATACTCGGACAGGTCCGGACTGCCTACGAGGACGCCCGCGCCGTGGGTGCCATCGACACGGTCCTCGAAGACGGCATCACGAAAGCGATTCACGTCGGCGAGCGCGCACGCACGGAGACGGCCATCAACGAGGGATCGATCTCGATTGCCTCGGCGGCCGTCGGACTGGCGACCGACGAGTGTGACCTCGACGGCAAGACTGGCCTCGTCGTCGGGGCCGGCGAGATGGGGAGGCTCGCAGCCAAGTCACTCGCCGAGGCGGTCGACCGACTGGTGATCGCCAACCGGACGATTCCCCACGCCGAACACGTCGCCGACAGCGTCGACGTGGCGGCGACTGCGGTCTCGCTGTCCTCGCTCGCGGAGATGGTCGACGAGGCTCGCGTCGCCGTCACCGCGACAGGCAGCACCGAGCAGGTACTCGATACCGAGACACTGGTGACTGCCGGCGAGACGTTCGTCATCGATATTGCCCAGCCACGGGACGTGCCGCCGGGTGCCGACGCGCTCCCGGACGTGACCGTCTGTGACATGGACACGCTGGAATCGCTGACCGAAAAGACGCGCCGACAGCGCCAAACGGCCGCCGAAGCCGTCGAGACGATGGTCGACGAGGAGTTCGACCGCCTCCTGAACCAGTACAAGCGCAAGCGTGCCGATCAGGTCATCTCGGCAATGTACGAGAGCGCCGACCACGTCAAGGCCAGCGAACTCCAGACTGCCCTCTCGAAACTCGATCTGGACGACCGCCAGCAGGAAATCGTCGAGTCGATGGCCGATTCAATCGTCTCGCAACTCCTGGCCGCGCCGACCAGGAGCCTGCGCGACGCCGCCGAGGAGGACGACTGGTCGACGATCAACACCGCACTGCAGCTGTTCGACCCGGAGTTCGGCCCGGATACGACCGCCGGCGGCCCGCCAGCCTTCGCGGAGGGCATGTCTGTCGAGGAGATCCCCGACGGCATGCGCGACGAAATCCCATCCGGCGTCCTCGATCAACTGAGCGACGACTGAAGTCGGAATCGACCAGTGTCACAGTGGTCGATACGACTGTTCGTCCGACAGATTGGACACCGCCTGGACAGCCCGTCATATACCGGTGGACGTGACGTCTGATACGTCCAGCCGGTAGCCGCTGTCCGTACTGCCGGGCCAACAGTTTTCCCCCATCCGCCCAACCCTTTGGATATGACAGACCTGCTTACCGACGAGGAAATCGTGGCACAGCTACCGGACGACTGGGAGAGAGACGGTGACGAAATCGTGCGAACGTACGACTTCGACGCCTACATCGACGGGGTTGGCTTCGCGGCGGCAGCGGGCGGCCTCGCACAGGAGGCGTTTCACCACCCCGAGATCACGATTGGCTGGCGGGAAGTCGAGGTGCACCTGACGACCCACGACGCCGGCGGGATCACCGAAAACGACACGGACCTTGCGGCGCGGTTCGACGATATTTACGAATAATCGGTGGCGACCGATTAGGGACGGACAGTCCAACTTCGACCGGCGACAGATCGTCGCTGCTGCCCCGGTCTGTTTTCGGGATATCGTGACGTTGCGGGTGAGCCGACTGTTCGCGAGTGATTCCTTTGTGTTTCGAAATTGTACTACCGATTAACTACCCGATCTGTATCCACCAGTAGTAGAACTATACTGGTAACAAGTACTGTATTACCATGCGATGTACGATGTGGCGTGAATATCTCTGCTCTCAGTAGACGGACGGTGCTGTGTGAAATGATCGGCGGGAGCCTTCTGTGGCGCAACGCAGTACGGGAATCAAGCGCGCCGGCCGTCGATTCTGGCACACCACAGTACCAGGCTGACGAAGCGAATACGGGGTACGTACGGAACGAGTGTCCACCGACGGCAAACGTCCAGCAGGAGTGGGAGATAGATGACGACGTATTCGACATGTCGAAGCTCACGCTGACAGCCGCTGACGATAGTATTTACGTCGTCGCTGTGCAACAGGGTGTGCTCGTGAGCGTCACCCCTGGATCCGGGTCGATCCAGTGGCGATGGCAGCTGAACACGCCGAACGATACTGCCATCGGAATGACCTCGCCGGCAATCGCAGACGGCACAGTGTATCTCGGTACAGGACGAGAGCGTAGCAAGGGCGGCATGGAGGGCGACGTGTACGCGATTGACGCTGCCAGTGGTTCGACTCAGTGGAGTACCGGCGTTGGCAGCGGCCTCGCGTACGTGACTGTTGTAAACAATACCGTCTATACCGGGAGCGAGGGGGCACTGTATGCACTCAACGCTGGCGACGGATCACGGCGGTGGGCCACGGTTCCAGACCAGTCCAGTGCCGCCATCGAGTTCCCCGCAGTGGCTGACGGAACAGTCGTCTACACGACTGATGCAGGCGGGCTGTACGCCCTCGCCGCGGACACTGGCAACCGCCAGTGGAAGACGAACATCGGCGCAACGACAGCACCGAGCATCGCGAATGGCCTCGTTTACCTCGGACGGAACAACGAGGTCCGTGCTCTCAAGCTGGCAGACGGGACAGCAGTCTGGAAACAGACGGTCCCGGATTCGGTTCCACATCCGCCAGTGGTCGCTGACGGCCGCGTTTTCGTGTTCGTCGAGGAAGAGACGAGTGATCCGTACAATAGTGGGGTCTTGACTGCACTCGAGGCAACGACTGGCGCGTCCGACTGGGAGTACCGGACTCCCGGCGGCATTCATATCGGCCCACTCCCGCCACTGGCAGTGGGTGACACTGTTCTCGTCGTCGGTAACCACCAAACCAATTATGACAATAGTGTGTTCATCATCGACAGAAGCGACGGAACGTTGAAACAACAGATCGAATTGAAACCTGAACCCGGGACCAGTGCACCGGTCGTCCACGACGGCACGCTCGTTGCAGGCCACAACAGTGTAGGTTTTGGATTTGTCACTGCCTGGTCGGGTGATATTCAGTGTGGAAACAGTCCTGACAGACGCCACACGCTGATGATCACGTCGAATGGCCCGACACAGTACGAGGTAACGGTCGACGGGACGCTCTCGCCCGACACTGAGGGTGGATCGTTCTCCAGCGAGCAGAACGACACGCCAACCCAGAACTCAAACGGGACGCTGACTGTGAGCGACGAGACGGGGCCAGCACCCGCAAGTGCGGACGGGACTACCTACTACGGCGACCGGTTTCTGTTCTCCGGCGACATCACGACCGTCGACGTCACCCCCGACGACCCCGCGTACGACGTGACCCTCTACATCGACGAACAACCCGTCACCCAACGAGAGGCAGAGCAGTTCTCGGATGCATCGAACCAGACGCATACGTGTATGATCACGTCGAATGGCCCGACACAGTACGAGGTGACGGTCGACGGGACGCTCTCGCCCGACACTGAGGGTGGATCGTTCTCCAGCGAGCAGAACGACGCGCCAACCCAGAATTCCAGTGGGATGCTGACTGTGAGCGACAAGACGGGGCCAGCACCCTCAGGTGCGGATGGGATTACCTACTACGGCGACCGGTTTCTGTTCTCCGGCGACATCACGACCGTCGATGTTATCCCCGACGACCCCGCATACGACGTGCATCTCTACATCGACGAACAACCCGTCACCCAACGGGAGGCAGAGCAGTTCTAAGATCGAGACGACATCTGGACACGCAGAGCCGTCGCAATATCTTCGCCACTCTGGGGTCATGAAACTCTTTGTGACTGTACGATTAACTGTCCTAGTAGCAACCGGCTACGCGGTCGTAGTCGTCTCCTGACAGTGAGAAGTCGCCCAGAAACTACTTACCTGTAACTCACAAAATACAGACCCTCTATGAACCGAGACAACTACGACTTCTGGATGTTCGACCTCGACGGCACGATTGTCGATATCGAGCCATCGTATCCATCGAGTGTCGTCAGGGCGGTCGGTGATCGTCTCGGTGTCACATTCACGGATCGCGAGACAGAGGTTCTCTGGTACGGACTCGGCGGTGTTCGCGGTCAGGTCCTCGGGCAGCACGGTGTCGACCCCGACGAGTTCTGGGCGACGTTCCACAAGGTGGAGGATCCGGCCGACCGGGCATCGGCCACGTATCTTTACGACGATGCGGAAGCGTTCATTTGCGAACTCGACGGGCCGACGGGGCTGGTGACCCACTGTCAGCCGTATCTCACGGAACCGGTGCTCGACCGCCTCGATATCCGGGACTGGTTCGATACCGTGGTCTGCTGTTCGGACGAGACTGGCTGGAAGCCGGACCCGACGCCGGTCGAGATGGCGATGTCGGATCTCGGCGTCGGTCACAACGGCCACCGTGGCGTCCTGGCCGGCGACGACCCGGACGACATCGGTGCGGCCTGGAACGCCGGTCTCGACGCGATCCACGTCGAGCGTTACGATCCCGACAAGCGCGGCCAGTGTGTTCTCGGTGACCAGCGCGTCACCGAGTTCAACGAGCTGTCCTAAGCCTGTTCCCAGTCGGTGACGCCGACTGATTCGTCAGCGTCGAGTGCTGTCGTTTCCTCGTCGACGTTGACCCAGCCGTCGGCACGCGTCACGTTCTGAAGCGTCGGATCACCGTCACCGACCGGCGTGGCGACGTGATCTTCGAGTGCGACGGGGACGAACGTTCGCGTCCCGCGCTCGCTCTCGACGGCCGTTGCCATCGACGCGTGGTGATGGGGGTGGGCCGGGAGCGGTGACCCAGCGAGGGCGGCGATCAGCGGCCGGAGCAACTGTACTGCGGCGACGAGACAGTCGACGGGTGACTCGGGCAGCAAAAGTACTGGTCGGTCTTCGACTGTCGCGACGGCAACGGTGCCGCCGGGGTCGGCCGCCACCCGTCCGACGTGGATCGTTCCGAGGTCTGTGATCACATCGCGGACGAGGCCCTCGCGCTCTACGCCGGTGACGACGAGAGCGTCCCGCGTCAGGTCGCGCTGAATAGCCGCCCGGAGCGGGTGGGTGTCTTTCGAGACAGCGTTGCGATAGGTTACTTTGCCACCCCAGCGGTCGACGTGCTGGGTCAGCGTGAAGGCAGTCGTCTCGACGCGTTCGTTCTCGCTTGCATCCCGCTGGACGAGTTCGTCGCCAGCCGGGACGATGCCCACTGTCGGGCGCTGTCGGGCCAGCACGTCGTCGATGCCAGCGACTTTCAGGAGGCCGATGTCCGTCGACCGAAGCCGGTGGTTTGCGGGAAAGAGCGTCTCGCCCGCTTCAATACCGTCTGCAGGTCCGCTTTCACAAGCGTCGATAGCCGTCGCCAGCACGCACCCGGTGGCCACCGATAGGGGAACGGTGTCGGTCCGTTCGACCGGTGTCACCAGTTCTCGAAGTCGACCCCGCGTCTCGTCAATCCCAGTCACGTCACGTCCAGTGTCGCCCATACGAACTGTACTGGTCTCCGACCCAAAAGTGTCAGGCCCGCTGCCGGGACCGCGGCCTTTTTCGCAGAGGATACCTAACCCACGTCCATGTCAGCGCTTCGTGACGCTGTGCGGGACCTTCCAGCGTCGGTGTTTGCCGACGTGCTCGAATCGGACGACGCCTACCTGCTCGTAGTAGACCTGCCCGGTGTCACTGCCGAGACGCTCGATGTCAGCGTCGAGGGTGGGAAACTCGTCATCGAAGCACAGCGCGAGAAAGAGGTGGGCTACGAGTTCCGGTACGTCGAGGAGGAGCGCTCGCTCTTTCTCGACGCGGAACTGCCGTTGCCACCCGATGCCACGGGCCAGGGGGCCGATGGGACGGTCGACAACGGTGTCCTCGAACTTCGACTGCCGAAGGCCGGGGCCACGCCAGAGACGACAATACCCGTCGAGGACGCCTAACCACGGGGTGGCGGGTTGGTGAATCTCCGTGCGTACTGGCGGTTCGTGGTCGTCGTTCGCCACTTCCTCCCACTGCTACTCTCGTATGCCCGGGACCGACGGCGCTTTTTTGTTGTGGGCAAATCCCGGCAGGTCAGTGCCCAGCAGCGGCGCAAGCGTGCCAAGACGTTGCTCGACTCGTTGTTGACGCTCGGGCCGACGTTCATCAAACTCGGGCAACTGCTGTCGACGCGACCGGACATTCTGCCCCCGGAGTACATCAACGAGTTCGCACAGTTACAGGACCGTGTCCCGCCGGCACCGTGGGCAGAGGCCAGGGTCGTCCTGGAGGAGGAACTCGGTCCCGTCGAGGCGGCGTTCGACGCATTCGAGGACGACGCGATCAGTGGTGCGAGTCTGGGGCAGGTCTACCGGGCAGAGATCGACGGCCAGTCCGTCGCGGTGAAGATCCGTCGGCCCGGCATCGAGGCACTGGTCAACGCCGACCTGCGGGCGATCAAGTGGTCGCTGCCGATCCTGATGTACTTCGTCGGCGAAGCACGCTCGTTTTCCTTGGAGACGCTGGCCGACGAGTTCTCCAAGACGATCCGTGAGGAGATGGATTACGGCCGCGAGGCCGAGATGCTCGCCGAGATCCGGGGGAACTTCGCCGACGACGAGTCGATCCGGATTCCCGGCGTCATCGAGACCCATTCCACGGCCAGGGTACTGACCATGGAGTACATCCCGGGAACCAAGATCAACGACATCGAGGAACTCGACGACCTGTCGATTGACCGGACGGAACTCGCCGAGACGCTCCAGCGGAGTTACCTCAAGATGATCATCGACGACGGTGTCTTCCACGCCGACCCCCACCCCGGGAACCTCGCCGTCCAGGCAGACAGTACGCTCGTCTTCTACGACTTCGGGATGTCGGGCCGTGTCGATCCGTTCGTCCAGGACCGGATCGTCGATTTCTACGCCGCCGTCGCCAGCCAGGACATCGACGCTATCCTCGATGCACTGATCGAGATGGGAACGCTCAGCCCCGAGGCAGACCGACAGGTGATGGGCGAAGTGATGGAACTGGCCATCGCCGACGCTCGCGGCGAGAATATCGAACAGTACCGCGTCCAGCAGATCATCCAGCAGGTCGAGGACACCATCTACGAGTTCCCGCTCCGCTTGCCGGCCAACCTCGCACTGGTTTTGCGCGTTGCGACGGTCGTCGAGGGGGTCTGTGTCACCCTCGATCCGGACTTCGATTTCATCTCGGTGGCGACGGAGTACCTCCGCAACGAGGGCCACATCACCGCCGGTGCCAGGCAGTTCGTCGAGGACCGCGCCGACGAAGTGCGTGACGCGGCTGAATCGATAGTCCGGGTCCCGCCGAAACTCGAATCAGCGCTGGATCGGATCGAGCGCGAAGACCTGCACGTCCGGGCCGACATCGAAGACTCCGACCGAGTCCTGGAACGGATGACTCGCCGGCTGATCTTCGGCATGATTCTGGCCAGCGGACTCTTCTCGACGGCGTTGCTCTACGCCCAGTCGACGGTCGAGGCGACGGCCGTCGCCGCCGTCGGGACGCTGATCGTCGCCGGTGTCACCTACTTTTCTTTCCGCCGGTCGAAGGGGATCCGTGCCCAGCCACAGTTCACCCGACAGAACCTGCGTGAACGCGACACGCCGAGTGACGACGGTGGCTACGCGATGGCCTACGGTCCCGGAGACGAAACGGAGTAGTCCTCGCTCGACGCCTCGGTGGCGGCCACTCCGATTGGCTGGTCTCTCTGGCGTCTCCGACGACGCGTAGCCGGCGATTCGAACCGGTAATCCAAACCGTTTATACCCGCACACGGATAATCCCGCCGTATGCCACGACAACAGACCGAAGTTCGCGAACTCGACGAGGGAAGCTACGTGATGATGGAAGACACACCCTGCAAGATCACCTCCTACAGTACGGCCAAGCCCGGCAAGCACGGCAGCGCCAAGGCTCGAGTCGACGGCAAGGGCGTCTTCGATGGCAAGCGCCGCTCGCTCTCCCAGCCAGTCGACGCGAAGATCTGGGTCCCGATCATCCAGCGAAAGCAGGGTCAGGTCGTCTCTGTCACCGACGACGACGCACAGGTGATGGACCTCGAAACCTACGACACATTCACGATGCGCATTCCCGAGGACGAGGAACTCAACCCCGACGACGAGATCGAGTACCTCGAATACGAGGAACAGCGCAAGATCGTCTGACGATGTTTCCTGGCGCGGCGACGGCCACCGATCACGCCGCGTACGTCGTCCTCGGGGCACCACTGGACGCCTCGACGACGTTCGAACCGGGCACGCGCTTTGGGCCGCGCCGCGTTCGCCACTACGCAGAATCGTTCGAGGATTACGACCACTGGACGGACCAACAGTTCACCGATCTCGCGGTGGCCGACCACGGCGACATCGGTCCGACGGACGACGTGGCCGAGTATCTCTCCTATCTGGGCGGCATCGTCGCGAACTACACGGACGAGGGCACTACCCCGTTGCTCGTCGGAGGCGAACACACTGTCTCCGTCGCCGGTGTTCGGGCACTCGACCCGGACGTGTTCGTCTGTCTCGACGCTCACCTCGACTTGCGTGAGGCCTACGCCGGCAACCAGTTGAGCCACGCGACTGTGACACGCCACGCGCTGGCGGTGGCCGACCGCGCCGTCGTTCTGGGGGCCCGGAGCGGCTGCGAAGCCGAGTGGGACCGGGCCAGCGAGGCCGACGTGACCGTCGTCGAACCCGACGCCGTCGCCGACTGGACGCCTGATTTCGACGGTGAGAGAGTGTACTGCTCGGTCGATATCGACGCCGCGGATCCGGGCTTTGCACCGGGAACCGGGACGAAAGAGCCATTCGGACTGACTCCGAGAACGATGCACCGGGTCGTCCGGGCCGTTGCACCGCATGCCGTCGGCTTCGATGTCGTGGAGATCAACGACCGCGACGACGGGCAGGCCGCCGCCCTGGCTGCGAAACTCCTGCGCGCGTTCGTCTTTGCCCACGCCGACGGTCGCTGATCAGCGTGGCCATTTAAGAGGTCGGGCACCACACTCGACAGCATGGAGCAACTATCGTCCTGTTACTTCTGTGGGACCGCACTCGACGCGCCCGTCGAAACGTATCCTGTCGTGCCCGAAGTGCTGGAGCCGACGACCGACGAGCAACGCGCTATCTCGCTGTGCCCGTCCTGCCGGCAGAAACTCGCACACGTCGTCGAAAGCGTCGTGAGTGCAACCACGGATGGAGACGGGAGCACCGTTTCGGATAGCGACATCGGGACGCCAACACCTGACGCCGAACTCGTCCCCGACGATGGTGGGGACGGGGCTGGGAGCGACGAGGAGACTGCACAGACCGACGACATCGAAGAGAGCGAGCAGCCGGCCGCCGAACCAGTCGACAATACGCAACCGACACAAGACAGCACCCGCACCGAGTCGACACAGGACAACAGCGCGTCGCCAAGCGACGCTGACGACGGCCCGTCGCTCACCGCACTGGAGTACAACAAGGTGATGCGTCTCCTCCAGAACCGCGAGTTCCCCGTCGAGAAATCAGAGATCAAGACAGTTGCGATCAACGCCTACGAGGTCAGCGAGACCGAGTTCGACGCCATCATCGACGCGGCAATCGACCGCGGCCTGATCGACGAGGAGAACGGACAGTTCGTCGCCGGCGACTGATACTGTCGGACGTACCTATCTGCAGATTCTCGCCATCCTGGGGTGGCGAAATGTGCGGACTTCCGTCCGACAGTATGCGGTGAGACTCCCAACCGGGAATATTGCGACGGAACGTCCGGTTAGCCGAGTCGCTGAGCGAACGTCACCTGCTTTTCGGTGAAGCCGTTGTCCTTATAGAATCGTCTCGCACCGTCGTTTTCCCACTCACACGCGACGGTGAGGTAATCGGCCCCGTTTTCGCTGGCGTACTGTTTCACCGCTTCGATGACCGTGCTCCCGTAGCCACGGCTTCGATATCCCGGTTTGACGAACAGATCGACGATCTTCGTGTACCGTGCGATTTCTCGTGACGGGTGCGTGTCGGCGTTCAACAGAAGGTAGCCGATTGTCTCGCCGTCCGTCTGGAGGAGAAAGACCGTGCTGTCGTCGAGTTCGAGGAGTTTCCTCAGGCCGTCTTTCGCGGTCTCCGGACTGTCGTGGGCCAGTTCGTTCAGTTCGGAGTACTGCTCCATCTCACTGGCCAGTTCGAACCAGAAATCAGCGAGTACATCGATATCGTCGGTCGTCGCCTCACGCAGTTCCATACTGACCGGTTTTTTTCGGAGCTACTAATGGTATCGGCCCAAGGTGTCAGAGAACGGTTCGTAAGGTGATTATTTTCAGACTACCAAACATGAATCGGCTGTTCAGTAAGCGTGCGTACTGAGCACAACACCTTTATGCTACAACCGACTACATCCGATTACATTATGCCAGTGTTCCTCGAAAACCACGATGCAGAAATAACCCTACGGCCGGGAACCACGAAATCAGAGATTGTGGTGTATCTGTACCAGAACCCCGAGTGGGGATACTCTCCACAAGAGATCAAGGAGAACCTTGACATCCCTAGAGGGACCGCTACAACGACACTCAAACGCCTCTATGACGATGACTACATCGGGAAAACTGACGATGGGTACTACCACGCTCTCGGTGATCGAGAGGACATCCGACGGTACGTCGCCAATCTCAATCAAGGACACCGGATGTTTGGTCACCACCGCGATGCGGACGCTACGCCTGAAGAACCCAAAAGGAAGATCGGTGAAGGCCGTTCTGATGAGGCTCTTGATGCAGAACTCGCAGAACTAGAAGACGACCTACATGAGTAAACTATCAGCAGGAGATGTTTGCTGGGCACGAGACCCAACGAATGCTCATCCCCAGCGACCAATTATCGTATTAGCGCACGACACACACCCATTCAGTGCGACTGACTGTACTGTGATGTGTGTCGGGACCAGCGCGGAAAAATACCAGCAAACTACCCCCGAACTCAAAGACGAGCATCTCAGCGGAGTCTCATTCAACGACACCTCGTACCTTATGCCGTGGGCCCTATACACGGTTCCCCCGGGAACAATTATCGACGGAAAAGCGAGCGGAAAACTTACAGAAGATGGGCGAAGGCTGCTGAAAAAGTCGCTCATTTCACTCGTCCCATAACTGGGAGACGGTCGAAGCAGAGATCTCGTTCCGACAACCCATTCAAGAACAGGTATGAGAACCGCTGTATGATACCCTCATCGGCCGTCTATAAGTGGGAAACATAGATATCCGTCTATTCTGGATGGTCTCGAACGGCCCCAAGACATATGTTCGCTGTCCGTCGAGCGGGAAATATGGCGAGTAACACAGTGCGGGGTGCAACAGCGGCGGCCGGTGGCGGTGTCGCGGCGTACCTGCTGGGCTATCTCTTTACGTACATCTTGGCAGGCCCGTCCATCCAGGAATCTGACTTAAACCAGATCATCGAAGCCGTCGGTGAGGGCAACGTCGCCTGGAAACTCGTCGGCTGGGTGTTCTACAACGCCCACGGCGTTACGACGACGGTCGATATCGACGCACCCTTCATCGGCGGAACGGACGTGGTGAACTTCATCGCGCAGGGTGATGGCCTCTCGCCGGTACTGTACATGATTCCGCCGGCGCTCCTGTTCGGTGCTGGCCTCCTCGGTGTCAGTATCGCCGGGATGACTGACCTCGGTGATGCGCTCACAATTGGTCCGGCAGTTACGATTGGCTACCTCCCGCTGGCAGTCGCTGGCGCGATGCTGTTCTCTGTTTCGGTCGGGTCCTCGTCGGGCGCGCCGACGCTGGTGACGGCCGTTGGTCTGGCGGGACTCGTCTATCCACTCCTGTTTGGGACCGCCGGTGCGGCTATTGGCGTAGTTCTCGCCGGCAGGAACGGGCGTCAGTAGCGATACGTTTTTGAGAGCATCCATCGAGGTGGTATGCAATGGCACGCGGGCCGAGAGCGGAACTGGCCGAGAAGATGGCTGGCGAGATCACGCTCAGTGACGATCCCGGCGAGACGGTGCGCAAGTGGCGCACTGACTTCGAGGTAACCCAGACGGGTCTGGCCGACGCACTGGACGTGTCGCCGTCGGTTGTCTCGGACTACGAGAGCGGTCGCCGAGACAATCCCGGTATCGGCGTCGTCCGGCGAGTCGTCGGTTCGCTACTGGATATCGACGAGGCCCGCGGCGGCGAGCACATCCGGCAACACGCTCGGGTCCTCTCTGCTGGCTTCGACTCCGAGGTGGTCCACGACCTTGGCGAGTACGCCGCCAACATCCCGCTGGAGCGGTTTTACGACGCCATCGACGCGACGGAACTGGTCAGCGGCGAGCAAGACACCGTCGCCGGCCACACCGTCATCAACTCCATTGCGGCGATAACACGGCTCTCCTCGGACGAATTCTACCAGCTATACGGCCAGTCGACGAACCGCGCACTCGTGTTCACGGCGGTCACTCGCGGTGAGTCTCCGCTGGTCGCACTCAGGGTCGTGACGCCGACACCCAACGCCGTCATCCTCCATGGTCTCGACGACGATACGCTGTGGGACCACGCCGCCGACCTGGCCCGTATCGACGGGTTCGCACTGGCCGTGACGGATGCGCCCCTCGACGAGATGTTGGCTGGTCTCCGAAACCTGCCCTGATCACGGGAGAGCGGGCGGTGCGATTGGTTCGATCCCCCACTGCTCAGTGAACGCTTGCAGAAACGGTTGCCGTGCCTCGATTTCCTCGGGTGTGTGTGCATCCGAACCAGTGGTGAACGAGATGCTGTACTCCAGCAGGACATCGAGGAACGGATCGGTCGGGTGGACCAGTTCCAGATCGGTCAGTGCCCGGCCGGCGTTGACTTCCGGAATCGTTCGCGAATCGGCGAACGCCTCTGCGACGCGGCGATACTGCGCTTCGGTCGCCCGGCCAGCGAGCGGCGGTGTCCGTTCGATCAGATCCGGGTGGGCGGCCACGTCGAACAACTCCGAGTCGATCAGGGCGACGAGTCTGTCGAAGTACGTCTCGACCAGTACGTCCAGCGCTTCGTCGGAGCGGTCGGCGTAGTTCGACGCTACCTGGACGTTCGTCTCGTCGAGTTCGTGGACACTGCCGACCACGTAGTCGAAGTCGGCCTCATCGAGGAAGTCGGCGATGGCCGCCTCGTCGCGCGGATCGTAGTCCATCTCGACGGCATCGTAGATAGCCACGTCAGCCTCCTCGCGGAGCGACTCGATCCCTCGCCGTCGCCGCTTGTAGGTCACGTCGAGATTGAACGCGTACCGCGCACGGTCGACCTGCCGATGTTCGCGGTCAGTGATCGTACAATGATCGGTGAAGCCGATGCCGTCCAGTCCCGCCCGCTGGGCAGCCCTGACCATCTGGAACATGAACCGGCCGTCGGAGTAGTTGGTGTGGGCGTGGAAGTCCTGCACACGGCTTCGTAGTGCGAGGACAATAAAAACGGCTCGCTCCGCTCAGTACTGTCCAGATAAGCAACCGTGCCGAATACATCGGAGACATCGAAAGCCCTCGTACAGTTGCAGTCCCGGGACCCACGCTGCGCTCCGGTAGGTGTCTGCTCACGGCGGAGCCGTTCACACGGGCCGAGGGACGGAGTCCCTCGTGGCTTGCGGGGTCCGGGTTCCTGCAACGGGCGGTCGG
>PXRO01000042.1 GCA_003021685.1 Halobacteriales archaeon QS_4_62_28
GCCGAGTGGGTCGAGTTCGACGTGCGTCGCTGCGGGACGGGCGAACTCGTGGTCATCCACGACGAGACGGTCGACCGCGTCACCGACGGTACGGGACGCGTCGACGAACTCTCGCGGGCAGAACTGGCGTCGCTGAACGTCCTCGACACCGGAACTGGTGTTCCGGCACTCGATATCGTCCTGAAGGCAGTCCCCGAGTCAACGGGACTCAATATCGAACTCAAAGAGCAGGATCTGGCGGCAGACGTTGCCGAGGTACTCTCGGCCCACGACCACAGGGTGCTCGTGTCGTCGTTCGACCCCGACGCACTCGCCGCACTGCGAGCGGTCGCCGACCTGCCGCGGGCACTGCTGTTCGCTGAAGCACCCACGGCGAACCTGGACCGCGCCCGAGAGCTGGGAATCGACGCCGTCCACCCCCACTGGGACCTGTGTTCGGCCTCGTTCGTTCAGCGCGCCCACGAGGCCGGTTTTATTGTCAACTGCTGGACTATCGACAGCGAAGCAGCCGCCGAACAGGCACAGGCAGCGGGCGTCGACGGCATCGCAAGCGACTATCCGCGGTTCTGCGACTGGAGACGGTAATCGTTTACCGGTATTCACCGACCCGGATCAGCGAAATACCGGAATGACTGACAACAGTTACTGTCAGTGGATGCCCATCGCTTCGATCTGTTCCTGGTACCGGTTCCGGATAGTGACTTCAGTCACCTGTGCCACGTCGGCGACCTCTCGCTGAGTCTTCTTCTCGTTGCAGAGCAACGAGGCAGCGTAGATAGCGGCTGCGGCATAGCCCGTCGGGGACTTGCCAGAAAGCAGGCCCTGTTCTGCAGTTACGTCGATAATCTCGTTTGCCTTCGACTGGACTTCCTCGCTGAGTTCGAGTTCACTCGCAAAGCGCGGGACGTACTGCTTGGGGTCGACAGGCTCCATTTTGAGTTTGAGTTCCTGCGCGACGTAGCGATAGGTTCGCCCGATCTCTTTCTGTTCGACGCGAGAAACGTCGGATACTTCTTCGAGGCTGCGCGGGATGCCCTCCTGCCGGCACGCAGCGTACAGACAAGACGTCGCGACACCTTCGATGGATCGGCCACGGATGAGGTCCTCGTCGAGTGCGCGTCGGTAGATGACCGACGCGACCTCACGAACCGAGCGTGGGACGCCCAGCGCAGAGGCCATGCGGTCGATTTCCGACAGCGCGAACTGGAGATTCCGTTCGCCCGCGTCTTTCGTCCGGATTCGTTCCTGCCATTTCCGTAGGCGGTGCATCTGTGACCGTTTCTTCGACGAGATCGACCGGCCGTAGGCGTCCTTGTCCTTCCAGTCGATGGTGGTCGTCAACCCCTTGTCGTGCATCGTCTGTGTCGTCGGGGCACCGACACGCGACTTGCTCTGTCGCTCAGAGTGATTGAACGCACGCCACTCGGGTCCACGGTCTATATTTTCATCCTCGATGACGAGTCCACAGTCCTCGCAGATGAGTTCACCGCTCCCGTCCGTCGATATTGTCGTCGAGTCGCACTCAGGACAGGTCTGTTCGGATTCTTCAGTTTCTTGCTCCTGGGTCCCGTCGTGCTCTCGCTGGCGCGTGGGGCGCTCCATGTGTCCTTTTATGGAGAAACAATTTAGACATATAAAGTTTTGGTTGCCGGGAATATAAGTCGGTGAAAGGCCATACAGCGAGGCTCAGTAGTGCCGTATTACATTTTCCTCGGGTTTCTGTCCCAGAATTAGGAACCTCATACTGAATTTATTGTCAGACAATAACTATTACCCGGTGACGCAGATCCCGGCCGGAGTCGGCCTCGTCGCCGACGCGCACCCGGCGTCCAATAAAGGCTTATCCGGAATGGCAACGGGATATGTGGCATGAACATTGCCGTACTCGGGGCCACAGAGTCGGGACGTGCGGTCGCGGGGTGGTGTGCCTGTATGGGAATGACTGTTCGTCTCTACGGCGAGGATGCAAACGTCGTCATGGACAGTATCGACGCCATCGAGCGCCAGTATGGCGTCGAGGCGAGCGATACGGTCGACGGGACAACGGGCGGTGAAGCCGCCGTCAGCGGTGCCGATTTCGTCGTCGATGCCACCAACGAGGATACGGCCGAACGGCGTGTACTCCTCGCCGACCTCGAATCGTTCATCGACGAAGACACAGTCGTCGTCATCGACGACAGGCACAGCACCATCACGGCCGTGGCGGCCGGACTCCGACGCCCCGGTCGGGCCATCGGCGTCCACGTCATCGACACGGATCAGCCGTCAGTAATCGAGGTTATCATCGCCGAGCAGACGACGTTCGAGGCGCGAGAGCGGACGACCGATTTCGTCGAATCGGTCGGCGGAACGCCGCTGATCGTCCGGGACACGCCCGGGTTCGCCACGACTCGCCTCGATCTAGCCACGATTGCAGAGGCCGTCCGCATGGTCGAGGACGGTGTTGCGAGCGTGCGCGACATCGACCGAGCACTCGAACTGGGTCGAGACCACCCCATTGGACCGCTCGGACTCGCCGATCAACTCGGCCTGGACAGCGTCCTCGACGCCCTGGAAGCGCTGGCACTGGATCTCGGCGGGCGATTCGATCCACCGGACCTCCTCTTCGAGAAGGTCACTGACGGGGACCTGGGCCGCCAGACGGGGACCGGGTTCTACGAGTGGGAGAACGGCGAGCGGTCCGAACCGGCCGAACCGAACCCGACCATCGAGGCGCGAACGGACACGCTCGACGCGCCAGAGGACCGGTGAGCCAGCAACGAGGAGTCCCTGACGCCGCGTATTGTCTCTCCGAACGATGTGGCGTGGTACCATTCCGTCGGCATCGTTTGGCAACCGTTAAAAGCCGTGGTCGGATACGGGAGGGTATGAGCGAGAGCGATACCGAGCAAAAGCGCACCCGCAAGTGCGTCTCGTGTGGCATCAACATCGCCGGCACGAACGCCGCCGCGTTCAAATGCCCGGACTGTGGCCAGCAGATCTACCGCTGTGCCAAGTGCCGAAAGCAGAGCAACCTCTATGAGTGTCCCGACTGTGGCTTCCGAGGACCCTGACGATGGGGAAAGTCGCCGCCAAAATCAAGGTCATGCCGAACAGCCCGGATGTCGACCTCGACGCCCTCCAGGAGCGTCTCGAAGGCGCGCTTCCCGAGGGCGCGAAAATCAACGGCGTCGAGCGCGAAGACGTCGCCTTTGGCCTCGTTGCCCTCTTCCCGACAGTCGTCGTCCCGGACGACGCCGGTGGGACCGACCCCGTCGAGGAGGCCTTCTCCGAAATCGAGGGCGTCGAGTCCGTTTCAGTCGAGAACACCGGCCGGATATGACGTCCTCACCAAAGCTTACGCGATTCACTCCCGCCCTGTTCGCTCCTCGGTTCGGACTGGTGTCGGAACGCTCGTTACTCACGGGAGGGGCGGGATGCTCTCGCTGAATCAATGCGTCTGACGGATCGGGAACGGACGTTTTATTAGTGCGACCGGTTTATCAGACCGCACGAATGCCCAATTCGAACGGACCCCTCGAAGGAACACGGCACAAACGCAAGAACAAACCACGAGAGCGTGGCACCTCGCCGCCACAGCGCGCCGTCGAGCAGTTCGAGGCGGGCGAGAAGGTCCACCTCAAGACCGATCCATCGGTCAACGACGGTCGCTTCCACCCGCGCTTCGACGGGGCCACTGGCACCGTCCTCGGCCAGCAAGGCCAGGCATACAAGATCGAGGTCAACGACGGCGGTGCGAACAAGACCATCATCGTCACGCCGGCCCACCTCCGCCGACAGGAGTAAGCGATGACGATATTCAAGGAGAAGGTCGGTGAGGAGTACCTGACGCTCGCAGAGACCAAGGTGATCCTCGAAGACATCGAGGCCGACCGCGCGGCCGACGAGGAGCGCGAGATGCGCTACGAACTCGCGCGAGCCATCGAACACGTCAACCGCTTTGCCCTCCTCGACCCTGCGGAGGCCGACGAGTTCGTCGACCAGCTCGTGACCCTCGAGAAAGTCGACGAGCCGACCGCGTACAAGATTGCGAATCTGCGACCGATGGACCGCGACGAACTGCGCGCGGTGTTCGCCCAGGAGCGCTACTCGCTCTCTGGCGACGAACTCGACGAAATCATCAATATCGTCAAACAGTACGCGTGATGGCGATCCGGGTTCGGTCCGACCCACGGCATTAAGTGTGTTCTAGACATATCGACAGACATGGACGATTCTGAGAGCGGTGACGACGGCAACCCGGCCGTCGTACTGGACTTCTTGCCCCACGGTAAGAGCGACGACGACCGGCCGCAGTACCAGAAACAGCCGCTCGCCTACGCGGTGGGTATCGAGGACTTTCGGCTGTACGAGATCGTCGTCGGCGAGGACCGCGACGTGGCCTTCAGCGACCGCATCGACGTACACGATCCCGATTTCGAGCGGGTGTCAGCGGTAGAGTACGAGGACCTCCCGAGCGGTGCTCAATCAGAACTCGAGTACGCCGTCGAAGACCTAGTCGAAAGCGAGGAACAGCGCTTCGTCGACTTCTACAACGAGGCACAGCCGATCACACTCCGCCTGCACCAGCTCAACCTCTTGCCGGGTATCGGCAAGAAGTTGCGCAACTCGATTCTCGACGAGCGCAAGCGCAAGCCCTTCGAGAGCTTCGACGAGGTCGAAGAACGCGTCAGCGGGCTTCACAATTCCGAGGAGGTACTCGTCGAGCGCATCCTCGAAGAGTTACAGGAAGACGACCTGAAGTACCGGACGTTCGTTCGCCGCGAAGACGACGAAAAGTGAACGGGTGAACTACCTCTGCCTACTCGCTCACGGCGTGTGCCATTCGCTCCTTGAGGCAGGGGCTTCCTGTTTCAACGACGCGCTTTGGAGAGAACTCATCAAGTGTCCCCTCATTCTCCACAGGGAGCGCAGTCTCTGCAGGCGTTGATTCGGCCATGCCCTGACCTACATCTTCAGAAGAGTCTTCGATCCCAAGTTCTTGCAGTCCGAGGCGCTTGATTTCTATCGCTGCGTTGTAGTCTCTGTCAGCTTCGAATCCACACGATGAACACGAATGTTCACGCACCCACAACGGCTTTTCCGTGCTGCACCCACACTGTGAGCAGCGTTTCGTCGTTCCTTCTGGTGGGACTTCAATGACGTGACACCCGTTTTTCTTGCCGTGGCGTTTGAATGCCTGAATCGTCTGTCGCCACGACATCGCAGCCACGTTCCGACTGTTCCTACGACCTTCCGTCATTGCTTTTACGTCAAGATCTTCGAGGAACACTGCGTCGTACCGAGTAGTGTACTCGTGTGCGAGTTTCTCCCGATAATCTTCCCGACGATTGTACAACCGCTCGTACGCCCGTGCAAGGGCTTTCCGGGCCTCTTGCTAGTTGTTCGACCCGTGTTCTTTCCGGGAGAGCTCACGGTGCCGGCGGTCAATTCGGTCTCGATCACGGGTTTCATCGAGTGACTTGAACGAGCGATTATTCGAGTCGTGAATGAAGTTCGTAATGCCGAGATCGATCCCAACCGTTTCTTCCGGGTCAATGTCTTCGACAGCCGGTCTGTCGGGGTAGTCCGGATCGTAGTCCACGACGATGCTGACAGCCCAGTTTCCGGTTTTCTCTTTTTTTAGGATGACCTGCGTGATGTCACCGTCTTCAGGGAGTGGCCGGTGGTAGGTAAGGTGGAAGGCACCGATTTTAGAGAAGTTCACAAGTGCGTGTCCAGCCCGGTCCGTGTTATGATCCACGTCGAAACCGGACTGGTTGTACACGATGCTGCGGTATTCTCGCGGTGCTTTCCATTTCAACCGTCCGACGTTGTAGCCTCGGGTTTTGAGAGAGTCAAGTACGTGTTCGCTTTGTTTGATGCGGCGGACAGCCATCTGCAGGCACTTGGAGTACGCAGTACCCCATTCTGGCCAGGTGTCTTTCCACCCGGTTATTTTGTTCTGCATGTCCCGGTACGATGGTTTGTCGCAGTCGGGTCGTGGCCGGTATTCTTGCGTGAGAGCGTGGTTGTACACTTCTCGGCACGTCTGAATATCGCTCCACGCAGTCATGGCTGTCTCGTCGTCGGCCGGCGTTGCAGTGTACTTGAACGTCTCCTCAACCACTACTCTCTTATTCGACGTTTTGTCACTTGAACGTTCGGAAAGTCGGAAAGAGCGTACGGCTGTATCCCCGCCCTACTCGCTCCCTTCGATCGCTCCTTGAGGACGGGGACTTAGCCTGTAAGATTTAAACCCACCACTGTTCTAGCAGATGCCAATGACCGACTACGGAGACCGCGACCCGGACGTCCTCGTCCGGCGCGCCGGTAAACGGGCCGATACCCGAAAAGACCAGCATTTCTTGGTCGACGACCGGGTACTGGACCGGATTCCCGACTACGCCAGCGAGATGGATCTCGGGCACGTACTGGAGGTTGGTGGCGGGCCGGGCGCATTGACGGATCGATTGCTGGCCGTCACAGACCGCGTGACCGTGATCGAGCGCGATCCGGACTTCGCTGCCCACCTCCGCGAGGAGTTCGCCGCGGCCGTCGACGCCGGTCGACTGACCGTGATCGAGGGCGACGCGCTCGACGCGTCCCTCCCCGAGTTCACGGCGAGCGTCTCGAACCTCCCCTACGGCGCGTCGAGCGAAATCGCGTTTCGTTTGCTTCCGAGGGAGCGCCCCCTCGTCCTGATGTTCCAGAAGGAGTTCGCCGAGCGAATGGCCGCCGGTCCGGGAACCGACGACTACGGTCGGCTCTCGGTGACGGCCGGCCACTACGGCACTGCCGAGGTCGTCGAGACAGTGCCACCGGACGCGTTCTCGCCACAGCCACGCGTCGACAGCGCCATCGTCCGGATCGAACCTCGGAAGCCGGAGTACGACGTGCCCGACGACGATTTCTTCATGGACTTTCTCACGGGCGTGTTCACCCAGCGGCGCAAGACGATGCGCAACGCCATCAGGAACACCGGCCACATTTCGGGACTTGGCGATCCGGACGCGGTCGTCGACGCCGCCGACGAGGACCTGATGGGAAAGCGAGCAGGCAATCTGTCTCCGGCGACCTTCGCAGAACTCGCGACACTGGCTCACGAGGTCGGCAAACCCGGTGAGTACTGAGATGACTGACGAGACGAGCGAGGAAGACGACACGGGACAGCCCTCGCTGGCCGACCAGCGCGATGTCGGGACGGTGTACCAGCCGGCCGAAGACTCGGACCTGCTGGCCAGAACGGCCCGAGAGGCCGCGAAGGCAGACGACTGCGCGCTCGATCTAGGTACTGGCTCTGGCTACGTCGCCGAGGCGCTGGCCGACGTCGGTGCCGACGTGGTGGCCTCGGACCTCAATCCGGGTGCGTGTCGGCAGGCCGCCGACCGCGGCCTGGCCGTCGTCCGGGGGGACCTGCTCGATCCATTCGTCGACGATGCCTTCGACCTCGTAACGTTCAATCCGCCGTACCTGCCGACAGCGCCGAACGAGGAGTGGGACGACTGGATGGAACACGCGCTGTCCGGCGGCGAGGACGGCCGTCGACTCGTCGATCCGTTCCTGAACGAGGTCGAACGCGTCCTCGCACTGGGCGGACGAATCTACCTGCTGATCAGTAGCCTGACCGGTATCGGCGACGTACAGCGGTACGCCGACGACAGGGACCTCGCGGGAAGGATCGTCGCCCAGGAAAAACACCCCTACGAGCGACTCGTCGTCATCCGGTTCGAACGCAAATAATTACCTTGACGCATTTTTCGAGATAGGAAATATTAAAGCCCGTCATTTCCTATCCGAGTGTAATGACACAGGTAGTCTCCACGACACCAGGTCTGTTCCCGTTGCCCGACTGGGCAAAGGACGAACTGTCACGGCTGAAAGGCCACCAGAAGAGTGACCTCATCAGCGGTGACGAGGATCCGGAAGTCGTCGACGCCTACGACCGCGCTCGCGAGGAAGTGCTCTCCCTCCAGCAGTCGGCCGGCCTCGACCGCGTCACCGAAGGCCAACTGCGCTGGGACGACATGATCGCCCACCCGCTCGCGGTCGCCGACGCCGTCGACACCCGCGGGATCGTACGCTACTACAACAACAACAACTTCTACCGAGAGCCAGTCGTCACGGGCGACCTCGCCGCGACCGGCGACGTTGCCCCAGAACTCGACGCTGCGGCCGAACACGTCGACACGGGCCTGCAGGCCGTCCTGCCGGGTCCCTACTCGCTGGCCGACCTCGCGACGGACGAGCACTACGGTGACGACGCCGCGTTTCTCGACGCTATCGCCGACTTCCTCGCGAGTGAGGCCGACCAGTTCCCGGATATCGAGACGCTGTTCCTGCTCGAACCGTCGCTGGTCGAGAACGCGCCCGGTGAGGGAGCCGACGAACGGGCCAGCGAGGCAATCGACACGGTCGCGTCGGCCGTCGACGCCGACGTGATCGCCCACACCTACTGGGGAGCCATCGAGGAGAAGGTCTATGCTCACCTCATGGATGCCGACGTGGACGCAATCGGGTTCGATCTGATCGCCGACCACGAACAGAACGTCTACAACGTCCAGGAGTACGGTACCAAAGACGACGTTGCGCTTGGTCTCGTCGACGGCCAGAACACGTTCGTCGAGCCGCCCGAGACGATCCGCGAACGCGTCGAGTGGTTCGTCGAGCAGACCGACGGCGACTACGATACCGTTTACGCCACGGCCAACACCGGACTGTTCTACCTGCCGGTGAACAAGTTCGAGGCCACGGTCGAAGCGCTTGCCGAAGCCGCCGCAATCGAGGTGATCTCCGCATGACCGGACCACGAGAGCAGTTCCGACCCGAAGGCCACGACAACGACCACTTTCTGCTGACCAGCGTCGTCGGTTCCTACCCCAAGCCCAAGTGGCACGACCGCGCCCGCGAGATGTTCGAAGACCCCGACGCCGACTTCGGCAAAGCAGAGTGGGAAGAGGCCAAAGACGACGCGTCGAAGCTCATCACCGAAGAACACGAACACGCCGGCCTCGACACCGTCGTCGACGGCGAGATGCGTCGGAACGAGATGGTCGAGTACTTCGCGGAACTGATCGACGGCTACGAGTTCAACGGCCGCGTCAAGGTCTGGGGCCACAACTACTTCGACAAGCCGAGCATCGCCGAGGAAGTCGAGTACGGCGAGGAGTGGCTGGTCGACGAGTACACGTTCACGTCCTCGGTCGCCTCTCGCCCGGTGAAAGTCCCGATCACGGGGCCGTACACGCTCGCGCGCTGGGCGTTTAACGAGGCCTACGAGACGACCGAGGAAGCGTCCTATGCGCTCGCAGACCTCGTCAACGAGGAGGTCGAACGCCTCGTCGACGCCGGCGCGACGTACATCCAGATCGACGAACCAGCACTTGCACAGTACGAGGACGACCACGCAATCGTCGGCGAGTGTCTCGAACGCATCACCGACGGTCTGCCCGAGGACGTGCGCCTCGGCCTGCACGTCTGCTACGGCGATTACTCGCGAATCTACCCCGAAATGCTCGACTACCCGGTCCACGAGTACGACCTCGAACTCGCCAATGGCGACTACGAGCAACTCGACGTGTTCAAGAACGACGAGTTCACCAAGGACTTCGCGATGGGTGTCGTCGACGCCCACGTCGCAGAAGTCGAGTCCGTCGAAGAGATCAAGGACAATATCAAGAGGGGGCTGGAAGTCGTTCCGCCGGAACAACTCACTGTCTCGCCCGACTGCGGGATCAAACTCCTCCCCCGTGAAGTCGCCTACGGCAAGATGGAAAACATGGTCCAGGCGGCCCGCGAAATCGAACAGGAACTCGACGCCGGCGAAATCGACGCTGTCGCTGGTAGTGCACAAGCAAGCGCAGGCGATTAAAGCGAGACGCCGACGAAGCGAGGGGTCTCGGAATTGCGAACGGGGACGGAGGACCCGTGAGCAGCGATCCGCCGAGCGGTCGAGCGCCGCGAGGGCGTTTGGTGCCTCCGACGTATCCGGCATGGTTGCTGACTTGAGCGGTACCCTCGATGACCGGGAAAGAACTTTGAGGTGGCCGAGAGAGTGTCAACCTGAATGACACTGCAACCACTCGAACAGCACCGCCGAGCGGAGCTGTATCTCCGTGGAGATACGTACGGGACCTACGACCCACAACAGGACGTGTTGGCCAGGGTGCGGGACCTGGAGGCGAACGACGTTCTCGATAAGTCGGCCGTCGCAGACGAGTGGCAGCGTATCCGGACGACGAGTGAAGACTGTCGAGACGGTGCGCTGACCACGTACGAGGAGTTCTCGGAGTGGACCGATCAGAACGGCTACTCGCTGGAACCGGCATTCGAGCAGCGAAGTCGGTCCTACGTCGGCCTGAATCAGGTCGACGAGGTCGTGGTGTTCCCGGTCGTCTCGCTGGCGATATACGACGGTCCGGACCTGCAGGCCGTCTTCCCGTGTTCGGACGAGGAGCGAATCTACCGGGTGCAGGACTGTCTCGATGCCTTCGAGCGCGGTGACAGGGGCTGGTTTGCACAGTTCGATTCGATCACCGTCGACCGGACCGAACCGCTGCTGGAAGCGGGACTCGAAGCGTAAGCCACTCTGCTCGCTGAACGTTTCGACGCCGCCACTGTGTTTATTGGTGATAATAGATAAGAAAGTGGCATGGACGAAGGACAGTTGCATCCCCACATCGAGACCGTCGCCGAGGACATCGAGTCGATGGGGACCAGGGGGGCGGCACCGATTGCCGACGCCGTGGCCTCGGCGTTGCGAACGCAGGCCCGCGAGAGCGAGGCAGAGACGCCGGCGACGTTTCGCGCCGAGATGCGGGCCGCCGCGCGACACCTGCTGAACACCAGACCGACCGCAGTGAGTCTCCCGAACGCACTCAGGTACGTCCTCCAGCGGATGGACGGGGCAAGCGTCGGCGCGCTTTGCCGGTCCGTCGAGCGAGGCGCGGCGGCGTTTTGCGAGCAACTGGACCGCGCACGGGACGACCTGGGCGAAATCGGTGCGAACAGGCTCCGGGACGGCGATCAGATCATGACACACTGTCACTCGACGGACGCCCTGGCCTGCGTCGAAGCGGCCGTCGAGCAGGGGAAAGACCTCACGGCGGTCGTCAAGGAGACGCGGCCACGCAAGCAGGGTCACATCACGGCTCGTGAGTTGCGCGAGATCGGTGTGCCGGTGACGCTGATCGTCGACAGCGCTGCGCGGCGGTACCTCGGCGAGGTTGACCACGTCCTCGTGGGTGCTGACGCAATCGCCGCCGACGGCAGCGTCATCAACAAGATCGGGACCTCCGGACTGGCGGTCAACGCCCGGGAGCGCGGGACGCCGATTATGATCGCCGCCCAGACGATCAAACTACACCCGGACACGATGACGGGTCACACCGTCGACATCGAGATGCGCGACGAAAGCGAGATAATCACCGACAGCGACCGGGACGAAATCGGTGACATGACGGTCGAGAACCCGGCGTTCGACGTAACGCCACCTCGACACGTCGACGCCATTGTCACGGAGCGTGGACAGTTCCCGCCGGAGAGCATCGTCACGCTGATGCGAGAGTTGTTCGGCGAAGGGCCGGGCGAACCCTGGAACGAGCCATCGGGAACCGATGCCGACGTGTGACCGACGAATCGCCCGGGAACTAAGTACTCGGGGCCAGAGAGAAGTAGCGATGTCGCGCGTACTCTGTGCAGGCCACGTCAACTGGGACGTCACCCTCCGGGTCGACCGCCTGCCCGAGCCCGACGGGGAAGCCCGCATCACGGAGCAGTGTCAATCAGGTGGCGGCAGTGCCTCGAACGTCTCGATAGTGCTTTCGGGACTGGACGTTTCGACGGCGCTACTCGGGAGCATCGGCACCGACGAAGACGGACTGCTCGCTCGCCGCGAACTCGAAACGGCCGGCGTCGAGACGGCACTGGTCGAGACCAGCGGCCAGACGGCCGTCAAGTACCTGGTCGTCGACGAGGGCGGCGAGGTGATGGTACTCGGCAACGACGGCGCAAACGAGGCGTTTGGGCCGGGCGACATCGACGAGGAGACACTCGCGGCGGTCGAGCAACTCCACCTGACGAGCCAGGATCCAGCGATGGCGGGTGCGCTAGCCGAACGAGCCACAGCAGTAGACTGTACCGTCAGTTTCGATCCCGGCCGTCGACTCGACGAGCGCGACTACGGGTCGGTGCTCGAACACACTGACGTGCTCTTCGTGAACGACCGCGAGGCCGAGATGGCGGCCGAGGCAGGACTGCTGGGCGGAGTCGGTCGCGTCGTCGTTAAACACGGTGCCGGCGGTGCAGAAGTCAGGACGGCCAACGGAACGGCCGAGCACGCAGGCTTTGCCGTCGATCCAGTCGATACGACCGGGGCCGGCGATGCCTTCGCAGCAGGGTTCATCGCGGCGAGTTTCACAGGCAGCAACGAGTACGCGCTAGCAGTCGGCAACGCCTGCGGCGCGCTGGCGACCCGAACGACGGGCGCGCGCCTCCACACCGAGTGGCGCGACATCGAAGCGCTGCTGGATATCGGCCCTGACGACGGGTGAGCCGGCGGTATCACGCTCGTGGAAGCGCACTGACGAGACGCTCGAACTCCTCGCGGTACTGTGCCTCTGCGCGGGCCCGTGAGAGGCCGGATTCGTCGCCAAACGCACCCTCGAAGCCGCCCATCCGCCAGAGCAGCGTCGAGAGCTGATATATCGGCCGCCTGCTGGTGTAGGATCGGTCGAATTCGAACGCTCGCTGGCTCTGGTAGCCCTCGTACAGCGCCTCGCGAAGTCTGTCACGCACCTCTGGGTCCTGGAACGACGAGTCGATGAACAGAAACTCCGTCTGTGCGAGGTGGTACTCCGGCAGGGCAGCGAGCACGTCCTGCCAGTCCAGAACGGCAGTGATCGGGTCGTCCAGTTCCAGATCGAACAGCAGATTCGCCGGCCGGAAGTCGTCGTGGACGAGTCGCGGCACGCCGTCCTCGGGCACCAGCGAGAGGACCGGTTCGAGGCTGTCGCGGGCGCGTCCCTGAAGATCTGTGAAGGGTGTCTGTGCGATTCTGTCGATGTGACTGTCGGTGAGCTGCTCGAAATACTCGCGCCAGCTCCCGGTGAGGTCTCGGACGATCATGCGGTCCTCCCAGAGGTCCAGCCAGCCAAAGGCCTCGAAGGCGATTTCGGAGTGGAGATCACCGAGGATCCGTCCGGCCTGTTCGATGACACGCTCACGGTCGGCCATCGAGAGGGCCGCGTAGGCCGACGCGAGATTGTCGCCTTCGAGTCGTGCGGTCACGAAGTACGGGCGAACGTCGAAGTCCGGGTCGTCTTTGAACACCAGAATCTCGGGGACCGGAATGTCAGTTCGCTCGGCGACGTAGCCGTGGAGTTTCGGTTCGACGGCAAACGATTCCATGTCTGCCGGTTCGAACTTCACGACGACTTCGTAATTCGCCCCGGAGTGCTGGAGTGTCACCATGAACACGTCGCTCTGGTGGCCACTGCCCGGTCGTTCGAACGTAAAGTCGGCGTAGTCCGGGCCGGATTCGTCGAGAACAGCCTCGATATCCGCGACGGGGGTCGACACGGACACGTGTATGTTGAGGGGGGAGAAAAAGCTACCAGTTTCGACGATCTTACCGGGGCGTCTCATACTGTCGGACGGAAGTCCGCGAAGCATTTCGCCACCCTAGGGTGGCGAGAATCTTCAGATAGTTACGTCCGACAGTATCAGTCCCCCACTCGTCCAGGGCCGTCTCGAGTGCTGGCTCCCCGGTTGCAGCGTCTTCGATGGCCTGCCCGCTCGCGGCTGCCTCGACGGCCGCACGGAGTGCTTTCGCGCCAGCGTGGGTGCCGTCTGGATGGCCGTGGACGCCGCCGCCGGCCTGGATCCCGATATTGAAACCACACCGGTCGACGAGTTCCGGAACGAGGCCGGGGTGGAGACCGCCGGAGGCCATCGGTAACACGTCGTTGCGACCGTACAGATCCGAGTAGAGCCACTCGTTGATGCCGACGGTGTCCTCGTTGGCGAGTTTGCCCAGGTCGGCCGTGCCGGTGTGGATCTGGTCGACGCCACAGAGGCGAGCGATCTGTGCGATGACTCGCATCGAGACGCCATGCGAGGGCAGGCGGTCGAAGGCCGCGTGCATCGCACGATGGGCGTGGATCGCGAGGCCATGCTGCGCACAGCGCTCTCGGACCTGCTGGACGCTGGCCCATCCCGTCGTCACCACGTCGACCATGACGTACTCACAGCCGTGTTCGGCGGCCATGTCGACCCGTTCGAGCATCGCCGTCCCGCCGGCGGTGACGTTCAACAGGTAGCTCTTTGGATCGCCTGTCTCGTCCTCGGCACGGTCGCAGTGATTGGTCGGTCGCCGGCGTCGAACAGTTCCGACCGCACACTGGTGCCAAACTGCGGGCCGCGGAAGGAGGTCGCGAGCGGTTCCGGCCACTCGCAATCGAGCAGTCTGATCCGGTCGACGGCTTTCGTTCCCAGAATGTTCCCCGCGATACAGGACAGGACCTGTGGCATGTTCCCGTGTTCGAACAGCGCGTCGGGGTAGGCAACCGTCACGTGCAGTCCCTCGCGGTCGTCTGCATCGGCCGATTCGATGCCACAGGCCGTCGCCGAGAGGTCTGTCACGCTCCCCTTGACCTGCAACTCCGCCCACGTCCCGTTCGAGGATTCGCTCGCGACCCTGCTGGCCGCAGACTCCGGGTTCTGGTCCGTGGCCGGTTCGACGTAGAACGTGCAGACGAGATCCGAGTCGACTGGCTCGTAGGACAGGTCGAGGAAGTCTTCGTAAGTTATGCCAACCGTGCCCACACGTACGGTGTCGTGCGGTATAAATGTGAGACAGTGTTCGGATAGCCGTGCGAGACAGTATTCTGATAGCCCACGTGATACAGTTTCTCGCAAGCGAGGCAGCGAGGGCTCTCATCGGAGAAACTATCAACCATTGGGGTGTTTCTGGTAGAGAGGAGACACCTGACTTATGAGTCCAGCCAGAGACGTGTTCCTGCCCGTCGCAGCCCAGCCAAGCGTCGACACACTCGTCGAGATGAGCCAGCGCGCCGAATCGCTGGGCTACGACCGCGTCTGGCTTCCGGAGACGTGGGGCCGGGACGCCGTGACGACGCTCGCGAGCATCGCGGAACACACCGAAACTGTCGGTATCGGCACCTCGATTATGAACGTCTACTCGCGCTCGCCCGCACTGATCGGCCAGACTGCCACAACGCTGCAGGAGGTGTCGGACGGTCGTTTGCGGATGGGCGTCGGTCCCTCTGGCCCACTCGTCGTCGAGGGCTGGCACGGCGTCGACTTCGAGCGCCCGCTTCGACAAACCCGGGAGACCATCGAAATCGTCAAGCAGGTCCTCTCGGGCGAAACGGTCGACTACGACGGCGATCTCTTCCAGTTGTCGGGGTTCCGTCTCCGGTGTGACCCACCGGACCCGGTCCCCCCCGTCGACGCGGGCGGGATGGGCCCCAAGTCCGTCGAGCTGGCCGGTCGGTTCGGTGACGGCTGGCACGCTCTGATGACGACGAAGGCGGGACTCGAAGACCGCATCGAGGACTTCGAGCGTGGTGGTGACCTTGGCGACAGGGAGCGAGACCAGCAGCGAGTCACGCTCTCGCTGCCCTGTTGTGCCCTGGCCGACGGCGAGGCGGCGCGCTCTCTGACGCGCCAGCACGTCGCGTTCTACGTCGGTGGGATGGGCACCTTCTACCGGGAGGCACTGGCGCGGCAAGGGTACGAGGACACTGCCCACGAGATTTCCCAGCAGTGGGCCAGCGGTGACCAGGCGGCCGCGATGGCGGCTATCGACGACGAACTGCTGGATGCCATCGCCGCGGCCGGCACTCCGGAGCGGTGTCGCGAGCGGTTCGACGCGTTCGCCGCGGTCGACGGTGTCGACGCCGTCTCGGTCTCCTTCCCGCGAGCGGCCGACACCGGCCAGATCGGCGCGACTCTCTCGGCACTGGCACCGAGTTGATGACCCGGGGCGTGTTATACCGGTGGACGTAACGTTTGATACTTCTCAGCCGTCACGGTCCCCGGGCTGAATGTATCATTGCTTACGTCCACCGGTATAGCTGCGGGATAGTCAGCAGACCGGAAGTGCCGTCGTATCGATAGCCCCGCGTCGACCGTCGAGGACCGAAAACCGTTCCTCGCGCCGCCGTTCCAGCCAGTAGAGGAGTCGCTGTGCCCAGTCGAGTTTTCTGGCCTTCATCGGGTCGACGGTGTCGTCGTCGAAGTCCCACCCGAGAAACGCGAGTGATCGGGCACCGAGATGGTCTGCCAGGAACGCCGCCCGGTCGCCGTCGGTGAAGCCACCGGGATTGTGGACTGGCCCGACGGGGGCCGCCTGCGTCGTCGGGATCAGCCATGCGGGGTTACACTCGGGGACGTACCGTTCGATCAGATCGATGTTGTCGCCATGTGCGTGGACGGCGACCGGCGTTCCCCCGTGGGTTCGCTCGACGACCGTCTCCGGGTGTTTGTCGAGGTCCGTCACGATGCAGTCGACCGCGACCCCCTTGGCCAGCAGGCGGTCGGCCGCCGTCGAGGCCGCGAAGACGAGGTCGGCGTCACGGGCGACCGCTGTCTCGGCTTCGAGTGTGTCGCCGGCCCCTGCGATAGCGACGCGCCGGCCGGCCGCGCCGAGAGAACCGTGATCGAGCGTCGTCTCACCGTCGAGCACCCTCGCCAGCAGGTCACGTGCCCGCTCGTCGCCAGTGCGGTCGAAACCGAAATCCGCGATCACTGCCCCGTAGACGGGATCCCAGTCGTCGTACTCCATGCTCTGTAATCACAACGGGGAGAGTCCAGATATGTGTTTCACCGTCGTCTCGGTCGCGACAAAGAAGCCGCTATCGAGTACGTGTCATAAACCGTAATTTGAGCCGAAATGGCACAGCCGTGTACCCCTACCCGGGTGCCCTTTCGGCCTTCACCCGTCCTTTCTGGGTCATTGGGTATAAGTTTTCTCTTACTACACCTCGTTTGCTATCCACGTTACTACGTCAGCGAGGACCTCAGAGGTCGACACGACGTCTGAGAGGCGGTCCAGAGCCGCCGGCGTCCCGAACAGGAGTATGTTTCGGCCGTCGACGACGGTCACGTTGGCGTCGGCCCCGGCCGCGAGCAGGGCCGCCCGAGCGTCGGTATCGAGACCCCGGAGTTCGAACGCCCGCATCGTCCCGGCGTCGGGGTCGACGTCGGCGTCGACGGCCGCGGCGTGTCTGGCCACGTCGGCCGCCGAGCGCACGTCGAGTTCCTCGACTGCGAGTTCGTCATCGCGAAGCAGGTCACCGGCGAAGGCGTCACCGATCTTCGCCGCGTCGAGCGTTTCGGCCACGTCGTGTGTCCGAACGACGTGTGCACCGCGCTCGATTGCCATCGACGTGGCCGCGAGCGACACCGGGAGGGCCGCCTCGGTCGAACGGTCGGCGAGGCCTCGCAGGAAGTTCTTTCGGTTGATCGAGATCAGGATGGGCTGGTCGAGCGCCCGGAACTCCCGCAAGCGACGGAACGTCTCGCGGTCGTCCTCGGCGGTCTGGGCCTCCGACCACCCACCAAAGGCCGGATCGATCAGCGTCTTGTCGGTGAGACCGTTCTGTGTGAGTGCCTCGTACACCTGGTCGACGTAGTCGGCCTGGGCCGCCCACTCCGGTGATTTGCGACTGGCCCAGTCGGTCTCCTCGACGGCACCGGGGCGTTCGAGGTCCGGTGGACTGGCCATCTTGCCGACGGCAACGTCGTACTCCCGACAGACTTCGGGCATCTTCGGATCCGCGAATCCACAGATGTCGTTGACCATGTCGAACCCCGCCGCCATGGCTGCCTCTGCGACCTCGTGGTACCGCGTCTCGATGGAGTAGACGGTGTCGCCGCTGACCGATTCGATCGTTTCGATGGCTGTTTCGAGACGGTCGAGTTCGGCCTGTGCCGGGAGGACCTCGAAGCGTTTGTTCGCCGACTCCAGGCCGATGTCGACGATGTCTGCACCCTCGTCGATGAGTTGCTCGTCGACGTACGCCGCTGCCTCCCCATGGTCGTTGAACACACTCGGTTTGTACGGTGACTCCTGGCTGATGTTGAGCACACCCATGATCCGTGTCGGGCAGTCGTCACCGATTCCGAGCCCTGCGGCGTCGACGTTTTGCATAGCCTCACTGAGGGATGCCCACTCAAAAACGAACCGCTCCCGGCGAGTGGGCGTGGGCGGCCCGAAACGGGCGTCTCGCTGCTCACGTGCGCATCGCGCTGTTTTTACCGATCCCCGGCAAAAACGGGATATGGCCAAGGTCAACATCGGACTCCGGGGATGGCGGTTCGAGGAGGACGAGGTGTTCGACGAGGGCCAGATCAGGCCCCTGGGGGCGATGGACGAGGAGACGCGACTGCGTGTGTTGCGGCTTGCCGAACGTATCACCGACCCCTGTGACGCGTGCTGGCTCGAACACGGCAGCGAAGGCATCGAACAGTGTTCGCCCGCCGAAGCGATCTACGGTGAACCCCGCGGCGAGGTCGTCCTCTGTAGCGATCACGAATCCGATTTCGTCTACTGGTTTCGTACGGTCGCCAGCGAGGACCTGATCGGAACGCTCGACCTCCAGAACGAGTTCCACGAGTGGTTTCTCGACGACGGTCGCGCACCCGAGGACTACGTCGGGGTCGAACACGTCGACGACGACCCCGAGGGGGTGCCAGAGAGTCCGGATCCATACGCGGAGATGCCCGGACTCGAAGCGGAACTCGACGCGATGGACGACGAGGAACTGGACGCACTGGACGTAGATCTGGACGATCTCGACGTATGACGGATATCGCAGTCGCTATCGTCGACGCGGAGACGCCGGGCAACGTCGGCACCATCGCGCGCTCGATGAAGAACTTCGGACTCGAAGAACTGTTACTCGTCGATCCGCCGGCCCTCCCCCGAGAGAGCGAGGCCTACGGCTTCGCGGGGCAGGCCCGCGAAGACATCCTGCCAAACGCCCGCGAACTGCGCTTCGACGAACTCGCCGAGAACTACCACACCATTGGCTGTACGGCGATCACGAACGAGGACGGGAGCCAGCACGTCCGGTACCCGTTTCAGACGCCCCGTGAACTCGCCGAAACCCTCGAAACGGTCTCGGCCGATACCGCCATCGTCTTCGGCCGCGAGCGGGTCGGCCTGACTAACGACGAGATCGCCCGCCTCGACCAGGTGTGTTCGATCCCTGCCAATGAGGAGTACCCCGTCCTCAATCTCGGACAGGCCGCGACTATCGTGCTGTACGAACTCCGGACGCTGACTGTCAGGGAGACACAGTTGCCGGACCCGACACACGACCGGGCGAGCCAACCGGAGATAGAGGGACTCCACGACCAGTTCGCGACCTTTCTCGACGCTGTTGGTCATCCAGAAGAAAAGCAGGCCAAGACGATGCGACTGTTTCGCAGACTGCTCGGGCGCGCACACCCGACTGGTCGCGAGGCGACGACACTCAGGGGACTGTTGCGGGAAGCATCCCGCCGGATGCGAGAGTGACCGGTCGGCGAGAAATCAGCAAGCGGTAGCGCGGAGCCTCCGTCCTCAAGCGCGAGCAACGCGAGCGGGAGGGCGGAGAGGAAGCGCGTCCGAAAAGTTTTCTTTCGTCCGTCTCGTGACAATGAATTACTGCCGTCCTCGCACAAGTCGGGGTCGGTAGATGCTGCGAGTAAACCGGCATCTGTGGTGCGAGGCCGGGTGGCCTCGTATCCGACACTCGGGAACGACGACCGCGAACGGGTTCGACTCCCGTCCCCGTTTTGGGGAGAGCGCGAGAACACCGGGAATTAAACCGGCAGGACAATCCACGGCACGGCTCCGGTAGGCGGGTCGCAGCACCGCTCCGACCCGCCGGCCACGCCGTGGAACGGTAAAAGGAAGCCGGGCCGCATCCATGTCGTTCGAAAGGCGTAAAACGCCTTTCGTGATGACGAGAGAGCTTCGCTCTCTCGAACCACACGGGGTCGCGGGGCACAATATCGTTGCGGTAAAGCCCCGCCCTCAAGGAGTGACCGACCGCCGCAAGGCGGGAGGGAGCGAGTAGGGTGGGGTAGTTTACGAAGTCACCTGCTGGCCGCTCTCTTCGAGCGTGCCATACGTCTTGTTGATGTATCGAAACACGTCGCGGGAGATCGATGGCTCGTACGTCCAGAACCCCTCGTAGACCGTTGGATCGGTTTCCCGGACGACGAGCGTCCCGGTTCGGTCGCTCCGCCCGTCACCGTCGTAGGTGACGAACCAGGACTCCTCGACCTCTGTGGAGCTATCGGGATGAACCGTCACGTTCTGGTGGTCGGCGTTTGGCACTACGTCCGGGACGCCGTAGATGTGAACGTCGACGCCAGCATCGGCGATGCGGTGCATCACGCGTCGCGAGCGGGGGCTCTCCCAGTACCGTGAGAGATACTGGAAGCCGGCGATTAGCGTCCCGCCGCCGGTCTGCCAGGCCGTCATCTCGATTGCGGTGCTCGCGTCGATCAGGAACTGCTTTTCGACACCGCGCGCACCGAACACTCGCTCGTGGAGGGCTTCGAGCACGTCGGGGCCCCGACGTTTCGCGAAGGGGTCGTCGTCTGCCTGCGCTGTCGCGACCCCGCTCGCCAACTGTGTGAGCGGCGACGACGCCATCTGGACCGGGCCGCGGTGGAGTAACGCGACATCGCGTGGGTTCTCCGTCCCGAGCGTCGTCTCCCGAACCTGGATGTTCAGCTCCTCGAAGAAGGACTCGACGATCGCGAGGCGGTCGTCGGGACTCTCACGATTGCACACCGTCAGCGTCGGCCTGTCGCTGTCGACCTGTGCGATCAGTTCGGCGAGCGAGTCGAACTCCAGATCGCTGCCGGTCACCGAAGGTTCCGACGTGCCCGTGGCCGGCGTTGCTGGTCGGGGGACATCGAGGTCCTGTCTGGCCGTCGGCGACACCGAAACTGGTCGCCAGTTCTCGGGGACGGAGTCGAGGCCGCTGACACGCATCTGGACACCGTCGCCTCGTTCCCGCACCCCGATTGTTCCGTCGACAAGGCTCTGGATCTGTGCCAGTTCGCTCCGGTCCAGCGAATCGGCGTGGGCCGTCATGACGCCGAGTCCATCACGCTGTTCGACTATCTGTGTGAGTGAGTGAACGAACCTGATCGTCTTGTCCACGGTGGCGTTGAGTGCGAGCGTCGTCAGCGAGAGGACGCCGACCCGATCAACGGCGTCCTCACGGCCACTCCCGAGTGTCTCGAACAGGTCCATCGCCGCTACGCCGACGCTGCCCAGATCTGCCGGGATGGAGACGTGGCGTGTCCGGTCCTCGTCTGCCGGGCCACCGTACGCGTCACCTGCGCAGTCGGCGACACCGACCGAGGGAGTCGCGTGTTCTATCTCGCTCTCGTACTCCGCCCTGACGGCCGCGGAACTGCTATCTGTCGAAACCAGGACGGTTGTGTCGTCGTTCGTGACTCGCGTTGCGAGCAGACGGAGTGCGAGTCGACGCTTGCCCGCCATCGGTGGTCCGACGCACAGCAACGTCGTTCCACCGGGGATCGAATCGATTGGCAGGCGGTCCCCGACTTCTATCATGACGGAGACTATGACCCGCTGCGTATACAAAACCCACGGTCAAAACAATCGTGCGGCTTTTTTCAGAAAAGACGAGAGTCACCCCTCATCAGGCCCGCTTTTGGATCTCGTCGCGCAACACGTCGCTGACGACATCACCGTCGGCTTTTCCGCGAAGTTCGCCCATGCACTCGCCCATCAGTGCCGAGAAAGCGTCCATTCCCTCTGTCTCGACCTGGTCGGCGTGGCGTTCGACGACGCTGGCCACGGCGTCTCGGACCTCGTCTTCGCCTGCGCTACCGAGACCGGCGGCCTCGGCGGCCTCGGCCGCGTCCATCGTTGGGTCCTCGGCGAGTGCCGCGAGGAGTTCCGGCACACCCTCTTTCGCGAGTTCGCTGTCGGCGACGAGACCGAGCGTCGCCCGGAAGTGTTCGTCCGTGAGGTTCTCGACGGGCACGTCGTCACGGCGCAGTTCGGTGACGGTCGACTCCAGGGTCTGGGCCGCAAGCGTCGGATCGACGCCGCGGCCGACAGCGTCCTCGAACAGTCGCCAGCGGTGGCCGTCGGCGACCTGGTCGGCCAGACCAGCATCGAGACCGAAGTCGGACTGGTAGCGTTCGACTTTCTCGGTCAGCAGTTCTGGCGTCTCGACCTCGGTCGGGTCGGGTTCGACTGGCGGCACGTCGGTCTCCGGGTACATCCGCGCGGCACCCGGTAGCGGGCGGAGATACCGTGAGGTCGCATCGTCGTTCGCACCACGCGTCTCCTCGGGAACACCCTCGATTGCAGTTTCGGCCCGCTCGGCCGCGGCCTCGATGGCGAGTTCGGCCGTCTCGGGGTCGTCGGCGACGATGGCAACGGCGTCTCTGGGGCCAGCGCCGACAGCGTCTCGAAGCGCGGCCACTTCGTCGGCGGTCACGCCGTCGGCTGGAAGTTCGTCCGTGTGGAAGATACCGCCGGCACCGTGGCGCTTGGCGTGGTCCGACAGTTCCGTGCCCAGGCGTCGGTCTGGCTGTATTTCCCGGCCGACGAGGCCGTCGAAGCCAAACAGTGGGACCGCCCGGACGACGCCACCGGCATTCAGCGCGCCGGCGATAACGCCCGACTCGGTGTCCTCGAACACGCTCGTCACGTCCTGCGGGTCGCCGACGCTTGCTTCACGCTCGCCCAGTTCGTCTGCGATATCGAGCAGTTCGACCTGCCGGCGAACCTCGTTGTGAACGATATCGTCGATATCGTCGAGGCTCTGGACACCTTTCAGTTCGACCCGGGCACCCTCGGCGATAGAGACGTTCACGTCCTGTCGGATCGTCCCGAGACCGCGCTTGACCTTGCCGGTCGAGCGCAGCAGCATGCCGATCCGTTCGGCGGCCTCGCGGGCCTGTGCAGGCGAGCGAATGTCGGGCTTCGTTCCGATTTCGACGAGTGGAATGCCGAGACGATCCAGCGAGTATCGCACCCCCAAGTCGGTTTCCTCGACTCGCTGGCAGGACTCCTCTTCGAGCAGCATGTCCTCGATACCGACGACACCCTCGCTGGTCTCGATGACGCCGTCGTTGGCGACCAGCATCGACCGCTGGAACCCGGAGGTGTTCGAACCGTCCACGACGATCTTTCGCATGACGTTGACCTGGTCGACGACGTTCATATCGAGCAGTTGCGCGATTTCCAGGCTCACGTCCATCGCCTCGCTGTCGACGCGGTGGGGCGGTTCGTCGTCTTCCTCGACGAGACAGGTCGTATCGTAGGCCAGATACTCGAACTGGCGGTCGACCCGACTCTCTTCGAGTGCCGCCTCGTCGATTTCACCGAGTTCGCTCTTGGTAGGATGGAGATATCGGGTCAGCGAACGCGTCGATCCCGCCGGTTCTCGTGTCTCTGTCGGGCAGTGACAGAACAACTTCGTCGACGTGTCGAGTTGCTGGTGTATCTCCAGGCCGGCCACAAGCCCCAGGTTCTCGTAGTCGTACTCGGTCATTGTTGCGTGGTCGGTCGCCCATGCGCAAAAAACGCACCGTTGTCGCTCGGTGGCCCGGTTCGAGTGGGGAGACGCTTTTACTCGTCGGAGACGAACGTGGCGACGTGCGTCTGGCAATGCTGGTCGTTGTACTGGTCGTGCTCGCCGGGTGTAGCGGCGTCACGGTCGTCGACCGAACGACAGAAACAGTGACGCCGGCCCCAGTGCCAGCGTCCCAGACCGAGACAGAAACGGGGGATGATCAGCTCCCACCGGGTGTCTCCGGGCGGGGTGTGACAAACGTTCATGCACTCGTCCGTGCCCACCAGTCTGCGACCAGCGACATGTCCTACACCTGGCGGGTCGAGCGAGTGACCAACACCTCGACACCGGGACGGGAAAACTTGACGACGGCCAGGCACGTTGCCCACGTGGAAAACGCATCGGTTTATGACTACTGGACGAACCACCGGACCGTCCAGCGCGGCGGCCGAACGCGCTACCTGGGCAACTACACTGAGTTCACCGACCCGGGTGGTCGCCACGTCAAATACGAGGACACCGAGGAAAACACGCAATACAGGAAGACGGGACCAGTACGGGCACACGTCCGGATCGGCGACGAGTCGACCGCGGCAATCGACCACTACCTCGACGCAGACGACGCGCGTCTCGCTGTCGTGCTCGTCGATGGTGAACGGTACTACAAACTGCGGGGCCGGAACGCGACGTTTGCCACCACCGAACCGGTCGAGAACTACACCGTCGAAGCGTTGGTCAGGCCCGATGGATTCGTCAGGGCTATCACTGTGAACTACCGGGTCGGTCAGGACGAGCAGCGTCGTTCGATCACGTATCGGTACGAATACACGGCCATCGGAAACACGACTGTCGACCGCCCAAACTGGGTCGAGCGACAGTGGTATAACGAGCAACTGATCGACTCCCCGGGAGCCACGGAAACCACCACGACAGCAACAGAGACGGACTGATACTGACTGTCATAATACGGTCGGCTATCCGGCTGTGAACGATTGCACGGTGAGATACAGGGACAACAGTCCCCGTAGCGGGACCCCATCGGTTTTTACGTCCTAAACCCTGTGTACGCTCGTGTACTGGCGAACGCTACTCGTCGCACTTCTCGTGGTTACCGCTGGCTGCTCGGCATTCAGTGTCAGCGACGAGCCGACGCCAACGGTGACGCCAGCCCCAATCGCCGAACCCACCGAAACGACCGAGACCGAGACCAGTACCCTCCCGCCGGGTGTGACCGCTGATGGAGACCTCGACCGCGAACGACTCGCTCGTGCACACGTCGACGCGAGCGAAGGATCGACGTACCGCTGGTTCGACCACCACGATGGGCGGCGGCACACGGACAACGCCACTCGCCAGACAGTAATCGATCACCGTGCCACTGTCAAAAACGAGACGCGATACGCCTACTGGATCAGCAGGCAACGAGCGACAAACGGCGGATCGCTGAACGAAACGACAAACGTGTCAGAGTTCGGAAATGCAGTGGCTCGATACGAACGCTACGCGTTCGAGGATCCAGTCTTCCTCGAACACCGACAGCGAAACGCCAGCCAGCGGGTCGGCCGGAAAATGGCAACACAGATTGCAGAGTACCTCGCTGTCGAGAACGCGACAGTGACGCCCGTTCTTCTGAACGGGAAGCGCCTCTACAGGATTACCGCCAGCGAGTACGCCCTCGAAACAGCCTGGTCCGTCGAGGAGTACTCGGTCACAGCGATTGTCACCACGGAGGGGCTGGTACGAAGAATCGATGCCAGCTACACTATTTCGAGGGATGACACTCGCGTCGTCGTCGACTATCGCTTCGAATACACGCCGGTCGAATCGATGACTGTCGAGAGACCGGACTGGGTCACCGGTGAGTGGGGCCCGCCCCGTCGCCTCGCCAGCGACAGCATGAGCAGCAGATATTTGTTGGCGAGGTGAAAATTACCACTGTGTACGGGCGAGTCGTCCTCGTCGCTGCCCTCGTGTTGATTGCCGGCTGTTCGGCCTTCGGGAGTGGCGACCAGTCCCAGCAGACGGTGACGCCAGCCCCGGTCCCGGAGCCAACAGCACCGAACGCGTCACAGGGCGAGACTCGCCT
>PXRO01000043.1 GCA_003021685.1 Halobacteriales archaeon QS_4_62_28
CCCTCGTAAATCTCGTTGAGTTTAGCGTCGCGGTAGAACCGCTCGACGGGGAAGTCCTTGGTGTAGCCGTAACCACCGTGGATCTGGATGCCCTCGTTTGCGACCTCGCGGGAGACTTCAGAAGCGTATAGTTTCGCCTGGGCGGCCTCCTTGACGTAGGATTCGCCGCGCATCTTCCTGTCTGCGGCTCTGTGCATCAGCATTCGGGCCGCCTCGGTCTTGGTGTCCATGTCGGCGAGTTTGTGCTGTATCGCCTGGAAATCGCTGATTGACTGGTCGAACTGCTCGCGATCCTGGGCGTACTGCAGGGCCTCGTCCAGTGCGGCCTGTGCGATCCCGACGCCGCGGGCCGCAATCGTAATTCGGCCCCCGTTGAGCGTCTTGAGTGCGTGGACGAACCCGCGACCCTCCTCACCGAGTCGTCGGTCGGCGGGCAGGCGCATCCCGTCGAAGCGTAGTTCGGCGGTCGGACAGCCCTTGTCGCCGAGTTTGTGCTCTGTCCCCTCGACGTGGAAGCCCTCGTCCTCGTCTGGTCTGACGATAAAAGAGGAGATGCCCTTGCTGTCGGCCTCGGGATCGGTCTTGGCAAAGAGGACGACGGTGTCTGCGACCGAGCCGTTCGAGATCCAGAGTTTGCCACCGTTAACGACGTACGCCTCGGGTTCGTCGTCGCCGACCGGTTTCGCGGTCGTCTCCATCGCCGGCACGTCACTGCCAGCACCCGGTTCTGAGAGCGCGAAAGCCCCGATTTCGCGGCCCTCTGCCAGTGGGACGAGATACGCCTCCTTCTGTGTCTCGTCGCCGAACTCGTAGAGCATGTTGCAGGCAAGCGAGATGTGTGCGGCGACGATAGTGCCGAGGCCCCCACTCCCCCGGGAGATTTCTTCGAGCGCCATCGCGTAGGAGTGATAGTCGAGGCCAGCGCCGCCGTACTCCTCGGGAATGGGCATCCCCAGCAGCCCCAGGTCTGCCATCTGGTCGATTAGAACCTGGGGGAACTCGTCGCGCTCGTCGATGTCGGCCGCACGGGGGACGACTTCCTCGTCGACGAACTCCGCGACCATCTCCCGGATCTGTCGCTGTTCCTGTGTGAGGGCAAAGTCCATGTGGTTCCGTAGCACGCCACGGGTCTTGATTGTTGGCTACCGACGAGTGATGCGAAGAAAATCGGTGCCGAGTGTTGTTGTCCTGCCGGTCGGTCAGACTAGTCATCGTACTCGTAGAATCCCCGCCCCGACTTCTTTCCGAGGTCGCCGGCCTCGACTTTGCGCCGGAGCAGGTAGGCCGGCTGGTAGCGGTCGCCGAGTTGCTCGTGGAGCGTCTCGCTCGCGTCAAGCACCACGTCGAGACCGATGTGGTCGGCCAGTTCCAGCGGTCCCATCGGGACGTTCGTCCCGAGTTTCATCCCGCGGTCGATGTCGGCCTTGCTCGCAACGCCCTCGTCGTAAGCCCGGATGCCCTCGTTGAGCCAGGGCATCAGGATGCGGTTGGTGACGAAGCCGGGTTTGTCGTCGGCTTCCCAGGTTTCCTTTTCCAGCGACGCCGCGAAGTCGTGAGCAAGCGCGACCGTTGCCTCGCTGGTCTTCTCGCCGACGACCAGTTCGACCCCGCGCATGAGCGGAACCGGGTTCATGAAATGGAGGCCGACGACCTGTTCGGGGCGTTCAGTGGCGCTGGCGATGGTGGTGATGGAGATGGTGCTCGTGTTCGTCGCCAGTACGGCATCTGGCCGGCAGATCTCGTCGAGGTCGGCGAAGACGGACTGCTTGACATCGACAGCCTCGACGACGGCCTCGACGACGAGGTCAGCGTCGGCCAGGTCTTCGAGGTCGGTCGTTCCCGTGATCTGACTCCGTGCCCGCCGGGACTCTTCCTCGGTGAGTTTCTCGCTGTCGACGAGTCGCGAGAGACTGTCGTCGATGGCTTCGAACCCCTCGGTGACCAGTGACTCCTCGACGTCGTGCATCACGACCGTGTAGCCGCTGGTCGCGGCGACCTGTGCGATCCCACTCCCCATCGTCCCGGCGCCGACGACACCGACGGTGTCGATGTTTTGGATATCGGACATACCCGGCGTATCGACTGCTTCGAGTGTAAGTGTAGTGCCCACCCCCATCCCCGACGGACCCGATTCGGCGGCAAACGTTGCGGGCCGCTGTGACGATTGACTCGGATCGTAGTAAATGTCAGCAATAATATATTTATACCGGGGTCGTGAACACGCAGGTGATGCGTTCCATCGACGCTGATGAGCGGTGGTTCGAAGGTCTCCGGCGAAGCGTTCCTCGGAAGCCCCGCGCAGTGATGGACACTGGCAGCGCGGGGCTGGCCGTGGGACGCGACGTCTGGCGGCGTGACGGCCCCGAGGCTCTGCTCGACGCCCTCGAGGACGTCATCTGCGGCGGGCAACCAGTCGAGTCAGCACTCTCATGAGCAAATCAATCGATCTCATTCCGGGCGAGACAGACAGCACGACCGAAGCGATCATCGACACCATCGCGAACACCACATCAGACGTTCGCGAGGCTATCGCGACCGAACGCGAGTTCGCCGACGCCGTGAACCCGAGCGGCGAAGACCAGCTGGCGGCCGACATCGAGGCCGACATGCTGTTCGAGGAGCGACTGCTCGACATCGACGGCGTCGGAACCTACGCCAGTGAGGAACGCGAATCAGTGACAGTCGAGGACGCGAACGGCCACCGACACGTTACGATGGACCCCCTCGATGGCTCCTCGAACCTCGAACCCAACAGCGGTATGGGGACGATTTTCGGCGTTTACGACACGAAGCCACCGACGATGGGTCGGAACTTGCTGGCCGCTGGCTTCGTCATCTACGGGCCAGTCACGTCGATGATCGTCGCCCGACAGGACCGGGTTCGTGAGTTCGTCATCCACGACGGCGACGCCCGAGTCGTCGACGACGACGTGACGGTCCCGGCCGATCCGACGGTGTATGGCTTCGGTGGCGGCGTCGATAACTGGCAGGACCGGTTCGCTGACTACGCCGAGGAGATCGAGGAACGATTCAAACTCCGCTACGGCGGTGCGATGGTCGCCGACATCAGTCAGGTACTGACCTACGGCGGCATCTTCTCGTATCCGGCACTGGAATACCGCCCAGAGGGTAAACTGCGCCTCCAGTTCGAGGGCCAGCCGACGGGCTACATCATCGAGGCCGCCGGCGGACGCTCCTCGGATGGCGAACAGTCGTTGCTCGACCGCGAACCCGACCGCCTCCACGAGCGGACGCCGCTCCACCTCGGCAACAAGGCACTGATCGACCGCCTCGAAACGCGGTACGAGCGGTCACACTGATAGTGATTATTGTCGCCGATTACCGGGTCGGTCGCGTGCTGTCGTGCGATCTATTCCGGAAAGACCGACAATAATCACTATGATAGGGACCGTCGTAAGACGGTGAGTGAGATCGACCCGGGTGGCGAATATCTTTACGAGTGTTGGACGAACAGTATGTGGTATGAACGTGCGCATCGGTGCCGGTGCGACCCGCGAGGAAGCCTCGGCAGTGGCCGCGGCCATCGCCGAACACGTCGGTGAGGACGTCACAATCTACGTCGGCGACAGCGACGACCCTCAATTGATCCACCGGGTCGACGGGGACGACGAGACCGGTGACGGTGAACCAACCAGTCAGCACGCGGATGACCCCGGCCCGACCGACCGCGAGCGCGAACTCCGAGCGGAGATCGAGGATATCGAGGACGGCGGTCCGAGCAAGTACCGGGAGCGGCTGGACGAGCAGGGAAAACTGTTCGTCCGGGACCGACTCGACCTGTGGTTCGGCGACCTGACGTTCGAGGACGGCACGTTCGCGAACTTCGATAGCTGGCACCCGGACTCACCGTCCGTCGACGAAGCGGATCCGGATCAGCGACTCCCGGCCGACGGCCTCCTGACCGGCGCGGCCGAGTTCGAGGATCGGCCTGTGCATTTCATGGCCAACGACTTCACCGTCAAGGCCGGTTCGATGGCCGAGAAGGGCGTCGAGAAGTTCCTCCGAATGCAACAGCGCGCGCTCAAGACTGGCAGGCCAGTGCTGTACCTGATGGACTCCTCGGGCGGCCGGATCGACCAGCAGCGGGGCTTTTTCGCCAACCGCGAGGGCATCGGGAAGTTCTACTACAACCACTCGATGCTCTCTGGACGGGTGCCACAGATCTGTGTGCTCTATGGCCCCTGTATCGCCGGCGCGGCCTACACCCCGGTCTTCGCGGATTTCACCGTCATGGTCGAGGGGATGAGCGCAATGGCCATCGCAAGCCCGCGGATGGTCGAGATGGTCACCGGCGAGGACATCGACCTCGCCGACCTCGGTGGCCCCGAGATGCACGCCCGCCACTCCGGCAGTGCCGACCTGGTGGCCGAAGACGAGGAACACGCCCGCGAACTGGTCGCGAAACTGATGGGCTACCTGCCGGACAACGCCGACGAGGCCCCGCCGCAGGTCGACGGGACCGCCCCAAAGGAGTCGCCCGACGGCATCGACGGCGTGATTCCCGAGGCACCGAACAGGGGGTACGACATCCACCGGATCATCGACCGAATCGCAGACAAGGGGTCCGTCCTCGAACTCCGCCCGGAGTACGGCAGCGAGATGGTGACCGCCTTCGCTCGCATCGACGGCCGGCCGGTCGGCGTCATCGCCAACAACCCGAGCAAGCGCGCAGGTGCCATCTTTCCCGACGCCGCGCGCAAGGCCGCGGAGTTCGTCTGGACCTGTGACGCCTACGACATCCCGCTGCTGTATCTCTGTGACACGCCGGGATTCATGGCCGGGTCACAGGTCGAAAAGGAGGGCATCCTCGAAGAAGGCAAGAAACTCATCTATGCCACGTCCTCAGCGACAGTTCCCAGGCAGTGCGTGATCCTTCGGAAAGCGTACGGCGCGGGCATCTACGCCATGTCCGGCCCGGCCTACGACCCGGAAGCGACGCTGGCACTTCCCTCGGGCGAAATTGCCATCATGGGCCCCGAAGCGGCCATCAATGCAGTCTACGCCAACGAGCTAGCAGACATCGAGGACGAGGACGAACGGGCCAAACGCGAGGCCGAACTCCGCGAGCAGTTCCGGGAAGATATCGATGTCCACCGGATGGCCAGCGAAGTCGTCATCGACGAAATCGTCCCGCCCAGTGACCTCCGGACGGAACTGGCCGCTCGCTTTGCCGTCTACGAGGACGTCGAAAAGGACCTGCCGTCGAAAAAGCACGGCACGATTCTGTGAAACGGGGACTGTCGACAGTATCAACTACCGCCTGATTTTTTCGCGCGCTCGGCCAGGACGGTCCGCTCGAACGAACAGACGAGCGTCTCGTCCTGATCGAACACCTCGACAGCCATCGTGACCACACCTCGCTCGCCGTCGCTCGTCTCCCGTTTGTCGGTCACTGTCGTCTCGGCCCGGAGCGTATCGCCGTGAGAGACCGGTGCCGGATGTTCCACGTCGTCGTAGCCGAGATTGGCGACAATGGTTCCGTCCGTCGTTTCGGGAATCGTCAGGCCGACCGCCAGCGAGAGCGTATACAGTCCGTTGACGACGCGTTCGCCGAACTGCGTCTCGGCCGCGAACTCGGCGTCCAGGTGCAGCGGTTGCTGGTTCATCGTCATGTCACAAAAGCGCTGGTTGTCACCCTCCGTGACCGTTCGTCGACGCGGATGCTCGATGGTCTCTCCCACCGAGAAGTCCTCGTAGTATTTGCCGGCCATACGGGACTGTCGAACGGGAACCCAAAGAAAACCATCGACAGGAGCTTTTCTAATGGATAACAATATCGATGTTAAGGGTTAGATATATACCGATTCGATAACAAGTAGGGCTGAGTATATGGCTCACACTGGTGCGCCCGTCGAACCCTCCGTGGTTCACGATCTGTTAGCGGCGGCTGCGCCACCGGACGTCCTGCAGGTCGTCCTCGACGCCGCTGTCTGTCGGCTCCCGGCGGATCAGTGTGCAATCGCGCTGGATAGCAACGGGGAACTCGAAACCGTGGCGACTGCCGGGGACACGGCCCTCGACGGACCGGGTCGAAGGTGTGGATCGGCTCTGGATCACCGGTCGATTGTCTATCACGAGGGGAACTCCTGTCTGGTCGCGGACCTGACCGATACCCGCCGTACGACGGTCGAATCGACGGGCGGAGCGAAATCCCCGAGGCAGGAACGCGTGCGGTCACTGCTGTGTGTCCCGCTGGGCGAGATCGGCATCCTCACTGCCGAGGCGACCGCGACGGGCGCGTTCACCGAACGCGACCGCTCGTGGCTCGAACAACTGGCGACGTACGCGAGTTCGGCGCTCGACCGATTTCAGTTAGAGCGGTTCCAGAGCGAGCGGGTGCAATCGTCGATAGCCACGAATCAGTCGGCAACCAACCAGACCGACGCCCCGGGACGACCGACGGATCTCGACGCCCCAGAGCGGCCGACAGATCTCGACGACCGGGTGTCGTTCGTGCTAAACGCGACTGGATCGGTCCTCTGGGAGATCGACATTACCGATGAGTCGCTTCGAATGTATGGGCCCGTTAATCGCAGTTACAGCATCACGCCCGGACGGCGCTACGATTTCCAGCAGTTCATCGACGAGTACATCCATCCGGACGACCAGGCCAGTGTGCGTGGGAAGCTGGAGGCCGTGGTCCGGGGCGAGACCGACGAGATCGCGGTCGAGTACCGGATACAGGGCCACGGGACCGAGAAGACGCGCTGGTTCAGATCGCGTGCCGCGCTCACAGACCGTGGAGGCGGTGTCCTGATCGGGTTGTCGACACACATCACCGACCAGAAGCGTCGAGAACAGAAAATAAAGGGTCTCCAGCGACGGACTGCCGGTCTCATTCGGGCCGATTCGCCCGAAGAGATCGCACAGGTCGCGGTCGATGCGTCCGGTGAGGCACTCACGCTCCCGCTGAGTGGTGTCTATCTCGACGACGGAGAGGGCACTCTCGAACCTGTCGCAGTGAGCGAAGCGGTCCACGAAGTACATGGTTCACCGCCCGCGTACCGGAACGACTCGGGTGACCCTATCGATTCATTCGTCTGGGATGTGTTCGAGTGCGGGGAGCTACAGGTCATCGAGGATACGAGCGAATTCGAACGCCTCGGGACGAGGACAGATATCAAGAGTGGGATCATCCATCCACTGGACGAGTACGGCGTGTTCATCACCTCGTCGCCGGAGCCAAACGCGTTCGACGATGCCGATGTCGCACTCGGGGAGGTCATGGCCGCGAGCATGATTGCCGCTCTCGACCGGGCCGACCAGAAGCAACGCCTCAGGGAGCAGGCGACAGCACTCGAACGGAAGAACGGGCGTCTCGAAGAGTTCACGACCATCGTGAGTCACGACCTCCGGAACCCGCTCAACGTCGCGCTGGGGCGGATCGAGTACCTCCGGAGCCAGCACGGCGGTGAACATCTCGAAACCGCAGAGCGTGCGCTCGAACGGATGGCAACAATCATCAACGAAACGCTTGTGCTCGCTCGTCAGGGCGAGCGCGTGGATTCCCGGTCACCGGTCGCCCTCCGCGAGATGGTCGAACAGTGCTGGCAAAACGTCGATACCGAAGCAGCGACGCTCGAGATCGAGTTCGCGGGCGACTCGGGGCCGACGGTACAGGCCGACCGAGAGCGGCTGGCACACGTCTTCGAGAACCTCTTTCGGAACGCAGTCGAGCACGGCTCGACAAGCCCTCGTTCGCAGGCTCACGAGGACGCCGTGGAACATGGTTCCACGAACCCTGACTCGCGGACTCGTCAGGACACTTCGAAAGACGGCGACCCGGCGGTGCGGATCCGAATCGGGACCCTGGACGGTGACGGCATCTACGTCGAGGACGACGGTCCCGGTATCCCCGACGACGAGCGAGACGACGTGTTCGATATCGGGTACACGACGAGCGAGAGCGGGACTGGCTTCGGACTGCCGCTGGTCCAGGACATCGTCGAGGCCCACGACTGGGAGATTTCTGTCACCGAGGGTCGGATGGGCGGTGCACGATTCCAGATTACGGGACTGGAGTAGGCCAGTATCTACAACCATCTGGCCCTGCAAACGTGCCTATGGCTCGCCGTAGCGTGCTGTTCGCACCGGGCGACCAGCCCGACAAACTCAGGAAAGCAGCGACGAGCGACGCCGACGTGGCCGTGTTCGACCTCGAAGACGCCGTTGTCCCCAGCCAGCAGCAAGCGGCCCGCGTTGCAGTGCGGGAGACACTCACAACAGTCGAGGGGTCCTGTGAACTGTGTGTTCGGGTCAATCCCCTCGACGAGGGACTGCGTCGCGACCTGAACGTCGTCCTCGATGGCGCGACGCCCGATAGCGTGATGCTGCCGAAAGTCGACGCGGAGCGTACCGTCGAGACGCTCGCCGGGATGCTCGCCGAGCGTGACGCCAGTGTGCCAGTGCTCGCGCTCGTCGAATCCGCGGCCGGGGTCCTCCACGCAGAAGCCATCGCCACGGCAGATGCGACCGACGCGCTCCTCTTTGGCGCTGAAGACCTAGCTGGCGACATCGGCGCGACTCGAACCGACGAGGGAACGGAAGTCGCACACGCCCGAAAGCACACGCTCCTCGCGGCCCGAGCGGCCGGGGTCGACGCCATCGATACGCATTATCCGGCATACGAGGACGACGAGGGACTCGGAGCGGCCGCCCGAACGGCCCGCCGCCTGGGCTACGACGGCAAGATGGCGATCCATCCGGCACAGGTGCCCATCATCAATGCGGCGTTCACGCCCGACGACGACGAAATCGAGTGGGCGCGAACGGTGCTCTCTGCCCGTAAGGAGGCCGAAGACGGTGACACTGGCGTGTTCGTCATCGACGGCGAGATGATCGACGCGCCACAGGTTCGCCAGGCCGAACGAATCCTCCAGCGGGCCGACATCGAAGTGCCGTGATCGGTCCGTCGGCGAACTGTGATATGCACTATCGGAGGGCGGTACGTTTTTGCGATTAGTCGCCGTGTAATCGCGCATGGCGAACGAAGTCAACCCGTTCGAGAGTCTCCAGGAGCAGATCGACGACGCCGCCACGTACGTCGATGTCGGACCCGACAGGCTCGAACGGCTCAAACACCCTCAGCGCGTGCTTGAGACGACGCTGGCTGTCGAGATGGACGACGGTTCTGTCGAGTTGTTCACGGCCTTCCGGTCGCAGTTCAACGGCGACCGCGGGCCGTACAAGGGCGGCGTTCGCTACCACCCACAGGTCTCCCGGGAAGAGGTCACTGCGCTGTCGGGGTGGATGGTGTTCAAATGCGCCGCCGTGGACATCCCGTACGGCGGTGGTAAGGGAGGAATCAAACTGAATCCGGTCAACTACTCCGCGAGCGAACTCGAGCGGATCACTCGCTCCTTCGCGACGGAACTGCGTCCGTTCATCGGCGAAGACCGGGATATCCCCGCACCGGATGTCAACACCGGTCAGCGAGAGATGAACTGGATCAAGGACACCTACGAGACCCTGGAGAACACGACGGAACCGGGCGTCGTGACCGGGAAAGCCCTCGAATCGGGCGGGAGTGAGGGCCGCGTCGAGGCGACGGGTCGCTCCGTGATGCTCGTCGCTCGCGAGGCCTTTGACTATCTCGACAGGGATCTGTCGGCCGCGACCGTCGCGGTACAGGGCTACGGCAACGCCGGGTCCGTGGCGGCGAAACTGCTCGAAGACCAGGGTGCAAACGTCGTCGCCGTCTCCGACTCGTCGGGTGCAGTGTGCGACCCCGACGGTCTGGACACCCGTGCCGCCAAGGACCACAAGATCGAGACCGGATCGCTGGCGGGCTTTTCGGGTGCGAGCGAGGAGCTATCGAACCGGGAACTGCTGACGATGGACGTGGACCTGCTGATCCCGGCCGCGCTCGAAAACGCAATCGATGGCGACATCGCTCGCGATCTGCAGGCAAACATGGTCGTCGAGGCCGCAAACGGCCCACTCACGCCGGAGGCAGACGACGTCCTCGGCGACCGCGACGTGTACGTGTTCCCCGATATCCTGGCCAACGCCGGGGGCGTGACGGTGTCGTACTTCGAGTGGGTCCAGAACCGCCAGCGCTTCTCGTGGTCGCTGGAGCGAGTCAACGACGAACTGGAGACGATCATCACCTCGGCATTCGACGAACTGGTCGAGCGTTACGAGGCGACCGACGCCCCGACGCTCCGGACCGCGATGTACGCCGTCGCCATCGAACGAGTCCATCGGTCGGCAACGGAAGCCGGCTTCTGGCCCTGACCGCGGTCGTTTTCCGTTTCCGTTGCATAGCGAAGGACATGAGTGTGTACGAGCGGTCGGTCCGTGTCGATGCACCCCTGGAACGGGTCTGGGACTTTCATTCGAAGGGGAGTGGGTTGGAGGCGCTAACACCCGACTGGATGAACCTCGTCATCGAGGAGTCCCGCGGGCCCGACGGGGAGCCAGACCCGGAGATTCTCGAAGCGGGGGCGGTCATCGTCTCCTCGGTGCGACCGTTCGGCGTCGGCCCGCGCCAGAACTGGACCTCCGAAATCGTCACCCGCGAGGAGGGCGACGACCACGCGATGTTCCGGGACCTGATGACTGACGGTCCCTTCAGACACTGGGAACACACCCACCGCTTCGTCGCTGACGGCGACGCCACCCTCGTTCACGACCGTGTCGAGTACCAGTTCCCCGGCGGGTCACTCGGGAAAGCGATTGGCCCCTTCGCCTACGTCGGGTTCGAACCGATGTTCCGGTTCCGTCACAGGAAGACCCGCGAGTTGCTCGAATAACACCGTAGCGAGCGCCGGATCGACGGGGTAACTTCGATGTTGGCTGACATTTTTCTGTCTGTGATTCGTTCGCATACACGTGCACGATGTAATCGTCGTCGGCGGCGGTGCCGCCGGCATGAGTGCTGCACTGTTCACCGCAAAGAACGACCTCGACACGGTCGTCTTCGACACGGACGAGACGTGGCTCCACAAGGCTCACCTGTTCAACTACCTCGGCATCGAGTCAGTTGACGGCGGCGAGTTCGTCGAAACCGGCCGCGAGCAGATCCAGGAGTTCGGTGCGACGTACGTCGCGGAGGAGGTGACGAGCGCCACCCAGACGGCTGCCGGATACGCAGTGGAATCTGAACCGGAAACTGACGCTGGCGAGGCCGGGGACGCGACAGCAGGCGATCAAACGCGCGAGAGCACGTATCTCGTCCTCGCGACCGGCACGGACCGGTCACTGGCCGAAGAACTCAACTGCGAGTTCACCGACGAGGACGTGGTCGACGTGGATGTGGCCATGGAGACGAGCGTCGAGGACGCCTACGCCACCGGTGCGATGGTCCGGGCCGAGGAGTGGCAGGCGATCATCTCGGCGGGCGACGGTGCCGCGGCGGCCCTGAACATTCTCTCGAAGGAGAAAGGCGAGCACTTCCACGACTTCGACACGCCGGCCGACGCAAAGTGAACGAAGCGGTCGTCGGGCGATGCATCGCCTTCCAGAGCGTTCAAGACGCCACTTCTCGTTGTGCAGTCCGTGAGCGACACACGGACGGCAGGGCCACGACTCGCACTCGCGGTCGCCGTCGTCGCAATTAGCACCAGCGCAATCCTGATTCGCTGGAGCGAGGCCCCACCGGTCGTCGCCGCGTTCTACCGTGTGCTGCTGACGACGGCATTGCTGGCCCCGATTACGATGGGCCGTCACGCCGGGTCGTTTCGAACCCTCTCGGGAACACATCTACTCGCCGCCGGCGTGACTGGGCTCGCGCTCGCGGCCCACTTCGCCGCGTGGTTCGAGAGCCTCTCGTGGACCAGCGTCGCCGCGAGCGTCACGCTCGTGCAGTCCCAGCCACTCTTCGTCGTTGCCGGCGCGTGGCTCTTGCTGGACGAGCGTGTCACTCGCAGGACCGTCGCCGGCGTGGCCGTAGCACTTGCCGGCATGGTCGTGATGTCACTCGGGGACTTCCTGGGCGGAACGGCGGTCGGTCCCCGCCCGCTGTATGGCAACGGACTGGCCCTGATCGGTGCGGTGACGGCCGCCGGTTACGTGCTTGCCGGCCGCTCACTCCGCCAGCGACTCCCCCTGCTGCCCTACGTCACGGTCGTCTACGGTATCGCCACCCTGGCGCTACTCGCCGTTGTCGTCGGCCAGGGCCACCCACTCGTGGGCTATCCTGGCCGGGAGTGGGCGCTGTTCCTGGCGATGGCGGTCGGTCCCGGCGTCCTCGGGCACACGCTGGTCAACTGGTCGCTCGCCCACGTCGAATCGAGTCTGGTCAGCGTGGCGCTCCTCGGCGAACCACTGGGGAGCGCGTTGCTGGCGTTACTCCTGCTGGCAGAAGTCCCCTCGCTGTGGACTGTCGTCGGTGGCGCTGTCGTTCTCGCTGGCATTGCGGTCACGGCGCGCGCCCGTCCGTCGACAGCCTGACCGCCTCCCGACAGTTCCATCGAGTCACGATGAAACCCTCATCCACTGGCCAACTTCTCGATTTCACCCTTGAGACCCGCCGCCTCGAAGTCGTGGTCCGGTCGGATGTTGACGAAATCGAGGAACGCGCGGGCGGCCAGCAGTTCCGCCGGGGTGTAGTGCGTCGTGGCCGCGTCGACGGCGGCGCGGGCACCGATCAGCGGTGTCAGCTCACCCAGCGCGCACGCGAGGTCGTACGACCGTGCGTCGTCGATGGCTTCGTCGCGCACCTTCGTCGCGTCGATAAAATAGAGGTCGCCGTCGGCGACGAGGACGTTTTCGCCGCGGAAATCGCCGTGTGCCAGGCCGGCGTCGTGCATCCGGTGGAGGAAATCGAAGACGGTCGTGGCGTGGGTCTCAACGGCGTCGCCTGGCAGCCCATCGAGGACCGTAAACTCCGGGATGTACTCTAACACGAGGACGCCGTAGTTGTTGTACTCGAAGGCTTCGACAGGTTCGGGTGCATTCACGCCCAGCGCACGCATCGTCCTGGTCGCTTCGAGTTCGTGCTCGGCCATCTGGTAGGGCGTTCCGAAGTGCTCGAAAAAGCCCTCAGTTCCCGAGGAGAAGGCCCCGAGGTTGCGTCCGGCGGTCAGGAGCGCGTGAACCAGCGAGTTCTGTTGGGTGATCACCTTGACGAACCAGCGGTCGTTGACTGCCATCGGCGTCGACAGCCAGTTGTCCGCTTCGAGGAAGTCGACGCGAGCAGCCGGCTCGTCGTACCGCTTGACTACCTCCCGGACTACCCCATCGAGTGTCTCCCAGGGGACCCGGCCACGCAACAGCCGTCGAAACGCCATCTGACCGTATTCATGGGATCCACCCTCAAAAGTTGTGCTGCCAGGAAGAAATCGGACAGTGGTGTCCGACGTTCCACCATGGTATATGTTCGCTCGAAACATAGAGAGTGACATGGACTTCTCGCTTCCCGACGAGCACCGGATGATCCGCGATTCCGTCCGGGACTTCTGCGAGGCGGAGATCGGACCGATTGCCCAGGAAATCGAAGACGAACACCGGTTTCCCGAAGCGATCTTCGACCAGTTGGCTCAACTGGATATGTTAGGCGTGCCCGTCGACGAGAAGTGGGGTGGGCTCGGCGGCGACCAGTTGATGTACGCGCTGGTCACTGAGGAACTGGGCCGGGTTTCGGGAAGTATCGGACTGTCCTACGCCGCGCACGTCTCGCTGGCCTCGAAACCAATCGAAACGTTCGGGACCGAGGAGCAAAAGGAGCGCTGGCTTCGACCGCTGGCGACCGGCGAGTATCTCGGTGGCTGGGCGCTCACCGAACCCGAGAGCGGGAGTGACGCCAGCGACATGGAGACGACGGCCGAGCAAGACGGCGACGAGTGGGTACTCGACGGGACCAAGCAGTTCATCACCAACGCCTCGGTCGCGGGATCGATCCTCGTCAAGGCCGTCACCGACCCCGGCGCGGGGTACGACGGCATCTCGACGTTCATCGTCGATCCCCATACCGACGACGGGTTCGAGGTGACGACGGAGTGGGAGAAGATGGGACTCAACGCCTCACCGACCTGTGAGATCAAACTCGACGACTGCCGTGTGCCGGCGGATCGCCTGCTGGGCGATCCGGGCGACGGCTGGGAGCAGACGAAAAAAACGCTCGATGGCGGGCGAATCTCGATTGCGGCGCTCTCGGTCGGACTGGCACAGGGCGCGTTCGAGGCGGCACGCTCCTACGCCACGGAGCGCGAACAGTTCGGCCAGCCAATCGGCGAGTTCGACGCGGTCCGTGATATGCTCGTCGCGATGGATCGCAAGATAGAGCGTGCACGGCTGCTCACCCACAAGGCCGCGACGATGTACGACGCCGGTGAGGACGTGACACGCCTGTCCTCCATGGCGAAACTCGACGCCAGCGAGATTTCCCGCGAGGTCGCCGAGGACGCCGTCCAGGTGCTCGGCGGGTACGGCTACACGACCGACTTCGCGCCACAGCGGTTCTACCGCGACGCGAAACTCATGGAAATCGGTGAGGGGACCAGCGAAATACAGCGTCTCGTCCTCGGGCGAGAACTGGGTCTGTGAGCGAAAACCTGCGATTCGGGGCCGGGGCTCACCGTGACCGCCGGTGGCCATTTCGATGTTTCCGTCAGAGGGATCAATACACGTGGCTCGGCAACAGAGTATGCAATGTCAGACCGAACGACAACACGCCGGCGAGTCGTACAGGGAATCGGAACGCTTGGCGTCACTGGCCTTGTCGGTAGTACAGCAGTGACAGCACAGGAGCAGACAGACGAGGGACAGACGGGGACTGAACAGACCGAAACGGCCGCGGTCCGTATCGCCCACGCATCCGCAGACGCGCCCAACATCAGCGTTCGTTTCAGTCGCGATAGTAGTGGCGACGGTGGCAGCGACGACAGCGGCAGCACCGACGGCGGCAGCAACGACAGCAGCACCACCGACGGTGGCAGCAATGACGGCGGCAGCATTGACGGCGGTTTCGTGATCGACGGACTCGGCTTCGGGAAGGTGAGTAACTACAAGCAGGTCGGTCCGGGCACCTACCAGCTAGAGGTGGCAGTGTCGAACGAAGGACTGGTCGACCAGGTACTGGAGGTTATCGGTGCTGATTCCGACGAAGACGAGACGGTGATCTACAGTGACTCTGTGGAGGTCGAAGCCGGAACGACCTACACCGTCGCGGCGTTTGGAGAACTCGCGCAGGGCGGTGCCAGTGAGAGCGCAAGCGGTCTCGGCGGCGAATCAGCCGACGGAAACGAAACCGGATCCCCTGATGAGGGCACCAATGGGACCACCGGGACCGCCGGTGAGGACAGCACCACCGGTGAGGGTGCCACCGGCACCACTGGTGAGAACGACACCAACGCTACTGGTGGAGCGAGCGAAAGCGAAACAACCAGCAGTAGTACCGAGAGTGGATTCCAGGTGGCAGTTCTCGAAGACGAACTCAGTGCACCCGGAGACGGCATGGCTCGTCTCCGCGTGTTCCACGCGGTGCCAGACGCCGATGCGGTGACGATCTCGACAGTGACAGTCGGTCCCGATTCCGGGATGGAGTCGGGAGGCAACGAAACGGGCGATGACACTGGTGGTACCGGAGCCAGTGAGGGCGATGACACTGGTGGTACCGGAGCCAGTGAGGATGAAAATGTCACTGGTGGCGGTTCCGGCGGCGAGACCGGCAGTGAAGAGCGGACCCTCATCGAAGGCCTTTCGTTCGGAGAGACAGATTCGACCGAACTCGAGGCGGGGAACTATCCGCTCGTGGTCCGCCAGTCGGCGGATTCAGGAATGGGTATTGGAGACAGTGATGAGAGCGGCGGCGTCGGCAGCAACGAAACCGGAACCGGTAGCGGAACCACCGGTGAAGAAACCGCAACCGACGGCGGTACCAGCAGTGGGGGAACCGGGGCTGAGAGTGAAAGCACCGGACAGACGACCGAATCTGGTACCGGAGTCAGCGGCGACGGGGAATCGACCGGCCAGGGTGCCGAAGGCGGCGAACAACAGACAGAGGTCTCGCTCGCCGAAGGCGTAGTCTACACTGGATTCGCGGTCGGGTACTTCGATCCAGAAAACGCAGTGAGCGAAGAAACGGACGACGGTCAGACCGGATCCGACGGAACGGAGACTGGTGGAGAGCAGACCGGGTCCGACGGCATGGAGACGGGTGACAACCAGTCCGGCTCTGATGGAGCGGAGACTGGTGAAGATCAGACCGGGGCCGACGGAGCAGGGACTGACGATAACGAGACTGGATCTAACGGGACCGAGACCGAGCGCGCCCAGAACATTGAGGATCGGGCGTTCGAACTGGTCGCAGTCGCAGACTCAGAGAACGGGGAACGAGCAGAGGGCGGTAACAGGGGCCTCCTATAAACATCGCCACGGAAGCAAGGCACTCCAGAACAACCAATCGCGAGGCCAATCGGCCCGAATGACGGCCAGTACGATTGGCGAGACGGACGCTCAGCACCTCGCCTCGCGTTTCGGCATCACATTGCCTTCAAATTGTGAACGGCGTCGAGCCAATCGACCACCTCGGCGGTGGGTTCGATGGCCTCGGCGATGGCCTCGGCCGATTTGTACGCCATCGGGGCCTCGTCGCGGACGGATTCGACGACAGATTCCGAGTAGACGCCTTCCATCGCGGCCTCGAACTCGGCCATATCGACGGTATCGTGGGCCACACGGCGGCCCATCACGCGACCCGCGCCGTGGGGGGCCGTCTGGAGGAACTCGTCGTTGCCCGTGCCCCGGGCCAGCAAGGACCCTTCGGCCATGTTGAACGGCACGACGAGACGCTGGCCCTCGCGTGCGGGCGTCGCCCCCTTCCGGATCGTCAGGTCCCGGAAGTCGATGTAGTTGTGGATCGACTGGAACTGCTCGACCGGGTCCACGTCGAGTGCCTCGCAGATCCGGTCGGCCATGACGGCGCGGTTCCAGCGGGCGTACTGCTGGGCGAAGAGCATGTCCACGTAGTAGCCGTGGGCCGCTCTGCCGTCGAGGTAGTCGAGGTCGGTGTTGCGGTCGCCGCTGTCCGGCCGGAGATCCCCGAGTCGGTCGAAAGCGTCTTCGATGTCGCTCCCGTTGAACTCCGTGCGGATCTTCTCTTTCCGGAGGTGGGACTCGCCCTTGCCGCCGGTCACCCACGCATACAGGTCCTGGTCGTCGACTTGGTGGGGATCGAACGTGAGGTACTCGTGGTACTGCTCGGGCAGTGATTCGCGAATCCGGGCAACGTTGCGCCGTTCGGTGGCCTTCGACTGCCAGTACTCGGCGACCGATTTGCCCAGGTAGCGCGATCCGCTGTGGATCACCAGCCAGTAATCGCCTGTCGTCTGGGCGCGGGCGAACTCGACGAAGTGGTTGCCGCCACCGAGCGTCCCGACGCTCCGGATGACGTAGCTCATTCCCTGGCGCTGCTGAGCGAGCACGCGGTCGCACAGCGATTTGAAGTACTCGCCGTCGTACCCATCGAAGTCGAACTCGATGGGGTCGATTTCGGTGCCAAAGCGCTGCTCGAAACTGGCTTCGAACTGACCGAACACTTCGTTTGCCCGCTCGAACGGGAATTCCTCGATCAGGTGGACCGAGTCGTCGTACTCGTGGACGGACTGGCCCATCGGAACGGCCTCGCGCACGCGGCGCTCTCGCTCGGCGTCGCCGAGGGGTAGCTCCGGTCCCAGTTTCGTCGCGGCCACGCCACACCCCACGTCGACGCCGACGATGTTCGGGACGATTCGATCCCCGAGGGGCATTGTAAAACCGATGGGTGCGCCGGCCCCCCAGTGAGTGTCGGGCATCACCCGCACCGGTTCGGTGAACGCCGGATGGTCGAGTAGCTCCCGGATCTGGTCGAGACAGTTTTCCTCGACCAGGGACTCGTCCTCGACCATGACGCGAGCCGTCGTGTGCGCGCCCGATAGTTTGATCGGCATATCTGGAGGTAGATGGAGCGACCGAATGAAGGTCACGATGCCCTGTGACCGATTCGCATCCGGGAATTGTCGAAGTAATCAGCGACGGCAGTCACTGTGAGTCTTGGATATCGTCACCTAGAGTGGAGAGACGACCCCAGAGCGACTCGTTTCACCGCAACGCTTTTTATAGAATCAACTAAACGTATCAAGAGAAACGTTCGATAAGGTCCTGGCGTCGGTCCGAATTGGCGCAGCAGCAGTCGACACCCGGCTAGATCAAGGCACTGTCCGGCCCGGCGAGACGCTCTCTACGCAGGTCGTCGTCGAGGGTGGCGAAGTAGCACAGGACATCAAGGGAATCGAACTGGAACTCAACAGGGTGTCATAGAACAGTTCGCAAGGTGGTTAGTTTCAGGACTATCAAAAACGAATCGGCTGCTCAGTAGGAGTGCAAAGTGAATAGCCGCACAGTCATCAAAAGAGTGAGACTAATGACGGATAGAGACGCTTACCGTTGCGAGAGAGCGTTGTCAGGATACCCTGCTCGTCTCCGTGCAGTCTGCCGTTCGGTTTCGGTCAGCCGATATGTAGACAATTCTTTCTTAATTGAACCGAGCTTCGCTCGGCGCTCTTGGTGATCTTCGAGAAAGTCTGCGATACGCTCTGCTGCTAACTCCTTAAGTTCGCCACTCAGCAGCCTTCCTTCACGATACTCCTCTGCGAGTCGTTCAACCCGTTCGTCATCTTTTTCGAAGAAGTAGTATAAGAACAGGTATGGAACATCTACCTCCGGATTCCCTCCCTTCGCCCGATGTTCTTCGATACTCGTCTGCCCACCCGAGTAGGCGTATGTGCGAATTTTATCAACGACCGTTTCGCGGCCGTCAGAAAGGAGAATACTCGGAGCATCGCTGGACGTACTCATCTTCCCCGGCCCTTCGAGACTCGGGAGGAACTTCGAGAGTAAGGCACCGGGTTTGGCCACGTCATAGCGTTGCTTGGCTGCGATGTCACGACAAACGCGAACGTGAGGGTCTTGATCAACTGCAATCGGAACGAGCGTCGGATGGCGTCCCTCCACGAGTTGAGGGAGAAGCAGACGGGTGGCTTGGACGGCAGGATAGAACGAAAGGCCGATGTTCTCGGGCTCTCCATATGTCGCATCTACTGTCGATTGAGTCACGTCCTTCGCAAAGGCAGCAGCGAGTGGATAGACCACGTCGGCGTCTGCTGTATCGACAATGATGCGAGTACGGTCGGGATCGAAGCCGACAGCGAGGATGTTGCGGAGATTCTGGCGAGTGCTGTCGCTGATTTCGTCCAGCGATTTGTCCTTGAGGAGGTACTTCTCGTCGTCGGAGAACGGTATATAGACGAGTGTTCCGGTTTGCTCTTGGAGATATTTTGCGAAGTAGAAGGGGAAGATGTGGCCAATGTGCATCGGCCCGGAAGGCCCACGTCCGGTCACAATTGAGTGAGGTTCGCCGCTGTTTGCCGCGTCGAGGAATGAATCTACGTCTCGTTCAGCGTAGAACACGTCTCGACGGACGAGCGGGTGAACGGGATCGGGAAACCGCGATCTCTGCTCCGGAGTGAGACGGTCAGCTCCGAATTGATCGAGGAGTCGTTCGTAATCGATGTCGCCTTCGACGGTGTAGGGTGTGACGGTGAAGTTGTCTTCTGCTGGCATTAGTGTCGTTGACAGGGGTAGTCACTATGAGTTCGATACGGCGAAGAAGCGGGTGAGCGTCGCAACGGTGTCCGCCAGGTGAAGCCCGCGTGACCCTATGCCGCGATACTGTCCACTTCCCGTGACGCGTACCAGCGCCAGCGCCAGCAGTTGGTGCGGGAAGTGGACGCCATATATCGATGATACGCACTTTAAATATATATCCTCCGGTTCGCTTGTCGTTGTCACTTGGATGCTGTATTTTTGCGGCTGTGGTATTCGCCCTGCTGAAGCCAGCCTCCGTGCCGAACGTTGTATTACCTGTACTGAGCGATCAGTGCTTCACCTGTATCGAACGATAGGTGCGTCTTCTATACTTTCTTGCGTCCCGAAGGGCTACTATTCACTGTTAGGAAAATGGCAACGACGAGGTCGATTCACGAACACGAATTGGATGAGGTACTGGAGCTGTATCAAATGCTGAACCCGGGCGATCCGGAGCTTGAACGGACTGAAGACCTACGAGTTCAATGGCAGAAGATGGTTCATGATGAGAATCTCGAAATCATTGTGGTTGAACACGACGACAAGCTAGTCGCGTCGTGTCTCCTGTCCATCACCCCGAACCTATCTAGAAACGCACGACCGTTCGGAGTCATCGAGAACGTAGTGACACATGAGGAATGCCGCCGGAATGGATTCGCTCGGCGCTGTTTGCAGACGGCCACTGAGATAGCTGAGGAACACGACTGCTACAAGATCATGTTGTTGACTGGCTCCAACAGTGAGTGGAAACACGAGTTCTACGAGAGCTGTGGGTTTGACAAAGACGCGAAAACCAGCTTTGTCCTCGATCTCCGATAGATGAATCTGCCTCACTTGGCTCTCTCGTTGGACCCCTTTGCCAGGGGAAGATTTCTGCAACCGTGCTGAGTATATCCTCTAGACTCCGCGATGAATATAGGGCGCGAGTCTCGCGCGGACTGGTCACAAATGTAGGCCTGGGAATCGTTCGATACAAGGGGACCTTCTTCTGCTAATCACAGCCCTTTCATTTCGAGATCAATTGATCGGCCCTGAATCTCGGCGACAGCATAGTAGCCGTCCATGACAGCGCCGGGGTTGACGATGCAAGTCCCGTTGACCTCGTCCTGACCTCGAGATTCGTGGATGTGGCCGGTGACGGCGAGGTCGAAGTCAACCTGTTCGAAGAGGTTTCGAACCGTAGCATCGCCAACGTGTAAGTCACTCTCAACGATATCCAGACACGTATCGAAAGGCGGTTGATGAATGATTGCAATACGTGGTCGGTCGGCCATCTGAGCGTGGAGCGCCAGCATCGCATCCCGAATCTCATCTCCCGGCGGATCGAACGGTTGGTCGGTTCGACCAATACCCCCTCCGTATCCGGCGACCACGAATTGGTCCCACGTACATACCTCGTCGTGGAGATTCATCCCGTGTGAGCGCAGTGCATCCACGCACTCGTGTTCGGGGTCAGTGTTGCCAGGAATAGCCCCGACTCGAACTCCACTCTGTTCCAGAATCGAAAGAACAGTGGCGAGATTCTCTGCGTAGTCGTCGTACCATGTCGCATCACTCAAATCGCCTGCGCAGAGAAGGGCGTCGAAGTGTTCTGTATCGATGATCCGCCGTAGTTTTTCTGACTTTCCGTGAATATCGGTTACAAGGAGAATCCGCATCTGTGGTTAACTTTAGCTCACGAGAAGACCGTTAGTATGGAATTCCGCGAGTTCAAGCAGATATTGGAAGAAGAAGTCGGTAAGCGATCTGAACTGAGCAAGGGCTCGTATGAAGTCGGTCGGAAACTCGCACATCTACCTGACTGAACGGAATGTGGGCTCCTGCCTCTCGCCAAAATTCATATAGTGTATGAAGCCCGTATCCTGAGTGAAGGTATGTCCCGAACCACCGCTACCATCCCGGACGATCTCACCGATCTCATGGAGGGTGCCATCAGAGCGGGCATCTTCGAAAACAAGAGCGACGCCATTCGCCACGTCCTCCGCGAGTATTTCGAAGAGAACCAGAACGCACGGGTTGCAGCTGCGGTGTCGCTGTACGAAGACGGCAAGATTACCCTCGGAACGGCCGCTCGGCTTGCTGGTGTCAACCGGTTCGAGATGCGGGACATACTGCGAGAAGATGGTGTAGAACTCCGGTTCGGTCCTGAAGACATGGATGCCGCGAGAGATGAGATCGAGGCCGCCCGCAACCTCGAATGACAGGCCCACCGACAAACGCGACGGTTCTCAACACCACCGTTCTATCGAACTTCGCGCAGGTAGACCACGTCGAGTCACTTCTTGATCTCCCCCGGCTCGTGACCGTGGATGCTGTTCAGGAAGAACTCAAAGCCGGGGCTGGAACCCACCTGTACATTGAACACGCGCTGGCTGTCGTCGGGGAGGGAATCCCGGTCATCACTCCATCTGCGTCGGCTGAGAAGCTGGAAGAGCAACTTCTCGAATCACTGGACCCCGGAGAAGCACAAGCCCTGGCCGTCGCAGAAATCGCAGACGGAATGGTCGTCACCGATGACGGTGATGCGCGTACGACCGCGGAGGAGCGCGGCGTGAACCTGACCGGGTCCATAGGTCTCTTGGTACGATTCGTCGAAGACGGCCACATCTCGGCAGAGACGGCCGATAGCTACCTCGAACGGTGGATCGATGAAGCTGGCTTTCGGTCACCCGCCCGTGATTTCGAGGTATTTCTTGAGGATTGAGTCGTCGTTAGGATTGCCGGATCATGGGCGTCAACGGCTACCTCGAAGGACCCGACGTAGTCGAGAACAACCGCGCGCTGCGCTACCTGCTCGGGTAGCGTGCCCGGACGCTTCCCGGAGCCTCGTTACGCTTCGAAGTCGTCTCGAAGCAGTCCGTAGCGATAGACGTCGACGTGTTTGCCGTCGACGAAGGCCTGTTCGCGGTGGACGCCCTCGCGCTCGAACCCGACCTTTTCGAGCACTCGCCGTGAGGCCTCGTTGAACGCGAAGGCGTTGGCGCACACTTTGTGCAGACGCCGCTCCCGGAAACCGTAGTCCACGAGCAGACGGGCCGCTGTGGTCGCGTAGCCGTTCCCGTGGTACTCGGGTGCGATCCAGTAGCCCAGTTCGGCAGTGCCGTGGGTCGCGTTCAGGTCGTTCAGGCCGCCGACACCGACCGGACCGTCGTCGGCACAGATCAGCAGGTGCACGTCGTCGCTCCCGACGACGGCGTTCTCGTAGAACGCTTCTTCGTCGTCCATGGTCACCGGGTCGGACATCGCGAGACCACGACGGATATCGGGGTCGTTCAGCGCTCGCTGTGCGAACCCGAGGTCCTCGCGTTCGATCGTTCGGAGTTCGACATCCTCGGCGGCCGTAAACACTGGACCGGGCATACACGTTCGCAGTGGTAACTGCTACCTAAACGTTTCCCAGGCGTACCAACCACTCACATCCGTCGCTCGGCGCTCATATCGTCGGGCGCACCGCCAACAGTATCACCCCCACCACCACGCTTTCATCGTGTGCCCGCGACTCTCCAGTATGCTCGGCGAGGACGACCCGGCCCCGGACTTCGACCTGCCGCGACCGACGGGCGAGGGAACCCCGACCTACCGGCTATCGGCGGCCGCCAGCGACAGCCCTGTCACGCTTGCGTTCGTCGGCCTCGCCGACGCACCGGGCACGTTGGCGCTGCTCCGGGAACTCGGGGAACTCGGCTGGTCGTCGATGCCGGGACCGGTCGCCGCCCTCGGCGTTTGCGTGGACGAGATGGACGCCGTCGCTAGCCTCGCAGACAGCCTCGACCTTCCTTATCCGCTGCTCGCAGACCCGGACGGTTTCTTCGCTCAGCGCTACGGGGTGCTCGAAGAACAGGGCGGGCAGTTGTACCTGCGCCGTGGCCTCTTCGTCGTCGACCAGTCCTGCCGACTCCGATTCGTCTGGCGGGCCAACGATCCAGAGGAGTCACTACCAGTTGAGGACGTGGCCGCGACCCTCCGGTCGCTGTGAGGGCAGACGAGAGGCGAACCGCTCGTAGTGACTACTGTCGGTCTGTCCGGGGTCGATCACACGCCAGCGTGTGATCGACCCGTCGGCGACAACAGTCACTATCAAGCCCCGCCGGTCCAAGGCACGGGCATGGGAACGATGCTGGACACGCGAGAAGCACAGGCCGCCGAAGTGATCGAACGCCTTCACGAAGAATACCCCGACTCGACGATTTCGCTGAACTACTCGAACCGCCTCGAACTGCTGGTGGCGGTCGTCCTCTCGGCACAATGTACCGACGAACGGGTCAACGAGACCACCGAAGAACTCTTCGACAAGTACCAGACCGCACGGGACTACGCCGCGGCCGACGAGGAGCAACTGGCCGAGGACATCTACGGCATCACCTTCCACAACAACAAGGCGGGCTACCTGACAGAGGCCGGCTGGATCATGGCCGAGGAGTACGACGGCGAGGTACCCGACAGTATGTCCGGCCTGACCGACCTGCCGGGCGTGGGTCGCAAGACGGCCAACGTCGTCCTCCAGCACGGCCACGACATCGTCGAGGGTATCGTCGTCGATACCCACGTCCAGCGCATCACGCGCCGACTCGGCCTCACCGAAGCGGAGCGCCCCGAAGCCATCGAGGAGGACCTGTTGCCGGTCGTTCCAGACGAGGAGTGGCAGCAGTTCACGCACCTGCTGATCGACCACGGGCGCGCGGTGTGTGGCGCACGCACGGCCGAGTGCAGCGAGTGCGTGCTGGCGGATATGTGCCCGTCAGAGAAAGGCGACAGCGATATCGACCTGGCCGACGGCGACCCCTGGGCGTAATACTGCCGACTGTCACTGATACTGTCGGACGGAAGTCCGTGACGGATTTCGCCACCCCGGGGTGGCGAGACTCTTCAGAGAGGGACGTCCGACAGTATGATTCACAACGGTCACAACCCCGGAGTTGCAACATTCCCACAGTCTCAGGGAGTCCCTGGACGGGCTACAGCAGGTACCTGATAACATACCGGATGAGGCCCACGACGTAGGCCAGCAGCCAGAAGATGACGTAGCCAAAAACGCCGATGCGGAGGCGGCTGCGCCAGTGGTCCATCCGCTCGCCACCGATTTCGTCGAGCAACACGTCCTGATCGTACTCCTCATACAGGTCGTGTTCCCACTTGGCCCGAAAGATACGGACGATGCCGGTCATGCCGAACATCAGCATCGCGTACGCCTGAAGACCGAGGACGGCATGCAGCGCCGAGAGGCCGCCAAACTGGTCGACCAGGCGTGGCATCATCCAGGTGGCCATTGGAACGGTCGTCAACACCAGGCCAGTGACGACGAACTTCAGATGGTGCATCAACACGTCCCAGGTGACTGGCTCCGTCTCGATGATGTAGTAGGCACCGTACAGGAAACAGGGCAGACTCAGTGTCACCGAAACGAGGACGACCGTCGCGACGAGCCCATCTGACCCCAGCATGCCCCGGCCTAGGGAATGGGGTCGCTAAAGCGTGCCGAAGACGTGGTCGCTCATACACCGGTGGACGCACGCACTGATACAATCAGCCCGGGGGCCGTGCCGTGACGGCTGATACTGCCGGCTGTAACCTCGCGAAGATATTCGCTATCCCGGGGTAGCGAAATCGTTTACGGACGTATAGCCGGTAGTATGAGACGCATCAACAGCGTTGAGGCGGCAGTACAGAAAGCACAAGACCGTCCGGTCACTAGTCTCGGCAAATGGCCGACCCGCATTCGACGCCACCCGACGATGTCGACGGCGAGAGCCAGGGCCCGACGGCCGACGATTCAGGCGAGGCGGAGTCGATGGCGGCACTGAGAGAGCAGGTCGAAGAGACGTACG
>PXRO01000044.1 GCA_003021685.1 Halobacteriales archaeon QS_4_62_28
AAACGAGGGCATCCAGATCCACGGTGGTTACGGCTACACCAAGGACTTCCCCGTCGAGCGGTTCTACCGCGACGCTAAACTCAACGAGATTTACGAGGGCACCAGCGAGGTCCTGCGCAACACGATTGCCGACGAGTTGCTGGAGTAGCGCGACCGCCCACAGTTCGATGCCACCCCGGTATTAGGGCCAGACGAACACCACTGTCGACAGGACGAACCGATTGATCGGGAACGCGGTCCCGTCGGCTACGTACCGACTGGTGCTGACCGTCGCCAGGACGACGAAGACGACGACGGCGAGCAGCAGCGCCAGCAAAGTCGGATGCAAGCCTGTCCCGCTACCAGTCGTCGCGAGATACGTTGCAGCGCCAGTGGCCACGCCGTACGGCACGGCGTCGAGTCCACCCAGGAGCGCCCCACGGAGCCTCGACATTCGTGTTATATCCGATCTGATGTCGACAAAAAGCCACCGGTCACTCCACGGTCGCTTCGAGTTGCTCGCGCATCCACTCGAACTGTTCGTGGACTCGCTCCCGGCCAGCGTCGGTCAGCGAGTATAGTATACGTCTGCGATTCCCTCGGTCTCTTTCTCCAGAAACCCGCTCTTGAGCATCGCAGACAGCGCGCCGTAGAAGCTCTGGGGATCGATGCGCTCGTCGTAGTGGCGTTCGAGTCGCGTCTTCAGCGTCTGGCCGTTCAGGCCGTCCTCGTCGGCGAGAATGATACAGATGTCGCGCCGTCGCCCGCTCTGGAGCCACCTAGTCATGTTCCCGCCGACGGGCCTGGGGCACTCGACTGTTGTCCTTTCGGACCACAGGCGTACGTTCCGAGCGGGCGACGCTCCCGCGGTTCTGGCTTGCCGAGTCGCGTCGGTTCGGCGACGAAGACGAGACGGACCTCGGCCAGATCACGCTCGTGACTGGCGGTCCAGCGCTGACAGAGGAACGCCACCAGCGCCAGCGACCGCCGAAGTGGTTCGGCGTTGTCGCCTCGCAGTTGCATCGAGTACTTTCGCCAGCGGGAACTCGGGTAGGTGCTGGCGAGGTCCGGCGGTCGCTCCCAGGTCACCGGCCCGCCGTGGAGTGCGTCGACTGTTTCCCCATCCGTTGTCGTCGCCGGCGCGACGAACCACCCGTCGGTCAGTGGCGGCGTCGGCGCGAACATGTCCCAGGACTTGTCCGGTGCTGTCGACTGCGCGACTGAGACGACGCCAAGCGTTACAGCGTTCGAAAGCAGGAGGACGACAAGCACGGTGGCCAGTAGCGGGCGACGGAGGCGGTTGAGCGACCCTATCGACGGCAACGGGGATCCCCTGGGCAGGCGGTTGGCCAGCCAATCCAGCGACGGCTCCGAAGACGGCCAGACGCGGTCCCAGACGACAGGGGGCAGGAACGGGAGCAACGCCGCCACGGAGACCAGCGGAAAGAGACCGATACTGATCGTCAGGGCCATACCGAGGTGTGCGCCAGCAAAGGCACCGACGAGGAGTGCTCGTGCCCGCCCAGTCACCACGAGTAACAGCGGCGAGCACAGCAACAGCACCAGCCACACCCAGTTGATCGCCGTCAACAGTGCTGGGGCGGTGGCCAGCAGGTCGCCCGCAAGCACCGTGAACTGGTCGAGACTGAAAACGAGTCGGACCGCCCGCCCCGACGGCCAGGTGTCGGCACGGAACTTGAAGACCGCGTTCTGGACGTAGACAGCGACGACCTGCAGGAGCAAGCCGGCGCTGGCGAGGCCCGCAACCACGTCCCGTGGCTCGTCACCGACAATGTCGACGGCCCATCGTTCTCCAAGGGGGAGCAAGAGCCCCCAGAAGAGCAGGCGGCGCAACAGCGTATCGCCCGCGTTGAGGACCAGCGGATTCCGCGCCTGGAGCGAGACGAGCAAGACGAGTGACAGCGCCGTCGCCGCTCTCGTTCGGCAGCCAACCAGGAGCGCGACGGCCACGCTTCCGGCGAGAGCGAACAGCGCGACCTGCCACCAGACCGTCCCCGAAAGTGCGTGCAGCGATACCATCGATAGCCCGGAAACGCGGCCTGCAACACCGACCGCGGTAATACGCCGCTGTCCGTGTAGAACGCGACGAGGTGGCGAGAACGGCCGAGCAGGTCGGCGAGCACCAGGCTAGCGAGCGCGATTCGGAACGCAGCGAGCGCCCGTGTGTCGACACTGACCCGTCGCTTGAGCCAGCTACTCGCCCAACGAACCTCGCTCGACCGGGACGCCATTCGTTGGTTGGTCTGGCACCGTCGTACAAAAGTCCGACCACTCCCACCGGGGGTGTGATCGGACGAACCCCGCGCTCGTCGCGCTGACCGGACCGACAGTTTCGACTACCCCTCGTCCCTATGACCGGTGATGACAGACGCCGCGACTGCGACGAACGACGGGATCACGGCACAGTACACCGAGACTGACGAGGAGCGCGTTCTCTCCTTCGACGGTGACGGTCGCACCGCCGTTATCGCACAGAACATCGAGGGCTATGCCATGCTGAAGGTCCGGCCGACCGCCGACGCCGACGAACTCGAACGCTATTATGGCTTCGACATGGCGCTCGATCACGCGGCGGAGTTACTCAGTGTCTCGCCCCACGAACTCCCGGTCCCGGAACCGGCAGATGACATGGGTATGTAGCGCCACCGTACCGATGCGCTGCCGGGCCGTTCTCGTACTGCCGGCTGTCCGTCTGTAAGCGATTTCACCACTCCGGAGTGACGAATATTGTCACGGTGGTACATCCGGTATTGATCAGGACGACAGGAGAAACGGAACTACGAACAGCAGGACGAACACCACCCCAAGCACGACGACGTAACTGACTGCGGTCGCACCTGCCGTTATCCACGCCGGATGGTCGAACTGGTCGGTGACGCTCATACGCGACCTTGTACGGGTGTCTGCTTATACGTTCCGGCAAATGCTTCGAAAAAAGCCGGTGGTGTCAGGCGAAGGTCTTGGAGACGTCTTGGCTCCCGTCTTCGTCGGCTTCGATCTTTTCCCCGGCGTTGCGGAAGTCTTCCATCCGAACCTCGGTCCGGTCGTCGCGGATGGCGAACATCCCGGCTTCGGTACAGATCGCTTTTATGTCGGCACCGGAGATCTCGTCCGTTTCACCCGCCAGTCTTTCGAAGCTCACGTCGTCGGCGATGTTCATGTTTCGCGTGTGGATTTTGAAGATCTGGACGCGGCCCTCGTAGTCGGGGTTTGGCACTTCGATGAGGCGGTCGAAGCGACCGGGTCGGAGGATGGCCCGGTCGAGCATGTCGAAGCGGTTAGTAGCGGCGATGATTCGGATCTCGCCGCGTTCGTCGAAGCCGTCCATCTCCGAGAGCAGTTGCATCATCGTGCGCTGGACCTCGGCGTCGCCGGAGGTCTTCGACTCCGTTCGCGGACGAGTTTCGCGCCTTCACCGATGAATTTGTGGACCAGTTCCGACCCGGCCATCTTGATAAAGGTCGCGTCGGTCTGGTTGGCAACGGCCTTGGCCAGCATCGTCTTGCCGGTGCCGGGCGGGCCGTGCAGGAGGACGCCCGAGGGCGGATCGATGCCGACATCTTCGAACATTTCGGGCTGCTTGAGCGGTAGTTCGACCGTCTCGCGGACCTCTTCCATCTGTTCTTCGATGCCGCCGATGTCCTGATACGTGATATCCGGGCTCTTGTCGACCTGCATCACGCGGGCACGTACGTCAGTCTCGTCGTCGAGTCGTTTGACGATCGACAGTGAGTTGTTGACGGCGACGCGGGAGTCCGGTTCGATGTTCTCTCGCATCTCGTCGGTGACTTCCGTCAGCGCCTCCTGATTGTTGCCGTGTTGTTTGATGACGACGCCTTCTTCGGCCAGTTCCTGGACAGTCGCTACGAAGAGCGGGGACTGCTTGAGCTTCTTGTTCTCGTGGGTGAGCCGCTCGAGCTTTTGCTGGTACTTGTTGTTCTCAGCGTTGGCATCGAGCAGCTTGTCGCGCATGTCTTCGTTCTGACTCTCCAACACCTCAAGACGCTCCTGGAGCGCCTCGATTTTCTCCTGCTGCGACGCGTCTTCGTCGTACGGCAGGTCCACTTCTTCGACGGTGTCGGTCATTACGGTTCGCTAGCGGGTCAGCCGTTATGAGGTTTCGGGTCGGGTCAGGATCTGACTCGACTGCTTATTCTCTGGCTAAACGCCGTCTGCGGCTCTCTTAGCCGTATATCCCTCTCAGACAATGTATTATTCTGAAGCATATTATGGAACAGTAAATATTATTACCCTGTATTTCAAAGGGAGCAACCATGAGCACGACGGAGATTGCACACGGTGACGAAGAGTCCGAGGACGCAACTGCCGGCTGGGAGGCTGTTCGAGACCTCCCTCCGAGCGCGAAACTGGTCGCGAAGGTCCTCGAATACAATGGCACGCTCACCCAGGGCCAATTGTCCGACGAGACGCTGTTACCGGCCCGGACAGTCCGGTACGCGCTCACCCGTCTCGAAGAGGAGGGAGCCGTCCGCTCACGCTTCTCCTTTGCCGACGCGCGCAAGCGCATCTACACGCTCACCGTCGAGTGATCCCGCCGAGGGTTTTTGTACTGTCACGCCAGAACCGGCGACATGTCGGACGAAGCCACTGTCAAGGCGACGCTGCGGGCGTTGGCGGGGGAGACCAACGGCGAGACACGGGACAGTTCGATACCCGACTCGGGCTACCGTGAAACGATCGAACGGGCGACCACTGCACTCGATGACCTCGATGCTGCTGCTGCGTTCGTCGAGGACGGGGGCATCGACGAACTCAAGGCGGCCGTCGAAGCGGCCGAGCAGTCAGTGAGTGCCTCTGCCAGCGATGGCCTGGAGACGCTGGAGGCCTACCGCACGTTCCGTGCCGCTGCCGCCGACGATCACTTTCACCGCGGTCGCGGAACCTCTTTAGGCGACGGTGACAAAGCCGACACCAAATGACACGGGTGATGCATACCGGCGATACACACATCGGGTACCAGCAGTACCACGTGCCCGAGCGCCGGGACGACTTTCTTTCGTCCTTCAGGCAAGTGATCGGGGACGCCATCGCCGAGGACGCCGACGCAGTCGTTCACGCAGGTGACCTCTTTCACGACCGTCGGCCGACGCTTTCGGACGTACTCGGAACGCTCGACGTGCTGGAACGGCTCGACGACGCTGGCATTCCGCTACTTGCCGTCGTGGGCAATCACGAGGCAAAGCGGGACGCACAGTGGCTCGACCTCTACGAGTCACTGGGACTAGCGACTCGCCTCGACGACGAACCACACGTCGTCGACGACACGGCGTTCTACGGCCTGGACTTCGTGCCTCGCTCACAGCGCGACGCACTCGACTACGATTTCGCGCCCCACGACGCCAGCCACGCGGCGCTTGTCAGCCACGGCCAGTTCAAGCCGTTCGACTACGGTACCTGGGACGGAACCGAAATCGTCGCGGAAGCGACCGTCGACTTCGACGCGTTGCTGCTGGGCGACGAGCACAAACCGGGGACGAAACAGGTCGAAGAGACGTGGCTCACCTACTGTGGCTCGACCGAGCGCGCAAGCGCCGACGAGCGTGAAGAGCGCGGCTACAACATCGTCACCTTCGACGATGCGGTCCAGATAACGCGGCGCGGAATCGACACCCGCGATTTCGTCTTCGTCGAGGTCGAACTCGCCCCGAACGACGGACTGGACCGGGTCTGTGATCGCGTCGGCCAGTACGACCTGACAGACGCTGTCGTCATCGTCCACATCGAGGGCGACGGTGAACCCATCACACCTGCCGGCGTCGAGGAGTACGCCCTCGACCGGGGCGCACTGGTCGCACGCGTCACGGACCACCGGGAGTTCGCAGACGAACGAGCGGTCGAAGTCAGCTTTGCCGACCCCGATGAGGCCGTCCACGAGCGCGTCCGAGAACTCGGCTTGAGCAACGCCGCCTGCGACATCGACGAGACGATACGCGCCTCGAAAGTCCCGGACTCGAACGTCGCCGACACCGTCCAGTCCCGCATCGAGGACCTCGTCGAAGAGGGCGACCTGAGCGTCTTCGACGGCCCACCGGCAGACCAGTCACCAGCGGAGGCAGACGGCGGGCAAGCGGCCGATGTCGATGATGAGCAGCCGACCCCCAACGAGACAGAGGATCAGACGACCGACGACGAGACGGAGGATCAGCCGACCGACGACGAGACGGAGGATCAGTCAACGATGGGTGAGTACCTGTGAGAGTTGGCCGAGTTCGCATGGAGAATTTCAAATGCTATGGCGAGGCTGACCTGCGTCTGGACCGCGGCGTCACGATCATCCACGGCCTCAACGGCAGCGGCAAGTCCTCGCTCCTGGAAGCCTGCTTTTTCGCCCTCTACGGGACGAAAGCGCTCGATGAGAACCTGGACGATATCGTCTCAATCGGTGCCGAGGACGCGACGGTCGAACTCTGGTTCACGCACGACGGCAGTGAGTACCACATCGAACGGCGTGTACGCGCCACGGGTGAGCGGGCAAGCACCGCAAAGTGTGTCCTGGAGACACCGGACGGAAGCTTCGACGGTGCTCGTGACGTGCGCCACCGCGTGGCCGAACTCCTCAGGATGGACAGCGAGTCGTTCGTCAACTGCGCGTACGTCCGACAGGGCGAAGTGAACAAACTCATCAACGCCTCGCCCGGCGAGCGCCAGGACATGCTCGACGACCTGCTGCAACTGGGGAAACTGGAGGACTACCGGGAACGGGCCAGCGACGCCCGCGTCGGGATCGGGCGCGTCCGTGACGACAAACAGGGCGCACTCCGACAACTGGACGACCAGATCGCCCAGAAAGAAGCGGAAGACCTCCACGAGCGACACAGCGCTCTCAAGACGGAGATTGCAGAGACCACCGAAGAGATCGAACGGATCGAGAGCCAGCGTGAGCGAGCAGTTCAGACACGCGACGATGCCCAGTCAGTCATCGACGAGTACGAGGAGAAACAGGACGAACTCGACGAACTCCGGAGTGACATCGCAGACTTGCGCGAGCAAATCGCCGAGACCGAGCAGGAACAGGACCGACTCGACGAGCAGATCAAACAGCGCCGGGAGGACCGCCAGGAGAAAGAAGCCGCGCTCGACGACGCTGTCGTCGACAGTGACCTCGACGAGGCCGATCCGGAACGAATCGAGCGCCGGATCGACGAACTCGAAACCCGAGACGACGAACTCCGGGACCGGATCGAGGACCAACGTGTCACCGCCTCGGAACACAGCAACGAGGCCGAGACGCTCAGTGAGAAAGCCGACGACCTGTCCGAGCGGGCCGACCAGAAGCGAACGGACGCCGAGGACCTCGAATCGGACCTGGCCGACAGGCGCGAAAGCGTTGCACAGCGCCGCGAGAAAGTCGACAAAATCGAGGACGAGATAGCGACGCTTCGGGCCCGCTTCGAGGACGCTCCAGTCGACAGAGACAGTGTGGCCGAGTTTCGCGAGGAGATCACCGGCGAACTTGACGAGGCGCGAAAGCGGGTCACGGAACTGGAAACGACGCTCGAAAGCGAGCGTGATGCCCTGGAAGAGGCCGAACAACTCCGCGAGGCGGGCAAGTGCCCCGAATGTGGACAGGACGTAAACGGATCACCCCACGTCGAACGGATCGACGACCACCGCGAGCGGATCGAGACGCTGGAAGACGACCTGTCCGGGGCGCGCGAGACGGTCGAAGCCCTCGAAGACCGACTGGAGCGCGCAGACGGATTGGCCGAGGCCGCAACACAGATCGAGCAACTCGAAACGAACCGCGAGAACGTCCGGCAACTCATCGAAGAGCGCGAAGCGGGTCTGTCCGACGACGAACAACGGGTAACGGAGTTACGGAAGACGGCCGACGAACTTGAATCCGAGGCCGAGGTGAAACGCGAGGCTGCAGAGAAAGCGGCCGAAAGGGCAGACGACTGTCGCAGCGTCGTCGCCGAATGCAACCAGGAGCGCCAGCAACTCGAAACGACGCTCGAACAGGTCGAGCGGATCGAGTCGCTGCGGTCCGATGTCGAGTCGTTCGAGGACAAACTCGAACGATTGCGCGACCAGCGCGAGCAGAAGAACGAAATCAACGACGAGCGCCGAGAGCGGCTGGCAGACAAACGCGAGCGAACGCAGACGCTGGAAGCCGAGTTCGACGACGCGAAGGTCGAGGAAGCGAAGTCGGAACGAAAGCGTGCGAGCGAGTACGTCGAACAGGCAGACGAGAAACTCGACGACTTGACCGAGCAACGCGAGGAGTTACAGCGTACAGCAGGGGCCGTCGAAAACGAGATCGAAGAACTCGAATCGCTGCGCGAACGCCGGGACGAACTCGTGACGACAGTCGAGAAACTGGATTCACTCTACGAGGAGGCTGAAGACCTCGAAAGGATGTACGGCACCGTCCGTGCGGAGTTGCGCCAGCGCAACGTCGAGACGCTCGAACGGATGCTCAACGAGACGTTCGATCTGGTCTACCAGAACGACTCCTACTCTCACATCGAACTCGACGGGGAGTACCAGCTAACGGTGTACCAGAAAGACGGCGAGGCACTCGATCCGGAGCAACTCTCGGGTGGCGAGCGCGCGCTATTCAATCTCAGCCTGCGGTGTGCGATGTACCGCCTGCTCGCCGAGGGAATCGAAGGGGCCGCGCCGATGCCGCCGCTGATCCTCGACGAACCGACCGTCTTCCTCGATTCGGGCCACGTCTCACAGCTTCTGGACCTGATCGAGTTCATGCGCGACGATGTAGGCGTCGAGCAGAGTATCGTCGTCAGTCACGACGAGGAACTGGTCGGTGCCGCCGACGCGCTCGTCCGTGTCGAGCAGGATTCGACGACGAACCGCTCGACGGTCGAACACGTCGACGCTGGCGTCGTCACGCAACTCGCGGATTAGTCCGACCGGAGGGTCGCAAGCGCCTCGCCGGCCGCTGCCGTCGTCTCGTACCCGCGGCCACCGGGGACCTCGGTCTCGACTACGAGACCGGCGGCACGAAACTCCGCCAGCAGGCCATGGAGGTCGCTCTCACAGAGTTTGTACCGGTCGAGCAACGCGCGAACGTCGGTCGGCCCGCGCTCGTCGAGTTCTAACAGGAGACCGAGCGCACGGTCGTCGTGGACGGCCGTCAGCACCCGACGGCGGGACTCCGGAACGACGTTTGCGACCGTCGTGAGCGGTGCCGCGTCCTCGACTGTCTCGAATGCGTCGTTCGGCAGATGTACCTCCTCGCCGGTGTCGGGGTCGCGAACCAGGCTGGACTCGCTGAAGCGCTTGACGAGGAGATAGCGGTCACCGTCGGCGTCTTCGACCGTTCGCATCGACGCTTTCTTCGACGGCGAATCAGGTATGCGTTGCGTTCGGGGGGCGACTGTCAGCCCCATCATAGTGACTGTTGTAACTGATTACCGTATCGGTCGCACGTCGTCGTGCGATCAATCCCGTAAAGACTTACAACAGTCACTATCAGTCCGTGTCGGTATCGCCGTCCCGGTCCCGGCGGAACTGGTAGTAGCGGGCCGTCCCGTACGCAAACGCCAGCGCGCCGACCGCGAACACCTGCAGGCCGAGATCCCAGTCGCCCAGGAAAAAGACGATCATCGGACCGACGGAAAGCCCCAATATCGCGACGTTGAACACGACCACGAGTTTCCAGAAGAGGCCGACGACTTCGGAGTCTCCTTCGCCGGGGTCGGGTGGCGTCGGTATCTCCGGGCCGAGGGTCTCTGTGCCGGGAGCTGTCGGCACCTCGGGTCCCAGCGATTCGGGGTCAGGGCCGTCCGGTGCCGGTGCTTCCGGGATCTCGGGACCCGAATCCGGGTCATCTAGCTCGTCGCCACTCACACTCTCACGTGGGGCGCCCGAGGAAAAAACGTTCGTGCTCGTCGCCGCCTACACCTGCTCTGTCAGCGTCACCGCCGAGTCCGTCTGGAGCCACGCCAGTGGATTTTCGGCGTCGTAGAACACTGTCCCCTCCTCGGTCTCGTAGGTTTCTGTGGTCTCGATAGCCGGCGGCAGTCCGGGTTCGGAGCGTAGTTCCTCCGCACTGTCCCGCTCGTCTGCGCGTGCTTGGTCCGACATGGGGACTCACCAGCTTGTTTGCTATGAGTTACCATATACCTTCTGGCTGTGTCGATATTTTCTCATCGGGGAACTGAAGGGAATGCGGAACGCAGCGAAACCCCGGTTGCGACTGGGACGACGGGAACGCCGTAGTTTTTATCGGGCATCCCGAAGGAACGGATACCATGAGTGAGCAGGGACAGCAGGACCTCGGTGCGTTCGTCCAGGGCGAAGACGAGGGACGTGACGTGGCCGAAGAAGCCGCTGCCGTCGCCGGGACGAGTGGGGCCAGCGCCGACGTGATCGACGCCAGTGACCATCTCTTTCCGGACGCCGACGAGACGGTTTCGATTGCGATCACCCAGGTCGACTACACTGTCGAAGGGCGTGGCGATGACGAGTACCCCGTCGTCCACCTCTTCGGCCGGACACCCGACCACGACACCGTCCACGCGAAAGTTTATGACTTCAAACCGTACTTCTACGCCCCGGCCGAGTCGGTCTCGGACGAACACCTTCGCCAGTACGACGCTATTACCGGGTGGGAGTCGACCGACGAGGACGGCGAGCCATACGAGTCGATCCGTGGCACGAACCTGGTGAAGATTTTCGGTCGAACGCCACGGGACGTGGGTCGGATCCGTGACGAGTTCGACCACTACGAAGCCGACATCCTGTTTCCCAACCGGTTTCTCATCGACAAGGGAATTACCAGCGGCGTCGCGCTCCCAGTTCGCGAGGAGGACGACGGGTCGCTTCGTGTCCACCACGAGGAAGTCGTCCCGACTGACGTACAGGCGACTCCACGCGTCAACGTCTTCGACATCGAGGTCGACGACCGCTCGGGCTTTCCCGAAGACGGCGAGGAGCCAATCGTTTGTCTCACCAGTCACGACTCCTACCGCGACGAGTATATCGCCTGGCTGTTCGAGGCCCCCGACGGTGCTGCAGGCCCCGACAGTGTCTCCAACTACGACTCCATCGAGGGCGACCTCGACGTGGACGTTCGCTCCTTCGAACGAGAGGAGGCCATGCTGGAGGCGTTCATCGACTATATCGAAGAAACGGATCCAGACGTCCTGAGCGGCTGGAATTTCGACGATTTCGACGCTCCGTACTTTCTCGACCGTCTCGAAGAACTCCAGTCGCCCGCCCACGACTATCCCCTCGACACCGACAGACTCTCCCGGGTCGACGAAGTATGGCGCTCCGGGTGGGGCGGGCCGGACATCAAGGGTCGCGTCGTCTTCGACCTGTTGTATGCCTACCAGCGCACCCAGTTCAGCGAACTCGACTCCTACCGACTCGACGCCGTCGGCGAGGTGGAACTCGGCGTCGGCAAGGAGCGCTATCCCGGCGACATCGGCGACCTCTGGGAGGACGACCCAGAGCGCCTGCTGGAGTACAACCTCCGGGACGTGGAACTGTGTGTCGAACTCGACGAGGACCAGGGCATCATCCCCTTCTGGGACGAGGTTCGCACGTTCGTCGGGTGTAAGCTTGAGGACGCGACGACGCCCGGCGACGCCGTCGACATGTACGTCCTGCACAAACTCCACGGCGAGTTCGCACTGCCCTCGAAGGGCCAACAGGAGAGCGAAGAGTACGAAGGCGGGGCCGTCTTCGACCCGATTACGGGCGTCAAAGAAAATGTCACTGTACTGGACCTGAAGTGTTTCAGTGGCGATACTGAAGTCTTGACCCCCGAAGGGCCAAAAGACATCACCGACATTGCGGTCGGCGACCACGTGTACACACTGAACCCCGACACGTTCGAGTGTGAAATCAAGCCGGTTGCCGAGACCCATCAGTACGAGAACCAGTTCGGCGAACTCCACCATCTCTCCGGAAACACGCACGACCTCAAGGTAACGGAGAACCACCGGTTTATGATCTCGTCAGAGCGGGGCTGGGACGAGCAGACGCCGGCCGACTTCGAGTTGACGGAGTATCGGGACATCCCGGAGTACGAACGATTTGCCTTCCCGCAGCACGAACCAATGGGGGGAAGATCCCCGGAAACGTTCGAACTCGTCGACGAGGTCTCCGGCGGCCACGTCGTCGCCTACTCGGACGACGATCTCAGAGTGTTCCGGAACGCGATGCCAGAAGCAGTCGTGGAGTCGCTGGATCTCGTCCACGGCTCGTCGGAAGCACTGGGCGTCCAGAAATCCGTCGGGAAGTATCTGATACCGCTGTCCGTCTACCGTGCTCACCGGACAGTCATCGACGACCACGCGGACGACGTGTTCCTGAAGTTCGAGGCCGGCCACCGCGAGACTCCGCTCTCTTTCGACATGGCGAACTGGCTCGAACTGCTCGGCTGGTTCGTCACCGAGGGCAGCACTGACGAAGCGAACGGCCGGTTCGTCATTCACCAAGATGGCGAGACTGAACGGGAAGCGATCCAGGAACTCGTCGATCGGATGGGTATCAACCATAGCGTCGACGCTACCGGTGTCAATATTTCGAACGTCTATCTGCTGGAGTGGTTTGCCGAACACTGCGGCGAGGGATACGCCAACAAGCGACTGCCAGAGTGGGTGTTCGAACTCGATGCGGACCTCCTGAAAGTGCTGTTAGACGCGATGATCCGGGGCGACGGGAGTCGTGCAGCGTCCGGTCTCGGCAAGTTCTGGACGAAGAGCCAGCAACTCAAAGACGACATCGTCGACCTCGCTGTTCGCTGTGGATACAAACCGACTGCGTCGAAACAGTCCGACGAGACCTGGTACGTCTCGATCGGCAAACGCGGTTCTTTCAAGAAGTCCACGAATGCGACTGTCGAAGAGCACGACGGCGACGTGTACTGTATCACGGCAGAAGACAACCACGTCGTGATGGCCGGACGGAACGGCAACTTCCAGTGGGTCGGTCAGTCGCTCTACCCGATGTGCATGGTGACGACGAACGCGAGTCCCGAGACGAAGGTCGATCCGGAGGCGTACGACGGCGAGACGTATCGCGCACCCAACGGCACCCACTTCCGGAAAGAACCGGACGGCGTCATCCGGGAGATGGTCGACGAACTCCTGTCAGAGCGCGAAGAAAAGAAGTCCCAGAGAAACAGTCACGACCCCAAGGAACCGGAGTACGACCGCTACGACAGACAGCAAGCAGCTGTCAAGGTGATTATGAACTGTTTCACACCGGACACGGAAGTCGTGACTCCGGACGGCGTTCGGAATATTACGGCGCTCGAAGTCGGTGATCCGGTGTACTCGCTTGATCCCGAGGCGATGGAGATGGAAGTCAAACCGGTCGTCGAGACGCACGATTATCCGGACTACCGTGGCGAACTGGTTGACATCGAGACAAGCAAGACGGACTTCCGGGTGACGCCCAACCATCGGATGCTGGTCCGGAAGAATGAGACGAACGGCATAACGAACGAGGAGTACGAATTCGTGGAGGCCGGGGAGCTAGACACGGCGACGAACTACGAACTGCCCCACGATTGGGACGGACCGTCCGGCCAGTCACTCGACGAAGTCGACCTGACAAAATACGTCGACGATTACGAGGTGTGGGTTCGACCGACAGTGCACGGGCACACGTTCGCGGCCGAAATCGGCCACTATCCGGAAACCGTCCTGAAGAACGATATGGGCGTCGAGGGATACGTCTTCGATCCCGAAACCTTCGAAGCGAACCGGGGATACATAGAGGACATTGCCGAACAGACGTTTATCCATGCTGAGTCCGAGCGCAAGTGGATTCCACGAACGTTCGATGGCAACGATTTCCTCGAACTGCTTGCATGGTACATTACCGAAGGAAACGTCTACACTTCTGAAACGAAGCAGTTCGGCGAGAAGACCCGTGGCTCGGCAACGACAGTCCAAATCGCACAGAACGCCGTCGCTGATGGTGGACAATCTGATCACTCCTCAATCGGTGAACTCCTCGATCGCATGGGATTCGATTACTACGTCGACGATCGGTCCTACCAGTTCACGTCGAAACTTCTCGGCGACCTGCTGGAGACGCTCTGTGGCGAGGGAAGCTTCGCCAAGCAGATTCCCGAGTTCGTGTTCGAGACGAGTGCAGAACAGAAAGAGCGGTTCCTCCAGACACTCATTGCGGGTGACGGTGATCGACGGAAACACTCGTGGCGCTACACCACCGTGAGCGATCAGCTCCGAGACGACGTTCTCAGACTCTGTGCACACCTCGGACTGACAGCGAACTACAATCGAGATGGTGGTTCGTGGCGAATCTACGTGACCGAGGACAGCAAAAACACACTTCGGATGCACCGAAGTGGTGGAGAGAGTACTGCGAAAAACGGTGTCCACTGCGTTACTGTTGAAGACAACCACACGATGCTCGCTGGCCGAAATGGCAAATTCCAGTTCGTTGGGCAATCTCTCTACGGCGTTCTTGGATGGGATCGGTTCCGCCTCTACGACAAGGAGATGGGCGCGGCAGTGACCGCGACCGGTCGGGAGGTCATCGACTACACTGACGAGGTTGTCTCTAGGGAGGGCTACGAAGTCGTCTACGGGGACACCGATTCGGTTATGTTACAGGTCGGCGAGATCAGTCCGGAGGACGTCGAGGCCGATATCGAGGTCACCGACGAGATGCGCGCAAAACATCCAGAGATGGACGACGAGGACCTGCTCCAGATCGCAGCGACGATCCGGAAAGGGTTCGAATTAGAGGAGGCGATAAACGAGGCGTACGACGACTTTGCACTCGAACGACTCGATGCAGAGTTCCACCGCTTCCAGATCGAGTTCGAGAAACTCTACCGTCGCTTCTTCCAGGCCGGCAAAAAGAAGCGCTACGCCGGTCACATCATCTGGAAGGAGGGCAAGGACGTCGACGATATCGACATCACCGGCTTCGAGTACCAGCGCTCCGATATCGCACCGATCACCAAGCGCGTCCAGAAGGAGGTCATCGACATGATCGTCCAAGGCGAGGACGCCGACACGATCAAGACCTACGTCCACGAAGTGATCGAGGACTTCCAGGCTGGCAACGTCGACCCCGAGGATGTCGGTATCCCCGGCGGCATCGGCAAGAAATTGAACAACTACGATACGGACACGGCCCAGGTCCGGGGCGCGAAGTACGCCAACCTCCTGCTGGGGACGAACTTCCAGAGCGGATCCAAACCCAAGCGACTGTACCTGGATCGAGTCCACGACGACTTCTTCCAGCGGATCGAGGCCGAAGAGGGTCTCGATCCCGCCGAGGATCCGCTGTACGGCGAGTTCCGCCGCGACCCGGACGTGATCTGCTTCGAGTTCGCCGACCAGATCCCCGAGGAGTTCGAGGTCGACTGGGAGAAGATGCTCGACAAGACGCTCAAGGGACCAATCGATCGAATCCTCGAAGCGATGGACATCTCCTGGGACGAGGTCAAGTCCGGGCAAGAGCAGACCGGCCTCGGTCAGTTCATGTGACTCTCCATCCCGTCGTCGACGACGGGGTGACGACCCCGACCGGAAGTCACGGTCGACGTGGTCGCCGTCGACGAGATGTCGGGCGTCGCTATCGACTGATCGGCCGGGGTAAGTGACTGGTAATGACAGTATGCTTTTCACTGGGGACAGCAAAGTATTAGCTATGTACGTCCGGGACGCGAAAAACCGAGAAGAAGTCTGGTTGCTGGACCGTATCGAGGGGATGGGGCTCGACAACAGCGCCTTCCGGTCCCGCGACTACGTCATCGCCATCGACGAGGCTACGAACGAGAAAGCCGGCTTCGGCCGCATCCGTATCCACAAGACCGACGACGAGGACATCTGTGAACTCACCAGCATCGGCGTCCTCGAACAGTGGCGCGGCCAGGGCGTCGGTGCCCACGTCATCGAGCGCCTCGTCGAGTACGCGGGCGACGAGGGTTTCGACATAGTATATTCGTTGACAAACGCCAGCGACTATCTTCAGCAGTTCGGCTTCGAGCGAATCGACCCGGCACAGTTACCGGAGAAACTCCGGGATCGACTCGGAACGAAACAGGAGAACATCCAGCCAGACGCCGTTCCGATGCGACTGGCTGTCGACCGGTTCAGAATGCCCCAGCGCCTGCGCGACGGCTTCAAACAGGCCTCGGCTGAAGACGATCCTGAAGACGCTGAACCGGTGGAAGGACCAGAGGACTTTGGGATTGACCCGGACGAAGCGACATACAAGTACGATACGGGCGGATAAACTCGGTTCGTGCGGGTCCAGACCCGGACGAAGCAATCTGCTATCATGGATCCGCCGGGAGCAGGTCGACCACTTCGATATCCCGTTCTCTGACCTCGCTAACGACGTAGAAGGCTAGCCGGTAAGCGACAGTTGTGAAGACGACGGCGATGACGAGGTTGCCGAGGACGAGTCGGCTGACAACCGCTGGCCCCGCCAGCACGGAGAGTTCCGAGACACCGGCACCCGGAACCGGGCCAAGCAGTGCATTCCCGAGCCAGAAACTCGTTCCGTAAACACCCCACTTTGCGACCGGGTTGAGAACGACGACGGAGGCAAAGAGCCCGATCTTGCTGGCCCGGTCGACCAGTGCGAAGATGACGAAAAAGAGGAGCAGACCGGTTCCCAGCGTCGGGAGCGCGGTAATGAAAATTCCAGTGGCGAAACTGGCGGCAACCTCGCGGTTGCTGTGTGTTTCCGCGACCATCTCCTCGAACTCACTCTCGACACGGTCACGGTACGCTCTCAGCCGTCGCCCGATCATCCGTCGCACAGACGGAGGTAAAACGTATCAACGTTATTGCACTCGATCTGATTTGTCGTTCCTATTGATAGACTGGGGACCGACCGTCGCATACCGTGTCTGCGTTGTCGACACAGTATTTTTGTGTGCTGCAATCGACGCTGGTCACATGGACGTCGCCCAGCGAGTGCATCTGATGCCAGTCGGCTACGAGAACGACCGGATCGTGCTCTCGGCACAGCGATTCAGTGCGGACCGTGTGATTCTGCTGGAGTACGAAGACCAGACGGTCCACCCGTCCTACATCGAGGTCGTGCGTGACCGACTGGACGAGGCGAGCATCGACCACGAGACGGTCGTCTGTGATATCTTTGATTTCTACGACTCGCTGGGGACCATCGCGGAACTGGCGACCCGGTTTGCCGACAACGACGTGTACGTCAACCTCGCGACCGGCAGCAAGGTAACGGCAATCGGTGGCATGATCGCCTGTATGGCGACGGGTGCAACGCCGTACTACGTCCGGGCCGAGCACTACGCGGCCGAGACGGACGGCGACGTGGCGGAGGGTATTCGTGAAGTGATGGAACTGCCGACGTATCCGATGGAGCATCCGTCTCCACAGCAGGTCGCAGTGCTTGCCCATCTCGAACAGACGGACGGCGCGACCAAACGCGCACTCATCGACTTCGGTGAACGGACGCAACTCCCGTTTCTCGCCGACCACGAGACCGCAAACCGCAAGAGTCAGTACCGATTGCTCGACAGCCACGTTCTCACCCCACTCGAAGAGACCGACTACGTTCAGATCACCGAACGCGGCCGGTCGAAACGCGTCGAACTGACCGCTGCCGGCCGAAACACACTCAGGGCCTTCCGGTATCTGATCGAAGAGTGAGCGCAGGGAGTCACTCGGCGGTTCAGACCACCGCGCTCTTTTTAGCGCCGCCGGCCGTATCTTCGATATGTCTACCGTCTCCTACAACTGCGTCTGTGGGGCGACACTGGAGTACAAACAGGACCTCGTCGCGGAGGGTGGCGGTCGCACACCGACCTGGCTCTGTCGTGAGTGTCGTACGCCAGTGCCGAGTGTGACTGCCGAGAAAATCAAACACCAGCATCCGTCGTGATAGCCACCGGCGTCGGCGATTGCGTCAGAGGTTTGTCAGGGGCGGTCCAAGCCCCGCGTATGTTCGACTCCGACGAGCTGGACGACATTCGTGCTGAAAAGGAGCGCTGGCACGAGGAGACTGTCCAGCCGACGCTGGATCGCTTTGGCGAGCGCAAGGAGGTCTTCGAGACGGATACCGCGGGCAACGAGGTCGATAGACTGTACACGCCGGCTGACGTGCCAGACCTCGACTATCGAGAGGATCTCGGGTTTCCTGCCGAAGAACCCTACACGCGGGGGGTCTATTCGACGATGTATCGCGGCCGACTCTGGACGATGCGCCAGTACGCCGGGATGGGGACCGCCGCCGAGACCAACGAGCGGTTCCAGTACCTGCTCGATCAGGGACAGACTGGGCTGTCGATGGCCTTCGATTTGCCGACCCAGATGGGGTATGATTCGGACGACGCGATGGCCGCCGGTGAGGTCGGCAAAACCGGCGTCGCCATCGACTCGCTGCGGGACATGGAGGTCGTCTTCGACGGCATCGACCTCGGTGACGTATCGACCTCGATGACGATCAACGCTCCAGCGAGCGTCTTGCTGGCGATGTACGTCGCTATCGGCGACCGGCAGGGCGTCCCCCGCGAGCAACTCCGTGGGACCATCCAGAACGACGTGCTCAAGGAGTATATCGCACGCAACACCTACATCTACCCGCCCGGGCCGTCGATGCGGATCATCACTGATATCTTCGACTTTTGTGCCGAGGAGGTGCCGAAATTCAACACCATCTCGATTTCGGGCTATCACATCCGAGAGGCCGGGTCGACCGCCGCCCAGGAAATTGCCTTTACGCTCGGCGACGGCATCGAGTACGTCGAAACGGCACTTGAGGCGGGTCTTGACGTGGACGACTTCGCCCCGCAACTGTCCTTCTTTTTCGCTTCCGACAACAACATCTTAGAGGAGGTTGCGAAGTTCCGGGCCGCGCGCCGTCTCTGGGCGGACATCATGGCCGAGCGGTTCGACACCGAGGATCCGAAGAGCAGGCAACTGAAGTTCCACACCCAGACCGCTGGCTCGACGCTGACGGCCCAGCAGGTCGAGAACAACGTCGTTCGGGTCGCCTATCAGGCCCTCGCTGCAGTGCTTGGCGGGACCCAGAGTCTCCATACCAATGGGAAAGACGAGGCTGTCGGTCTTCCCACCGAAGAGTCCGTCCGAACCGCCCTGCGGACCCAGCAGATTCTCGCTCACGAGTCCGGGGTCGCAGACACCATCGACCCGCTGGGGGGGAGCTATTACATCGAGTCGCTTACCGACGAACTCGAAGCCGAGGCACGCGAAATCATCGAGACCGTCGACAGCCGCGGCGGGATGCGCGAGGCCATCGAAGACCAGTGGGTCCAGCGCCAGATTCAGGACGTTGCCTACGAGCGCCAGCAAGAACAGGAGTCCGGCGAGCGGATCATCGTCGGTGTCAACGAGCACACCGTCGAGGAGGACGAACCGGTGGAGATCGACGAGGTCGACGAGGCGCTCGAAGCGGCCCAGCACGAGCGTCTCGAAGCCGTTCGCGAGGAACGCGACGACGAGGTCGTCGCGGCGTCGCTCGACCGACTCCGGGCGGCCGCGAACGGTGACGAGAATCTGCTTCCGCCGATGATCGAGGCAGTCAAGGTGTACGCGACGACCGGCGAGATCTGTGACGTGTTGCGCGACGTGTACGGCGAGTACCAGCCCGGTGGGGCGATGTGACGCCTCGACGCCGGCCTGATCGCTCGCCAGACACACCGTTCGCTCACAGCCACCGAGTGCCGTACAGATTTATGCCGCCCTGTCCTGTTTCTGACTATGCACTTCGACCACGCCGGTATCGCCACCGACGACACGGCGGAGATGGCGACCCTGTTCACTGACCTCTTCGAGGCACCGGTCGCACACGAGGAGACGTTCGACGACCTCGCGGTCACCTTTCTCGACCTCGGGAACGGCTATTTCGAACTTCTGGAACCACTCGAAGACGCAACGGGTGCGATTCCGCGGTATCTCGATCAGAACGGGCCAGGTATGCATCACCTGGCGATTGCGACCGAGGACGTCGAATCGGCTCTGGATACTGCTCGGGCGGCCGGTGTGGCGTTGATCGACGAGGAACCGCGTCCCGGTGCGTGGGGTCACGACGTCGCATTCTTACACCCTCGTTCGACCGGCGGCGTGTTGTTCGAATTCGTCGAGCACTGATTGAGTGGTCCGGCGGCCGAGAGTCCCCTATGCGTCGAACAGCACCGCGGCCAACTCTCGTGCGAGTCCGATGCCGGTCTCGACTGGGACGCTCGTCGTTGCCGCCTCGACGTTGTCGGCCCAGCGCTCGTACTCCGCCGGCGCGGCGAAGACGTGGATGTAGCCACACACCTGCCGGTACACTGTCTCTGGCGTCGCCGAGTCTGCTTCGACGTGGTGGGTGAGTCCGAGTGAGATGACTGCAGACTCCGGCGTCGCCGTTGTACCGCCGTCGTCGATATCGATAGTGACGGTCGCACCGTCTTCGGGCGTCGTCGATTCGATCCGACCAGGTTCGTCGCGCAGGAACGGTACGATCAGTGGGTCGAGGACGCAAACGAAGGTATCCCGGTCGCCGTCGATAGTCACTGAGTGTGCGCCGTCCTCGGCACGACAGAGCGCGTCCTCGCTCGGGAATCTGTCGAACTCCTCGGTGAACACCGTTCGCATCGCCTGCACCCACTCGCTTCCCGTCGTGATCGGGGTGTCCCGCCCGAACAGCGTGGCGAGACGGGCACCGACGTGGGGTGGGAGGCGAAACCCTTCGAGGTCCAGCTCCGGGCCAATTCTACGATCTGTAAATGACTGGGAAGTCATACACCCTTACTTTGAAGACCAAAGCTATTATACTTTCAAGTACAAAGTATAGGTGTAAGTCGAACGATCCGAAGCTATGACTGAGATCAATTGTGACGCCGATACCGCACCGTGTGATTGCCTGTCGAGTGAGTTGCTGGGGTTACTGGGGCGCAAATACGTACTGGAGGTCGTCTGTGCCATCAACGCGCACGGCACCGTCCGCTTTGGCGACATCGAGTCCCACCTGCCGGAAGCCAGCACGTCGACGGTATCGAGTCGACTGGATGAACTGGTTGCCGCGGGACTGGTCCGTCGAGAGCGCTACGACGAGATTCCGCCCCGCGTCGAGTACGAACTTACCGATGACGGCCGCGAACTCGGCGCGCGTCTGGCACCTGTCGTCGAGTGGATCGCCGAGCGTGACGGCTAATACTACCGGCAGTACAAGTCGTCTCGTCAATCGACCCTCTGGTCGTCCTCGTTACGCTCGGCCAGCCACGCGTCTTCGACTTGGATCGACCCGCGCGTGCCGTCCCATTCGGTTTCGTAGTCCAGCCGAATCGGTCGGTCCATATGTGGCCCGTCGGTCACCAGGGTCTCGAACTCTCCGCCTTCGCCCAGGATGTGGACGCCGTACTCCTCGTTGAGTGCTTCGAGATTTTCGAGTGCGTCCGTATCCAGCGTACGTCCGAGCCAGGACTCGTCGAGACCGTAGGCTGCGACCTGGATGATCGTGATTTCGAACCCCGCTGTGAGCATCTGGTCGGCGAGGGCACGTGGCTCTTCCTGCCAGAGTGGGGCAAATAGTTCGGCGTCGAGACGGTCACACATCGCCTGAATCCGACTCGTCTGGTACTCGCTCTTGACGGCACCGGCCGTGATCCCGGCGATCCCGCCGTCGAGTTTTGCATCGAGTTCCGTGAGTGCTGCCTCCAGCGGTTCGAGTTCCGTATCACCCTGCTGGCCCGAATCGACGGGAGCCTCGGCCCCGAAGTCGTCGGGTTCGACGTCGAGAAGGGTGATATCGATGGACGCAGCAGCGAGTGACGAAAGCGATGTCGCCGGAGTGTGATACATGTAGGAGTCGCCCGTCGGATGGACTGTCACCAGGCGCTCTACGTCCAGCCCGTCTTCGATGGCCCGGTACAGCGCCCACGAGGAGTCTTTCCCACCTGAAAACAGGCTGACCCACGAACCAGTCATACCGCCTCTTGCCGGTCGGCGAATAAATCGGTACGGGTTCGTCGTCTCAGTCGACGAACTCTTCCTGGACGTTCGACTGGCTGAAGTAGGCCGCAAAGCGGACGCCAACGAGACTGACGAGGATGCCGGCGAGAATGAACACGGCGAGGCGCGACCCGCGTTCGAGCGCGACGGCCTCGATCATGACCGGGCCGATGTCGAGACTGCGCACGCGGAACTGCTCGACGACGCCCGCGCGTTCGAGAAAGTACACCGAGAACCCCCGAACGACCAGGCCGACCGCGATGGCACCGAAGGGGAGGTTGACGTAGGCCGACTGGATGTTGTCCGTTTGTATGAGTTCGTCGAGCAGCCGGCCCGTCGCGGCCGCAAGCGCCGCCGCGGTGAACCACGGCACGCCGTCGAACGCAAAGCGCATCGCGACGATGAAGGTACTCTCGTCACCGGTCGCCCTGACGCCGAGTGCGCCGACGAAGATGCCGACCAGCGAGAGGCCGCCGGCGACGACGTACGTGACCAGCGACACCTGCCCGGAGTACAGCGCCTCCTGGATCTCGCCGGGGAGTCGCGAGAGGTACTCGTCGATGCCCATCCCCTTGTAGATGAGGAAGGCCCCGACGGCCGCCGCGATGGCCCCGACAGCGATAGCTACGCTTTCTGTCACGAACAGCAAGAGCGGAAACGCGATCATGGTGACCCCGAGGGGCACGAGGACGGTCTTTCGTAACTCTTCGTCGGCGAGGAACTGCTTGAGCAAATAGTAGGTCGACTCGATATCCCGGGCCTGTCGAACGACCACTCGGTCGACTGCGTCGACGCGGAGTCGGCTCTCGATGATCGGAACGAGGCGCTCGTCCTCGGCGCTGTCGACGACGACGACCGCCGAATCGGGGTCGTACGTGTCGACGAGTTCGTCGGCCTGTCTGGCCACGCTCCGGTCGGCACTCACACCGTCGCCGCGGTCGCCCACGACAGCCACGATGGCGTCGTCGCCGTCCTCTTCGAGGTCCTGTGCGACCTGCAATCCCTCCAGCATGTTGTTGATGCGGCTGTCTTCCGGGTCTTCGAGTCCGACCTCTGTCACGAGTGACTCGACGGCGTCGAAGCCGGTGATCGGCAGCGACGCGTCTGGTGGAAACACCCCACTGCGGTCGATACAGACGACCAGCGTCGTCACAGGCGACCAGAAACGTCCGGCGAATAAAAACCCTCGCTACTTCTGGAAGGAGAGCCCATCGAGGTCGCCATCGACAGCGCTGAGGAGGCCTACACCCAGCCCATAGGCGACGGCCTGTGAACCGCTGCGAAGCTTTCCAGCTAGCCCGCGGGATGGCTCGAACTCCTCGACAGTGACTGCCTCACCCAGTTCAGCCTCTAGCGACTCTTCGACCGCTCTGCGGGTTCCCAGCTCGTCGACCAGCCCCAGTTCGTGGGCGTCGCTCCCGAGGTAGATTCTGGCTTCTGTCTCTCGAAGCGTCTCGGCGTCTATCGACCGTCCGTCGGCGACGGTGTCGACGAACTGATCGTAGTAATCATCGACGATACCCTGGAGGTACTCTCGCTCGTCGTCCCCGAGTTCTTTGAGCGGGACACCGGCGTCCTTGTACTCTCCGGCAGTGAACTGTTCGTAGGAGATGCCCAGTCGGTCTGCCAGATCTTTGGCGTTGACGCGCGAGCCGATGACGCCAATCGAGCCGACGATACTCCCTTCGCGGGCCCACAGTTCGTCACAGCCAGCGGCGATGTCGTAGCCGCCAGAGGCACACACGTCCGTGGCGTAGCCCACCGTCGGTCCGTCGAACCGCTCGGCAGCCAGGCGAATGTCCTCGCTGGGGACGATTTCACCGCCCGGTGTGTTCAACTTCACGAGGAGTGCGTCGACGGCGTCGTCCGCGTCGGCTCGTTCGATCTGTTCGACGACGTCGTCGGCCACCGCACCGACTGGGGGACTGGAGAGGCTACCGCCCCCGTCGCGGGTGATCGGCCCCTCGACGGCCACCTCTGCGACGTTGTAGCCCGGCAGGATCGATCCGGCAATCGACCCGCCCGCTTTGACACCGGCGATTACCGTTCCGATTACGAGCAGGATTCCCAGCAATTCGGTCAGTGTCCCCGGAACGACGACGAACAGCGCCCAGCCGAGTGCAGCGACGACCACTGTCACGACGCCGACGATCAGGACAACACCGATCTTCCGGTTCCTCTCTGCCATGCTTACTGGAACATCCCCAGTGGCTTCGCGCTCGTGCTTTCCTCGTCGGCCTGCTGCATCTGTGCGGCAAGATCGGCCCTGGCCTCGCTGATCTCTTCGGCGTGCTCGACTAGTGCGCTCGTGTCGATGTCGACGCCGGCCAGCGCGCTCACACCGTCTCTGAGGATCACACGTGACGCCGCCGGATCGGGGAACTGCTTGTCTGCCTCAACGATCAGCCCGAGCCCGTCGAAGTCCCGACGCTCCGCGATGTGGAGCAGGGCACCGGTCGGGCCAGTGACGGCCCCGTCGACGGGTGGTGCTTCGATCTCTGTCTCGTCGAGCAGCTCCCCCGCGCTCCCCGTCGCGATGCCGTATATCGAGGCGGTTTCCTCACGCTGTGCTGGCATACCGCTCATGTAGAGCGGCGTGACGTCGTTTTCGTCCAGCCAGCCAGTGAGACACGACGCGAAGTCGTCGGCGGCGCTGGGCGACACCGGCGCATCACTCTGTAACACGAGCAAATCGTGGTCCTCGTCGACGTAGAGTCGGACCGGTGGCCTGACCGCCTGGTCGCCACGCTGATACACCGCAATTTCGGGAAGCCCATCACAGTGGACTGTCGCATACTCGGCCATGTCGAACGTCTCGACCAGGTGGTCAGCTGCTATTTTCCCCACGAGTCCGACGCCGGGCAGTCCCTCGACCAGCATCGGTGAGTCGAGCACAATGTCTTCACGATGGACAGATACGTGTGCCATGTGACACTCTAGCGGTTCTGCAGTCTTAATCACCGGGGACGACGACGCGGGGTGCCGTCTGCGACCGCTAGCGTCGTGACCGGAGTTGAGGCCGTCGGTCAGCCTCGGGAGGATGCTTCGAAACCAACAAGCGCCAGCCCGAAATAGGACTCCTCAATGGACGTACTGGAACGGTACGAACCGCTCGTCGAGGAGTTCGAGGCCTTCCGGGCGGCCTGTGAGCGCCCGCTACCGGCCGTCGTTCGGATCAACACGCTCAAGACGAGCGTCGACCGGGCCGTCGACGCCCTCGAAGCCGAGGGGATCACCGTCGACCCCGTCGACTGGCACCCCGACCTCCTGCGGTTGCCGGACGACCAGCCGGGTGCGAACTGGCCGTACTTCCACGGGTGGATCTACGGACAGGAGGAAGTCTCGGCCGTCCCGGCCCGCGTGCTCGACCCCCGTCCCAGCGAACGGGTCTGGGACGCCTGTGCTGCACCGGGCAGCAAGACCTCACAGATCGCCGCTCTGCAGGACGACGACGGCGTTATCGTCGCGACGGACTCGAACCTCGGGCGATTGTCGGCGCTGCGGACCAACACCGAACAACTCGGGATTACCAGCGTCGCCGTGACCAACGAGGACGCGCGCAACCATTCGCTCAAACCCTTTCAGGAGGACGAAGCACAGTCGGACGGCAGTGCCGAGTACGACCGCGCGCTGGTCGACGCTCCCTGTTCCTGCGAGGGAACCGTCCGGAAGAACCCCGATACGCTCGACGAGTGGACGCTCGACCACGTCGAAGGCATTGCCAGTGTGCAAAAGGGCGTGCTCCGGCGAGCGATCCAAGCCACGAACGTCGGCGGCACCGTCGTCTACTCGACGTGTACCTTCGCCCCCGAGGAGAACGAGGCAGTGCTCGACTACGTCCTCGACGAAGAAGAGTGTCGACTCGCCGAGTTCGACCTCCCGCTGGAGTCCGTCCCCGGCGTTACCGAGTGGCGCGATGAAACGTTCGACGAGAGCGTCACCACTGCCCACCGGATCTACCCCCATCACAACGACACGGGTGGCTTCTTCTGTGCGAAGCTAGAGGTGACGGCAGAATGACTGGCGTCGACTGGCAAGAGGTGACGGCAGAATGACTCACGGCGACGTCACCTTCGACCGGATCCCGGCCGACGACGAGGCCCGCGAGGACCGCGACGCAGCCACCCGCGAGGAGGTCCTCGACTACTGGGAGGATCGGTTTGGCATCCCGCCGGCGGTGTTCGAACCGTACACGTTCTGGGAGCGTGGCAAGGGCAAACTCTGGCTGTTCCGTGACGATGCCCCCGATGTGGTGCCCATCCAGGGCCTCGGAATGACGTTCCTGCGTACGCGCCAGGAATTCTGGAAGCCCACAACCGACGCCGTTCAGCGCTTTGGCCGCCACGCCGATTCGTGTGTCGTCCACCTCGACGCCGACCAGGCCAGCGCCTTCGTCGCTGGCGAGGAGCAGGACATCGAGTGGGACGGCGACTGGGGCTACCTGATCGTCACCCACGACCTCGCCGGCGAGCGCGAACCACTCGGCGTCGGTCTTTACACCTACGGCGAACTCAAATCCCAGATTGCGAAGGGCCGCCAGCGCGAACTGTAACCAGAAAACTGTTCACCAGATACTCTCCATCTCTCGTACGATACTCTCGTCCTCGCCATCACCGCCGCTGTTCCAGTGCTCGACACTCTCCTCATACTGTCGGACGTAACTATCTGAAGATTCTCGCCACCCCGGGCTGGCGAAATCCGTCACGGACTTCCGTCCGACAGTATCACCTCCACCCTCTCGCTCTTCGGTACCGGCGTCGTCGGTCGCGGTCTATACGAATCCTGGCGCTAATTGTCTCGGGGCACTACTATGTTTCCTGACGGCCCGCCCCCCATCCTCCCACTCGACCCGGTGGCCGAGTGCCGACAGCGCTGCGCTTACGTCGTCGATGCCGCACTCGTTGAGAATAGCTTCGACCGTAGACAGTATGCTGAGCCGGATCAGCGTCTGGCCCACGCCAGGGGAAGGTGTAGTCTTCGATCACGTCTTCACTGACGCCGTCGCCGGCCAGCGTCGCAAGTTCGACCGACTCGCTCTCGAATCGCAGCTTCGACCCCACAAAGGTCCATCTGGAACTCTGCGTCGAGTTCGTGGGACCGGATGACGACGATCAGCTTCAACCCCACAAGGGTCCATCTGGAACTCTCGACGCGACTCCCGCCCTGGCGGCTCTGAACGAGCTTCAACCCCACAAGGGTCCATCTGAAACTCGGCAAGACCTATGACGCCGCGGAAGCCGCCGAGCTTCGACCCCACAAGGGTCCATCTGAAACGGGTATCGATACCAGTTTCATCGAGGAAGATTCCCCGCTTCGACCTCACAAGGGTCCATCTGAAACGCTCTTTGGACCTCCAGAACGGTCTCATCCTGACCGCTTCGACCTCACAAGGGTCCATCTGAAACTCGGTGCCAACGGGTTGGATCGAC
>PXRO01000045.1 GCA_003021685.1 Halobacteriales archaeon QS_4_62_28
AGCGACAGCGCTGTCGGGCGAATCGATGGCATCACAGTGTTCAGAGAAGAGACCGAGAGAACAGCCTGCAAAGCACCGAAAGCCCTCGCGACGCTCGACCGCTCCGGGACTCGCTGCGCTCCTCACTTCGTTGCGGTGCTTTCATCGTCCGGGAGGGACCGAGCGCCGCTCGCCCTTTCATCCGCCAGGTATCGGCTGTGTCACCGTCTGAGTCCTGACGGATGAAAGGGCGAGGCGCGGTAGCCGACGCTGCGGCGGCACTATTCGACCACAGGGAGAATATCCGTCACAGCGCCGGCTAGCGTGCCGAGGGCTTTCGGTATCTGTAACGTGTCCAGCACGGTTTCCTATCTGAACGGTACTGATGGCACGCGCGACAGATTTATTTCCCGTCTCACATTGCGGTGATACGATGGAACGGGAACGGGCCACTGTCTGGGGAGTCGTCGGTCTCGTCGTGATGACGACACTCGTCTCGGGACCGCTCGTCGGGGCCGTCGACCTGACGACGGAACCCGAGATGTCTTTCGGCGATGGATCCGTGGCCGTCGAGGACGTAGCGCTCCCCGACCGCGCGACGCTGTCGGCCGGGCGCTTTGGCGCTGGCGAGTACACGCTCCGTGTCCCGGATGCGAGCGTCGAGATCAGTGCGGTCCAGGGACGGCCACTGCTGGTCTACAGACTCTCGATTCAGGAGCGCGGGTACACCCGCTCGACGGTTCACTTCGTCTCCCAGAAGAACGCTGGGACCTACTCGCTGTCGCTGTCCGACGATAGTTTCGACCGGGCAGCGGTTGCCAACGACAGCTACCAGGGTCGACTCGAAGTCATCGCTCGTACGAACGAGCGCTCTCGCGTGATCACAGCCCGACAAATCACGGTTGAGGTGGTCGAGTGATGGATCGCTCGTGGTTCGCCCGAGTGCGTGAACTCGGCCTGCGATTGTTCTTCGGTGATCGGATCGGACTCGTCGTCTTTCTGGGGACGCTCACCCTGTTTGTGACAGTGTGGCGCACCGCGTTCCTCATCAACGACTCGTATACGATTGCCAACGGCCTCTATGCCGTTGCTCACGGGGACATCTCGATGACCGTCGCCGAGCACGGCTCGCTTCGGTCGCCCGGGACGAACCTCTACGACGGACAGGCGTTTTCTCGTAACTACGGCGTTATCGTCCTCTCGCTGCCGTTCCTGTACGGTTTCCGGGCACTCGCGGCCGTTGCTGACCTCCGAATCGCGATCATTGCGCTCTGGTCGCTGTTGCTGTTCGGGACGATCACTCTCGCTGGACGCCTCCTCGGCCGTCGACGCCTCGGCGTTTTCGGCGGAAGCATCGCGGTCGTGGCGCTCTTTGCGCTCAACGTTGCCTTGGCACAGCCACTCGCCGAGGTATCGTATTATCTGCTCGCCCTCCAGGCGCTCCACATGACGGTCGCGGCCTTCACCGGTGTCTTCGCCTACCGCTTACTCGCCCAGCAGTGCGGCCGTCGCCTCGGTGTCCTGACCGCCCTTCTGGTCGTGACCGCCACGCCGCTCGCGTTCTGGGCGTCCGTGCCGAAACGTCACGTCGTTACGGCCGCAGTCGCACTGGGGGTTGCCCTGTCGCTCGCCTACAGTCGTGCTGACGAGCACCCGTGGTCGTTCGAGGCCAGGGCACTGGGGTACGTCCAGATCGGCCTGCTGGCCTGGATTCACGCGCCGGAAGCGCTTGTCCTGTTCGTCGCGTTCGTGCTCGTGGACGTGCCGACGGCCCCACGCAACGACCGACGAGCGCTTGGCCTCCTCGGCCTTACGTTTCTGATCTCACTCGTCCCGCTGCTGGTCACGAACACGTTGATCTCGGGGAGTCCTTTCACTCCCCCGCGAATGCTTCGGAGTGTCAGCTCGGGCGCGGATCTCGCCATTGGTGGTGATTCCGGCGGCAATGGCGGCGGTGGCGGTACTGGCGGGACATCTGGCAGCGGTGACTCCGGCGGATCGATACCGCTGTTCGTGCTCTTTGGACTCTCGCTCCTCCGATCCGCGCTCGAACCGGTCGGGAAGTTCGTCGATCTCCTCAGTGGCGGTGCAATGTCGGCCATCGAACAGCCTGAAGAACTCTATCGCTCCCTGATTCGGAGTGGCCACGTCGACAGCGTCGCACGACGAGCGGAGGATTCAGCGGCAACGAACCTCTCACTGCTCGAATCAGCACCGATTCTCGCGGGCGTTCTCGCAGCCATTCCAGCGCTTCGATCCGCCACTCCCAGATCGCTCTACAGAGATATTCGGCCCGCTGATCTGTTCTTGCTGCTGTTCGTTCTTCTGTTCTCGCTCGTCTACATATCGGCGCTTCCGGTACACGCCCAGGTGACCGTCCGGTATCTCTTCCCATTGGGCCCGCTTGGGATCTGTCTGCTCGTTCGCCTCCCGACAGTCCGGGACGCACTCGAAGCTCACTGGCGAACGACGCTGTGGAGCGCCACCGGAGGCATACTCGTCGGTGGCCAACTCGTTCTCGTTGCACTGATCGTCCTGGATACTGGCCGTGGGGAGGCGTTCCAGTTTCACGCACTCCTCGCACTCGCCCTCGCAGTGCTTCTGGCGCTCTGGTCGCTCGTCGGATCGATACCCGAACAGGGTGACCGGATCGGTGCCACACTGCTGGGACTGGCGGCTGGCTCCACCAGCATTTTCCTGCTGTTTGTGACAGTGGAATACTTCGGACTTGGCGGCGCGCACGCGCTCCCGATGATGCGAGTGCTCGCCGACCTCCTCCCGCTCCACTGACCCTGCGACGACGGCTTTTTGTGCTGGCTCGAAGTACCGCCGGCATGGATCGACTCAGGCAGTCGCTGCTCGATGCCCCGATCATCGAGAAGGACGGCTATCACTACTTCGTCCATCCGATCAGTGACGGCGTTCCGATGCTGCGCCCGGAACTGCTCCGCGAAATCGTCATCGAGATCATCCGCAAGGCCGAACTCGAAGATGTCGACAAGATCGTCACGCCTGCCGCGATGGGGATCCACATCTCGACTGCCGTCTCGCTGATGACCGATATCCCACTCGTCGTCGTTCGCAAACGGCAGTACGGTCTCGATGGCGAAGTCGCCCTCTCGCAGGTCACCGGCTACTCTGAAAGCGAGATGTACGTCAACGACGTGCACGAAGGTGACCGCGTCCTCGTCCTCGACGACGTACTCTCGACCGGCGGCACACTCGCCGCCCTCACCGGCGCGCTCGAAGAGATCGGTGCCGACAT
>PXRO01000046.1 GCA_003021685.1 Halobacteriales archaeon QS_4_62_28
CGTGGAAGAAGTCGACGACGGTGCCCGAGAGACGCATCAGATAAGCAACCGTGCCGAATACATCGGAGACACTGAAAGCCCTCGTGCAGTTGCAGTCCCGCGACTCGCTGCGCTCCAGTAGGTGCTTGCTTCGCCGGGGTTCCCGCAACTGCACTCGCCCTTTCATCCGCCAGGATTCAGCCGGTGAACCAGCCGATGCCTGGTGGATGAAAGGGCGAGCGGCGGTCGGTCCCTCCCGGGCGACGCAAGCACCGCAGCCGAAGGCGAGGAGCACAGCGAGCCCCGGAGCGGTCGAGCGCCGCGAGGGCTTTCAGTGCTTTGTAAGCGTTTCTCTTAATCTCTTCTCTGAACAATGCCGAACAGGTCAGCGAAGCAAAAGAGCCCCGCTCAGTACGACCGCTCTTTTGGCTCGTACTCTTTGTGCTCGCTTTCGAGCAGGACGGGCTTGTAGTACAGTTCCGGGTCGCCGTCGTTCCAGGCGAGCATCGTGTGCTTGATCCACTCCTGGTCGCGGCGTTGCTGGAACTCGGCGCGCCAGTGTGCGCCACGGAACTCCTCGCGTGCGAGTGCACCCAGCGTGATGGCTTCGGCCACGTCGAGGACGTTCCGGGTCTCGATGGTGTGGATGAGATCCGTGTTGTAGGTGCGCGAGGGGTCGGAGACGGCGACGTTCTCGTAGCGCTCGCGAGCCTGTCGGAGGTCGTGGAGCGCCTGGTGGAGACCGGCCTCCTCGCGGAAGACGTTGACGTTCTCAGTCATCGTCTGCTGGACGTTCGAGCGGACCTCCGCGTGGTTGATGCCGTCGTCTTCGAGCAGCGTCTCGACACGGGTGCGTTCCTGCTGGACGGCGTGTTCGAGCGTTTCTTTCGGCTCAACCATTGCACCGTCGGTCCGGAGGTCTGACGAGGATCGCTCACCACCGTCAGCAGCCACGTCGTCACTCCCGGTATCGACGGCACCGGGTTCGATTGGCGGTGCCACGTCGCCCGGTTCGCTCCTGGCCGACGGACCGGTCTGGATTTCGGCGGTCTTCATGTCCTTGCCGGCGGCGTGGTGGCCGGCGCGTGCGCCGAAGACGAGCAGTTCCGGCAGGGCATTGCCCCCGAGTCGGTTCGCACCGTGCAGCGAGACACAGGCCGTCTCGCCGGCCGCGTAGAGGCCGTCGATACAGGTCTCGCCGTTCTCGTCGGTCTCGACGCCGCCCATCGCGTAGTGCTGGCCGGGCTTGACCGGCATCGGTTCGTCGAGGCCGTCGACGCCCTCGAAGTCCTCGGCCAGGTGGAGGATGTTCTCCAGTCGGTCGAGAATGCGCTCCTCGCCGAGGTGACGCATATCCAGGTCGACGTACTCGTCTTCGATGCCCCGGCCCTCGTTGACCTCGGTGAGTTCGGCCCGCGAGACCACGTCACGAGAGGCGAGTTCCCCGTCGTTGTTCGCGTAGCCCTGTTCGAACATGAACCGCTCTCCCTCGTCGTTGTAGAGGATGCCCCCTTCGCCGCGGACACCCTCGGAGATGAGGACGCCCGTCGAGGGCAGCGTCGTCGGGTGAAACTGGATCATCTCCATGTCTTCCATCGGGACGCCGGCGCGGTAGGCCATCGCACACCCGTCGCCGGTGTTGGCGACGGCGTTGGTCGTGTGATCGAAGGCCTGTCCGAGACCGCCGGTCGCGAGGATGACGCCGTTGCGCGCCCAGAAGCCCTCGACGGTACCGGTCGCGATTTCGTAGGCGACAGCGCCGTGGCACTGCCGGTTTTCGGGGTCGTCGTGGTCGGTCACCGCGAGGTTGGTGACGTACCACTCGTCGTACACCTCGATGCCCCGTTTGACCACCTGCTCGTACATCGTGTGCAACAGGTGGTGGCCCGTCTCGGCACCGGCGTAGGTCGTTCGTGGGAACGACATCCCACCGAACGGCCGCTGGGAGACGCCGCCGTCCTCTTCCCGCGAGAACGGCATTCCCCAGTGCTCGATCTGGATGACTTCTTCGGGGGCGTCCTGAGCGAAGGTGTCGATTGCGGGAGCGTCCCCGAGATAGTCCGACCCCTTCATCGTGTCGTAGGCGTGGAGTTCCCAGTCGTCGCCCTCGCGCAGTGCTGCGTTGATTCCGCCTTCGGCCGCGCCCGTGTGACTCCTGACCGGGTGGAGTTTCGTCACGAGCGCCACGTCAGCGCCCTCTTCGTGTGCTGCGATCGCCGCTCGGAGGCCGGCACCGCCGGCACCGACCACGATCACGTCGTGTTCGTACATAGTGATTTTGTGTCGCTTAGGACTACCAGAACTTCAGGTTGTTTTTGATCGCTTCGCGTTTCAGTTCCTGAATGTGCTCGGTCAGCGGGATGTCCTTGGGGCAGACCTCGGTACAGGAGAACTGGGTCTGGCACCGCCAGACGCCGTGTTCCTGCTCGACGATTCTGAGTCGGTCCTGTTTGCGCTGTTCGCCCTCACGTTCGTCCATCGCAAAGCGGTAGGCCTTGTTGATCGCCGCCGGGCCGAGATACTCGTTGTCGCCGGCCGCGATGTTACACGAGGACGTACACGCGCCACACCAGATACACCGCGTCGACATCTTGACTTTCTCGCGGTTCTCACGGGACTGGTATTGCTCTTCGAGTTCGTCGTCCGGGAGGTCGTCGGCGTCGAAGTACGGTTCGACGGCTTCCATCTGATCGTAGAAGTGTTCCATGTCGACGACCAGGTCCTTGACGACCGCCTGGTGTGGGAGCGGTTCGATCCGGACCGTCCCCGAGTCCAGATCGCCGATCTGGGTCTTGCAGGCTAGTCGCTGACGTCCGTTGATGAACAGGGCGTCAGAGCCACAGACGGCCTGTCGACAGGAGTGGCGGAACGTGAGCGAGGAGTCGTAGTGGTCTCGCGCGTAGATGAGCGCGTCGAGGACAGTCATCCCCTTGTGGAAGGGAACAGTGAAGTCGTCGAAGCGCGGTTCTTCCTTGCCCTCGACTTCCGGATCGTAGCGGAAAATCTTCAGCGAGACCGTCTCCTCGTCTTCGCTGACTTCTTCTTCGACACGTCGCTGTTCGTCGAGTCGGCTTGCGCGTTCGCGCTTTTGCTGTCTGCGGCGGTCGCCGGGTGATTCGACGGGTGGTTCGGTGACCGACTCGTCGGCTGATTCTTCAGTTTCGGTTTCCTGTTCGATCTGTGTACTCATGGTTAGACGAGGTTGGTCATTGCGAGGGCGACACGGGTTCCTTGTGCGACCAGGAGGACGCTCGCGACGACCAGCACCCACTTGACTGCCTGCTTCTGTGTCCCTTTGAGTCCCTGATTGATCAGTGCGTTGTAGACACCGTTGACGCCGTGGAACGTCGCGGTAACGAGGAACAGCCACATCGTCGCGAAGTAGCCAAACTGGGACATCCGTGCCGTCGTTCCGGCGAGGGTAATCTCTGCGGCGTGGTTCACGAAGTGTAACAGCATGAAGTGAAACGCCAGAACGCCGATCAGGAAGACGGCCGTCAGTCGCTGGAACAACCAGCGAGTGCCCTTCCGCTCGAAAGAGGAGTAGTGTTCGGCCATCAGACTAGTTTCCCCCCGAGAAAGGTCGGGATGCTAGCAACGACGATTGCACCGGTCAGTACCAGCGACGCGTAGAAACTCTTGTCCTGTGATTCCAGTCCGACACCGAGATCGACAAATAGCAGTCGGAGTCCGTTGAGGATGTGGAAGACGGCGACGGCCAGCAACCCCACCTCCAGGAAGCGAACGATCAGCAGTGCTTCGAGGCCCTGCAGCGTCCCGTTGTACAGCTCCGCTCCCTGGGTCGCTGTGCTCAGCACGGCAATGTGGGTAAAGAGGTAGCCGACGAGCACCCAGCCGGTGAATTTGTGGAAGATCCAGGCCCACATCCCGGCCGAGAACTCCCGCCACCGTCCGAAGTCCTCGACGGTGCCGCGGTTGAAAGACTGACTCATACACAGTGGACTTGGAGTGCGGACAAATAGAAGTTTCTACAACGCACGCACGCTGCTCCCGAACATGATCGGCATCTGTCGTTCTCACGGAGTGGAAACGGACGAATAGCCACTTTCGACCGGGTGCGAGCAAAACCGTTCACATGTAGTTCACTCGTGTGCCGCGCCCGCAAGCGCGTCAACGCTGTCGGCCGCGAGCGCGTCGAGTCCGACACGCCGGGCGTCGGTCGCATTAACCAGCATGTCCGTCACGCCGGCACGCGAATCCGGGGATGCGTCGACCACCAGCAGTTCGTCGGTGACACTCGCCAGTTCCGTTCCGGCGGCGCGCACCGCAGACACCGGACTCTCGCCTGCCCCGTTGGCCCGCCCGTCGGTGACGACGACCGTGACGCTCGCCGCTGGATCGGCCCGCGAAATCACGTCTTCGGCCGTCCGTAGCCCCTCGGCCAGCGGCGTTCGGTCGCCGGTCGGTAGTTCCTTGAGGTGGCGAGCGGCGAGACTGACGCTGTCGGTCGGCGGCAGCAGTACGTCGGCCCCCTCACCGGCGAACGTGACGAAAGCCACCTCGTCGCGGTGCTGATAGGCGTCGGTCAACAACTCCATGACGACGCCCTTGGCGTCGCACATTGCTGGTCGCATCGAGGCACTCGCGTCGACAACGAAAGTTACCAGTGCCCCGCCAGATCCGCTCCGGACGGACGCTCGCAGGTCCCGCGTCGTCACTTCGTCTCGGCCCGCGCGTGCAGCGGCCCTGACCGACGCGGCCGCGTCCACCCGGTCCCTATCGTCGGCAGCACGAGTCCTGCGGCGTGGCCCCTCGTTATCCGCAGTGGCCGCCGTCCCGACGCGACTCCCACTCCGAGCCGACTCGATGTCGGCCGTCACGTCGTCGAGTGCCATCGCTGGTTGGGTCGCCTCGCCCACGTCTGCTCGCGCCTGACCGGGGAGCAACGGTGTCTCCTGGTCTTGCTCTCGTTGATCCTCGCTCTGCTGGTCCCCATCGTCAGAGCCGTCTCCGTTGCCAGCACCTGTCGGTGGCCCGTCGCTGTCGGCCGCCGCCTGTCCATTGCTGTCCGCTCCGTGTTCCTGACTGGTCCCGTCATCCGAGGGAGTGGAGTTCCCGTCCCAGTCTCCGGAATCCGGTGAATCAGTCTCCTCGTCTCCGTTAGCGTCGCTCGCGTCGCTTTCGCCGCTACTCTCCTCTGCATCACTGCTGTCCTCACCGTCACCCTCCTCGCCCGTGTCGAAGTGATCGTCGAGAATCTCCTCGGTCGACGGAGTGTCGTCGAATGGCCGGGACGCGAGTCGATGGGGGAGTGCAAGGCGTGCCGCACGCTCTATATCTGTCTCGATTACCCCCGAACGACCGTCCAGCGCCGCGAGCGCCAGCGCGGTCCGGGCGATAGCGATGTCGGCCCGATGACCGTCGACGCCGGCGTCTCGGGCGACTTCCGCGGCGAGCGCGACGAACTCGTCCGGAAGCGCGACTTCGTCCTCGGCCAGCAGTTTTCTGGCACGCTGGAGGCGCTCGCCGGCGTCACTCCAGCGACCATCTCGGGGGGCCTCGGTCCCGGATTCCCGCCCGAGTACCCTGTCGACGATTGCCACGCGGTCGTCGAGGGCATCGCAGGCGGTGACGGTCGTCTGGAGGTCGAAGCGGTCCCGGAGCTGGGGTCGCAACTCCCCTTCCTCGGGATTCATCGTCCCGATCAGCGTGAAGTTCGCCGGGTGTTCGTGGCTCACGCCGTCGCGCTCGACGCGGTTGACGCCGCCGGCAGCAGCGTCCAGCAGGACATCCACGAGGTGGTCGTCCAGCAGGTTCACTTCGTCGACGTAGAGGATGCCGCGGTTGGCTCGCGCCAGCAGCCCCGGCTCGAACTCGGAGTGCCCGTCGAGTGCGTCTTCGACCGACAGCGTCCCGACGACCCGATCACGGGTGGCACCGAGGGGCAGCGTCACGAGGGACACGGGGCGCGTCTCGGTCGGCGGATCGGCCCGGTCTCGGCAGTCCACACACCGGGCCGCCCGCTCGTCGGGAGGGCACCCGTACGGACAGTCGGCGATGGCGCGCTGTTCGGGGAGCAAGTCAGCCAGCGCACGGACGGTCGTAGACTTTGCCGTCCCCTTCTCGCCCTGCACCAGGAGGCCACTCAGGCCGTCACTCGCGGCGACGGCCAGCAGCGCATCCTTGAATTCCGCCTGACCGATCACCTCGTCGAAGCGAAGCGGCCCGGAAGCTTTTTTGCCCGCGCCTAGTTCAACCATACTTGCATTAGTTACAACAGAGGTTTAACAAGCTTATGCCAGCAATCGGTCTGTACACGGCGACGGAGAACGAACTCGGGGCGATCCAGCGGGCCGCAGAGCGTGTCGACGTGGACCTTTCGGTCCGGTCAGAGTCGGACCTCGACGACGAGAGCGACGCCGCCGAGTTCGTCGAGGCGGTCGAAGACGCCGCTGCGGTGGTCCTGTGGCTGCACGGCGGCGAAGACAGCATGCCGGGGTACGGCACGGTCGTGGAACGCCTGCGGGAGGCGGGCGTTCCCCTCGTCGTGAAGGCAACCGGCGACGCCTTCGCGTTCGAGGACACGAGCGTCCCGACCGACGAACGCGACACCGTTTACGAGTACCTCGACCGCGGCGGGACCGCGAACGTCGCGAACTGTCTGCGCTATCTCGTGGATCGCTACGGGTCTGAGCAGTCGGTCGAGTACGACGACCCGGTAACGCTTCCCACGGAGGGCGTCTACCATCCCGACTACCCCGGCGCGACCTTCGAGGACCTCAGGTCGACGCTCGACCCGGCGACACCGACAGTGGCGGTGTGGTTCTACGAGTCCCACTGGACCCACGAGAACACCCGCTACGTCGACGCGCAGGTGCGGGCAATCGAGGCACAGGGTGCCGACGCACTGCCTATCTTCTGTGAACCCGCAACAGAGACCGAGGAGCAGTGGAACGCCGAGCGAGTGACCGAGGAGTGGCTGCTGGCAGACGGCGGCCCCATTGTCGACGCGGTCTGTTCGTCGTTCATGTTCTCGCTGTCGATGGACGAACGGGGCCGGGCGGCCAGCGACGAGGGCGAGTCGGCCGAGGACGTGTTCCTCGACCGCCTGGGCGTGCCGGTGATCCAGACGGTGACGACGATGCGCTCGCGGTCGCGCTATGACGCCAGCGACACCGGCGTGATGGGCTTCGAACTCGCCCTCTCGGTCGCGCTGCCCGAGTTCGACGGCAACGTCATCTCCCATCCGATCAGCGGCAAGGAGCGAACCGAAGACGTGGCGGGCATCGGCAGTGCACCGAAACAGCACTTCCCCGTCGACGACCGGGTGGACCACGCCGCCCGTCTGGCTGTCAACTGGGCGCGCCTCCGCCATCTGGAGAACGACGAGAAGGACGTGGCTGTCGTCCTGCACAACTACCCGCCCAGCGACGACGGTATCGGGACGGCCTTCGGCCTCGACTCGCCGGAGAGTACGGTGAATCTACTCGACGAACTCGATCAGCGAGGGTACAAGACCGGCGATGGACTCCCCCAGAGTGGCCAGTCGCTCGTCGAGCAACTCACGGCACAACTGACGCTCGACGACCGCTGGGTCGCACCCGAGGACGTGCGTGAGATGAGCGTCGACACCGTTTCGCCCGACCAGTATGCCGAATGGTTCGCGGCCCTCGACGACGACTTCCAGGCGAACGTCCGTGAGGAGTGGGGCGACCCGCCTGACCGACCGTTCGCGATCCCAGGCGTCGAGTTCAGTAACGTACTCGTGACGGTCCAGCCCCCGCGTGGTTTCGGCATGGACCCCTCGAAGGTGTACCACGACTCGGCCCTCCAGCCGCCCCACGACTACGTCGCATTCTATCGGTGGCTTCGTAACGACTTCGCGGCCGACGCCGTCGTCCACTTGGGCACCCACGGGAGTCTCGAATGGCTCCCGGGCAAGACGGTCGGTCTCGACGGCGAGAGCGCGCCCGACCAGTTGATCGACGACGTTCCGAACGTCTATCCCTACATCGTTAACAACCCCGGCGAAGGGACCCAGGCCAAGCGCCGCTCCTATGCGGCCATCGTCGACTACCTCACCCCGGTGATGGACACGGCCGGAACCTACGACGAACTCGCCGACCTCGAAGAACTGGCCACCCGTTACCGCGAGGCCGGGATGGAGGACGCACGCACCGACGACGGCGAGCAGTTGGCCGACCTGCTCCGCGAGACCGTCGACGACCTCGATCTGGCGGTCGAGTTGGGGCTTGCCGGTGACATCGACGAGCAGGCCGACGTTCGCGGCCCGGACGCCGCTGGCACGACGCTCGCCGAGGGTGACGTGTCGGGCGATACCGTCGACGTGGACGAACTCGTCGAGCGTATCCACGCCTACCTCACCGACGTGAAAACGACCCAGATCCGGAAGGGGTTGCACACGATGGGTGAGCCACCGGCCGAGGAGCGCCTCGTCGAGTATCTCGTCGCCCTCACACGGCTGGAGAACCCCGGCGCGCCGAGCCTCCGCGAGAGCGTCGCTGGCGTCCTCGGTGTCGACTACGACGCCCTCCGGAACGACCCCGGCCAGTACGACGAGGCACTCGGGATGACCTACGCCGAGGCCGCAGACCACGTCTACGAGACGAGCATAGACCTCGTCCGGACGCTCGCCGACCACGACTTCGACGTGCCCGCGTCCGAACGCAACGACGGGGAGTCCGAGATCAACATGAACCTCCTCGTGGTCGACATCGACCCGCTCGGGGACGCGCGCGCGCAGTCGAGCGCACACGACGACCTGCGTGCGACCCTGCAGTTCATCTGCGAGGAGGCCACACCCCGAGTCAGGGGTGCTGAAGACGAGGTGCCCCGGACTGCAGACGCGCTCGACGGCGAGTACGTCCCGCCGGGCGGGAGCGGCGCACCGACACGAGGCGGCGTCGACCTGCTCCCGACGGCGCGGAACTTCTACACGCTGGACCCGCGCAAGATTCCAGCGAAATCCGCGTGGGCCGTCGGCAGCGAAGTCGCCGGGGGCGTCGTCGAGCGCCACCACGCCGAGGAGGGCGAGTACCCCGAGGAAATCGGCGTCGTCGCCTGGGGAACGCCGACGGTCAGGACCCGCGGGGAAACCGTCGCGCAGGTCCTCGCGCTGATGGGCGTCGAACCGGTCTGGACCGACGCCGGGCGGATCGACGACGTCGAACCGGTCGGACTCGACGAACTCGACCGGCCCAGAATCGACGTGACGACGCGTGTCTCGGGGCTGTTCCGGGACGCGTTCCCGCAGGCCGCAAGCGTCGTCCACGACGCCGTCGACGCGGTCGTCGCACTCGACGAACCTCACGAGATGAACTACGTCAAGAAGCACGTCGAGAACGAGACCAGAGACCTCGTGGCCGAGGGCATGGACGAGAGCGACGCCCGTTCGGCCGCGAAACACCGCGTGTTCACGACCCGACCCGGCGGCTACGGTGCCGGGACGAACAAGGCCGTCGACGAGGGCAACTGGGAGGATCGGGCGGACCTGGCCGGCGTGTACGTCCAGTGGGGCGGCTACGCGCTGGGGTCGCGAGGGACGGCGAGCGAGGCCCACGCGGCCTTCGAGCGTCGTCTCTCCTCCGTCGAGGCGACCGTCAAGATCGAAGACACCGCCGAACAGGACGAGTTCGACTCCTCGGACTGGTATGCCTTCCACGGCGGGTTCATCTCGGCCGTAACGGAAATCGCGGGCGCGGAACCCGCCTCCTATGTCGGGGACTCCAGTGATCCCGACAACGTCTCAGTGTACACGAACGAGGAGAAGGTCCGCAAGGCGATGCGCGCTCGCGTCCTCAATCCCGACTGGCTCGATTCCATGGCGGAACACGACTACAAGGGCGCTGGCGACCTCTCGACGACGGTCGACGTAGTGCTTGGCTGGGACGCCACGGCCGGCGTCGTCAGCGACTCGCTGTGGGAGTCGGTCGCCGACCGCTATGCCTTCGACGAGGACCGGCAGGACTGGTTTCGCGACGTGAACCCGTGGGCGCTGGATTCGATCACAGACACCCTGCTGGAAGCCATCGACCGCGGCCTCTGGGACGCCGACGACGACACCAGGGAGCGCCTGCTCGACATCAACCTGGCAATCGACGGCGAACTGGAGGCGCGTGCTGGCGGTGGGCCGGCCGAGGAGGTGCCGTCGGATGACGACTGACGCGACAGACGGCAGCGGCGAGCAAGTCGACGATCACGAGGCATACGCCGACCTCGGCGCGACGACTGCGAACGCGATGGAAATCGCGGAGACCTCGATGGATCAGGTCCGTGAACTCGTCCCCGACGAGACGCTGGCCGACCGGATCAGACAGAAGGCCGTCCACGCGACCGGCGACCCGGAGTTCCAGCATCTCGTCCGGTTCACCGGAAGCGACGACGACGAACCGGTTCGGGCGGGCGCGCGGGCCGTCCTCGACGAGCGACCAATCGTCACGGACATCACGATGGTGAAAGCCGGGATCACCGGCCGCGGGCACGACTGCCCGGTCCGGAAGGCCATCGGAAACGGGGCCGACCTCGCCGCCGAGACGGGGATGACCCGCACGGCGGCCTCGGTGCTCGAACTCGACAGCGAGGGCGTCTACGACGACGCCATCGCCGTGGTCGGCAACGCACCGACTGCCGCGCTCGCGCTGGCAGACTGCATCGAACAGGGAACCCGACCGGCCGTCGTCGTCGCGACCCCTGTCGGCTTCGTCAAAGCGACAGAGAGCCGGAACCGACTGCGAGCGGTCGCCGCCGACCACGACGTACCGGCGATCACGAACGTCGGCCGCCGCGGCGGGAGCGGTCTCGCCGCCGGCCTGACGAACGAACTGGTCCACGCCGCGAGCGACGCGCGTGAAGGGGCAGTCGCGCTGGATCCACCGGAGCGATGACCGACGAGTACGACCTCGACGCGGGGCCGGACCCGGCCGCGTTTGCGGCCGCGGACCCGGAAGACCGCCCCGAGAGCCCCGTCCACGCCGTCGGAATCGGTCCCGGGGACACGGACTTCCTGACGCCCCGCGGTGAGCGTCATATCCAGGACGCAGACGTGGTGGTCGGCTTCGAGACGGTCGTCGACTACGTTGCCGACCTGACCGACGCCGACCTGCTGGTCTGTGGCTACCGTGACGAGGCCGAGACGCTGGACCGCTTCGCCCAACGGGTCGCCGACGGCGACCGCGGCACAGCCGTTCTGATGGGCGATCCGAACCACTCCGGTTACCAGTTCGTCGGGAAAGTCGAGAGCGCCGTCGACTGTCCAGTTCGGATCGTCCCCGGCATCTCCTCGCTTCAGATTGCGGCGAGCAGGGCACGGACGCCGATGGAAAACACGACGTTCGTCACACTTCACAAGAGCGGTGACCTCTCGTCGGATCTGGACCGGCTTCGAGCAGATGTCGGCGAGCGGCATCTACTGATCCTACCACGGCCCTACGATCTGATGCCGGGCGACATCGCGACAGACCTGCTCGATGCCGGTGCGGATCCAGACCGTACCGCGCTGGTGTACGAACGCCTTACCCACAGCGAGGAGACGCGAACGGTGTTGTCCCTCGAATCGCTGTCTGCACACGCTGGTAGCAACAGCGCCGACGAGACGCCATTCTCCGACCTGTCAGTGCTGGTCGTCAGGCGAGACTGATCTGTCTGCTGTCACCAGTCCCATGAGTTGGGATCGTCACCCAACGCGGCCTCGGTCACGGCACCGCCGCGAGGTACGTCGTCACGGTGTCCCTGCTGTAGCGCTACCGTCACAGTTGTTCCATCCTCAGCGGCGACATCAACCTCGCCGCCCATCTCGGTCACCAGCCAGTTCACCATCCACAGCCCGAAACTGCTCGCGTGGTCCACTGGGGACTCACTCGCCTGCTTGAGCACTCGTGCCTCCATGGCCGGCAGTCCCGGCCCGTCATCACGTACCTCCACGGTGACGCGCTCTTCGTCGTCGTCGGGCGACACGACCGCCACCGTTACCTGTGATCCACCGGCGGCGATGGCGTTTTCGACCAGTTCCGTGAGCACCATCTCCAACCGGTCGGTCGCTATCGCCTGCTGCTCGCCCGGCAGTTCACACCGGATTGTCGCCTCCGGCTGCGCCGCCTGCAGTTCCGCTACGGTCTGTTCGACGACCGTAACGACATCGAGCGACCGTGGCGCGGGGTCGTCTCTGAATGCCGTCTCAGCCGCTTTGGCCTTCTCGCTCACGTTCATCAGGTCACGGGCGGTTTCAGCCACCGTCTCGGCCTGAGCCGCTATCTCGCCGTCGGCTGCCGCTGCGATGGTTTCGCCCATCCCTGCGACGATGGTCATGCCGTTGCGGAGGTTGTGCCGCAACACTCGATTGAGGACGCCGATCAGCCGTTCGCGGCGTTTCCGGCTGGTCACGTCCCGCTGAATGCCGATGAAGTGACTCGTGTCACCAGCCGAGTCCGTGACCGGCGTCACCGTCAGTTCGTTCCAGAACGGCGTTCCGTCGGCCCGGTAGTTCAACAGTTCCGTCGTGCGAGTCTCCTCGTTCCGGATCGCGTCTCGGACGACATCGACCGCCGGCTCCTTGGTTTCGGGCCCCTGGAGGAACCGGCAGTTCGTTCCGAGAGCATCCTCCCGGTCGTATCCCGTCACGTCGGTGAACGCGTCGTTGACATACACCAGTGGGGTGTCTGGTTCGGTCGCGTCGGCGATCGAGATACCGACCCCGGCCTCGTCCATCGCTCGCGTCCGCAACCGCAGTTCCTGTTCGCGCTCCTTGCGCTCTGTGATGTCTTGGAAGGTTCCCCGCAGCCGCACCGTCTCGCCGTTCTCGCAGGTGGGTCGGCCCTGGACACGTACCCAGCGGACGTCGTCGGTGGCCGTGACGATTCGGAGTTCGAGGTCGTATGGCTCACGTGCCTCGATGGCGCGGTCGACTGCTGCCCTTACCCGTGGCCGGTCCTCCGGGAGGTAGAACGAGAGGGCGTCCTCGGCGGTGGGCGTGAACTCCTCATCCACGCCGTGGATGCGTCGGACCTCGTCGGTCCAGTAGAGGTCGCCAGTTTGGCAGTCGTACTCCCAGCCGCCGACACTGGCAAGCCGTTGGCTGTAAGCAAACAGTTCCCGCTCGCGATCCAGTTCCTGTTCGCGCTCCGTGCGCTCGGAGATATCACGGACGATGCCCTGAATGTAGCGGCCGTCACTGAGTTCGACGGCACTGGCGCTCATCTCGATTGGGATCCGGTCCTCATCGGCCGTCTGGAGTTCGAGCTGGCTGCCATCGGGCAGTGTACGCGCCGTGTCGCCAGTAGTAGCTAGGTCCTCAAGCAGTTGGTGGTACTGGTCGCGGCTGTGCGTCGGATGGAGGTCGAACACAGTCATCCCTTTGAGGTCGGCACTATCGTAGCCCGTGAGGGACGTGGCCGCCTCGTTGACATCGGTGATTTCAGTGGTGTCGGTGTCCACCAGAAAGATGGCCTCGGGCGCGGCCTCGACGAGGGTGCTCCGTCGTTTGTGTGCGTCCATGAGTTCTGCCTCGTAGCTGGTGGCGGCCAGCTCGCGGCCGAGCAGCCGCGCGAGGAGTTCGACAACCGCCTTCTCGCTGGCCTCGAAGCTGTCTTCACGGGCGGTCTCGTCGACGAAGCACACTGTCCCGTAGGATTCCCCGCGAACGAAGATTGGAGCCCCGAGATAGCAGGCAAGCCCGTGTTCTTCGTAAGCGGGGTCCTCAGCCCATCCTTCTTTAGACGCATCGGCGAGGGCGACCGGCGAGTCGGCGTCCATCGTGCGGCGGCAGTACGTCGTCGCCCGGTTCAGCGTCTCCCCCGGCGGAAACAGGGTCGCGGGGCCGCCGACGCTGGCGACGACCTCGTGGGTGCCAGCCGCCTCGTCGGCGCGTTCGATGTGGCCGTTCTGCACCCCGAGATACTCGCGTCCGAGCGCGAGTGCCTCGGTCTGTCTGTCCTCCAGCGACAGTTCGTCGGCGGACATGATTTCGTAGAGGCGCTGTCTGATGCTATCGTTCGGTGCGCCGGATTTAGTACTCGACATAGTGTAGGGAGAGCTATTTCTTCGGTCATTTATCGAGGGTTTTTAATGAATAAGGGTTGTGGCTATCAGGTTTGGGTGTGGTGTCAACGGATTGGTCCCTCGCCGTCCGTCGCAAGCGCCCGACGCTGGCCAGTCAGGGTCGCTTCGAACGAATGGGGGCCGGTGGCGGTGGTCTCGATGGCGCGCTGTTTCTCGACTTCGACTTCGATAGCGTCGGTCACGTGTTCGTGGGTCGACAGCGGAGTGGCGTAGTCGATGCCGCCCCGGGACAGTTCGAGTTTCTGCGGAATCTCCGTCTCGGTCGCACTGCTGGGGGCAAAGAAGAGCGGCACTGCGACCGTTCGCTCCGCATCGACAGTGTACCGGACACACTCGACGGTCGGGTTCTGGAGCAGGAAACACGTCGTCACGTCGGCGAAGTCGGACTGGCGTTCGATTCGCTCGGCGTGATAGCGAGCGGCCTGCTGGTGGTACGGCGTCCCACTGCTCCCGAATCCGACGAGTGCGATACCGGCATTTGCCGGGTCTGCCGTGGCCGACCGCGCGCGGTCGAGAATCGCACGTGTCATCACCGGGTTTCGCCCGATTGGCTCACAGTAGGTGACGGTGCCATCGATCCGGTCGAGCGCCGACGGAATCGCGTCGATTGTCGTTCTGGAATGTGCCAGGCACATCGGGACGACGTACGTCTGCTCCGTGTCGATTCCAGCCAGCGTGTCACGCAACTCACGTCCCGGTTCGTGTTCGTATGTCGCCGTCTCGATGGTCCCGGCGACCGACCGGTTCCGGAGTCGCTCCGCGTGCGTCTCGAAACTCGCTCGTGCGCGACCGGTTCCGCGACCAACGATGAGGAGTGTGTCTCGTTGCATTCGTTTGCCCCGTATTGCAAATCACTTTGTGTTAGACAAAGTGTGGTTGTCAAACTGCAGTGGTGGCACTTACAAATAGATTGTGGTCATCCAGTCATTCGTGTTCTCACTCGTTCCTGCGAACACGTCCGACGACGATCCCTCTGAGTGTGGCCGCGATCCGTTCGCCGAACCCACGAAGCGTGAATCGTGACCAGTAGAACTCGCTGGTCCCCCAGGCGATGCCGACGAGGAGGAACAGCCCAGCGAAGGCGATATCGGTAAAGAGCACCCACGGCGGGGAGGCGTACAGTAGCCCGTTCGAGATGTGAGGGGGAATCGTGTTCTTCAACGTAAACCAGAACCGGTCGGCCGCAGTGCGGTCGGAACCGACACTCTGACGTGCGGCGGGACCACCCGCACTTTCGTCGCCCGTGCCGATCCGTTCGACATCGTAGGGCATCCCCATGTCGGTCGACCAGACGACCTCGCCGTTCCCGTCGAGTTCGACGAGGCGGTTTCCGTTCGTGTCGACAATCAGCGTGTTCCCGTTCGGGAGTCGGTCGGCATCGCGGGGCCACTGGAGACGAACGTCGCGCCAGGACCACGTCTCGATCCACTCGCCGTCGACGCGCTGGTACTCGACGACTCGCGTGTTCTCCGAGTCACCGACCAGAACGGCTGGTCCACCCTGTTCTTCCGGAACGTAATCCGGGTTGTGCTGTTCGAAGAGCGTCTCGTGATCGTCGTCACTCCCGAGAGTCCAGGACTCGTCCATCACCCACTCGCCGCTGGACTGGTTGAGGAAGACGACCGAGTCCATGTTGCGCAGACTCGCCACGATGCGTCCGTCCGGAAGGACCTCCACGTCGTTGATGTGGGTCCAGTCGCCGGCCTTGCCACCCTGATCGCGTGTGTATCGCTCGCTCGCGTTCCACTCCCGGACAATTAAGTTGTCCCGCGTGTCGACGGTGTAGACGGAGTCGTTGATGATGTCAGCGACGACCAGGTGCGTGTCGTTGATCCGGTCGACATCGTGCCAGCGTGCCGAGTAGATCCGCGGGGTCATCTCAGCGTACACTGTCTCCTGTTCGCCCGTCGTGAGGTTGACGCGGTTGACGACGTTGCGCGTACACCGCTTGCTCTCGAACTGCGTACACTCCGATGGCTCAAACTGGCGCGCAGCAACGTACTCGACGGTGTAGCGCTCGCCCGGCACCTGATCGACATCGAAGTACACGCGGTAGCTGTCGTTGAAGTGGACGACCGTCCCGTTGGGTGTAATAGCAGCGATTTCGGCAGTCTGGCCGCTCACGTAGAATCCCTGGGTCGCGACCACGGTCAGGCCACGCTGGCCGCTCGCTTTGCGGACGCGCTGCGTCGACCAGTTTTCGGCCGGTAATGGCCCTTTCTTGACCTCGCTGAACCGCGATTCGACATCGATTTCCGTCTCGCCGCTGGAGGGCGGAACCGGTGTCGCCGTCGGCGTCCCATCGTCCCCATCGCTCGCCGTCTCCCCGGAGTCTGTGTCACCCGTCGTCTCAGTCGCCGTCGTCCCTTCCTGAGCCGGCGATCCATCAGCTGTCGGACTCGCAGTCGCCTGGACGAACGACTGTCCGACAGCACTGGCAGAGAGAATCATAATCGTCAGGAAGAGGACCCGGACGGCGCGCCGCACTGTCACACTCATTCGTTCTACTGAGAGTGTCCGACCGTGGCAATTAAGTTTTTATCAACGCTCAAAGTCGTTTTGATCGACTATAGTAGCATTTGCAACCGATTGCTCATCCGATCGCACGCAGTCGTGCGATCAGGTGAGTGAAGACTTGCAAATGCTACTATAGCAATAGAATCGCTACTGGAACGAAAATCAGTTTTCGCCCGTCCAGTTGGACCGGCAATCGTCATCACAGAAGTGTACAGACTGGACGGTGTCGTCCTCGATCCACGTGATAACGCGGTGTGACGGCTCGTTTGCGATTGACTCCCCACAGGTATTACAGGCCGGTGCGTCGGACTCGTCGATATCCTCGTGATGGTCCGATGTCGGATCTACCATATGGCGGTTCGTCGGTGTCGGGCTATTTAACCCCACAGATATGACGCTATCGACGTAACCGCCCGGTTCGCGGCGCTGTTTCTCGATCACCGGTCGCGAGTGACCGACTCGCCCGGAGTCGTTATCGCGTCCGGCGAGAGACAGACACCGGGGTTGATGCTCGTATTGACTGCCGTCTTGACGCCGTCGCCGGCGACCACGCCGTACTTCCGCCGTTCGGTCGAGACGCGCTCGCCCTTGACCGTCTGGGACACCGCCGCGTCGTCGTGCCGGAGATTCGCTACTTGCGTCCCGGCACCGAGGTTGACATTCGTGCCCAGTAAACTGTCGCCGACGTACGAGACGTGAGGGACGGCCGCGCCCGCACGGATTACGCTGTTCTTGATCTCGACACCGTGACCGACGTGGGTATCCTCGCCCAGTAGTGTCGCACCGCGAACGTAGGCATTGGGACCGACCGTTGCACCCGAGCGGATCAGCGCCGGCCCTTCGACGACGACGCCCGGTTCGACCGTTGCGCCCACCTCGACGACAACCCGACCGTCCAGTGTCGCGTCGCCACGAACCTCGCCGTCGACGCGGCGCTCTAGCTGGGCGAGTTTCCACTCGTTGGCTTCCAGCAACTCCCAGGGTCGACCCACGTCGAGCCAGCGGTCCACCTCGACTGCCGTGACGCTCGATTGCTCGATGGCCCGCGCGACGACGTCCGTGATTTCGTACTCGCCGCGCTCGCTCTGCTCGACATCGAGCCACCCTCGGGCCTCCGCAGGGAAGACGTACGCACCCGCATTTGCCAGTTCCGTCGGCGGATCGTCCGGCTTTTCGACGATACCTGTCACGCGACCGTCGTCGGTCGAGAGCACGCCGTAGGCCGTCGGATCCGCGACGCGATAGGCGGCAATCGACGGACCGGCATCGAACAGCGCCGTGATCGACGCCTGATCGTAGAGGTTGTCGCCGTTGAGAACGGCAAACTCGTTGTCGAGATGCGGCCTGGCACTCCTGACGGCGTCTGCCGTCCCGAGTTGCGCTTCCTGGACGGCGAACTCGACCGGCACGCCGCGGTACTCCGAGCCGAAGTACGCTCTGACGGCGTCGGCCTCGTAGCCGACGACGAAGATCAGTTCACTCGCGCCCGCCTGAACCGCCGCGTCGGCAGTGTGGGCGACGAGCGGACGATCCGCGACCGGCAACATCGGCTTCGGTGTCGACGCCGTCAGCGGTCGCATTCGCGTCCCCTCACCCGCCGCGAGAACAACTACCTGCATACACGCTTGCTCTCGTGGCTCCCTTTTGAAGCTACGGTCATACACCGGTGGACGTACCGTTTGATATTTCTCAGTCCGGGGACCGTGACGGCCGACCAGCGGCAATGACTTATACTGTCGGACGGAAGTCCGTGACGGATTTCACCACTCCGGGGTGGCGAGAATCTTCAGATAGTTACGTCCGGCAGTATTACAACAAACAGTACAGACATCGAAAAGTCGTAAGGGGTTAGCCACTGGACGGCAACCGGACGCTCGTGAACGCTCTCACGCGCGCTTTGCTGATCGTCCTGGCTGTCGGTCTCGTTTTCGGGATGGGCGTCCACTACGAGAGTCAGTACGATGACCGATGGCCGTACCCCGATAGTGACTCGATTGCGACAGAGTACGAGAGTCACGTCGGCGAACAGGTGTTTCTCTTCGGAACCGTCCAGTCGGTCGACCGGGACAGTGCCACGGCACAGCTCGAAATTGCACACACCACGGGCACCTTCGAGATGACGGCACAGCGTTTCGATGCCGACGTTCGAGAGGGTGGTGTCGTACAGGTGTTGGGGACGCTCGAACCGAACCACGTCGTCGTGACACAGGCGGTCGCTGTCGTCAACCCCGCCGGGTCGTCGAAGTTGTACAAACACGGCGTCTCGCTCGTCGGCGCACTACTCGTCACAGTCCTGGTCTTTAAACACTGGCGCATCGACCGCGAGACACTCGCCTTCGAGGCGCGATACGATGGCTGACCTGTTGACACACGTGCTGGTCCCGTTCGTCCTACTCACGCCGCTACGTTGGCGACTGGACTGGCTCTCGAAGCGCTGGATCGTGCTCGCGATGGCCGGCGCGGCGATTCCAGACCTCGTGAAAATCGACCTCGTTCTCGATAATGGCGTGATCCAGACGACACTCGGGGTCCCGTTCAGTTACGACCCGATCAGCACGCTCGGGGGAGTGCTGGTCATCGCAGGCGCAATTGCGCTCTGTTTCGGTGAGGCGCGACGACGAGTGTACGGCTACCTCGTCTTTGGCGGCCTCGCTTCGCTCGTCCTCGATGGACTCCGTGTCTTCGTCGACGGTCAGGCGAACTTCTGGCTATACCCCTTCGTCTGGCGGCGGCCGCCGACGCCGAGCCTCTACGTTAGCTCCGATCCGCGCGGTCTCGCCGTCACGCTGGCGGTTAGTGCGCTCGTCTTTCTGCTGGATCGCTACCGTGATACCTGGTCCGAAAAGTATGCTCGCTCAGGGATTTGAACCCTGGTCATCGGCTCGAAAGGCCAATATGATTGGCCGGACTACACCAAGCGAGCGCTGCATGTGGATGGATAGGTTGGTGGTATTTAAAATCGTCTTTCTCACTGCGGTTTGCGAACCACTCACTCGAAGTCGACATCTGAAACGTCGACGCGGACACCGCCTGCCTCGCTCTCGGTGAGTGAGACCGACCAGCCGTGAGCCGTCGTGATCTGTTCGACGATGGTCAGCCCGAAGCCGGTACCGTCGTCGGTCGTGGTGTACCCGTATTCCATGACGTCTTCGCGTTCGCTCTCAGGGATGCCCGGACCGTCGTCGGCGACGTAGAACCCGTCGTCGGTTCGTGCGACGCGGACCGTCACGTCCGGGCCGGCGTGCGTGACGCTGTTCTCGAACAGTTCCTCGAAGATATCCAGGAGTCGGTCCTCGTCGGACAGGACACGTCCGAACTCGTCGTCGACGGTGAGGGTGCTCTCGTCGGTTTCGACTGGCTGCCAGGCCCGCTTGATGACCGCTTCGAGGGTGACAGGTTCGGGGTCCGTGATTCGGTTGCCGTCCCGCACCAGCGTGAGCACGTCTTCGACCAGCGCCTCGATCCGGTCCAGGGACTGCTCGACGTGATCCAGGTGCTCCGCGTCGGTCGTCTCCTGTGCGAGTTGTAATCGTCCCATCGCGACGTTGAGTGGATTACGCAGGTCATGACTGACGACGGAGGCGAACTGTTCGAGTCGTTCGTCCTGGCGCTTGCGTTGCTCCCAGCTGTCGACTCGCTGGGCGATCGTCGCGATGGTCCCGACGTGATACCTCACACCAGCGATTTCGACCGCTGTCGTGTGTGTTTCGACCGGGATGTCAGAGCCGTCAGTGTGGGTATGGATCGTCTCGCGCTGGCGGGTCTCCCCGAGTTCGAACGAGTCCCAGTAGCTATCAAATCTCGCTTCCTCGACTGTCGGGTTGACGTCCCAGACAGCGGCACCGTGGAGGTGATCACGGTCCATCCCGAGCAAGTCGGCATACGCCTGGTTGACGTACGCAAAGCGCCCGTCGGATTCGTAGACACCGACGCCGACACCCACCGTTTCGACGACCGCTTCGAAGAATTCACCGCCGAGTCCACCGTCAGTGAGGACAGCTTCGTTCTCGAAGCGACGTGTCACTGCCGCCTGCACATCTGCGTGCGGTCGGCGGTCCGTACTCGTCGGCGCGCTACGTCGGTCCGTCTCGTTCGTGCGTCGGTTATCCCCCGTCATGATAGAGTCCAGCGCCACCAGACGCTGATGGAAAACCGTTGCGTGGCCAGCATCAAAAAGCCCGACCGTATCGAACTGTCACTTGCCCTGGAAGTCCGGCTCCTCGTCACCCATGAAGGCGGTGATCCCTTCCATCACGTCTTCGGTCCCGATGAGATGACCGAAGGCCTGCGCTTCGACTTCGAGGCCCGCGTCCACGTCGTCTCGGCCGACGAGCATCGCCTTCTTCGTGAGTTCCTGGGCGACTGGCGGTCCGGCCGCCAGGTCCGTCGCCAGTTCGAGCGCGCGGTCGTCGAGTTCGTCGTTCGGAACGACTTCGTTGACGAAGCCGTAGTCGGCCATCGCCTCGGCGTCGTACCGCTCGGCGGTGAAGATAATCTCCTTGGCACGGCCCTCGCCGACGATGTTTGCGAGGCGCTGGGTCCCGCCCCAGCCAGGAAGCAGGCCGAGATCGTGTTCTGGCTGTCCCAGTTCCGAGCGTTCGCTCGCGACGCGCAGGTCGGCACAGGTCGCCAGTTCCATCCCACCGCCGAGGGCGTAGCCGTCGATGCCGGCGACGACTGGCATCGGGCACGATTCGAGTTTGCCGAAGGCGTCTTGACCACGTCGCGAGAGTTTAGTTGCCTCCAGCGGCGTGGAGTTACTGGCCATCGACTGCACGTCCGCACCGGCCGAGAAGGCCCTGTCGCCGGCCCCGGTCAGCAGGACGGCGCGCACGTCGTCGTCCTCGGAGAGTGTGTCGACAGCGTCACCGAGTTCCCCCATGAGTGCCGGGCTGACGGTGTTCATTCGATGTGGTCGGTCCAGTTCGATGTGTGCGACGTGCGCCGCCGGGGACGTGACGTTGATCGATTCGTAGTCGGCCGACTCCTCGTCGCTTCCGTAGAAGCCACCCTCCTCGGCGGCGGTCCGGAGGCCCTCGGAGAGTTCGTACCGCTCGGCTCCCGTCTGCTCGTGGGTCGCTCCGAGCGTCTCGACGAGCGTCTCCAGTCCGGCGTCATCGGCGAGTTTCGCGGGACCATCCGGGAACCCACCGCCGAGTTTGACGGCCTCGTCGATGTCCGAGACGGGGGCCACGTCGTTCTCGACGAGTTTGCCGACTTCGTTGGCCATCACGGCCAGTAGGCGGTGCTCGATGTCTTCGCGACCAGCGTCTGTCGGGATGTCGACGCCGCCGTCCTCGTAGTCGTAGAATCCCTTGCCCGTCTTCTTGCCCAGGTCTTCGTTCTCGACTTTCGCTTCGAGGAGTGGGCACGGTTCGTACGCGTCACCGAGGACCTCGTGCATGTAATCGAGGACGTGCAGGCCCACGTCGTTACCCACCTGGTCGGAGAGTTCGAACGACCCCATCGGTAGGCCCATGTCGAACTTTGCCGTGGAGTCGACCTCCGCAATGGTCGCTACGTCGTCGTGAACGAGCCAGCAGGCCTCGTTCATCAACGGGACCAGAATGCGGTTGACGATGAACCCCGGCGAGTCCTTGCGCACGCGAACCGGGGACTTGTCGAAGGCCGCGGCCAGTTGTTCGATTGTGTCGAGGGTCTCCTCGGCGGTGTGTTCCCCGGAAATGACCTCAACGAGTGGCATCCGAACGGGCGGGTTGAAAAAGTGCATTCCACAGAACTGTTCTGGCCGTCCAGTCACCTCGGATAGTTCCGTAATCGAGAGACTGGAGGTGTTGGTCGCGAAGATGGCCGCTTCGGGCGCGTACTCTTCGACTTCTTGATAGACATCTTTCTTGATGGTCATCTTCTCGGGGACGGCCTCGATGACGATGTCGGCGTCACTGACGGCGTCTTCCATCTCGACGAGCGCCGTCACTCTATCGAGGGCCGTGTCGGCCTCCGCCTGGCTAATCTGCTCTTTTTCTGCCAGTTTGTTCAGGGACCACTCGATGTTGTCGTAGCCGTCCTGGACGAGTTCCGCTTCGATGTCTCGCATTCGTACTTCGTAGCCGGCCAGGGCGGCGACTTCGGCGATGCCGTGGCCCATATTCCCGGCCCCGAGCACCGCGACGGTCTCGATGTCCTCGAAATCCATAACAGAAAGACTCACTGCCTCCCAGGGTTTCAACGTTTCTCTCAGAAAACAACCACTCGGGAGTTTATATACCGGCTGTCCGTCTGTTACGGCTGTTGGGACCGGCGTAACGTTCTCCTCACTCGGTCGCTTTATCTTGCCCATGATTGCTCCGTTCGACACGCTCCGCGCTGATCCGGACCTCGGACCGCTCGTCGAGGCTCACGGCGAATTACGGATCGAACCTGCCGACGACTTCTTTGCGCGTTTCGTCACCTCGGTTCTGCGCCAGCAGGTGTCGATGGCCTCCGCGGCGGCCACCCGCGAGCGGCTCTTCGAGGCCGTCGAGGTGACGCCAGCCGGGATGCTGGCGGCCGACGACGACGTGCTTCGGGACGCAGGCCTCTCCAGACAGAAGACCCGCTACGTCAACAACATCGCCGAGGCCTTCACAGAGCGAGGGTACTCCCGGGACTATTTCGAGGGAATGGACGACGGGGCCGTCCGCGACGAACTCACATCGATCACGGGCGTCGGCGACTGGACGGCAAATATGCAACTGCTCTTTTCACTGGGTCGCCAAGACGTGTTCCCCGTCGGCGACCTCGGGATACGGAAGGGGATGCAACGCCTCATAGATTCCGAGATGAGCCGATCCGAGATGACCGAGTACGCCAGACGATGGTCGCCGTACCGGAGTTACGCCAGCCTCTATCTCTGGCGGGTCGAGGAGGATATCGTGGAAAGCGTCGCAGAAGTCACCTCGAAGTAGGACTTCAATGCGAAATCGACAAGGCTCTCATCGAAGACAGTGAAACAGCGGGATCTATCGGGAGATTGGTGAGTGGGCCAGTGCTCGAAATAGCCGAATAGTAGATGTGCGCATTGCACATCTAGTTTACTATGGCTTACGGGACCTCTTTGTTGAGTATCGATGCAATGTGGTCACGGCTTGCTTGGAGATACTCAAAGTTGTACGTGAACACCTCGACAGATACGGTTCCTGACCAGTTCGTCTCAAGGAGCGGCATGAAAATATCGCTAAACTCAGTAGAACCTGCCCCGATTGGGAGATGGACAGCTCCGTCCTCTCGTGGGTCAGAAACATGGATATGCGTGACCTGGTTCATTGTATCGGCAATGTATTCACCGATGCCGGTTTCGCTCCAGCCCTCCCGGAGTGCATGGCCCGTATCGAGACACACGCTTGCGTCGGTCTGTTTAAGGAGGGTCGGGAAGTCGTCCCGCAGCGTGTAGAAGCCGGACGGGAGGTTTTCCACACAGAGTTCGATACCGTGGTCATTGGCGACTTGAGTTAGTCGT
>PXRO01000047.1 GCA_003021685.1 Halobacteriales archaeon QS_4_62_28
CTCAACGGCGAGAGCGTCCTCCAGTTTCTACCGACTCAGGAGAAAGAACGGATCTGCGCGTGTTTCGAGGAGATCATCTTTCTTCTAGTCGGCTCACCGCATCTCAACCCAATCGAACCAGTCTGGAAGAGCCTCAAATGGGAATCCTCGTCTCTGATCGTGGAGGGCGCGGCCGAGTACCGCGCCCTCCTCGATGCCATCTTCACCAAATTGACTGAACGGCTGAGTTTCGCGGGCTCGTGGATCAAGAACCACCTCAGCGGATTCATTCAGAAGTTGCGTTAACCACTACAGCGGCCTGCTCGACTTGACCTACTGCATCGATTCAACCGATGTGAGGGCGATGCCCGCCGATCAAGACGCTTCGAAGTGCTACGATCCAACCGAGGATGAGTACTACCACGGCTACGGCTGTACGATCGTCTCGGCCGGGCAAAAGATCCCGATTGCAGCGGAGTTCACCGAGAGCAAACAAGCACCGGAAGAGACGGCGATGCGCGTCACGTGTGACACGCTCGCCGTCGAGCAACCGATCTGGATGGTCGGTGACAGCGCTTACGACACGCTCGACTGGCACGACCACCTGCTGGCCGCAGGGATCGTGCCAGTAGCCCCGTACAACGCGCGAAACACCGATGACCCGAAAGACATCGGATATAGGGTCGAAGACCGTATTGGGGAACACAGCGAGGACGTTCAGCTGAAGCAATCAACCTTGGACGAGACGTACAACCGCCGTACTGGAGTCGAACGAACCAACGAATCAGTCAAGGACTGCGGCCTCGGGCGAACGCACGCCCGAGGCCGCGTCCACGCACGAGCACAGGTGTTTCTTGCTCTGTGCCTTCGCCTCGTCGTCGCTATCACTAACTACGAACGTGGAGACAACCCGGGAAGTACCGTGGTCACGGTGTGAGACTCTATGACACCCTGTATCAGTCGCCTATAGATCATACAGATCTGTGTATTTATCTGTTGTATACTCGATGAAGGCCTCGGCAGACAGCATTTCACCGGTTACTCTCTGGATTAACTCCGGAGTCGTGTACCGCTGGCCGTGTTGGTGTATAGCTTCTCGATTCCACTCCAGAATTCGCTGAATATCCCCCTCGCGGATTAACTCGCCGACACCACCGAGATCTCGCTCCAATGCAGCAGTGACTTGTGCTGCCAATGCGTTGCCGAGCGTATACGTAGGGAAGTATCCGATATTCCCTTGCGACCAGTGGATGTCTTGCAGACATCCTTCGGCGAGTGTCTGTGGTCTGACTCCGAAATACTCTTCAGTCTTGTCGTTCCACGCCGTGGGGATCTCGTTGACCGCGATTTCGCCGTTGATGAGGTCACGTTCGATCTCGAAGCGAAGGAGAATATGTATTTGGCCCGTGAGCTCGTCTGCTTCGACCCACACGGGGTTCCGTTCCCGAACGTAGTTGACGCTCTCATAGGCCTCTTGGGGGGTCGCATCTATGTTAAGGAATCGCTCCTTGAGAATCGGCAAGAACACCTCCCAAAATGCCCGGTGAGCGAATACGCGATTCTCCCAAAACGCGGCCTGCGATTCGTTGACGAGGATGCCGCGATCCTTCCCAAGAGGCGTCCCGGATTTCTCTACGGGAAGACCTTGGGCGTAGAGGCCATGCCCCCCCTCGTGAGCAGTCGTATATAGTGTCTGATACAAGCTCTTCTCAGTCCACGTACAGACCCGTGCATCAGACGGAAATCCGAACGTACCCGGCATATCGAACGTATCGAGGCGTCCTCGCTCCCAATCAAATCCAAATACGTCAAGCAAGTCACGAGCGGCTGCTAACTGGGCGTCTTCCTCGTAATCACCGTGGATCACATCCGTATTGAGATCGGTCTCACTCTGGTGAATCCGGTCAAGAAGCGGGACGAGTCCGTCCTTGACAGCTAATATTGTCCGTTCAACCGTCTCAAAATCCAGTTGCGGAATGAACTCGGTAACGAGGGTCTCGTATGGTTCCGTCTCCGGATTGACCGCATTCGCGTACTCCCGCTTTTTTTCGACTATCCTCTCCAGATGAGGAGCGAACACGCTGAAATCGTCCTCGTCTTTGGCTTTGTTCCATGCTGGATGAGCCTCGGAAGTCAAATCAGAGAGGGCTTCTCTGATTTCAGTGGGAACGCAGGTCGCTTGGTCGTACTCCCGCCGAATTTCACGTACGACCGCAGATTCTGCATCGGTCAGTACAGCACCGTCGAGATCATCAAGCAGTTCACATACTTCGGGGTCAGTGATCTGCTCCTGTGCGAGAGTGGTAAGCGTGGACATCTGGTTGCTACGAAGATTTCGACCACCCTCTGGCATCGTAACGTACTGATCCCACTGGAGAATGCCATTCGCACTCTGAGTGTAGCTGTACCGCTGATAACGATCAAGGAGGGCTTCATACGATCCATTCGCTGATTCAGACATAGAGTGAAACAATAGATAGAGTCCGTATCAGTCCCCGGGTTCCAGACAGAATTACCTATATGGGTGGCTGACGGTCTGGTCGCTCGGTACACGACCCGTACTGACTGTTGCTGGGTGATGAGTACGAAAACGATTCTATGACATGCTCATAGCAGCATTTGCACGTCTTCACTCACCTGATCGCACGGCTGCACGCGATCGGATGAGAAATCAGTTGCAGACGCTACTGTAGTGGCTACTCTGATTCGTCGGCCGGTTCGACGCGCTTTCCTTCGGCCTGTGGAATAACTACCCGCTCTGGGTCTTCCCACTCGCGGTCGAGTTCCCGGCCCTCGAACAGTCGATCCAGAAAGACGGCCAGACCCGCGACCTCCGAGTGGGGCTGGTTGGTCACGCCGACGTTCCAGTCTGCCCGCTCGTACACCTCGAAATCGACCTTCTCTGCCCCGACGACGATCAGCAGTGGCTCGCTCCGGTGGGCCTCCCGGATCGTTGCCTCGACATCCTGCACTGGCTCGCCGTACATCGTCAGGTGGACGATACGCCCGTCCCAGTCGCGCAGGAATCGCTTTGGCCGGTCGGTCGCGTCGACCCAAAAGGGTCCGCCGAAACGGTCGGTGATGTCCTCGACGGTCCCGCGCTGGCTCGCACCGTGGTTGGCGAGGACGAGTCGATCCGCACCGAGGGCGCGGGCCGTTAGCCCGACGTGGGTCGTCATCCGCTCGTCCCGGCCCGGTCTGTGGCCGAGTCGAAGGACGGCGACCGCTGGTTCGTCTTGCATACCTCGTCCGAAGTGGGGCGGCCGTTAATTGCTGTCGGACCTGGCTTTCTCGACGGGAGACCGAACGAAGTGTGCTCTCTCATCGTCGTAGACAACCGGAAAAGACATTGGTGACTGTCTTACAGTATTCGACATGGATCTCATCGACAGGCGAATCCTCATCACCGGTGGGGCGGGATTCGTCGGTTCGCACCTCGCGGAACGACTCGTCGACGACAATGACGTGATCGCCGTCGACAACTGCTCGAACGGGGCGGCGACGTGGCTTCCCGACGACGCCACGCTCGTCGAAGGCGATCTGACCGACCAGTCGTTCGTCGCCGACGTGATCACCCCTGATGTGGACATCGTCTTTCACTTCGTCGCCAACAAGAACGCCGCCAGCGACGACATTGGCCAGTACCGATACAACAACGAACTCACCGAGAACGTCGTCGAACGGATGGACGAAGTCGGCGTCGGCAACATCGCTTTCACGTCGTCCTCGACCGTCTACGGCGAAGCGCCGCGTCCGACACCCGAGGATTTTGCGCCACTGGAACCGATCAGTATCTACGGCGCGAGCAAACTCGGCGAGGAAGGGCTGCTCTCGGTGTACGCCCACAGCCACGACATGACGGCGTGGGTGTTTCGCTTCGCCAACATCGTCGGTCCGCGCCTCCAGCTCGGCGCTGTCATCCCGGATTTCATCGAGAAACTCCGAGATGATCCCGAGACCCTGGAAATCCTCGGCAACGGGAAACAGGAGAAATCCTACATGCACATCGAGGAGTGTGTCGGCGCGATGTGTCACGTCGTCGAACACGCCGAGCGGCCGTTCAACGTGTTCAACCTCGGGACGAAGACGACGACATCGGTGACCCGAATCGCCGACATCATCAGCGACGAGATGGGCGTCGACCCCGAGTACGAGTTCACCGGCGGCGACCGAGGCTGGACCGGTGACGTGCCGAAAATGCGCCTCTCGATAGAGAAGCTCTCGGCACTGGGCTGGGAGCCGGACCAGTCCAGCGACGACGCCGTTCGACAGGCGACCCGGGAACTGCTCGACGGATACTGACTGGGCCTTGATCGACTTGCAGCGACGGAAAGCAGTATATTTCACAGCCCACCCCGTAGCCACGAGTGTGCAAGTCGTCGGCTATCGGTCGCGCGTCGAACAGCCAGCGGCCCTCCTAGTGGCCGAAAACGGGCGTCTCTCGACTGAACGCCTCGTTCCGGGCAGCGACCTCTCGTATACGCTGGGCGAGCGCTACTGTGCAGGAACCATCGACGAAGACAGCCACATCGCCTGCGACGCCGATAGAGCACCGTACTGTGATGCACACACCGACCGCTGGCCCTGTGCTCGCTGCCGGGGTGACTGCTCGATGCCACTCGAAACCTGCCACGAGGAGCACGCGATTTACCTGGCGGCGTTCGCGCCGGCGACGTTTAAAGTCGGCGTCACGCGGTCCTGGCGACTCGACCGCCGACTTCGCGAGCAGGGTGCCGACCGGGCCGCCCACCTCCGGACCGTCGCCGACGGACGCGTGGCACGACAGGTCGAGGCCGAGATTGCCGCCGACGTGGGTGACAGGGTTCGCATCCCGATCAAGATTGCCGGCCTCCACCAGACCGTCAACGAGGACATCTGGCAGGCGCTGCTGGACCAGTTCGAGCCAATCGAGACCTTCGCGTTCGAGTACGGCCTTTCGCTTTCTGCGCGCCCGCTGGCCGAGACGCTGCTCTCCGGCACTGTTGTCGGGACGCAGGGCCGGGTGCTGGTCCTCGAAAACGGCGATAGTGCCTACGCGGTCGACCTGAAGAATCTGGTCGGGTACGAACTGCTCGACGGCCGTACAGACCGGAACCTCCAGTCGGATCTCGGTGCGTTTCGATGACGAAACCGTAAAATCAACACGGAAAACATTTATCGGTCGCTCGCGGCCACACTCGTGTGCAACGTGAAACAGCTATCGCTGGCAGCATGGTCGTTCTCCTGGTCGCCATGCTCGCCACACCGCTCGCGGTCCCCGGCATCCTCGAAGAGCCAACCGAGCGCGAGGACTTCAGGCGGAGTTTCCTCTCCCTCCAGACGTCCGATTCGACGATAGCGGTCCGCTCCGTTCCCGGTGAGACCGTCGCCCTCCAGCTAGATACCCGACTCGCCCATCGGGGTGGCACAGCCGAGAACGTCACGCTCGAAGTCAGGGCCATCGACGGCGAAACGGAGTTGCTCGCCGACAAGCAGCGCCAGTCCGTCGGTGATATCAGCGGCGAGCAATCGATATCGGTGCTGACGAACCTCTCCGTCGAACGACAGGGGAGCTACCGGATCGAAACGCTCGTCTACGAGAACGGAAGTCGTGTCGCCCGTGGGACACGGACGATCAGTGGCGTCGAGGCGCTCACTCCCGATTACGCCGACTCGTCGGTGGCGTTCGAGCGATTCGAAACGTCCGGAACGAACCTCCCGACGATCACCTACAGTATCGACCGCGTGCAGGACAATCGGTCGACGTTGAACGTATCGTCGTACCTGACCAACTCCGGCGATCAGGCCGCCGGTGATGTTATCGTTGTCTTCCGGGCACGCCAGGCAGATTCGGACGCTGTCGCGGCCACGGCCAGGCGACAGATCGGTTCGATCCGTCCGGGCGAAACCGTTTCACCTGCTGTGACACTCACTGTACCGGATGACTACAACTACTGGCTCGACGCGATGCTGGTGAAAGACGGCGTCATCATCGGCACCGCGACCGAAGCGGCGAACCTCGATCCGAGTGAGACACTCGAAGCGAACGAAACGCGCCGCGACGTCGAGTTCGATTCCGGTGATTTCGCCGACGAACAATCCACCGAACAGGAAGTAGAGAGAACGGAGCCACCGCGAGCGACCACCGGGAGCGGCCCCGGATTCGGCATCGCGGCTACTCTCGTTGCACTGCTCGGGGCGACACTACTCGCACGGAGGCAGATCAATGACTGACAGGCAAGCGACCGACGACCAATCGAACGAACAGGCGACCGATGACCAATCGAGCGAACAGGCGACCGACGACTCCGTTTCCGAACGAAGCGGGACGGACACCGCCGAGGAGGACGGTCCCCAGACGGGCGATTCGACAGCCAGTATCATCACCTACGCGCAGTGGGCCGCGTTCGCGATTCTCGTCCTCGTCGCGCTGGTGGCGACGTTCCGATTCTACTTCGCGACCTCGAACGCCATCAACAACTTCGTCACACGGCAGTACCGGCCCATCTTCCAGGCAGTGTTCAACCTCGTCATTCTACTGGCCAGCGGCCTCGGTCTCTCGGTGCTGGTTCGGCGGATCACGTAGACGACAATCCTTTTCCCGCCCGCACGCAAACGGCGGAGTATGGCAGAAGACGAACCTGACGAGACAGAAGCACAATCTGACGAAGAGACGGCGACCGAGGACGGCGACGAGGCAAGCGAGGAAAAATCGTTCCGGGAACGGGTCGAAGAGATTCGACAGGAGCGCGCCGAGGAGCGTGAAGAGGGCGAGGGCGAGGGAGAAATGAGCCGCGAGGAGCGTATGGAGGAGATGATGGGCGGCGGTGGCGGTCCCGGCGGCATGGGTGGCGGCGGCGGTAACCCGTTCGCACAGATGATGGGCGGCATGATGGGCGGTGGTGGCCCCGGCGGTCCCGGTGGAATGGGGCCCGGTGGCCGTGGTCGCGAGGAAGAGAGCAGCGACAACGAGGAACTGACGCGTGAAGTCCGGAAACTCCGCGACGAGGTCCACGATATTCGCCGGACGCTCGGCCGGATTGCCGACGCTCTGGAAGACTAGCAGCGTCACTCGTTGTACGCGAGACTCATGACCCACTGCGAGAAGGCGTCGCTTCTGGCGTCGACTTCCTCGTCACCGATAAACGGTGAGAGCTGATCCCCGGCCATCAGCAGGGAGAAATCCAGATCGCGCGGTGCGGGCGTTAGATGGTACGTGTTGTGGCCTTCGTACACCGTCTCCTCGCGCTGGATCAGTTCCTTGTTGGCGAGGGCGTCCACGATACGACTTCCTTTCCGCGAGGACACGTCGAGTTGTTTCCAGAAGTCGCTCTGGTGGATCCCACCTGTCTCACGGATGAGTTCCAGACCGGCACGCTCGTCGTCGGAGAGTTCCGCCTCGATGGCTGCCATGCTCATGTACTCCGTACTGGGGCGGTGCGGGGCTTAAACCTGACCTTCGACCGGTCGATAGGCAGTTTCACAGGGCGGCCCGTCGGCGTATCGATAGCGTCGGTCCGATCCGTCGACGAGGATCAGTGACGACGAACGAGTGCCAAAGCCGTCGCCGTGGACGCAGACGCCGTACTCGTGGTCGGCAATGAGCGTCGCCGTTCGGTCGAGCCACTCCGGTCCGGTTTCGCCGGGTTCTGGCCGGAGTTCCCGGGCGAGACGGTCGGCGTTCTCGGCCTGTCGTTCGGCGTGGTCCTGTCCTTTGGCGGGGATCCGGTATCGGCCGTCTGCCCCGACGTTGACAACTACGTGGACGCCGGATTCGAGATTTCTCAGCGAAAGTTGCCCGTCCCACTCGGCGTACATCGCGGCTGTCTCGTCGGCGAGGACGATATTGAACCCCTGGTACTCGTGGTCCCCGACAGCGGCCTCGACCAGGCGGGCGGCGTCCTCGGCCGTCTCCTGGCCGAGTGCATCCCGCACTAAACGGCCTCGCGAGCGCTCCCCGGCGAGTTCGGCATCGGTCCAGCGGTTCGTGATGGCGACGAACACGGCGTGTTCGTTGTAGCCAATCCAGGTGCCGCCGGCGTCCGCGTCGACGGGGGCGACGACAGACGCGTTCCAGCCTCTGACTGCCGGTGGTTCAGACGGCCTGTCGAGTCGTTCGTCCCGGTTTGCGCCCACGAGGAGCGACTGTTCGAAGGCTTGCCAGGCGAAGACGAGCGTACACACGGCCTCCCGTAGGACCCGGACTGGCTAAAGCGTGCTGTCGAGGACTGTCCTATCAGGGCTGCACTGGTAGTCCTTCAAAGGATTTCTAACAGGTATACTGTCGGACGGAAGTCCGATACATTTCGCCACCCCGGGGTGGCGAGAATCTTCAGATAGTTACGTCCGACAGTATAATGCGAAGTGCCTACATCGGGGCCGTCCGAAGGACCTGTCGATGACAGAGAAAAAGCGACGAGACGTGCTCAGAACCGCTGCTGGCGTGACCGTGCTCGGAAGCCTCGCTGGCTGCAGTAGTGACGACGGCGGAACTGAAAACACGGAGGCGGTCACCGAGACCGCGACCGGAACGGAGACCGAGTCGATGGATGAGGGAACCGAGACCACAGCGACTGGAACGGAAGCGATGGGCGAGGGACGCCTCAGTGTGGCACACATGTCTCCGAACGCACCGAACGTCGACGTGTATCTCGACGGCGAGGCAGTTCTCGAAGCTCTCGAGTACACGGATGTCAGCACGTACATGGCTGTCCCGCCCGCGACATACGATGTCGCCATCACCCCAGAAGGCGAGAGCATCGACGACGCCGTCTTCGAGGGGACGGTCGTGGTCGAGGCTGAGGTCGATTATACGGTCGCTGCCCTCGGCGAAGTCGGCGACGCCGGCGACAAACCGTTCGAACCGCTCGTCCTCGAAGACGACAACTCCGACCCGGGTGGCGACAGTGGCCGTGTCCGAACCGTCCACGCCTCGCCGGACGCGCCGGCAGTCGACCTAACCGCGAGTGAGGGCGCAGTGGTCCTCGTTGATGGCCTCGAATACCGCCAGACGGCGACCTCGACGGTCGAATCGGACGGCTACACGGTCGAGGTCCGGAGCGATACGGAGTCGAACGACGGTGAGGTCGTGTACGACGAGGACATCTCGTTCAACGGCGGCAGCGTCTACACTGTCTACGCGACCGGCTACCTGACTCCCGATGACGACCCGTCCGAAGAAACATTCGATCTCGTCGTGGCAAAAGACGCGTCGTACTGATACTGCCGGCTGTAACCTCGTGAAGATATTCGCTACCCCGGGGTGGTGAAATCGTTCACGGACGTACAGCCGGTAGTATAATACTGCCGGCTGTCACTCCGCTTCGACGGGGCGTGCCGGAACGCCAGCGACAGTCGTTGCGGGCGGCACATCTTCGGTGACGACCGAGTTCGCGCCGACCTGGGCGTCCGTGCCGATTTTGACGCCCGGGAGAACGATAGCACCGGCTCCGATCATCGCGCCCTCGCCGACGACGACTTCGCCGGTTCGGTACTCGTCACGGAGGAACTCGTGACAGAGCAAGGTCGCGTCGTAGCCGATGATGGCGTGATCCTCGATAGTCACGAGTTCGGGCCAGAACACGTCCGGTGTCGCGGTCAGTGCGAGCGAGACACCGTCACCGACCGAGGCCCCGAGACGGCGCAGGAGCCAGTTTTTGAGTTTCAGACTGGGCGAGTAGCGCACTGTCCAGACGACGAGAACGTTGACGATCAGCCTGATCGGGTGCTTTGCCTCCGGCCAGTGGCGCAGTGAGTTCCGTGGTCCCGGCGTTACAGTCCGGTCTAGTCTGTCGTGTCGAGGTGGCCCAGTCACGCCTGTCCGTTTGGTAGCAGTTGTCTTGATACTGCCGGCTGTAACTTCGCAAAGCCATTCGCCACCTCGGGGTGGCGAAACCGTTCACAGACTCACGGCCGGCGGTACGAAACCCGCGTCGTGCGAGTGTGTCTACTCGCCGCGAATCTCTGCCATGTGGTCGATGCGGGCCTGGACGAGTTCCGGTGTGCCGATGTCGTGGCGCGTCCGAAGGCCCTCTTCGCCGGCCGTAGCGAGCGCCTTCTCGGCGATTTTCTCGGCGTCGGTGATCGTCTCTGCGACGCCGACGACGGCAAAGGAGCGGGATGTCGTCGTGTAGATATCGCCCTCGCGTTCGTCGACACTGGCGTAGTACAGTAGTGCGTCGCCAGCGCTTTCCTCGTCGATTCGTACCTTCGCGCCCGCCGTGGGGTTCGTCGGATACCCGTCCGGGACGGCGTATTTGCAGACCGTCGCTTTCGGGGCGAAGGATAGCTGTGGAAGCGGTTCGTCCTCGCGTGCGGCCGTCAGTACGTCGAGGAAGTCCGTGTTGAGGACCGGCAGCGTGTTCATCGCCTCTGGGTCGCCAAAGCGAGCGTTGAATTCGACGACTGTGATCCCTTCGGCAGTGAGCATGAACTGCCCGTAGAGGACACCCTTGTACCCATCGAGGGCTTCGACGGTCGCCCGGAGCACGTCGACGGCGTCCATATAATCGTCTTCGGTCATGAAGGGTAGTTCCAGGGACGCGTCGGAGTAACTCCCCATGCCGCCGGTGTTTGGCCCCTCATCACCCTCGTACGCGCGCTTGTGGTCCTGGACCGCTGGCGTGACGCGGAGTTGCCCGTTGGCCACGAAGCCCTGCAAGGTGAACTCCTCGCCGATCAGGCGCTCTTCGAGGACGACGCGGTCGTAGTCGGCACTGCGAAGATACTCCTTCGCTTCTTCGGCGGTCACCTGGTCGCCGATGACCCGTACGCCTTTGCCGCCGGTGAGGCCGGCGGGCTTGATGGCTAGGTCGCCGTCGTACTCGTCGATGTAGTCACAGGCCGCCGCCATGTCTTCGAAGGTCTCGAAATCCGGACAGCCCGGGATGTCGTGTTTCTTCATGAACCGACGCTGGAACGCCTTGTCAGTCTCGATCCGGGCCTCAGATTCACGCGGACCGAAGGCATACACTCCGGCATCGTCCAGCGCATCGGCGACGCCGGCCGCGAGCGGTGCTTCCGGGCCGACGACCGCCAGCGTCGCGCCGACTTCGTTCGCGTAGGTTGTGACTGCGGTCGGGTTCGTCGTGTCCAGCGACTCGAACCCCTCGGCGACGGACGCGATACCGGGGTTACGGTTTCCTGCACAGGCGTACAACTCGACGTCTGAACCGGCCAGTGCGCGAGCGATCACGTGCTCTCGGCCCCCGCCACCGACCAGCAGCACAGTCTCTGTCATAGCAAAAACCGCGACTGGTAGGGGCCTAAACCTTATCGTTCGAAGTGACAGGCCAGTGGCCCGCTGTCGCGATAGTCGTATTCCACGCCATATCCACTGCTGTCAGTTGTTCGAGTCGGGTGGCGGGCCACCCAAAAAAACGACGGTCCCTCTCGGGTGACGACCGATCAGCTACTTCGTTCCTGTCCGACCGGGGCGGCAGTAGTATCAGCGCATGTAGTGCTGCATCCAGCGCTCCATCGCCGTCAGGGTCGTGTCCTCGCCCTCTTCACACTGTGGCGAACGCGTGTTCGTTCGGCTGTACCACTTCTCCATGGCGGTCTGTTCGCCATCGCCGTTGGCGTCGGGCTTGCAGTTCTGTTGGCTGTATTTCTTCTTCTCGCCCGACTCGTCGAACATCTTGTGGTCGGTGCTGTACTCTCGGTCGTCGCTGTAGTCGCCGTTGACGTCGAAATCGGATTTTTCCTCTTTCTTCTTACCGTCGTCTTCGGGTTCGACGATCTCGAAGTCGACCTCCGTTTCGTTACAGGAACCGGTCTCGATGGTGAGCGGTGTGGACATGTCCACGGACATGCGGTGACCGTCTGGAGTGAGGACCACCCACGAATCGACATCTCCCTCGTAATACTGTTCGTACAGTTCTGCATCCTCGTTGAACGCCGGGTCGATGGTGACCGAGAACGCACTGCCGAGTCCTCGGAAAGCACCACCATCCGTCCGACCACCCGCCCACGTCCAGTCGATAGTGGCCGATCGACCACCGATATCCCACTGGTCGTAATTGGTGTCTGCCCGGTCTCCTTCGGTGTTGTAGAGATCGTCCTTGACATCCCACGAGCCACCGGCCGGCAGGCCCGATATGTTGAACGTCGCCGAACCACCGTTGCCATCTCTTTCTCCCACACTACCATGCACGATGACGAGGCTCAAGCCATCGGGCCCATCGTAGAGGAACACGATACTTTCGTTGTCCCGCTGTAGGTCTTGTGTCCCGTTCGAGGAGTAATTCGCTGGATCAGCAGCAAAGCCGCCGTTGTTGTTATCACCCGCGTCCTGTTCGGGCACTCGATAATCGTAAAACTCCACGACGGATTGATCACTACTGAACGCGGTCAACGGAGTGCAGTTGCCGCCCTGGCGCATCACGTACGGCGTCTCGATATCGCCGTAATCGGTATCATCGCCGTCATCACCTTTGTCGCCTGTACCGCCTGTACCACCTGTACATCCAGCGCTCGCCGAGCCGGCCATCGTCACCATGCCTGCACACGTCGCACCGAGCGTCTGCAATACCCGCCGTCGGTTCATTCCGCCAGTACCTTCCGTTCGACTCGCATCGTCTGTATCTCTCATCGCTGTGGATCACTTTTCGACGTATCTGTTTGGTAATGAATCCTGTAAGGATCGTAAGCGGTCGTCTAAACGCAAGCAGACTGTCTTCGAGATTGATCAATAGACAAATATCTTGTGGCAAAGGAACAGTATTGGTAATATTACGAGTATAAAAAGAATGTAAGTGTTGGTACGACTTACAAAACGAAGGCCACTCTGCAACAACCGGCTCTTGAGCTAGTCAAGCCACCGGTCTGATAGGGACCGTTGTCAGCCGGTACCGGATCGCATCGACCCGGAGTCGGTGTCTTCGTTCGCCGAGACGGACACCTTTTCACGTCTACCGCCCGGAGAATCGGGTATGAGTACCGACACGGACCCGACGGAGCGAAACCGACTCGACGAGGAAGAGAGTCCGTATCTCCGTCAACACGCGGACAATCCCGTCAATTGGCAACCCTGGGACGACGACGCCCTCGAAGCGGCCAGAGAGCGTACTGTTCCGATCTTTCTCTCAATCGGTTATTCGGCCTGTCACTGGTGTCACGTCATGGAATCGGAAAATTTCGCCGATCCGGAGGTTGCCGAGATCCTCAACGAGAAATTCGTCCCGATCAAGGTCGACCGCGAGGAACGCCCGGACCTCGATTCAGTGTACATGAGCATCTGCCAGCAGGTGACTGGCCGTGGCGGATGGCCACTCTCGGCGTGGCTCACCCCCGACGGGGAGCCGTTCTACGTCGGAACGTACTTCCCGCCCGAAGAGCGGCGCGGCATGCCCGGGTTCAACAGCCTCCTCGAAGACATCGCGAACTCGTGGTCCGACCCCGAACAGCGCGAGGAGATGGAAAACCGTGCCCGGCAGTGGACCGACGCCATCGAAAGTGATCTCTCGTCGGTCCCCAGCCAGCAGGGAGACGTTCCCGGTGAGGGCGCACTGGAAACGGCCGTCGACACGGCACTGCGTGGGGCAGACCGCGAACACGGTGGCTGGGGTAACGGCCCGAAGTTCCCCCAGCCAGGTCGACTCCACTTCCTGCTCCGCAGCTACGACCGGTCGGGACGCGAGCAGGTCCGAGATGTCGTCACCGAGACCCTCGATGCGATGGGGACAGGCGGCCTGTTCGACCACGTCGGCGGTGGCTTTCACCGCTACTGTACCGACAAGGAGTGGGTTGTCCCCCACTTCGAGAAGATGCTGTACGACAACGCCGAGTTACCGCGTGTGTTCCTCGCCGGCTACCAGTTAACCGGTACCGAGCGCTACGCCACGGTCGCGAGAGAGACGTTCGAGTTCGTCGGGCGGGAACTCACTCACGACGACGGTGGCTTCTTCAGCACACTCGACGCCCAGAGCGTCCCACCAGAGAGCGAAACGACCGACGACGGCCACGAGGAAGCCCAAGAGGGCGCGTTCTTCGTCTGGACGCCAGAGGCGGTCCACGAGGCAGTCGACGACGCGACGACAGCCGACCTCCTCTGTGACCGCTTCGGCGTCACCGACCGGGGGAACTTCGAGGGCAAGACGGTGCTGACGATCAGTGCGACGGTCGAGGAACTCGCCGAGGAATACGACCTCGCCCCGTCCGAGGTCGAAAAACGGATCGAATCGGGCCGCCAGCAAGCGTTCGAGGCCAGGGAGCAGCGACCCCACCCGGCCCGCGACGAGAAGGTGCTGGCTGGCTGGAACGGCCTGATGATCGGAGCCTTCGCCGAGGGCGCACACGTCCTCGACCGGGAGTATGCCGACCCGGCGGCCGACGCACTCGCCTTCGTCCGTGAGCATCTGTGGGACGAGGACGACGAACGACTCACGCGACGGTACAAGGACGGCGACGTGCGCATCGACGGCTATCTCGAAGACTACGCGTTTCTCGCCCGCGGCGCACTGACCCTGTTCGGGGCGACGGGCACCGTCGATCACCTCGCCTTTGCGCTGGCCCTCGCACGCGCGATGGAACGTGAATTCTGGGACGAGGACGACGCCACGCTGTATTTCACGCCGTCGAGTGGCGAATCCCTCGTTGCCCGACCACAGGAACTCACCGACCAGTCGACCCCCTCCAGCAGCGGCGTCGCGGTTCAGGTGTTTCTCTCGCTGTCAGCGTTCGTCCCGCACGAGCGCTTCGAGGAGATTGCCCGCGACGTCCTGGAGACCCACGGCAAGGAAATCGAAGCCAACCCCATGCAACACGCTTCGCTCGTCATCGCCGCCGACCAGTACGCGAACGGCGACCTCGAACTCACGCTCGCCGCCGACGAACTCCCCGAGGAGTGGGCCGACACGCTCGCAACGACGTACCTCCCGGACCGACTTCTGGCCCCACGACCAGCGTCGGACGACGACCTCGATGCGTGGCTCGACACGCTCGGTCTCGACGAGACGCCGCCGGTCTGGGCCGACCGCTCCCATCGAGACGACGAGCCGACTGTCTACGCCTGCCGGAACTTCGCGTGCTCGCCGCCCGAACACGACCTGCAAGCCGCACTCGACTGGGCCGACGAGCAACGCTAGAACAGCACTGTCATCGAGCGTTCACTCGAGCGTTGCTTCGATCTGTTCGGCGAGAGACACCGCGATGGGCACGTCTGCGCCCTCGACGAACCGGGCGATTTCCTCGCCGTCTTTCTCGACGACGACGGTGGGGATGTACTCGATGCCGTACTCCTCGACCTGCGGGCCGGTCTTCGAGCCGTCGTCTTGCTTCTCGGTTTCGTAGTGGTGGACGTTCGCTTCGGGCACTTCGGCGGCGTCGAGAGCCGCACCGAAATCTGGCAACTGTGACCGGCAGTCCTTGCACCAGTCACCGCCCCACACTTTGTAGACGAGTTCGTCGGCGTCTTTCGAGAGCGTGTCGACGGTGTCTTCGTAGGCACCGGCCGACCAGACTGGGTTCGGCTCCATCGTTTTCAGTGGCATAGCTGCCCGTAGCGCGTGGAGTCGTTTAATAATCGCGCTCCGAGTCCGATTTCGTCGCCTGTCACCGGTAACGGCACGGACTGCTGGTGACGAGGAGGGTTTTAACGGGGGCGGTCAACGTATCTACTAATGAACGAGAACGTTCTGGGGACACTCGGTTCGCCCCTCGTCGCCGTCGACGCGCCAGAGGGGACGACGGTCGCGGCGAAGGTAGAGTCGTTCAACCCGGGTGGGTCGGCCAAGGACCGCCCGGCGACGTACATGATCGAAACGGCAGAGGAGGTAGGTGACCTCTCGCCCGGCGACACACTCGTCGAGCCGACCAGCGGCAACACGGGCATCGGACTGGCGATGGCCGGTGCGGCAAAGGGGTACGACGTACGCCTGGTCATGCCCGGGTCGAAGTCGCCCGAGCGCCGCCAGATCATGAAAGCCTACGGAGCCGACATCGAACTCGTCGAGGGCGACATCTCCGATGCGAAGGAGCGTGCAGACGAACTGGAAGCCGAGGAAGGGTACGTCCAGTTGCGTCAGTTCGAGAACGAGGCCAACCCCCGGTCCCACTACGAGACAACCGGGCCGGAAATCCTCGAACAGGTCGGCGACCGGACCGTCGACGCACTCGTCGCCGGTGTCGGGACTGGCGGCACCATCACCGGCATCGGCCGTCGCCTCCGAGAGACCTTCTCGGATGTCGATCTCGTCGCCGTCGAACCCGCCAACAACGCCGTCCTCTCCGGGCAGGAACCGGGCACCGGCGAGGACAGTTTCCAGGGTATGGGTCCCGGCTTCGTCAGTCCGAACCTGGACGTGGATCTGCTCGACGACGTAAAGACGGTGGACCTTGCCGACGCCGAGAACGAGTGTCGCCGCCTCGCGCGCGAGGAGGGAATACTCGTGGGCCAATCTTCCGGGGCGTCGAACCTGGCCGCCCGCGAGAAAGCGAGCGAGCTACTCGACGACGGCGTCGAGAATCCGCTGGTCGTCACTGTCTACTGGGACAGCGGCGAGCGCTACATGTCGACGGGAATGTTCGACGAATGATACTACCGGCTGTAAGTCCGTGAACGATTTCGCTACCCCGGCGAAGATCTTCACGAGGTTACAGCCGGCAGTATGAGCAATGATATACCGGTGGACGTACGCAACGATATACTCAGCCGGGAGACCGTGACGGCTGAGACGTATCAAACGGTACGTCCATCGGTGTATGGAAGGACAGACGGAAAAGTGTCCACAGGGGTGGCCTACGCACCGAATTCGTCTTTTTCGAGCCTGACGATCAGCGTCTCGTCGACATCGCGCAAGTCGTACTCCGGAATCGTCTCGCTGGTCCGGGTCACGAGCATCGGTTCGACGAGACGGGGGAGCGCTTCATCGTCGTCTTCGGACGGCCGTTCGACGCCGTATACCCTGAGAAACCGGTCGCGTTCTTCTGCCGGTATCTCGTCGTCTCTGATCGCCGCCGCCAGCGACCGGGAGAGCCATTCGGAGTCACTCACGGAGGGTTCTTGCACCATCGTCCCGTCGGTAAACCGTACCAGATACCAGTTCAGGTCGTTGAGAAGCGAGACGGCAGCACCGAGACTCACCGTTCCGAGCGCGATAGTGTTCTCGAACGGTTCCTGCAGGTCGTAGGTCGCGAGCGCGTCGCGTGCAGTCTCGCGCGAGAGCAGTTCGTACCGCAGATTGACATCCTCGCTTCCCACGAGACAGACCCGCGTCATTGTGCTGAGCCAGGCCGGCGCGGGGCATAGTGGTTTCGCTCTCGCAAAACGCGTCTCAGATTTCGACGACTTCGGCCCGGTCTGCCACCTCACGGGCCTGTTCGAAGAGGTCGTCCGGTTCCTGTGCTCGTACTGCTTCGAGAGTCGCTTTCGTCTCGGGCAACGATGGTGCCACGCGGTTGCACCCTGTCGGGATGGTCGATTCCTCGAAGGTGCCGATATCGCGGGCCAGATTCGTGATCTCTGCCTTGTCCTCGGTCAGGTTCGGGCGAAAGACGGGGTAGTCGACAGCGATATCGGTCACGCGTAGGTTCGCACTGGTCTGGCTCGACTTCTGGCCGATTGCCTCGCCGGTCACGATGCCGACTGCGTCGACACTGGACGCCGTTTGCTCACCGACAGCGAGCATGAAACGACGCAAGGAAAGCATCCGCGTCTCTTCGACAGTCTCGGCGAGTCGCTCGACCATCTCGCCACCGGACGCGATCCGCAGGTCGAACTCGAAGTTCGGCGCGTAGGTCACGAGGTCTTCGGCCGTCGCGACGGCCCTGGCCTGGTGGTCTGGCCCGCCATACGTCCCGAGGTCGACGTAGACTGGAACGACCGGACAGCCTCGCCGTAACATCTTCCAGGCCGCGACGGGTGAGTCGATGCCACCGCTGAGCAGGACAACGACGGGTTCCTGTGTCCCGACCGGCAACCCGCCGGGTCCCGGGCGTGTCTCGGTGAATACGTATGCCCGGTCTGGCCGACACTCGACGTAAAAGGTCGCGTCCGGGTCGTCGAGGTCGACGACGGGGTCGAACCCGGCATCCTCGAGTGTCTGCCAGACTGCCGCGCCGCCGTTGGACTCGATGTCCTTGCTGGAAAACTCGTGGGCCGACTCGGGACCGGCACGGCGGGCATCGATGGCGAAGGATCCGCCGTCGAAACACACACCCGCCACGTCGGCCAGGGATTCACAGATCCTGTCGAGTGCTGGTTCGACCTGGATGACCGGACTCGCAGAGACCACGCCGAAGGCATCCGTCGCGGCGGCCGTCGCCTCGCCCGGTTCGTCGGTGTGAACGAACAACCGGGTCCGTTGGCGTTCGACCGTCCCGTCGATCCCTCTGTCGGTCAGGATCGCTTCGAGATTTGTCGCGAGTCGCTCCTCCATCGCCCGACGGACCTGCTCGCTCTTGTGTCCGATCTCACCGTGGCGAACCAGGACGCAGTCTGCCTCGGGCAACTCCATACTGCAATGTGACGAATGGCGAATAAAGGGGTGTCGCCTCGGGCGATCAGAACGTCGAGAGTTCACCGTCGATCACTCGCCGCGTCACGCTCGTGACGTTGGCCAGTTCCTCGTCGATTGTCGCCCGGACCGCCTCGTCGATATCCTCGATTGTCACGCCGTCTTCGGTGACGAGTTCGGCGTCGGCGACGTGTGGCTGGTCGATTGGCGATCCGATCTGTGAGAGCAGGCGTAACTGGAGTTCCCTGATGCCGTCGACTTCCTCGACGACGCTCTTTGCGACCTCCGTCGAGAGCAGATTGTAGATTTTGCCGATGTGGTTGATCGGGTTCTTTCCGGATGTCGCCTCCATGCTCATCGGTCGGTTCGGCGTAATAAGACCGTTGGCGCGGTTCCCCCGGCCCACGGAGCCATCGTCGCCCTGCTCTGCGGAGGTTCCCGTCGTCGTCAGGTAGATAGCGCCGTCGTCGTAGTCGTCGGCCGTGTTGACGTGGACTGTCACGTCGCGGTCGGTGTACTCGGTTGCGCAGTCCTCGACGTACGTCCTGACGCTGTCGACAGCACTCCTGTACGCGGCCAGGTCGTCGATATGGCGGTCGACCATCGCGGCGGCGACTGTCACGTCGATCTGATCGCCTTCCCGCTTGCCCATCACCTTGATGTCCTGTCCGACTTCGGGGTGGTTCACGGAGTACTCGCCGTTCAGGCGCTGTTCGGTCGCCTCGACGATCTGCTCGGTTTCGCTCAGGGGGGCGTGGCCGACACCGTAGCTGGTGTCGTTTGCCATCGGCACGGCTCCGTCCTCCCCGAACACTTCCTGCAGGTCGCCACTCCCCTCACCGAGTCGGATGTCCACGACGATATCCGTGCCCACGTCGAGATACGGGAAGTTCGCTTCGAGGTAGTCACGAGCGGCCGCCAGTGCAATCGTCTCCGTCGGGATGCGCTCGCCTTCGTAGGATTTGGTCGCACGCCCGACGATCAGTACGTAAATCGGTTCGAGCACCTCACCACCACCGAAGGCCGGCGCAGCAGTCCCCGCGACCAGCTGGCTCTCGTCAGTGTTGTAATGAAGTACAGTGCCGAACCGGTCCAGATACTCCTGTGCGAGCGCACGCGAAACCGTCTCTGCGATCCCGTCACAGATCGAATCCGGATGCCCGATCCCCTTTCGCTCGACGATTTCGACAGCCTGATCCTCGACGGCGTGGCCGGCCGAGGGCTGCACGTGGATATTCCGCTCTGTCATTACGGCTGACTTCGATAGCCCCGTTTCTATAACTTGCGGAAACCAAACGGCGTGTTCTTATTACTACTCTGCATTATGCGCCTCGTTTCCCAGCAAGAAGCCGAGGTACGACGTTCGGATCTGTTCGTCCGGATCGAGTCCCAGATCGCGCACGATAGCAGCAGCGCCCTCGCGAGCGTCGTCAATGTCGTCTGCTTCGGTCTCGACTTCGACGAAGGAACCGACTCCCTCGACGGTGTCCAGCGTGATCGTGTACCCGTCGAGGTGATACCGGCTTCGCTCCTTGTGGACCGTCGCCGCTGGCTCGAAACCGACCGACTCGAAGATGTCGGCGGCGGCGTCTCCGCTCCCGACACCCGTCTCGATTTCTTCACGCGTCTTCGAGTCAGCGTCGACTTTCGGTCCCTTGTAGGTCATCTGTGCAGACTCCTCGTCGTCGACGGCCTCACGACGTACGCGCAGGGCCTCGTCCGTCTCCGCGAAGTTCTTGTGGGGCGCGTCGTAGTACGTATCCGCCTGTTCGACAGTCCCGAAAAACTCGGCACCGAGTTCGTCCAGACGCTCGCGCAATCCGTCATGCCCGGTTCTGACCTTCACCTCGACCTCGTACATACTCGCCCTCTCGACGTACATCACAAAAACGTTGTTCTTAAGAGTGCAACGCCAAACCGGTATGGTATGAGCGACGAATCCGAGGCCGACGCCGAAGAACAGGAACTCGAGGACGAGGCACTCGAGGCACAGGACGAAGCCACTGAGGCCGACGAGGACGCCGAGCCCGAGGGATTCCAGGAGGGCGACTTCGTCAAGGTCGCCTACACAGCACGGACCGTCGAGGGCGGCGACCTCGTCGACACGACGGACCCTGAAGTCGCTGAGGAAGAGGGTGTCGGCGAGGATCAGGAGTTCGCACCCCGGACAATCGTACTGGGCCAGGGCCATCTGTTCCAGGCCGTCGAAACGGACATCTACGGCAAAGAGGTCGGCGCAACCGGTAGCGTACCCGTGCCTGCCGAGCAGGCGTTCGGCGAGTACGACGAGGGTGAAGTCCGGACCGTCTCGAAGGACAAGATCCCCGAGGACGACCGTTACCCCGGTGCACACGTCGATGTCGAGGGCGAGCACGGTCACGTCGAAACGATCATCGGCGGGCGCGCACGCGTGGACTTCAATCACCCCCTCGCTGGCGAGGACATCGAGTACGAGTACGAGGTCCTCAGCGAAGTCGAGGACCGCGAGGAGCAGGCCCAGGGCGTCCTCTCGATGATGCTCGACATGGAACTCGACGTCTGGTTCGAGACCGACACCGTCGAGGAAGAGCAGGTCGTCGAGAGCGACGACGATGACGAGGACGCCGAACCCGAAACCGAGACCGTCGAAGTCGAGACGGACACGCTGTACATCGAGGCGACCCCACAGCTCAGCATGAACCAGCAGTGGATGATGGGCAAACAGCAGATCGCCCAGCAGCTCACCCAGCTTCTCGACATCGACCGCATCATCGTGCAGGAGGAACTCGGTGGCGGCGGCATGGGCATGCCCGGCATGATGGGCGGCGCTGGCGGCGCAGATATCGAGGACGCCCTCGAAGACGCGGATGTCGACGCTGACGAAATCGTCGAGGAAATCGAAAGCGCAGCAGACGAATAAGACCGGCTACACTAGTAGTGATTATTACCGGGTCGATCACATGCTGTCGTGCAATCGATCCCGGAACGACTGACGATGCTCACTGCGATTCGATAAACGTCGCGTCCGCAGAGGTGTGGTCCTTGTTGAACGCCATCACCTTCGCCCGAATCACGTCACCGACTTCGAGTTCTCTGGGCACGTCTTCAGTAAACAAGACGAATCCCTCGACCGTGCCGACGGCGACGCGCTCGCCGCCGTGATGGTCGGTGAACTCCGTGATACCGAACTCACAGGTGTCACCGAGATCGACAGGTGGTTCGCGGTTCTGGGCGGCCTCGTGGGCCTGTTTCGATTCTCGGGCATCCGACGATTGTTTCCACCAGGAGAGAACACTCACTGTGACGACGGCAAGCGCAACGACCGTGCTACCGATCAAGACGTAATCCATACCCTCTCCTTACGACCCAGGGGCAAAAGGGTTTTAAAAGTACTTGTCCGAAGAGTCTCGCCGCTCCGGAGTGGCGGAACGTGTCGGACTTCCGGTGTGCAGCGATCTCCTCGCGGATGATCGTATCGCAGTAGGCACACCGGACGCCGTCGTCCAGCACCTCGAACTCGGAGTCGACCGGTTCGTTTTTCGTCGTGATACAGTGCCGGTTTGGACACTCCAGGACGCCCGTGACGACGGCCGGTCGTTCGACGGGGTGTTTCCCGACGACTTCGTAGTTGCGGACGATGTTGATCGTCGCCGCGGGTGCGATCAGCGAGAGCACGTCCATCTCGTTCTGTGAGAGTTCTCGGCCTTCGACCTTGACGATGTCTTTCTTGCCCAGTCGGTCCGAGGGCATGTTCATCGCCACGGACACTTCCTCGCCGCCGGTGCCGTCAATGCCGATGATCGCGAGGACGTTCAGCGCCTGACCGGCACTGATGTGGTCGATAACAGTCCCACTCTGGATCTTGCTCACGCGGAGTTCTTGATCGCTACTCATCGGTCTCCTCCGAGTACCATGTCCAGCAGCGCCATACGGACCGGGACGCCGTTGTGTGCCTGGTCGAAGTACTTCGCGGCACTGGTCCCGTCGACATCGTGGTCGATTTCGTCGACCCGCGGGAGCGGGTGCATCACGGTCAGGTCGTCGTTCGCTGCCGAAAGCGTCGAAGCGTCTATCTGATATTCGCCGGCAACTTCGTGGTACTCGCTTTCGTCGGGGAACCGTTCTTCCTGGATTCGCGTGACGTACAGCACGTCCAGTTCGGGGAGTACCTCGTCCAGTTCGGTGTGTTCACGGACGTCAGCACCTGCCTCGTGGAGGTCGTACCGGACGGACCGGGGGAGTTGTAGGCTCTCCGGACTGATGAAGTGTTGGCGCGCGTCGAAGACAGTCAGCGCGTGGGCGAGTGAGTGAACCGTCCGGCCGTACTTCAGATCGCCCATGATGCCGATTGTCAGGTCTTCGAACCCGGCGTTTTCACGGATCGTGTACAGGTCGAGCAGTGTCTGTGTCGGGTGCTGGCCGGCACCGTCACCGGCGTTGATCAGCGGGACAGCGACGAACTCGCTGGCCATCTTTGCGGAGCCTTCGCTGGGGTGGCGCAACACCAGTGCGTCGGCGTACCCCTCGACGACACGGACGGTGTCAGCCAGCGATTCTCCCTTCTTGACACTCGACGACTCGACAGTCCCCATGTCGACGATATCGCCGCCAAGTCGCTTCATCGCGGCCGAGAAGCTCATCTTCGTCCGAGTACTCGGCTCGAAGAAGAGCAACCCGAGCAGCGACCCCTCGTGTCGACCCTGGAACGACGACGGATCGGCCGCAATCTCGCCAGCGCGGTCGAGCACCTCCTCGATATCCTCTCTGGAGAGCTGTTTGGCGCTGATGATGTGGTCCTGACGCATCGGGTAGTACCCCGCTCCCGACGCTCTTGAATCCCCCGAACCGTTCCGGGCGTTCAAATACAGTGACGAGTCAGACGGTGCTATGATCGCTATTGCTGGTGGGAAAGGGGGGTGCGGGAAAACGACGACGACAGCGTGCCTGGCGCGGGCGCTGGCCACACAGGGGGACAATCCAATCGTCGTCGACGGTGATTGTGATATGCCCGACCTCCACGTCCTCGCAGGCGTGCCCGTTACTCCTGGCCTCGCCGAATTTACACGTGGCGCCCCACTGGACGACGTAACGCACGGGGCTGTCGAGTTGCCGGGCGTCGACGTGCTGCCGGCGGGTCACGGTGACAGTGACGACCTGGACCGGGCGGCCGGGTCACTCACGGGATGTCGTCGTCCAGTCCTCGTCGACACCCCGGCGGGCGCATCGCCGGCCGTCGCAACAGTGATTCGTGCTGCAGACGGTGTCATTATCGTCACGACAGCGACTCGTGAGAGTCTCGAAGATGCCACAAAGACTGCGGCCATCGCGCGAACGGTGGAGACGCCGATCCTGGGGTCCGTTGTCACGAACTGTAACGGTGGTACGGACCCCTCGACGTTGTTGGGTTGTCAGACCCTGGCTCACGTGCCTACCGTCGATTCCCCGTTAACTGCCACTTGCGTTCGCGAGTGCTACGTACGCGTTGCGACTGCAATGAAAAAACGGAATATTTAATCGAACGGAGAATGTGAGTTTAAGTCGCATGGTGAATCGTCTGCGGACAGGGATCGATGTCCTCGACCGCAAACTGGATGGTGGGATTCCGGAGGGGAGTGTCGTTGCGCTGACGGCGGATCCGGCAAGCCAGGCAGAGCTGTTTCTGTACGAATTGACAGCCACGAGGGGGACACTGTGGCTGTCACTGGATCGGACGGCAAACGCTGTACAGGCGAGCATCGAACAGACATCGGCAGAAACGGGGGATCCAACGGTACGACACATTTCGGGCGAAGCGCCACTGGACAACGCGGGGAAACTCGTCAGCGCCCTGCCCGAAACGTCGAACCTGATCGTCGACCCGCTCGACGTACTCGAAGCACAGGAACCACGCTCCCGGTTCCGTGCGTTCCTGAACGACCTGCAGACGCACATCGTCAACACGGGAAGCGTGGCGATTTTGCACTGTCTCGACGGCCGGGACGTAGCGCCGCTGCGGGACACGACCGAACACTTCGCGGACGTGGTCTTCCAACTCGATACGACAGTCGTGGGCGACGAAGTCGAAAACAGGCTTGCGGTTCCGAAGTTCCGCGGTGGCCGGGCACCGTCGGACGTGATCAAACTCGACCTGGTCGAACAGGTCAGTATCGACACCTCGCGCGACATCGCGTGACGGCTCTCTCGTCGGCCTGACAGTACCGACAGCGGCCAGACCGGAGGCGCTTTTTCACTCCCGGTGCTTGCCCGGGTAATGACAGTCGTCTTCGCGGGTGTCGGTGCCGACGATAGCAACGTGAACGCACACGCACCGCTGTACGACGACGGTCGCTTCGAGTACGTTCCGATCCCGGAAAAGACCGACGCGACCGACGAGGAACTGACGTACGGTGAGTGGTCACTGCGGTACGACGACCGGACGGCAGCCGACCTGAGCACTCGCCTCGACACGTACCCAGAAGACGGTGGGGCCCGGGTCCTGCGCGGGGACGACGTCGCGACGTGGCCGCTGCATCACGACCCGAACTTCGAGGCGATGACCTACGGCGAGCACCGCGAGGGGTTCGGACAGTACGTCTCGCGACTCCGTCGTCTCGAACCGGGCGATGTCGTCGCTTTTTACACGTCACTCGTCACGGCATCGTCCGAGCGAAAGCACCGATACCTGGTGGGCTATTTCACTGTCGACACTGTGACCGTGATCGAGGCCGACGCCGATCACGAGGAGACGGAGCGCCTGCTCGCCAGACATCCCGAGAACGCCCACGCGAAACGTGCCGTCGATGGCGTCCCGTTCTACGACGACAAACGCCTCGTAATCATCGATGGCTGCGATCCCGGTGGCCTGTTCGAGCGCGACCCGATCCAGGTGAGTGAGTACCGCGAGCGACCCGACGGACGCGGTGGGTACTACCTCGATGGGGCAATCGAGGACCGATTCCGGATCACTGAGGGGTCGACCTACATGACTCGCAAGCCCGCCCTAATCAGCGAGATGACCGGCGAGTCGTTCGTCGAACTGGTCGGTCGACCCGGGGATCGGTGACGCGACCGGTCGATCTGCGTTCTCGGACCACCTGTAACCGACATCGCGCCCGGGCACGAACCAGCGACGGTTGCCTCGAACTACTCATGTCCGAGTGTATACTGACGTGTTGATACAGAAAGGTTTTATTTCCTCCCTGTGTAGCAGGTACTGATGTCTAAGAAAGTAGTCCTCGTCGCGGCGGTTGCAATTGCCCTCCTCTACGTCGTGAAAAAGTAAGGGCGAGCAAGGCATCGCGCGCTAACCACCGTCCCGTTCCGTTCCAAAGCCCCTTACCACCTCCAGCCAGTAGCGAGTGGTATGTACGGCGTCGTCACCCGCAACGAGGAGGAGTTGTCCTGGTCGGAGTTCGACCGTGGATTCTACGAAGTCAAGGACGTGACCGGCCGGGCGGCCGAACCGGTCGCCGACGCGGTGAACATGGTGTCGTGTTTCGGTGACAACGCCGCCGAGGAGTCCGAAGCGTTGCTCCCCATCGACGACGAGGGGACACCCGCGACCAGAGACCAGCCTTACTTCGACTGGTCGTACGTGTGCCCGACCCACGACCGGTATCGCGATGGCCTCCTCGAACTCATCGGTGACGCTGCCGCAGTGAACGAGGACGTGCGCCTCGACGACATCGGCTTTCCGCGAGACGAGTACTGCCACTGTGATCGCTGTGAACGGCGATTCGACGACAGCGAGCACGACGACTGGGGAACGTGGCGTGACAGCGTCATCACCGAGTTCGTCGCCGCTGCCCGTGAGAAGGTTCCGGGACGGCTGTACCTGACGCTGTATCCCGATCCGTATCCCGGCCACCTCTCCCGGCGTACCGGGATCGATGTCGAAGCGATCGAACCCCACGTCGACGAGTTCGTCGTCCCCCTCTACGATATGGCCTACTCGACGACGTACTGGCTGGAAATCCTCGCCCAGGGCTTCGAGGACCGGCTTTCGACGCCGTTCAGCGTCGAACTGTACGCTGTCAACGTCGACATCGACGACCTGGTGAAAGCGACTGAAGTCGCAAGCGAGTACGGCACTGCGGTTCTCTTTGGATACGACGCGAGCAACGCGCGAGCGACGGTACGGCGTCTGGACGCAGACGCCCGCGAGGGCGAGTCCTTCGGTCCGGAGTGACAGTGATTGCCGTCGCTGTGAGAGCCGTTCGTCAGGTCCCTTCGAGTCGCTCCTCGCGCCACCGGAGGAGTGTATCCGCCACAATCGGTTCGACGAGCGCGCGAAATCAGTCCATTTTTGATAGCCAGCCGATTACACAGCGGTATGGCATTCGAAGAAGACGATACAGTCATTCTGCACGACGACCACAGTGAGCACGACGGCGACGAGGGCACGATTACACAGGTCGTCGAGACGATGTTCGGCGACGCGAACTATACGGTTTCGTTCGAGGACGGACAGGAGCAAGGCATTCCCGAAGACTCCCTGGAAGCAGTCGAGGAAGAGTAGTAACCGTGCCCTCGGTACCGTTCCACTACGTCGACATCCGCGCGTTCTCGTACGCGACAGAGGACGAAAAGCGGGTCGAGAGCGCACTTCGGTCGTTCCTCCCCGAGGGGACAGCGGTGGAGCGGGCCGAATCAGACGGCCACTACGGCGACCGGATCGTCGTCCTATCGGCACGCGTCGAGAACGCCGACGATATCAGGCACGTCCTCGGGCAGGTCGCGACGGTCGACGACATCGACGGTATCATCGACGAACTCGACGACCGAGTCGACGACAACTGTTCGTTCTTCCTGACGGTCGACAAACAGGCAGCCTTCGAGGGCGAGATCGAACGCGGTGACGGGATCACACTGCGCGCGAAGGTCGAAGCCTATCCGGCGAAACGCGAAACGGCAATCGAGAACGCCCGGGGCGTCCTTTCGGAACTGTGATGTACGAAGCTGTTTATGCTCACCCAGACGGTGGCAGCACGGTCGCGAGACAGGCCCTGACCGCGAGTGAGTACGGGTTCGACGGGATCGTCGTCCGGAACCACGGGGACCAGGCGGCCTACGACGCCGAAGCGATCAGTGCGTCCTACGACATCGATGTCGTCGACGGGATCGAGGTCCGTGCGACCGATCCGTCCCGCGCCAGTGGCCTCGTGGGCAACCACCGCTCTCGCAGGACAGTCGTCGCTGTCCACGGGGGGTCCGTCGACATGAATCGCTTTGCCGTAGAGCAACCGGCCGTCGACGTACTGGCCCATCCCATGGCTGGTGACGGCGATGTCAATCACGTACTGGTGAAAGCCGCAGCCAACAACGGCGTCAGGTTCGAGTTCTCGCTACACGACGTTCTCCACGAGACTGGCGGTACGCGCGTGCGACAGATACAGTCGTTGCGAAAGCTCAGGGAGCTGGTCGAACACTACGACGCACCGTACGTCGTCAGTGCCGACCCGCGCAGTCACCTCGACCTGCGGTCTCCCCGGGACCTCCTTGCCGTCGGTGAGACAATCGGATTCACCGAATCACAGATCGAAGCCGGTCTGGCCGAATGGCAGCGTCTCACAGACCGCAACCGGGAACGAGCATCGTCCTCGTTCGTCGAACCCGGTGTCTGGATCGATGACGAGTGACTCACGGGTGGCACACTCGCAACCGACCGGAAAATGGGTGTTGGTCCGAACCCGACAACGTATTCCTGCCGGGCCGACAACCGGATCGTATGAAGCGATCGATCGACGAGCACGCGGCGCGGTTCTCGGACCACGCCGACGACTACGACGACGAGCAGGACGCCACGGAGTATCTGGCGTGTGCAGACCTGGTCGTCTCACACGCAGCGCCCGGGCCGGACGACACCGTTCTCGATCTGGGCACCGGCACCGGCGCAATCGCGTTTCCGCTCGCCGACGAAGCCGAGGCGGTCGTGGGACGAGACGTTAGCGAGGGCATGCTCGAACGGGCCAGCACGAAGGCCAGCGAGCGTGGCGTCGACAATGTAATGTTCGGGAACGGACAGTTCCGAGAGCCGTCTGTCGACCAATCGGTCGATATCGTCACGTCGAACTTCGCGATGCACCACCTCGATGACGAGGCCAAGCGGGATGCCATCGACGTGATCGCCGACCTCGCTCCCCGACGATTCGTTCTCGGCGATGTGATGCTGTTCGGTGACCCCGATCCGACGGTCCCATTCTACGATCCCGATGTCGACGATCCAGCGACGGTCGGCGTGCTCGCGGATGGGTTTACGGATGCCGGCTTCGCACTCGTCGCCGTCGAAATGGTCCACGAGCAGGTCGGTGTCCTCGTCGGGGAACGGGTCCCGAACGCTGGCGAGGGGTCGATATGAGGACGGTAGCATGAAACACTTGCCGAAGCATCTGCAACCCCGATGGCGGTATCTCGGTGTCGAACTCGAAACGTGGCCCGACACCGACATCGAGCGCCGCGCGTTCCAGCGAGAACTCTGGTATGCCGCACAGGACCTGATCGGTGACGCCGGGAGCGCTGCGCTCGACCTGACGGTGTATACCTTCGAGTTCGAGGACGGTCGAGGCGGTGCGGTCGTCCGGACCCACCGGGGCGAGACAGCGCGTGCCCGCGCCGCGATTGCAACACTCTCTGCCGTGGACGGCGATCCAGTCGGGGTCCGTGTCCGTGGTGTCAGTGGGACAGCACGGGCGTGTGAGGAAAAGTATATACGACACGCAACGGAAGCCCCTGAGCAGAGACAGGTCGTGTTCCGGGAGGCAGAGTACGACGCTGTCGTCCGGGCCGAGCGCGTGGACGTACGGACCGACGACGGCTTCTCGGGCGTGACCGACCTCGATTGCCAGTAACTATGCAGGGACAAAATCAACAACAGGCCTACGACCGTGGGATCACCATCTTCTCGCCGGACGGTCGACTCTATCAAGTCGAGTACGCTCGCGAAGCCGTCAAGCGCGGTACCGCGAGCATCGGCGTCCGAACGAAAGACGGCGTCGTCCTCGCTGTCGACAAGCGAATCCGGTCGCCACTGATGGAGCGCTCGTCAGTCGAGAAGATCCACAAGGCCGACGACCACATCGGCATCGCGAGCGCCGGCCACGTCGCCGACGCTCGCCAGTTGATCGACTACGCGCGCCGACAGGCTCAGATCAATCAGCTACGGTACGGTGAACCCATCGGCATCGAGACACTGACCAAGGAAGTCACGGACTACATTCAACAGTACACGCAGGTCGGTGGCGCACGACCGTTCGGAGTCGCGCTGATCGTCGGCGGGATCGCGGACGGCGAACCGCGCCTGTACGAGACTGACCCATCTGGCACTCCCTACGAGTGGAAGGCCCTCTCTGTGGGTGCTGACCGGGCCGACACCCGTGCATACCTCGAAGAACACTACGCCGGGGACCTGGACCTCGATGGTGGTATTGCGCTGGCACTCGAAGCGCTGGCGTCGGTCAGCGACGACGAACTGACGCCCGAGTCAGTCGGTGTCGCGACAGTCGATGTCGAGACCGAACGGTTCCGGGAACTGACCGACGAAAAGACCCAGGCACATCTGGACGAACTCGAAGTGCGAAGTTCCGACAGTCCGAGCGACGCCGACGAGCAGGAGTAACGGCTCCCGGTCGACCGCCCTGCCCCGGTCGAATGTTCCTGCTCACGTGGAAAGGTCTTTGAACCGCGCCCCAGTACCTTCGGGTATGATATCACTCGACGAGGCAGTGACGGCGAGACTCGAGTCCCACGGCGAACGGTTCGAGGTCCTCGTCGATCCTGACGCCGCGTTGGCGATCAAGCGGGGGGAGTTCGACGGGGATCTCGAAGACGTCATCGCTGCAGAGGACGTGTTCGAGGACGCATCGCGTGGTGATCGGCCTCCGGAGACCGCTCTCGAAGAGGTGTTCGGGACGACAGAGCCCCTCGAAATCATCCCCCAGGTCATCGAAGACGGTGAGATCCAGATCACTGCTGACCAGCGTCGGGAGATGCAAGCCCAAAAGCATCGGCAGTTGATCCAGCAGATCGCGCGCAACGCCGTCAACCCGCAGATGGACGATGCGCCCCACCCACCAGACCGCATCGAGTCGGCGCTCGAAGAGACGGATTTTCGTGTCGACCCGATGGAACCAGTCGAAAACCAGGTCGACGACGCCCTCGACGCGCTTCGGCCAGTCATACCGATCCGGTTCGACGAGATCACCGTTGCAGTGCAAGTACCGGCCGACCACGCGGGGGCGGCCCAGTCTCGCATTCGGCAGTTCGGCGAACTCGAACGCGAAGAGTGGCAAGCAGACGGCTCCTGGATCGGCGTCATCACGTTCCCGGCCGGGATGCAAAACGAGTTCTACGGTCTGGTCAACGAACACACGAGCGGTGAGGCCGAGACACAGATCGTCAGGGACGAAGACGAAATATCGACGCGATAATCCAGCGACACGAGAACAGTTCGTCCGTGTAGTTCGCGCTATCCTTTCCGGAAGCCAACGAGGAAGCCGCCGGTGAACCCGGCGCTGACGGGCAGTGCAGAGAGGAGACTCGTGACCCAGCTCGGCGGTTGCCCGGCCGCGGCATCGCCTGCTGTACTCGTCGTGTTGTTTGCGGCTTGCGTGAGTGCCCCCCAGCTCACTTCGAGGATCCCTCTCGTTTCCAGAAATTTGAATAGCGCGAGTTCGATACCGACCAGAATCGCGATGATCTTTGCGACCTTCTTCGCCGCAAAGCCGATGATTCCGCCGACCATGGCACCGCCGCCGACTTCGAGCCCCGTTTGCTGGAGTCCGGGGAGTTCCAATTGGAGTGCAAACTCTACCATGCCAGAATACTATCGTGGTCCGTTAAGGCTTTTGTGCTCAACCCGTTTGATTACTACAGTTGTAGTAAGCGCGTTCTACTATCGAGAAATACTATTCTACCATCCCGAACTGGCGCTGTATTGGTCAGCAAATGTTGGATTCACCCCGCAGATTAAATATTCGGCCGCCGTAGCTACTGGATAAGTGACTGCGAGTACCACTACCGAGCGAACAGTCATCGCAAAGCGCGTCGACTCGGGAACGGCAGACACCAAGGAGATCAGGGATCTGGCACGAGCGGCTGACTACGAGATCGCTGGCGAAATCACACAGGCCCGGACCGAGGATCCGGCCTACCATCTCGGGGAAGGGAAAGTCACCCGTCTCGCCAACGTCATCGCACGCGAGGGGGCGAACGCGGTCGTCTTCGACAACCAACTGGGCCCCTACCAGACGTACAACATCGGGAATAAACTCCCTGATGGGACCCGTGTAATCGACCGATTCCGGTTGATTTTGGAAATTTTCGGCCAGCGGGCACAGACACGAAAAGCGCAGCTACAGGTCGAACTCGCACAACTGCGCTATGAACTGCCACGGGCAGAGGCAAAAGCGAGTCTCGCCAAGCGCGACGAGCGGCCCGGCTTCATGGGCCTCGGTGAGTACGACGAGAGTCGCGAGCAGGACATCAAAAACCAGATCTCCCGGATCCGCGACGAACTCGACTCCATTGAGGAGACCGAACAGCACCGCCGCGAACAGCGCCGCGAATCGGGCTTCGATCTCGTCGCGCTGGCAGGCTACACCAACGCCGGCAAGTCGACGCTCCTGCGCCGCCTCGCAGACGATGTGAACGTCGACGAGAACGAACAACTCCACCCGGACCTCGATCCGACGGCCGAGAGCGAGGACCGGCTGTTCACGACGCTCGGCACGACCACGCGGCGGGCCGACATGGAACAGCGTGACGTGCTGGTGACCGACACTGTCGGTTTCATTTCGGAGCTGCCACACTGGCTCGTCGAATCGTTCAAGTCCACCCTCGATGCCGTCTACAGGGCCGACCTGGTGTTGCTCGTCGTCGACATCAGCGAGTCCATCGAGGAGATCAGGGAGAAACTAGTGACGAGTCACGACACGCTGTACGAGCGCAACGAGGCCCCCATCGTCACGGTCCTCAACAAGACGGATGCGGTCGATGCCGACGAGATAGAGCGCAAGCGCTCGGCGCTGTCGGGACTTGCACCCAACCCAGTCGCCGTCAGTGCGCGCGAGGGCGAAAACGTCGATTCGTTGCTGGCTCGTATCCACGACGAACTACCGGATTACGAGCGCGAACGGCTGATCATGCCGATGACCGACGAGGCGATGAGTGTCGTCTCGTGGATCCACGACCACGCGTACGTCGAAAACGTCGACTACGGCGAGCAAGTCGTCATCGAGTTCGAGGGACGGCCGTCGGTCGTCGAACAGTCACGGTCGAAAGCTGGTGAACTGGTCGAGGCATCTGCCTGATACGGACCGTTTCACGCCTGCGTTCCGAGCGCCGTCGGAAGCACGTCGAGCAGGTCCGTCGCGACGAGGCCGTAGCCGTTTTGTTCGACGACGATATCGCCGGCGCGGCCAGTGGCATACGTTCCAATCGCCCCGGCGTGGCGTGGCGCTTGCGTGGCGGCCAGCGCGCCGATGACCCCGGCCAGCACGTCACCGGTCCCGCCGACGGTCATCCCGGCGTTGCCGGTCCGGTTGACCCGCGTCCGGTCGCCATTGGACACGATGTCGTAGACGCCTTTGACGACCAGCGTCTGGTCGAGTCGGGCGGCGAACTGCTCGATCAGGTCCGTCCGCTCGCGCCAGTCCTCGCTCGTCTCCCCGCCCATCGCTTCCAATTCTCCCTGGTGGGGTGTACAGATCAGGGACGCCTCGGTGTCGACTTCCGGGACGACCTGTAGTGCGTCGGCGTCAACGACGGCGGCCCCCTCGTAGTCTGCCAGGAGCGCCTGGACTGCGCTCAGTGTCGCCTCGTTGTCGCCCAGTCCCGGCCCGAGGACGACTGTGTCGTGTTCGTTTGCCAGTTCGAGGACGCCCTCGACGTGCCGTTGCGCGAGGTGGTCACCATCGAACGGCCGGACGATGAGGTTCTCGCTGTAGCCCTGCAACTCACGGGCGACCGGGGCCGGGCACGCGACCCTGACGAGGTCTGTGCCGGTCCTGAGTGCGGCCTGTGCAGTGAGCGCGGGTGCGCCGGTGTAGGGGCCGCCACCGACGACGAGGGTTTCACCGTTGTCGCCTTTGTGGCTTGTCGAATCTCGCTGAAGTCGGGTCAGGTCGCCGCGTTCCACGAACAGTTCGGCCGTCGACGGAATGCCGATATCGGCAACCGTCACTGTCGCTTCGAGCGAGTCGAGGCCTGGCTTGGTATCGTGGAAGGTCACGACGTGGTCGGTCTCGACGGCCGTTGCTGCTAGTCGCCCGGTTTCAGCGTCCAGCCCCGAGGGCACGTCGACGGAGACGACTGTCCCGCTGGACTCGTTGATCGCTCTGGCCGCTGTTGCTTCTGGTTCGCGCACCGCGCCGGTGATGCCGGTGCCGAGCATCGCGTCGACGATCACGTCCGGATCGTGGAGTTCGAACGCCGTGGTGTCTCGGACCGTTTCTGTTTCGTACCCGCTTTGCTGGAGCGCCTCCCAGTTTTCGCGTGCAATCGCCGTCGTGATATTTGCTGGCCGCCCCAGCAGACAGATCCGAACGTCGAACCCGTCGAGAAACCGGGCCGTGACGAGCGCGTCGCCGCCGTTGTTCCCCCGGCCAGCGACGACGGTGATCTGATCGTCCGGATGTGCGGTGCGCTCGACGATGCGGGCCACGGCGTTACCCGACGATTCCATCAGTTGCTTCCGGGACACACCGAGCGCCGCCGCGTTCTCGTCGACGACACCCATCTCTGAACCGGTAATCATGGTCGAGCGTACGGACGGGGTCGTGGTAACTGTGGGGGGATTATCCGACCGGCAGTATCACCGCCGGACCTCGAATCCGTCCAGTCCCTCGGGGTCCTCGTACGTCACCTCGACATCGTCCACGCGGGCGCGGGCACTCCCTTCGTGGCACCACTCGGCCATCGATTCGACGGCCGATGCCGGGCCCTCGAACACTGCTTCGACCCGGCCGTCGTCGAGGTTCCGGACCCAGCCGTCGACACCGGCATCTCTCGCCCGGTCTCGCGTCGTGGCCCGGTAGAAAACGCCCTGTACCTTTCCGCTGACGAAGACGTGTGCGCGGGTGCGATCAGCCATGTCTGGTAGTGATACTGCCGGCTGTAACCTCGTGAAGATATTCGCTACCTCGGGGTAGCGAAATCGTTCACGGACTTACAGCCGGTAGTATGAGGGCGGCGATAATAAAGAGGATGATCACTCGTTGCCGCTGCGGAGATAGTGAAAGACGTACGTCTGGGCGTAACCCGCGTACTCGCCGCCGAGCGTCTCTCGGATCGCACGCGAGGTGTCAGCGTAATTGCCTCGATCAGCCGACGGAAAGTACTCTTCGATGGTCGTCTGGATCCAGGTGTCCAGTGGCACTGCTTCGAGGAAGTCGAGCGAGAACAGCAACACGCAGTCGGCGACTTTGTCACCGACGCCGACGAACTGTGTGAGGTATTCGCGGGCCTCCTCGTATGCCATGTCACGGGCAGCGGCGGGGTCTGTCCCCGCTGCGACCATCTCGGCGGTTCGCTGGACGTACGGTGCACGGTAGCCCAGTCCAAGATCACGGAGTGTAGACTCCGAGGTGGCGGCTAACTGCTCCGGTGTCGGGTATGCGTGGTAGATCTTGCCGTTGAACCTGACCTGCTGGCCGAGCGTCGTTCGCAGTGCCTGTTGCATCGAATGAATCCGGCCGACGCGCATCTGTGCCGAGCAAATAAACGAGATCAACGCTTCGAAGGGCGGATCACGCACGAGGCGCATCCCTCGATACTCGTCGGAGGCACGCTCGATGACCGCGTGACCGGGCGTGGCGTTCCTAATCGCATCGAGGTCGTCGTCGAGTCGGAGCAGTCGCCGGAGGTGTGGGTCCGCATCGATACTGCTCTCCCATTCTAAGCGTCCGTCTCGTTGCCGGACCCGCAGCACTGCCGGGTCCTCGCCGTTCCGGACTGTCGTCCAGTACCAGGCGTCACCGCCGTACGCACTCTCTTGCTCGTACATCTGGCCGTCTTCACGGTCCCAGAGATACGATTGTCCGCTCTCGACGGTCGACTGAAGATCGATCCCGCCGGCCAGTGTCGCCGTCTCGATACTACCCTGTTCCATCCTCTCGACACAGGGACGGCTTCCGTTTTTACGTTTCGTGTTATACCGGTGGACGTGCCGTTTGATACTTCTCAGCCGTCACAGTCCCCGGGCTGAATGTATCATTGCATACGTCCACCGGTACACCCCGGGCCAACCTTCTTAATAGTGGCAGTCGAATTAACATGTATGAATTGCAGAGTTGTCGTCGAGGCCGCTGTGCCCGTCTACGACGTCGAGACACCGGACGAAGCAGTCCGTATTGCTATTTCGAAGACGGGCGAGATGCTGAATCCGGATCTCAACTACGTTGAGATCAACATGGGCGAGCGTGTCTGCCCACACTGCGGTGACAAATTCGATCCGGCCTTCATCGCGGCCGACGAGAGTCTCGTCGCCCTCGAACTCGAAATGACCGTTTTCAACGTCGAGCGAGACGAGCACGCCGCTCGGATCGCCCGGAAAGAAATCGGGCAACGCCTCAAGAACATCCCGCTGGAAGTGCTCGAAATCGAGGAACTCGAAGAGGAAGACGAGGCAGAAAACGAAGAGGCCGAGACGGCTCACGACGACACCACGGCATCCGGCAACGATGACGACGATGGCGACGTTTTACCCGAGTTCGACGAATTAATGAACGAGTAATCGGGGTCTCTACAGTTTCTCACTCGGGATCCGTGTTCTGACATATCATCGCTCACAACACTGTTCGACAGCAAAGCGGGTGCTACAGAGGAATTGAATGAGAGCTACTGTTGACTGATGATCGGGAATTCAGTCAGCGGCAGCAGAAACGGGTTCCTTCTCTTCGGCCGTCATCTCGGACGTAATACCCTTCGAGAGAGCGAAGACCGCGGCTTTGTGATCCGTCTTCGATTTGTGGATAGAAGTCGGCTGTACGCCGAGTTCGGTGTACCGATCGTGGTTCACCGTATCCCCTGTCTCTTGCTCGTAGTGGTTCTGTACCTGTGCGAGCAGGCCGTGGAGATGGATGAGCTCCTGCTTCTTCATAGTCACTCTCTTCTAGAATCTGGAGGGTTATAGTACTACTCTGAGTGTAGTTAACATACACCCCTCAGTTGCACAGGTCCGCGTAGCCACATTATACGCCACAGTAGTGAAAACTAAACGACGAGCGTCGGCTACGGTGTCACCGGGATTCCCGTCGGCACCGGGTCGAAGTGGCACCCATGAAAGGTTTTTGTTTTCCCGACAGTAGGCCTCCAGTATGGACTACGACGAGATGCTCGATCAAGCAGTCGAAGAGACACCGGACATCGAGGGGACGAGCGAGCGGTTCGAAGTCCCCGACCCGGATATCCGACAGGAAGGAAATATGACCGTCTTCGAGAATTTCCAGGCAGTCTGTGACCGTCTCTCGCGTGACGAGGAACACGTCATGAAGTTCCTCCAGAACGAACTCGGGACGAGTGGCCACATCGACGAACGCGGTCGGGCGCGCCTGACTGGAGAGTTCCGTGAGCGACGGATCGCAAACGCCATCGATACCTACACCGACGGATACGTCCGCTGCTCGGAGTGTGGACTACCGGATACACAACTGAAGACGGAACAAGGTGCCACGGTTCTCCGCTGTGAGGCCTGTGGCGCGCAGTCGCCGACCGGGTCGTGACCGAAGTGACAAAAGTCTGTCATCGGTGACACAACTCGACGCAGCTACAGTAGCATTTGCACGTCTTCACTCACCTGATCGCGCGACTGCGTGCGGTCGGATGAGCAATCGGTTGCAAATACCATTCCGGTCCCACAGCCGACGGCATCACTGGAGGCCTTTCAACGTCTGCAAGTCCCTATCTGTCCGGGAAATCAGGCCGGAACGCCGTCGGCTTCCAGTAGCTCCTTGTACCGGTTTCGGATCGTCACTTCCGAGATGTCGGCAACCTCGCTAACCTGGCTCTGGGTGACTTTTTGATTCGTCAGCAGGGAGGCGGCATACACTGCCGCGGCAGCGATGCCGACCGGCGATTTGCCGCTCAGGATACCGCCGTCCCGTGCGCCCTCGATGAGTTCGCGGGCGCGACGCTCGGTCTCGTCGGACAGAGACAGGTCACTACAAAAGCGCGGGACGTAGCTCTCGGGCTTTGCCGGCGCGACTTCGAGATCGAGTTCGCGGATGATATACCGGTAAGTGCGGGTCAACTCCATGCGTTCGACACGGGAGACGTGGGTCATCTCGTCGAGCGAACGGGGGTTGTTCGCCTGCCGTGCGGCCGCGTACAGTGCCGCCGTCGCGACGCCCTCGATAGAGCGTCCCGGGAGGAGGTCCTCGCTGAGGGCACGTCGATAGATGACGCTCGCCGTCTCGCGGACGTTCTTCGGGAGGCCGAGCGCACTCGCCATGCGGTCGATTTCACCGAGCGCCTGCTTGAGGTTGCGCTCCTTGGAGTCGCGGGTGCGGAACCGCTCGTTCCAGGTGCGTAGTCGCTGCATCTTCTGGCGCTGTTTGCTCGATAGAGAGTTACCGTAGGCGTCCTTGTCCTGCCAGCCGATGTTGGTCGACAGACCCTTGTCGTGCATCATCTTCGTCGTCGGCGCACCGACGCGGGACTTGTTGTCTCTCTCGGCCGAGTCGAACGCCCGCCACTCCGGTCCGTGATCGATCTCATTTTCTTCGACGACGAGTCCACAGGCCTCACAGACCGTCTCGCCGTGTTCGGCGTCGAGCTTGGTGTGACCGCCACACTCGGGACAGACATCCTCCTGTACGTCGGATTCATCTTCTCGTATCTCTGTTTGCGCGTACTGTTCCTCGGTATTTGTCTGGAGGTGTGTCTCGCTCATGATGGGGTACCAGTGACTGCCGAAGACACAAACCTTAAAAAAACAGTTTGTGCTCTTCTTAACAAATAGTTACTGAGAATAGTTTATAAATCTTCCGGTGATCGTGTTATCAAACCGCACGACTGCACCGCCTCGGGATCAGGACTGCTGGCGACGTGCTAGGAGTGCTGCCCCGAGCAGTGCGATGACTGCGACGACGATACCGAAGCCTGGTCCGGAACCGGAGGTGTTCTCGCCACCGCTCTCCGCCTCAGACGTCTGCTGTCCCATCATGTCCTCGTCGGAGTTGCCCTCGTCGTCCATCGATTCGGTGCCCGTCTCGGTCATCTCTTCGTCGTCCATCGTTTCCGTCATCTCTTCGTCGTTCATCGATTCGACGGTGTACTCACCAGTCGTGATAACTGGACCACCCGCGGCGACGTACGGGCCATCTGCTGCACCCTCGCTTTCGTCGAAGGTGTAGGTCTCGTCACCGTCGGTGTCGCGGTGTGCCATCGGGACGAGCGTCGCGTTCTCGCTCAACGGTTCTTCGAGTTCGATTTCCACGTTCTCGTGAGTGCCCGGCGAGAGGTACATCGACGTGCCACGGATGCTGTCGAAGACGGCACCCTCGGTGACACTCGCGTCGTGAATCGTCACGAAGCCACCGTCCTGCAGGGTCACTTCGGGGACCGTCACAGTTGTCCCGTCACCGGCCTCGCCGTCGTAGGCGAGTGAGGCTTCGATAGTGACCGCTGCACTGTCGATGACGGCACCGCCATCGGCAGTAAACGGTCCATCAGCGCCACCCTCGCTCTCGACGAAGGTGTAGTTCATGTCGTCGTCCGTGTCCATGTGGGGCATCGCGATGAGCGACTGGGTGTCGGTCTGGCGCGTATCGAGCGTGACGGTCACGTTCTCGTGGTGTCCCGCGTCCAGGTACTCTGAGTGACCGACGACGCTGTCGAGGACGGCCCCGTCGAGCAGGGTCGAATCGTGAATCGCGACGAATCCGGGGCTGCTCAGGTCCACCGAGTCGACGACGACGGTCGTCCCGTCGCTGGACTGGTCGCTGACCGTAACGCTCGCGGAGACGGTCACCTCGGCGGTGTCCGTGACCGCGCTTCCGTCGTCAGTGTATGGACCGTCGTTCGAACCCTCACTCGTGAGGAAGTCGTACGTCTCGTTGTCGTTCGTGTCGCGGTGGGGCATCGCAATCAGGGTCGCGTCCTCGGAGACTGGACTGTCGAGCATCACGTCGACGTTCCGGTGTAGCCCCGGTTCGAGATACATCGAGGTACCGCGAACACTGTCGAAGACGGCACCCTCGGTGACACTCGCGTCGTGGATCGTTACGAACCCGCCATCGGGGACGTACACGGAGTCGGCAGTGACCGCGTTGCCACCCGAAGACTGGTTCTCGAAGGTCGCGCTTGCGGTGTCAGTCACCGTCGCACCAGCAGTATCGATCACAGCACTCCCGTCAGCGCCGGTGTACGGTCCGTCGGCGTCACCCTCGCTCTCGTCGAAGGTGTATGTCTCGTCGTCGTCGGTGTCACGGTGGGCCATCGGGACCAGCGTGGTGTTCTCGCTCAGTGGTTCGGACAGCTGGACGCGCACGTTCTCGTGGACGCCCGCTTCGAGATACATCGAGGTGCCGCGGATACTGTCGAAGACGGCACCCTCGGTAACACTCGCGTCGTGAATCGTCACGAATCCGCCCTCGGAGAGGACGACGCGGTCGACGACGACGTTCTCACCGTTCGTCGGCTGATCACTCATCGACACCGCCGCTGAGACGGAGAGGTTCGCCTGTGCGATCACTGGTGACCCGTCGGCGGTGTAGGGTCCGTCCGTCTCGCCGTTCGAGGAGACGAAGGAGTACGTCCGGTCACCGTCGGTCTCTTGGTGGGCCATCGCCACGTACGTCCCGTCGCTGGCCTCGTCGGTCAGCGAGACGGTGACGTTGTCGTGGGTCCCCGGTTCGAGGTACGTCGATGTGCCAGCGACGCTCCCGAGGACGTTGCCCTCGGTGACACTCGCGTCGTGAATCGTCACGTACCCGCCCTCGGGCAGTGTGACCGAGTCCACGGTGACAGCGTCACCACCGGTGGTCTGATTCGAGAAAGTTACAGCAGCGCCCTCGCTCTGGACGCCTGCAGTGCTCCCGGCCGTCGCAACACTGGCGAACCCAGTGGTCGCGACTGCCACAACGAGTATCAATGTCAGGATGCGTTCCCGCATATCGAGGGAGAATCAGAGTATATAAAAAGAGGTTTTCCGAACTGGTACCGAACTCTCACCCAATTTCGGCCAGAGTGTCTGTTCGGACGGCGCTGTCACCGGCACTGACAGCAGTCACGACAAGTCCTCGTCGTCAGTCCAGTGTAACCCACGTCAGGAAAGCCAGCCCGAAGGCCTCCAGGACGTGCAGCGCCATCATCGCCTGCCACGCGATGGCCGGAACCTGGGTGCTGAACCAGATCGACAGCGTCGGGTCGATCAGGTAGTAGTACAGCGCCATCACGTTCTCTCCGAGCAGGAACACTGAGAACAACAGTAGTCCCAGCGTGTGCTTCGACCGGAGGCGATAGTAGTTACGCCCCCAGATGAACCCGAGAACTGCGAGCAGCAGGACGTTCAGTCCCACTGCCACTCGTGCGATGTCAACCCAGACGGCCATCGATATCACCTTTCGTGAGTTCGTTCATATACTCTTTCCCAATTTCGGCCATAGTCATGTCCCCGCTGTGTGAATGATCTCCTCGACGGTGTCCCAGTTGTGCCGCGCCCGGTCGGTCGGCAGGTACACCGCGCCGTAGTCGTCACCGCTGTTCGTGAGTATATCGTTCTCTTCGAGTACGTCCAGATGATGCCTGACAGTTTTGTAATCGAGATCGAGGTCGTCGGCCAACTGGTTTGCGTTTCGCGGGCGTTCGTCGAGCGCCCGCAGGATGCGGATGCGGTTCGACCCGCCCCGCGTCCCGGTCAACACGTACCAGAGGACGGCCTCCATTGAACGATATGACTCTCCCCGCCCATGTAAACACACCGCTCACTGTCGTGAAGTGAGTTACGACTGATCGCCGATCAAACGGTAAAGAGGTGGCCCTCTGTGGGCACGTCAAAGAGACCGATCCGCGCACCCGCGTCCAGCCACGCGTGCCCGTAGGAAAACGAGGCCAGGGCATTGACCGGGTCCCCGTCCTCGCGGAAGTGCCGGCCGTCTTCGAGATACGACGTTGCCATCTCGGCACACTCGACGGCGGCGGCGTGCATCGGCGTTCCCTCTGGCGGTGCGATTTCGGCCGCGTCGACGGCCTCGGCCAGCAGCTCCTCGTATCGATCTGTCTTCTCCTGGAGATCAGCGGTCATAGCGTGATCTGGCGGTCCCTGGCGTATATCGATTGTCACCGCTTTCCCGTCACGTCGATCAGACAGCGCAACCTACAAAACCCGCGATACAGTATGGGGAGACATGACTGAGGACGTCGTGGAACATCGGACACTCATTGTCTCGGGGACAGGGATCGCGGGACTGACAGCCGCAATCTATGCTGCCCGCTCGAACAATGATCCGCTCGTGTTCGAGGGCGACGAACCGGGTGGACAGTTGACGCTGACGACAGACGTAGCGAACTACCCCGGCTTCCCGGAGGGAATCAGCGGTCCCGACCTGATCAACAACATGAAAGAGCAAGCCAAACAGTTCGGGGCCGAAATCGATCACGGTATCGTCGGGAACGTCGACGACAGCGGGCGACCCTTCCGCGTCGAACTCTCTAACGGTGACGTGTACACGTGTGACGCTTTCATCGCGGCTTCGGGGGCGAGCGCTCGCACGCTGGGGATCCCCGGCGAGGACGAACTGATGGGCTATGGCGTCTCGACGTGTGCCACCTGTGACGGCGCGTTCTTCCGTGACGAGGACATGCTCGTGGTCGGCGGCGGCGACGCCGCGATGGAGGAGGCGACCTTCCTCACCAAGTTCGCCGATACGGTGTATATCGCCCACCGCCGCGAGGAGTTCCGCGCAGAGGACTACTGGATCGACCGCGTCCGGGAGAACGTCGAGAGCGGCGACATCGAGATCATGCGCAACACAGAGTTGCTGGAGATTCACGGCTCGGCCGAGGACGGCGTCGACCACGTCACGCTGGCCCGCAACGATGCCGGTCACCCGAAGGACAACCTCGACGACCCCGGAACCGAAACGTTCGACTTCGATGTCGGCGCTGTCTTTCTCGCCATCGGCCACACGCCGAACACGGAGTACCTCGAAGGCACGGGCGTTCGACTCGACGACGCAGGCTACATCGGGACGAAGGGCGGCGTCGGATCGGACGAGACTGCAACCGGTGTCGATGGCCTGTACGGCGCTGGCGACGTGGTCGACTATCACTACCAGCAGGCCGTGACCGCCGCCGGGATGGGTTGTAAGGCCGCTATCGACGCCGACGAATACCTCGAAGGACTTCCGGAAGCCAAAGCAGGAACAGAGGCGGCCGCCGAAGCCGACGACTGAGCGAACGCGATTCCCTGTTCGAAGGGGGGCCGCCGGTCAGGAGAAGATCTTTTTCAGTCGGGCGATGAGCCCGTCCCTCGGCGCTCGTGTCTCCTCGGCGGCCGTTCCGGTTTCGTTCTCCCTGTCAGTCGCTTCTGTCGCTGTCGCCTCTGTCGCTATCGACTCGTCGTCACCACCGGTTTCTGGCCCGGCGTTTGCCGATTCGTTCCCGCTCGCTTTGGCTTTCTCGACGGCCTCGTCGATGAGATCGCCAGCGTTGTTCACTGCGTCCTTGACTGTTCCTTTGACGACTTGTTTCCCCTCGAAGCGACTCCTGCTGACGGAGGTGTCGGCGGCGATAATCACCGCGTCGGCCTCGTTGATCTGTGTCTCGCTGATTTCGTTTTCGGTGCCCATGGCCCCCTGGATCTCGACGTGAATCTCGTGGTCCCGCTCTTCGGCGGTCGTTTCCAGGTTTTCGGCGGCCATCTGGCTGTGTGCGATACCGGTCGGGCAAGCTGTGACTGCGACGAATTTCATTGTTGGGTGTTGATGATTTCGATCACGTCGTGTTTCGTGCTCGCGGCGAGTGCACGGTCTGCAAGCGCGCGTGCTGCAGTAGACTCTGTCTCGCTGACGGCCGCCTTGACCGCCGGGATCGTCACGGCGCTCATACTGAGTTCGTCGAGTCCGAGGCCGACGAGCAGGCGCGTCAGATCCGGATCACCAGCCATCTCGCCACACATTCCGACCCAGGCGTCGTGGTCGTGTGCGGCCTCGACCGTTCGACGGATCGCCCGCAGGACTGGCGGATGACGGGGATCGTGGAGGTCCGCGACGGCGTCGTTCTCCCGTGCGGCGGCCATCACGTACTGTGCGAGGTCGTTCGTCCCGATGCTGAGGAAGTCGATCCGTTCGGCGAGTGCATCGGCCATCAGCACGGCACCGGGCGTCTCGATCATCACGCCGAGTTCCGGCATGTCGACGGCGACACCGTCTGCTTCGAGGGCTTCTGTGACCGAGTCCACGCGGTCGAGTGCCGCGTCGAGTTCGTCGGTTGTCGCGACGAGCGGGAACATGATCGACAACGTTCCCTCGGTGTCTGCAGACGCTCGAAGGAGTGCCCGCAGCTGGGTCTCGAAGAGATCGGTGTCGGGCCCGAGTGAACGACGGATACCACGCTGGCCGAGAAACGGGTTCTCCTCGTCCGGAATATCGAGATAGGGAACCGGTTTGTCGCCGCCGATATCAAGCGTCCGGACGACGACGCGGCCCTCGGGGAACGATTCGAGGGCGTCCCGGTACGTGTCGACCTGTTCGCTTTCGTCGGGTGGGGACTCGCGGTCGAGGAAGAGAAATTCCGTCCGGTAGAGACCGATCCCGTCGGCCCCCTGATCGACGGTCCCCTGAATCTCGGCGGTCGTTCCGACGTTCGCCGCGACCTCGATTTCGACGCCGTCCGCCGTTTCGACTCGTTCGCGGCGGATTTCGACATCCCGCTTTTCACTCACTCGTTCACGGGTCTCCTCGTCGGGACCGACGACGAGCGTGTCGTTTTCGGCATCGACTGCCACTTCGACGCCGTCCTCGACTTCGAACAGCGCTTCGCCGACGCCCACAATCGCCGGGATGCCAAGCGACCGGGCGAAAATGGCCGCGTGCGAGGTCCGACCGCCGGTGGCCGTCGCGAACCCCGCGATCCGATCCGGGTCGAGTTGTGCCGTATCACTCGGCGTGAGTCGCTCGGCGAGGACCGCCGTTCCCGCTGGCAACTCGGCCAGGTCGATGCGTTCACCACCGGACAGCAGGCGTAGCAGCCGATCACGAAGGTCGCGGAGGTCGTCTGCCCGTTCGGCCATCCGCCCCTCCATACCCTCGAACTGATCGATTGCGTCGCCGAACGCGCTGTCGACAGCAACCTCCGCGGCCTGCCCGCTGTCGATCGCGGCTTCGACGGCGTCGGTTATCTGTGGGTCAGAGAGAAACTGCCGGTGTGCATCGAAGATCTCCGCCTCGTCTTCGCCGACGACCTTCGCCGTTCGTTCCCGCTCTGCGTGCAGTTCCTCGTCGGCTTGTTCGCGTGCGCGCTCGAACCGTTCGTGTTCGATGTCAGGATCGTCTGCCTGGATCGCGTCGAGGTCGGGTCCCCCGTCCGGGCGGTACCAGCGGACGGTACCGAGACCAGACAGGGGCGTGACACCGACGCCGGAGAGTGTTCGGGTCATTCTTCGTCGGTCTCCGGTGTCGTCAGGACACTTTCGAGTGCGCTCATCGCCTCCTGTTCGTCTTCGCCCTCGGCGCGGATAGTGATCGACTCGCCAGTCTTGATACCGAGTCCGGTGACAGCGAGAATGCTTCCGGCGTTGACGAGGTCGTCACCGTCGTCGGGTGTCCCGACGGTGATCTCGCTGTCATACTCGTTGACGGTTTCGACGAACTTCGTCGCTGGACGAGCGTGGAGCCCGTCCTCCGGGACGACTGTGACCGTCCGTTCGATCACGATACCGCCTCCAGTACGATCTCCTGGACACGCTCGGGTGACTCGGCCTCCAGGAGTGCCTCGCGAGTCGCTTCGTGCACCAGCGACCGCGAGAGCGAACTCAGCATTTCGAGATGGTCCTCACCACCCGACTCCGGAACGAGCAACAGGAATATCAGCGTCGCTGGTTCGTCGTCGACGGCATCGAAATCAATTCCCTCGGGAACCCGAGTGAACGCGATTGTCGGTTGCACGACCGCGGCACTTTTCGCGTGAGGGATACCGATACCCATACCGACGCCGGTCGTCGCCTGTTTCTCTCGTTCCTGAAGATCCTGTAATGCCTGATCGAAGTCGGTGACGCGGCCAGCATCGACTGCCAGGTCCAGCAGGAATTCCATGACTCCCTCCTTGTTCTGGGGCGCTCCATCGAGGGCGATCAGATCTGTCGTGAGCGGTGGATTGTCTTCGTTGAGTGCCATTGGTTTGATGTTGAGACGCCTAATTCGCTTGTCAGGCCGTTGCTCCGGCCTCTTCTCTCTCTGCGACCCGGTCCCGAACGTCGGGTTTGAGCACCGTCGCAATAGCGGCGGTTACGACCGTCCCGAGTGCGATACAGCCCAGGAACAGCAGGGCGCTGTTCGAGAGGATGACGACGAAGATACCACCGTGGGGCGCGGGCATCGCCACACCGAGGCCGAGGGCGGTCGCAGCGGCCACTGCGCTTCCGACCATGCTACTCGGAATCACTCGGAGCGGATCGGCGGCAGCGTACGGAATCGCGCCCTCGGTGATGAAAGAGAGCCCCATCGGGATCGCGGCGATCGCGTTCTCGTACATCTCTTCGGGGTACTTGTGTGGGGCGATAAGGTTCGACAGTGCCATACCCAGCGGCGGCGTCATGCCGCCGATCATCACTGCCGCCATCGGTCCAGTGATACCGTCGGCGATGAGCGCGACTGCAAACACGTAGGCGACTTTGTTGACCGGACCACCCATATCGAAGGCCATCATCGCACCGAGGATGATACCGAGGAAAACCGCGTTCGTACCTTCCATCGATTCGAGGAAGGTGGTGAGTGCGTTCTCGGCAATCGCGATGGGAACTCCGAGACCGACGATCATCACCGGTGCGAGAACCGCCGTTGTCAGTACCGGGATGACCAGTATCGGCATCATCGGCCGGAGCCACGACGGGACCGACCAGCCCTTCATCCAACGAGAGACGTGCCCGGCGAGGAGACCGGCGACGATTGCACCCAGGAAGCCAGCCACCGCACCCTCGGCGGAGAAACCGATGAGCTGGCCTGCAGCGTTGATGAGCGATTCCTGCTGGACGGCGTATGCAAGGATGAATCCCGGTGCGAGCCCCGGTTTATCGGCGATCGCGTATGCAATGTACGCTCCCAGGATCGGGATCATTATTTCCAGTCCCAGCACACCGATCTCGGCGAGATACCAACCCAGTGACCCAGTTTCCTCGAACACTGTTTCAGTATCGCCGGCGGTAAACGGCAACTCCGCGACCATGAATCCGACTGCGAGGAAAATCCCACCGATCGTCACGAAGGGAATCATGAACGAAACACCGGTCATCAGGTCTTCTTTGACCGACGTCACGTGTGAACGAAGTCGACTTTCTGCCTGATCTCGAGTTGCCATTGGTCCACGTTATCATTACTCTCAGACGCGACAAAAAGCTATCCCGGGATGATAATATCGATAGGATTATAACTAGTCGGACGTTGAGTTACTGGTATTTACTGTATGCCGACTATTGTTGATACGCTCGAAACTCGTATGGCAGACCATTTACGTAGTCCCATCAAACGACGGTGCATGACAGACGACACTGTCACCGTGACACTGCAAGCAGACGAGGAAAGCGACGAACTGACCGTCCCGACAGCACTCGTGGACATGCTTCGCGAGAGCGACGAATCGACGCCACAGCTCGTCGGCGACATCGCCATGTTCGGCATGGCACAGCGGATCCACGGTGCAGTGCACCACGCACAGGGTGAACCCACAGCGGAGATTCAGGACGCGAACGAGACGACGATGGACCTGTTCGAGGATCGGTTCGACGCAACGTTCGCCGAACTCACTGGTCACGACCACTAGAGAAATCGAGCGACGGTTCTGCCATATCTTCGACTGATCGCGAGCGTCTGTTACTCGTCGTCGACGGTCCACTGCAGGAGGACGCCGTCGTCGAGTCGGTCCACGGTGGCAAGTTCCAGTTCCGGAAACGCTTCGATGAACCCCTCGCCATCAGCGAGGGTCGGTGCATCACGGCCGCCGATGACAGTCGGGCCGACGAACACCGAGAACTCGTCGACCAGGCCCGCCTCGAACAGCGAGAAGATCAATTCGCCGCCACCCTCGACCAGCAACTGGTCGATACCGTCACCCGCCAGTTTCGCGAGGGTCGTTACGAGGTCGACCCGATCCTCGCCAGCGGCGATGACTGTTGCGCCGGCATCTTCCATCTGCTCGATGAAATCCGTCGGTGCCGCTTCGCTGACCAGCAAGTAGGTGAGCGCATCGTCGTTCAGAACGGACGCGTCCGGCGGTGTCCGGATCCGCGAATCGGCGACGACGCGAGCCGGGTTTGCCGGTTTGCCCCGCTGTTCACGCGCCCGCTTGTGCTCGGCGTCGTCGAGTGTCAGCGATGGGTCGTCTGCGAGGACCGTTCCGACGCCGACCATCACCGCATCGCTCTCCGCCCGAAGTCTGTCCACTCGGCCGAAATCTTCGAATCCAGAGATTTCGATCTGTTCTCGCCTGCGTGTCGAAAGCTTCCCGTCGGCACTCATGGCGGCGTTCACGACGACGTGCATGCCACGACGGAGGATGCAAGCGATAAAACAAATTTCGGATCCAGAGCGGCCGGTCAGGCATCCAGTCGATAACGTGGCCCGCGGAGCCTGCGATTATCTATAGTAAAAATGCGGTTGGCGATATGGTGGCTACTTATATGTACATATAATATATACTGGGGTTTTCGGATCTGTGTCGCTCGACCGAGTTCTGACCACAGAACGCTTTTGTTCGGGCCAACCAAACGACTGACCGATGACACTCGACGACCATGCCGAGGATATCGCCTCCGACCTCGGTGTTGACAAAGAGGAGGTCAAAGACGACCTGAAAAACCTGGTGAACTACTCCGTCCCGATGGACGAGGCAAAGCAAAGTCTCAGACGGAAGTACGGCGACGGGAGCAGCGGCGGCGGAACGCCGTCGAGCAAGCCAATCGCCGAGGTGACACCCGCTGACTCAAACGTCACTGTGACTGCTCGCGTCCTGACAGTCGGGCAACGGTCGATTCAGTATCAGGGCGACGAACAGGTAATCTTCGAAGGAGAACTGGCAGACGACACCGGGAAGATCTCCTACACTGCGTGGGAGGACTTCGGTCTCGAACCCGGTGACACGATCACGGCGGGCAACGCGAACGTGCGTGAATGGGAAGGCCAGCCAGAACTCAACCTGGGAGAGTCCACGAGTATCGAACTGGCCGACGAGCCACTCGACGTGCCCTACGACATCGGGGGTGACGCGACGCTGGCCGAACTCGCACCCGGCGACCGCGGCAGCAACGTCGAGGTGCAGATCCTCGAAGTCGAGGCGAAGACAATCGACGGCCGGAACGGGGAAACCGACATCCTCAGTGGCGTGCTGGGCGACGAGAGCGGTCGTCTCCCCTTCACGGACTGGCAGCCCCATTCCGAAATCGAACCGGGCGCGTCGGTCCGACTCGAAGACGTGTTCGTCCGGGAGTTCCGGGGCGCGCCTTCGATCAACGTGTCGGAGTTCTCGACGGTGCGGCCCGTAGACAGGACCGTCGAGGCGACCCAGAGCGCCCAGCAGATGGCAATCGGCCCCGCTGTCGAATCGGGCGGTCTGTTCGACGTGGAACTGACGGGCAACGTCCTGGAGGTCCGTGATGGCTCCGGGTTGATCGAACGGTGTCCGGAGTGTGGCCGCGTCGTCCAGAACGATCAGTGTCGCAGCCACGGCACTGTCGACGCCGTCGACGACCTGCGAACGAAAGCGATTCTCGACGACGGCACGGGGACGGTGACGGTCGTCCTCGACGACGAACTGACCGCTGACGTGTACGGCGGCACCCTCGAGGACGCGAAAGAGCACGCCCGCGACGAGATGGACAAGGAAGTCGTCGCTGACCAGATTGCACGGGCCATCGTCGGCTTCGAGTACGTCGTCCGTGGCTCTCTCTCCGTCGACGAGTACGGGGCGAACCTCGATGCGACATCCTTTATCCGCCGCGAGGACGATCCGAAGGACCGTGCGCAGGCCCTCATCTCGGAGGGAGAGCCATGAGTTCCGCCGACGATCAGGGCGGCCCCGGAAACCGCGAGGTCGCGTATCGACTCTTCGCATCGGAGTTCGACGACGCCGACTTCTCGTACTCCGAGAGCGACGAAGAGCGGGCACCCAACTACGTCGTGACACCGACGGGTGCGCGCGTCAACCGCCTCTTCGTCGTCGGGGTCCTCACCGAAATCGAGACCGTCAGTGAGGACTACCTGCGGGCACGCGTCGTCGATCCGACCGGTCCCTTCGTCGTCTACGCCGGCCAGTACCAGCCGGACGCACTGGCCTTCCTGGAGCGAGCAGCGCCACCTGTCTTCGTCGCCGTGACAGGGAAAGCACGCACGTTCCAGCCAGACGACGCCGATCAGGTCTACACCTCGATTCGGCCAGAAGCGATCAGCGAGGTCGACGCGAAAACGCGAGACCGCTGGGTCGTCCAGACCGCCGAGCGAACCCTCGACCGCGTGGCCCGCATGGCCGAGGCAAAACAGAGCGGCTACACCGGTGACGACCTCAGGGCCGCACTGAGAGCCCACGGCGTCGACGAGAGCCTGGCCGCCGGGATCCCCATTGCACTGGACCGTTACGGGACGACCGGCGACTACCTCGCCGGGACTCGAAACCTGGCACTGGACGGGGCCCGTGTCGTCGCAGGCGAACGAGACGAAGTCGAGTCGCTCGCGCTCGCGCCCGACCAGGGGAGCGACGACGTGGCCGCACTCGTCGAAGCCCCCATCGAGACCACGGTGGAATCGAGCGAGACCGACCAGACGACGGCTGATCAGGTTGCCGACACAGCGAGCGCCGACGGTCAGCGCGCTGGGACCGCCGAGGCATCGACCGCGAGTGAGTCTGGATCGTCGAGCGACCCCGTCTCGACGGAGACATCACCGGCCGCTTCGGATCAGGAATCCGCCGACACTGACGACGACCTCGGGGATTTCGATCCCGAGTTCGAACTCGACGACGAGGAACGGGAAGAAATCGAGTCCGAATACGGCACTGATTTCCAGAGCGGGACCGATGTCGACGAACCCGGCGAGGCCGGTATCGAGACGCCGGACCCGGACGCGTCCGAAACCGACGCGACGACGGAGGAGGCCGCCGACAGCGAGAGCCGTGACCAGTCGCCAGCGGACGCCGAGGCAAACGAAGCAGACACAGACGAAGCAGACGCAGACGAAGACGTCGACCTCGACGACGCCGTCATGGCTGCAATGAGTGAACTGGACGACGGCGACGGTGCGGACCGGGAGACCGTCATCGAGACTGTCGTCGACCGAACGGGGAGTGGCTCCGACGCGGTCGAAGACGCCATCCAGGAGGCGCTGATGGGTGGGCAGTGCTACGAGCCAAGCGACGGCACGCTCAAGACCATCTGATGGGCGTCGAACCGGTCCCTGACCAGCCAGCGGCGGTCGCGACCACCGATGGCCGGCGACTGCTCGTGGTCGCTGATTACCACGCTGGCATCGAGCGGGGCCTCCGGCGCGACGGCGTCGAACTCGCGAGCGATGCAGACGCTCGCCGGGACCGGCTTGCGGGACTCGTCGAACAGACTGCCCCCGACGGTCTCGTAGTGCTCGGTGACCTCTGTCACTCCATCGGCGAACCCGAGGGTGAGGAGCGCGAAGAGCTGCTCGCACTGTTCGATGCCATCGACTGTCCGACGACCGTCGTCCGTGGCAATCACGATGGCGAACTCGACACTGTCGTCGACGAGTCGGTGGCAGACGTAACCGTCACGCCCAGCCATGGCGTCCGGATCGGGTCGGTCGGGTTCGCTCACGGCCACACCTGGCCCAGTCCCGACGTACTCGCTGCCGATGTCGTCTGTGTTGGCCACGAGCATCCGGTCGTTCGGCTGGAAGACGAGGTCGGCGGGACCAACGTCGAGCGCGCCTGGCTTCGGGGCCGTCTCGACCCCGAACCGTTCGAGGACCACTTCGACGGCGCGCTGGGTATCGACGGCGACCTGATCGTGTTTCCCGCGTTCAACGACCGGTCGGGCGGCACATGGACCAACGTCTCCGGCCAGTCGTTTCTCTCGCCATTTCTCCCGACGGGTCTCGCCGAGGGTGAAGCGTACCTGCTGGATGGGACCAGACTTGGACCATATAACCGGTTTTGAGCCCGTTATAAACAGCTTACTCGGCTGTACATGGCATATAACAATACGCCCATGTCGGGAGTCCGAAATATGGGAACCGGAATGAACGGAGATTCCCAGCGGAGTTTGCTCGGGAGTTGCCCGGACTGTGATGCCGGACTGATGGGAACGGACGTGCTGATCCAATACGAAACACGGGCGGGCCAGGAGCGAATCTTTGCCGAGTGCCCCGCTTGTCGGTCGGTCGTCCACCCAGCGTATTGACTTCAGCCACGTCGCGACGGTCGTGAGAACGTATCAGTCACGCATTTCCGGAACGCGGGTACGTCGACCCAGATCGTTCCGTGGAATCACGCAACGTTCTTAACCGCGTCCAGCCGTTATCAGGGAGCGATGAGTGAGACGGGTGCGGGAGCGTTCACAGCACTCGGCGACCGTGTCAGAACAGCACTCTCGGATCGTGGCTTTTCGACGCCGACCGAGCCACAGCGACGTGCGATTCCACCCCTCGCGGCCGGACAGAATGGCCTCGTCGTCGCGCCGACGGGCACCGGCAAGACGGAGACGGCGATGCTGCCGGTCTTCGATACGCTGGTAAGCGGCGCGACCGGAACGGAAAGCGAGGACCGCTTCGGGATCGGTGCCCTCTACATTACGCCGTTGCGCGCGCTGAACCGCGACATGCGCGAGCGTCTCGACTGGTGGGGCGAGACACTCGACCTCGACGTGGACGTGCGCCACGGCGACACGACCGATTACCGGCGCCAGAAGCAGGCGAACGATCCACCGGACGTGCTCGTGACGACCCCGGAGACGTTGCAGGCGATGCTGACCGGGTCGAAGTTGCGGATAGCGCTGGAAGATGTCGAGCACGTCGTGGTCGACGAGGTCCACGAACTCGCGGCCTCGAAACGCGGCGCGCAACTAACGGTCGCGCTCGAACGGCTGCGCGAACTGTCCGGGCCGTTCCAGCGGATCGGGCTGTCTGCGACGGTCGGCGACCCGGCCGAAGTCGGTCGCTTTCTCACCGGCAGCCGTGGCTGTAAGATCATCGAAGTCGACGTAGGCTCTCGTCTCGACGTGGACGTGGTCCGGCCCGAGGTGACCGACCGTGACGAGCGACTGGCGAGTGAACTGGTCACTGACCCCGAGGTTGCGAGCCACGTCCGGGCAATCGACGAGTTGATCGACGCACACGACTCCGTGCTCGTCTTCGTCAACACCCGCCAGACCGCCGAAGCACTCGGTTCGCGGTTCAAGGAACTCGGGACGAACCTCGGCGTTCACCACGGGTCGCTCTCGAAGGAGGCCCGGATCGAGGTCGAAGACCAGTTCAAGGCCGGCGAACTCGACGCCTTGCTCTGTACGTCCTCGATGGAACTGGGAATCGACGTGGGCCGCGTCGACCACGTCATCCAGTACGGCAGTCCCCGGCAGGTGGCCCGTCTGCTCCAGCGAGTCGGCCGGGCTGGCCACCGTCGCGACCTGGTGTCGGCCGGGACGGTCGTGACCACCCATCCTGACGACACGCTCGAAGCACTCGCGATCACGAGGCAGGCCCTCGCCGGCGAGGTGGAACCGGCCGAGATACACGACGGGAGTCTCGACACCGTTGCCAACCAGGTGTCCGGTATCGTCATGGATCTGGGCGAGGTCCGGGCAATGGCAGCCTACGATATTGTCACCCGCGCGTACCCCTTCCGGGACCTCGAGGTAAGCGACTTCGAGCAGGTCGTTCGCGAACTCGGGGAGAACCGCGTCGTCTGGATCGACGAGGAGCGAGACACGCTGGAGAAACGCCGCGGGACCTGGCAGTATTTCTATCAAAACCTCTCGATGATCCCCGACGAGTCGACGTACGCCGTCGAGGACGTGGCCTCCGGGAACCAGGTCGGGACGCTCGACGAGCAGTTCGTCGTCAACTTCGCACACCCGGGCGAGGTGTTCATCCAGCGCGGCGAGATGTGGCGGATCACCAACGTCGACGAGGAGGAGGCGGTCGTCACCGTCTCGCCCATCGAGGACCCTGCCGGTGAGGTCCCGTCCTGGGTCGGTCAAGAGATTCCGGTCCCGCAGGCCGTCGCCCGCGAAGTCGGCGAACTCCGTCGGGTCGCCGGACGACAACTCCAGGGCGGTGCCCCCGTCGATGCCGTTGCACGCGACCTCCAACGGCGGTACGAGGGCGACCGCCACACCATCGAAACCGGACTGGGACGACTGGTCGACCACGAGGCAGCGATTCCGGACGCCGAAACGATTCTCGCGGAGTGTCACGGCCGCGAGGTCGTCCTCAACGCCTGTTTTGGCCACCAGGTCAACGAGACGCTCGGCCGACTGCTCTGTGCACTCGTCGGCCAGCGGGCGGGGTCGACTGTCGCCATGGAGGTCGATCCGTACCGAATCGAACTCGAATTGCCGAGCGGAGTCAGCAGCGGCGACGTGATCGAGGTCCTGGAGACGACCGATCCCGGCCACGTCGAGAGTATCATCGAGTTGAGCCTGAAAAACGCCGACGCGCTGAAGTTCAAACTCGCGCAGGTGGCCACGAAGTTCGGCACGCTCAAACGCTGGCGTGGGTCCAGTTCCAACCGTTTCGGACGTGACCGTCTGCTCTCGGCGCTCGAAGGCACGCCAATCTACGACGAGGCAGTCCGGGACGTGTTCCACGAAGACCTCGCAGTCGAGGCGACACGAGCGGTCCTCTCGTCGATCCAGTCCGGTTCGATCACTGTCGAGACGGTAGGTACCCGGACTCCCATCGGTCTGGGCGGCCGCTCGTCTGGCCGAGAACTGCTCTCGCCGGAACACGCCGACGCCAGCGTCATCAAGACCGTGCGCGAGCGGATCCAGAACGACCGAATCCTGCTGTTTTGCCTACACTGCCGGGACTGGCAGCGAAAGCAGACGGTCGGCCGCGTGCGCGACCAGCCAACGTGTCCCGACTGTGGGTCGACCAGGATTGGAGCGCTCAATCCGTGGGCCGACGAGGTCGTCTCGGCGGTCAAATCCGGTGAGAAAGACGAGGACCAGGAGAAGATGACCGAACGCGCGTACCGGTCGGCCTCGCTGGTCCAGAGTCACGGTAAACAGGCCGTCATCGCGCTCGCTGCCCGTGGTGTCGGCCCGCACAACGCCGCCCGGATCATCAACAAACTCCGGGAGGACGAAGACGAGTTCTACCGCGACATCCTCACCCAGGAGCGGGAGTACGCCCGCACCCAGTCGTTCTGGTGACGACAGTCGACGTTCTCGGGTGTCGAAATCGTGCGGGGATGCCAGCCGGCAGTGTGAGTAGGAAACGACTATACACACACGCCAACTGGACACGAACATGCGACTGGAGGAGTACTGGGGCATCGGGCCAAAGACGAATGCGCTGTTGACAGAACGGCTCGGCGTCGAACGGGCCGTGGCAGCGATTGAATCGACAGACATACGAGAACTCACGGCGGCCGGTCTCTCCCGGGGTCGTGCGACCCGGATACTCCGGCGAGCGACTGGGGCCGAAGCGATGGACCTGCTCGCGACCCGAGACACCCGTGACGTGTACAAGGAACTCCTCGACCTGGCCGAGGAACACGCTGTCACCGACCACGCCGCCGACCGCATCCGCGTTTTGACACCGCTCCCGACCAGAGAAGAAATGGAGGACCGACTGTCCGCGATCCTGGCGGCACGTGACGCCTGGGGCGGTCTGGACGACGAGACGAGACGGGGCGTACTGGACGCGTTCGACCGGTACGACAGCGGTGAAAGCGGTGCCCTCGCTGCCGTCAGGACGGCCCGGGCGCTGCAGGACACCGGTGTCGATGCCGGCGTGTTCGAGCAGATTGGGAGCCTCGATGGCTCGACGCTGGACGACGCTGCACGCGCACTGGCCGGCCTGGCGGGCGAGGATGACCGCGTCGGTGCCGGTGCCGACGAGACACTGGACAGGCTTCGCAGCCAGCTCGGGCAGGTCGAGGACCTCAGTGCGACGGCAGCCGAAGTCGTCGAGCAACTCCAGTCCGACGCTCGCCGTCCCGACGAGTTCCAGGACGCACTGACTCGTTACCTGAGCGACGAAACGGGTATCGACACCGCCCGGGTTCGCGACACGATGCCTCGTGCGGCCGCCGATGCCCACGATTTCGTCGACGCCGCACTGCGAGACCTCGCCAGTGACCTCCGCAACGCCGTCGGCGAGCGTGAACAGGAAGTCGCAGCGACGCTCGAAGACGACCTCGCGGCCGCACAGGAGACCGTCGACGCCGCCGTCGAGTCTGTCGACGACGCCGCGCTCTACGTCTCCCTTGCTCGCTTCGCGCTCGCCTACGACCTCGCACGCCCGACCTACGTGGCGGACCGAGAGACTATCGCGGTCCGGGACGCGCGCAACATCGCGCTTCAGGATCGGGACGCAGCCGTCCAGCCGATTACGTACGCGGTCGGCGATCACGAACTCCCCGGGGGACGGGAACCACCGGCTGGCGACCGGGTCGCCGTGCTCACTGGCGCGAACTCCGGCGGGAAGACGACGTTGCTGGAGACGTTATGCCAGGTCCAGTTGCTGGCCCAGATGGGACTGCCAGTCCCCGCAGACGACGCGGAGGTCAGCCTGGTCGACACCATCGTGTTCCACCGCCGCCACGCGTCGTTTAACGCCGGCGTGCTGGAGTCGACACTTCGCTCCGTCGTTCCGCCGATGACTGATAGTGGCCGGACGCTGATGCTCGTCGACGAGTTCGAAGCCATCACGGAACCGGGCAGTGCCGCGAACTTGCTCCACGGCCTCGTGACCCTAACCGTCGAACGCGACGCGCTGGGCGTGTTCGTCACCCACCTCGCCGACGACCTCGAACCGCTGCCCGAACGGGCACGGACCGACGGCATTTTCGCCGAAGGGCTGTCTCAGGACCTCGAACTGGAAGTCGACTACCAGCCCCGGTTCGAGACGGTCGGGAAGTCGACGCCGGAGTTTATCGTCTCACGACTCGTGGCCGACGCGAGCGACCCGACCGAGCGAAACGGATTCGAGGTGCTGGCCCGGGCCGTCGGCGAGGAAGCCGTCCAGCGCACTCTCTCGGATGCCCGCTGGACCGAGAGTTGATACGTTCCGAACCGGAGTAGTGGTATTGACATACCTTCGGTCCGAACCTCTGCCCGATGATCGAGAAACTCCTCCCAGTCGGGTACGCGTGGCTCGTCGTCCAGGGACTCCTCGCTTCTTTGCTCCCACGACGGACGATCAAACTCAAGGCGCGTCTCACGCTTTCGGGCTTCGAAAACCCGGACGAACTCGAACCGAAAGAGTGGTACGTCCGATCCACACGAGTCGCCGGTCTCGGGATGTTGACGACCGGCCTCGCGGGGCTTGTCTCTGCTTCTCAGCGTGGGGCCGAGTCGACTGAACCCGCACAGACCGACGACGAACCGGTCGAACCGATCGAAGTCGATATCGATAATCAGGATTCGTCCTGACGGACGAGACCGTCGACATCGACGGTGTCCTGCCAGTTGACAACGAGCCGACAGTCGATGAGCGATGGCCGATGGATAGTATCATTTGCAACCGATTGCTCATCCGGTTGCACGCGCGCGATCAGGCCGCCGCTGTCCGGCAAACTGGACTACAAAACCCGTTTTCTGCCGCGTTCGAACTCGGATGTGTTGTGAACGATTCGTCACAGGTCGCACACTCGTAGGTTTCGAAGGCTGGCATGACGTGTCATAGTTCGACAATCTGGACTAATAAATGTCCATTGTGTCTATGGAGCAGTGTTCAGAGAAGGGATCGAGAGAAACGCTTACAAAGCACCGAAAGCCCTCGTGCAGTTGCAGTCCCGGGACCCACGCTGTCGACCGAAAGGCGCATTCGCGCCTTTCGTGATGACGAAAGACCGGAGGTCTTTCGTCATCACGAGAGAGCTGCGCTCTCTCGGACGACAGCGAGCCCCGGAGTGGTCGAGTGGGCGGTCGGTTCCACCGACCGCCTTCTCCGCGGCGGCAACTGCCGCCGCGCAAAGCGAGGGCTTTCGGTGTGACAGCGAGCCCCGGAGTGGTCGAGTGGGCGGTCGGTTCCACCGACCGCCTTCTCCGCGGCGGCAACTGCCGCCGCGCAAAGCGAGGGCTTTCGGTGTCTCCAACATATCCGGCACGGTTGTTTATTCGAACAGTACCGTCTATAGGCACGAAGACGCGTCGCTACCGCGCTACAGGACGAGTTCTTTCGGGTAGTCGGTGAGGTTCTCGTAGCCGTCCTCGGTAACGACGACGAAATCCTCGATCCGGACCCCGCCGACATCGGGGTCGTACAGACCTGGCTCTATCGTGATGACGTGGCCCGGTTCGAGTTCGCCACCGTTGGGACTCACGCGCGGGAGTTCGTGGACATCGAGACCGACGCCGTGGCCCGTGCTGTGAATGAATCCCGTCTCCGTCGACTCGTCGCTCCGGAGCGTCGGCAGGCCTGCGTCCTCGTAGACGTCACAGGCGGCGTCGTGGACCGTTTCACCGGTCACGCCGGGTTCGACTGCATCCAGGGCTGCCGCGTGTGCCTCGGCGGTCAGGTCGTACCATTCCCTGACCGTGTCGCCAGGGTCGCCGACGACGAACGTGCGCGTCATGTCGGCGTGGTACTTCGTCTCCGTGTCCCGGGGGAAGATGTCGACGATGATCGGTTCGTCGGCCAGGAGCGGTCCACTGCCCCGGTCGTGGGGGTCGGCGGCGTCCGAACCACAGGCGACAATCGTCTCGTCGAGACCACAACCGTGGGCCAGCAACGTGACCTCGATTTCCTCCGTCACGCGCTCGCTCGTCAGCGGTTCGTCATCGAGGACCAGTCTGTTGCTCTCGTCGACACGTGCCGCCGACAGCATCTCCTCGGCGGCGGCCATCGCTCTCTCGTTGGCCCGCTGGGCCGCCCTAATGTGGTCGACTTCCGCCGCTGTCTTCGTCGCACGAAGTTTCGTGATCAGACCCTCCTCGTCCGGTTCGACGGTGAGGCCGCGGGCACGCAACCCATCCGCAGTAGCGAGCGGGAAGCGTGGCGGGACCGCGACCGCATCGACATCGTAGGCAGTCAAGAAGTCGGCGAGGACGTGCGAAATCGCTTCGCGAGGGCCGTGCTCGCGAACCTTCGACTGGTGATCGAAGTCGACGTAGCGCTCGACGGTGTCCGCGCGTGCTTCCTTCTTTGCACGGCCGTATTCGAGACTGCGAGAGAACAACAGGTGTACGTCCCCATCGTACAGTGTCACGAACGGGTCCGGGGCGTCGAATCCGGAGAGATAGTACTGATCCGAGGCCTCCGAATCGGCATCGATCAGATAGCCGTCGACAGCACGCTCCTCGAGAGCAGTATCCAGATCCGTGAAATCGGGTTCCATACGTCGACCTGTGTTCCGCGCGTGCTTTAGTTTCTCGGGGTCACAGGAAGGCACAAAAGATCACGAAGCTTATACCCCCGTGAGTAGTGAGAGGACCCAACAGGGTTTGCGATGGTGAGGAACGTTGCGACACTGGGGCGGGAAGGGAGTATAGCTACGGCACTCGTCGCCGTTGTGCTCGTCGGGACAGTCGGGCCAGCGCTTGCAGCGCCACAGGTCTTTGTCGCCAGTGCATCTCTCGAAACGGAGACGGCGCTCGCGGGCGAGGGAATGAATGTCACGTTCGATCTCAGGAACACGGGAGATTCGGGCGCAGCGACGGTCAAAATAAAAGCCAACGGAACAGTCGAGTACAAAGACCGGTATCAGGTCGAATCGGGGGGACAGAGGACCGTTACCGAGCAGATTGGCTTCGACGAGCCAGGGACCTACAGAATCGTGGTCGACAGCAAGGAGGCGGGCAACCTGACCGTCAAGCGGGCAGTCGTCGAGACGACGGCAGCACGATCCGACGGCCGATCACTGGTGATCCGTGGCGGCCGAATTCCCTACGATAGCGAGGTGACCGCCGAGTTCCCGCCGACGAACGACACGGTCGCCGTCAGGTCGCTGCAGATGCGGTCGCTTCGAAACGAGTTCCGCCGGAGCGTGGAAACGGACACCGAACCGACGAACGCCTCGTTCTCGGTACCGACGGGGGATGCAACGACCGTCCTGGGGGCGGTGAGCGTCGAGTCGATCTCTGGTGTCGATGACCGGCACATCCGGATCGCACTCGACCGGACGACAATCACAGACAGTGGACTTTCCGGGGACGATATCAGCGTGTACAGTCGGACGGAAGACGGATACGAGCGCATCGAGACGACAGTCGTCGAGACGACAGACTCCCGATACGTCTACGAAGCAGAGGCGACGGACACGTCTGCACTCGTCATCGGGTCACTTGCTCCGTCGTTCACTGTCGATGGGCACTCGCTGTCGACGAGTTCCGGTGAGACAGACAAACGCATCGTTGTCGCTGCAAACGTCACCAACACCGGGAGCGTCGCGGGCGAGTACACGGCTTCGCTCCGGATCGACGAGTCTGTCGTGAGCAACCGGACCATCACACTGGAACCAGGCGAGCGCCAGAATCTCACCGTCAGCCACCGGATCACGACGGACGGAACCTATCGTGTCGCACTCGACGATCAGTTCGTCGGTCAGGTCGTCGTAGAAACGGGGAGCCAGGGAACCGCGACAGACGATAGCGCGGAAACCGGAACAGCGACGCTCGAACAGTCGGGCGACGGCGATGGCACAGAAACGGAAATCAGTCAACCGGCCGAAAGTGAGACGCAGGCAGGAGACGAAGACACCGAAACAGACCAGAGCGGCGGCGGCTTCGAACTCCCCCTGCCAGCATCCGGATCGATGGGGCTGGCAGAGATCGGAATCGGGGCCAGTGTCGCAGTCATCGGGGTCATCCTCGTCCTCTTGCGACGCTGGTAACCGAGAGATTTTTGCGTGGGTCGCCCCACCCATCGGGCATGGACTGGCCCCACGATCCTGACGGTGAGAAGGGCAGCGAAGGCCAACGGAAGTACGGCCACGCCGTGATCGCGAAAAAAATCGACGAAGAATCTGATTTCCCGCTCTCGGCGTCGTCGTTCGTCGCGGAGTACGGTGACCACCCCATTCGAATCGACTACGAGACGGTCGTCAGTCTCTCGAACATCTTCGACCACGTCGACGAAAGCGAGTTTAAGGATTTCCCCGAGTTCCACAGCGCGGTCGGCCGCGCTCTCCGCGAGGCGGATCACTGGCCATACGGACTCGAACACGCCTGATCTGCCGGCTGTCCGTCTATCTGTCACAGCTGTTGGGACCCCGGGGTCGCGAATCTCGTGACACAGTGACAGCCGGCAGTATGTGAAACTGGTCCACACCAGACAGCGTGTGGCCGCGATACATACTTCTGGGAGGCCGTCGTATACGGTTGTATGGCAACCAGTGACACACCAATGGGTAGCGGTTCACGACTGCCAGAGGAAGTCATCGAAGACATCCTCGCTGCAGACCGGCGACGGATCGCTCTGGAGATACTGGCCGAACGTGACCAGCCAGTCGTCATCGACGACCTGGCGACAGCGGTGCGCGCACGCGAACTGGAAACGGATCCAACGTCGATATCGAAAACGGAACGCCGGGCAGTTCGAGACGAGTTCTTCGCCGAACACCTGCCGAAACTGACCGCGACGACAGTAGTGACCTACGACTCGATGCTCGGAACACTGTCTCTCTCGCCAGACGAACGCGTCACGGCAACGCTGTCGTGAAACTGTCACCCGTTCGGCAGAGGGACGACGACCCTCGTGGTATCCGGGGACTTTCGACAGATCAATACCCGTCGGTTGCAAAGACGGAATCGATTGTGACCAACACGCAGGTGACCCATATACAGATCGACAATTACGGCCCGTGGACTGTGACCCCGGAACCGCGCCGTGAAGTAGACCTCCAGACACTCCAGTCTCGGCTGTTCGCCGATCTCTCGCAACTGTTTGGCAACCGAGACGCCTACGTCTTTTTCACCAGATTCGACAACATGATCGCCGTGAGTAACGGCGTCGATATGGACGATCACGCCCTGATTCAGGAGTCAGTCAGCAACCGGTATCCGGTGACAATGAGTCTCAGTGTCGCGACGGGCACGTCGCCCGCGTCGGCGCTCGGAACGGCGACCGAACAGTTACAGGAAGCAGGGAGCGCACAGGACAAGCAGCGTCGTGAGATCCTGCGTGGCCGTGCCATTGACAACGAGTTCCGGACCGACGAAGACGTCCAGATCGCACACTTCGACGTGAACGACGCCACCGAGAAGTACACCGACCAACTCAACGAGTTCGACACGTTCATCGAGATCGAACAGGGGTACGCGGAACTGATGCGGCATATGCGACGGATCAACGACGCACTTTCGTTTTTCGTTGGTGGGGACAACGTCATCACGACGTGTCCGGATCTCGACGCTGGGGATTATCGGGATGCGATTGACCACGTCGAAAGCGCGGTCGGCGTCGAACTCAAGGTCGGCGTCGGAAACGGTGCCGTCGCTGCCGATGCGGGGATGGCAGCGAAACACGCGCTCGAAGAGTGTCGCGCAACTGGAGACGAGGTTCGCATCGCGTAAACTACCCCACCCTACTCGCTCCCTTTCGCCTTGCAGCGGTCGGTCACTCCGTGAGGGCGGGGCTTTACCGCAACGATATTGTGCCCCGCGACCCCGTGTGGTTCGAGAGAGCGAAGCTCTCTCGTCATCACGAAAGGCGTAAAACGCCTTTCGAACGACATGGGTGCGGCCCGGCTTCCTCTTACCGTCCACGGCGTGGCCGGCGGATCGGAGCAGTGCTGCGACCCGCCTGCTGGAGCCGTGCCGTGGATTGTCCCGCCGGTTTAATTCCCGGTGTTCTCGCGCTCTCCCCCAAAACGGGGACGGGAGTCGAACCCGTTCGCGGTCGTCGTTCCCGAGCGTCGGATACGAGGCCACCCGGCCTCGCACCACAGATGCCGGTTTACTCGCGGCATCTACCGACCCCGACTTGCTCGCGCTTGAGGACGGAGGCTCCGCGCTACCGCTTGCTGAAAGCGGCCAATTTAGTACATTCGTCTGGCGGCCACATAAGCGTAGTGTAGGTACTTTTTAGGGCACCTGTGTGCTATCCGTTACCATGAATCGAGACGTACCTGTGCGGGAGGTGATGGAGCGCGAATTCGTCGGTGTGAGTGAATCGGACGGTGTTCTCGAAACGACGGAACTCCTCCTGCGGGAGGAGACTGAACTGGCCGTCGTGTTGCGAGGGAGTAAACCCGTCGGGGTATTGACCGAACGGGACGTGCTCGCGCACGTCGTCAAGGGCGGCGACCCGGGTACTGCGACCGTCGAAGACATCATGACCGAATCAGTTCCAACTGTCAATTCCGAGGAAACACTATCGGAGGCCCGCGACCGCATGTCGTCGTGGTCGACGGGTTGGCTCGTTGTCTCTGACGGCGGCGAACCGGACGGAATCGTCACGGAACACGACATCCTCGCGACGTCGACACTCGGGTCCGAGACGACCGCGACCGCCCGAGACGAGCAACAGCAGGCCCAGATGACAGCCGTCAGTACCACCACGACGGAGAACAGCAGCGCCGCCGAGGACTCCTTCGACGACCAGGGAATCTGTGAGCTGTGCGGTTCGCTGGCGCGTGACCTCGCGTCGTTCAACGGACAGTTGCTCTGTGCCGACTGTCGAGACATCTGACGACGGGCATAGTATCAGGATGGAGATTCAGGCCGCATCGACGGACCAGGCCGGAGCGATTACGGACCAGTGGGTCGACCTCGCAACGGACCAGCGAGCCTACGGCGCACACATCCTCCCGGAGCAGAATCGGGCGACAATCCGCGATGCCGTTCTCAAGCATATTATCGCCGACGAACTCCTCGTCGCCGTCGAGGGCGGTTCGATCCTCGGGTTCGTGATGTTCACTGTCGAAACCGGCGAGTACGAACAGGACGTGCGACGCGGTCTCGTGCGCAACATCTACGTTGCAGAACCACACCGCGAAGCGGGCGTCGGCAGTCAGTTGCTCGAAGCCGCAGAATCCCGTCTGGCAGACCGCGGTGTCGACGTCATCTCGCTGGACGTGATGGCGACCAACGACGCGGCTCGACGATTCTACCGCCGGCACGGCTACACACCACACCGGATCGGGCTGGAAAAGCCGACCGAAAACGATACTCTCTAATTGGTCCCCCCACAACGCCCGGGTGGGCCAGGGGAGCTTGGGTGGTCCAAGCACTCGACTTGTAATCGAGAGTTCGTGGGTTCAAATCCCACCCCTGGCTTACTTGAAAAGGGTTCAAATCCTTCTCGCGCTTCCAGTGCATAAAGAGCGGTCGCTATCGGGTCCGGTCGACCCACTCACAGAAATTGGTCGTGTCGTAAAGTCCAACGTGCTCGGCGGCGGTCAGTACTCCTCGACGTCGACGACCTTCTTCGTCTCCTCGTGAGTGAGGTCCCCGTCCCCGGAGACCACCGGCGCGTCGAGTTCGCGGCCGACCGCTGCGATCAGCGCGTCGGGCCCGTCCAGATAGGGCCCGCCCGGCGCGATCTCGTCTGCGATGTACCCTGCCGTCACGGCCGTTCGCTCATCGATGGGAGTAACGTCGACCCACGCCAGGTCCGCGCGGGCCCCGTCGACATCCCCGCTCGGGAGGTTCCCCTCACCGACGAGAGCCTCGGCGAACGCCGGGACGGGAGCAACCCATCGGATCTCCTCACCACCGTGCTCCTCGTAGAACTCGCGGATCGCCTTGACGCCGTCCAGGTAGTCGATCAGAAAGGTTGCGTCGAGGACCTTCATGCAGCGTCCTCGGCCCGCTCGCGCATCCGACGCTTCCGCTTCTCCTTCGACTTCCGCCGGCCCTCACGGACGCGGTCGGCCTCCTTGTCGGACCACCGGCCGAACCCGTCGTAGAAGTCGCCGGCGTCCTCCTCGTCGAGGATGCGCTCAAGGGCGTCGTTGTAACTCTCACCCTCCCGCCGGTGTCGTTCGATTTTTCGCTTCACGGTCTCGCTCACTCGAATCTGTTCGTCTGCAGCTCCCATCTTACGTTGACGTTGGCGTTGACGCCACTTTGTCTTTTGGTCAGAGAAGTTGTTTCTCACAGTCGGCTATCGGCATACCCGTAACTGAATCGCCACGTCGATTAAGGTTTTGAGCCCTTATTCTATAAGTCCACTTCTGGCTCTGATCTTATTATTCATCCAGTTGTTCCCCACAGTGAGGACACGTCCGCGTGCCCGTGGCCTCTTCGATAAACCCGGAGGCCAGAATCGACGCCGGGAGACCGAACAACCCTATCCCAATGATGGCGACCAGCGCACCCAACAGCTTCCCCAGCGGCGTGATAGGATAGACATCGCCGTAGCCGACAGTCGCCAGCGTCGCAACGCCCCACCAGAGTGTCGCCGGGATCGACGAGAAGGCCTCGGGCTGAGCGGGATTCTCAACGTAGTACATCATGCTCGAGGCCAGGATCAACAGGAGACCGTTTGCCGAAAACGCCAAGATGAGGTCCTCGCGCTTGTTTCGTAACACATGTCCGAACGCCTGCATCGATTCGGAATAGCGGGCGAGTTTCAACAGACGGAGGATGCGAACTAACCGAAGCGCCCGAAGAAAGCGCAGATCGAGTCCGAATCCGAGGCGGGCGAGGTAAAACGGCGCGATCGCCAGGAGGTCAATGATCAGTAACGGCTTTGCTGCGAACCGGAGCCGCCCCGTGATCGGGCCCTGGTATTGCGGGTCGTCGATGCACGCCCAGACGCGGCCAATGTATTCGACTGTGAATACGATGACCGAAACCAACTCGAGCCAGCGAAAGAAGGTCGCGAACCGTATCGACAGCGTGTCGACCGTCTGGAGCATCACCGCGATGATGTTCATGACGATTAGCAGCATGATCCCCCAGTCCACGTAGTAGCCCAGATCACCGCCCAGCTCTGGTGCAAGCAGTTCGTACGTTTTTCGTCGCAGGGTCTGGTACATATCCTTGCTCGTCGGGCTGTCAACTAAGTGTTTCATGCGGCTTGAATTTAAGTTCGTCCACGCCCCGACTCCGGGTATGCCTGACACGATGGAACTGTACACCGGCGAGACGATAACCGTCGACCACGTCGAATCACTCCCGACAGGCGGTGCACGCTTCGACATCACCGCCAACGACGGCCGGAAGTGGCGTATCGACGTGGATAGAGACGGTGACGTGGACGTGGTCACCACGTGGCGAGACGGGTCACTCGCTGACTTGGACGTTCCGGAGTGGATGGACGACGTGGCAGCGCGACTGCTTCGATCATAGTCTGTCACGGCCAGAGAGTCGAGGTGGGACAGCCAACAGTTCAAGTACGAAAACGTCACCAGCACTGTGTGTGAGTTTCGTTCTCGGACGTGCTGACGACGCGAGTGCAGGGAACACCGGTCGCCTTGGTTGCTATCGGGCCCTGGATGGGAGCGAGGGTGCACCGCTCTATCTCGATCTCGACGGCCCGCACGCGGCGCTGATCGTCGGCAAACGTGGCTATGGAAAGTCCTACACGCTCGGTGTGGTCGCCGAGGAACTGGCACGCGCCCGCGGTGTCGCGCCCGTGATCATCGATCCGATGGGAGTGTTCACGGCGATGGGCGAACTCGCCGACGGCGAACCAGTGCCGGCCACTATCGTCGACGACCCCGCCGTACCGCCGGCGTCGCTGGACCCCCAGTCCTGGTGTGCCTTGCTCGGTCTCGCACCCGAGTCGGGTGCCGGTGGGCTGGTCTGGCAGGCCGCAAGTGACGCAACGACCATCGAGGAGATGCGCGAGGCGGTGCAGGCGACCGACGCTCCGGACGCAGACAGGCGGGCGGCGAGCAACCACGTCGCGATGGCCGATGGGTGGCGCGTGTTCGATGCCGACGGTCTCTCGGCCGCCGACCTGTCCGGCGGTGAGGTCACCGTCGTCGACCTCTCGGGTCTCGACGCGGCCCCGATGAACGCAGTCGCGAGCGGAATCTGTGAATCGCTGTATCGTGCCCGGATCGAGGAGACAATCGAGCGCCTGCCCTGGATACTCCTCGACGAGGCCCACACGTTTTTCGACGGCGTCGCGGCGTCGGCCCTCGAAACGATCCTGACGCGTGGACGTGCGCCCGGCGTCAGCCTCGTGCTGGCGACCCAGCGTCCGAGTGTCGTCCCGGCTGTCGGACGCTCCCAGTCGGACCTGCTGGTTTCACATCGGCTGACTACCCAGAGAGACCTGGACGCGCTGGACGCCGCTCGGCCGACGTACATGGACGAGTCACTGGCCGAGCGATTGCCTGCGGTCCCCGGCGAAGTCGTCGTGGTCGACGATGCGACGGAGACAGTCCACGCTGCACAAGTTCGCGAGCGTGCAACGCCACACGGTGGTGAGAGTCCGAGTGCAAGTGCCGTGTCGCTCGACGGGTGATCCTCCCCCATGCCACCGGCTCTATCCTTATTTGTCTCCGTCCCGTACCCGGGGATATGAGTGAAAAGGCCGCTGACGAATTGCCAGATCGCGACGAAGAGTGGCGCGAGATGCTCACGGACGAAGAGTACCGAATCCTGCGAGAACAGGGCACTGAACCACGGTTCAGCAGCGACCTGATGGACATCACGGACGATGGCACGTTTCGGTGTGCTGGCTGTGGGACTGCACTGTTCGACACCGACGAAAAGTTCGACTCGGGCACTGGCTGGCCGAGTTTCTGGGACGTGTACGACGATGACACCGTCGAGACCCGCCGAGACACCAGCCACGGCATGGACCGGACAGAAGTCATCTGTGCGAACTGTGAGGGCCACCTGGGCCACGTGTTCGACGACGGCCCAGAGCCGACGGGCAAGCGCTACTGTATCAACGGCGCAGCACTCGACTTCGAACAGGAAGGATAGGGGCCATCGGAACGTGTTCCCTGGTGTTATCACTGCGGACGTCCACCGGTATAGCTTCGCTCGACGAACTCCAGGATCCGGTCGGACTCGGCCATCGTAACGCCCTGGTCCTCGTCGACGAGGACGGGCACGCCGCGCTGGCCCGAGACACGCTTGACTTCGTCGCGCTGCGAGTGGAGTGGTTCCACCCAGATGCTGTCGTAGTCGATCTCCAGTTCGTCCAGTCGGTCAGCGACCGTTTCACAGTACGGACAGCCGTCCAGTTGGTAGAGGGTGATGCTCACAGACACACAACGGACTGCCACTAAAAGCCGGTTTCGGCCCGAAGAAAGAGCGGCGAACGTCGATCACTCGTAGAGCCAGGCGTCGTCGATAGGATCCCAGTCGACGAGTTCCGCCTCGTCGAAAAAGAGGGCGATCTCGCGCTCGTTTGCGCCCTCGTCCTCGTGGTCGGAGCCGTGGATGACGTTCCGACCGAGGTCGAGACCGAGGTCGCCCCGGATCGTCCCCGGAGCGGACTCGGCGGGATCGGTCTCGCCCATCATCGTTCGGACCTGTCGAGTCGCGTCCTGGCCTTCCCAGACCATCGCCATGACCGGACCGGACGTGATAAACTCGACGAGGTCCTCGAAGAAGGGCTTGCCCTCGTGTTCACCGTAGTGGTCCTCGGCGAGGTCCCGGTCGATCCGCACGAACTTCGCGCCGACGAGCGTGAGCCCGCGATCCTCGAAGCGACCGATGATTTCGCCGATCAGCCCGCGCTGGACGCCGTCGGGCTTGACCATCACGAAAGTGCGCTCGGGATCCTCGCTCATGCTTGTGCCTCTTCAGTCTCCTCGTCCGCGTCTGCCTCTTCGGCGTCGACATCGTCTTCGGTTTCGTCTGCGTCGACATCGTTTTCAGTCTCGTCTGCGTCGACATCGTTTTCAGTCTCGTCTGCGTCGACATCGTCTTCGGTCTCGTCTGCGTCGACATCGTCTTCGGTCTCGTCTGCGTCGACTTGCTCGTCGGCCTCGGCTTCCGCAGCCGCGTCGGCTTCCTGGGCTGGCTGTGTCGCGCTCTCGGCTGCAGCCTCGTCCTCGGCGGCAGTCGTCTCCCGGCCAGCCGCGGTCCATTCGAGGTTACGCGCCTCGCGGCCGAGGTCGGCGTTGTTTTCGCACTTCGAGGAGCAAAAGTGGATCGTCGTTCCGTTCGTTCGGACGAGCATCGTGCCCGTACCGGGTTCGATGTCCGTCCCACAGTAGTCACATTCTCGGATTCGGGGCATCGTTACTGTCCTCCGATCTGGTCGGCCTCGCGCGCGGTCTCGCGCAGCTGGAGCACGTCGCCCTCGCGAACCGGACCGAGGACGTTGCGGGTGATGATCCGACCCTTGTTTGATCCTTCGCGGATGCGGCACTTGACCTGCATGGCCTCGCCGTGCATCCCCGTTCGGCCCACGACTTCGATGACCTCTGCTGGCGTGGAGCCACTGTCTTCGGATTCCTCAGCACTCATGATCGGTCACCTCAGCGGAGTTCCTCGACCTTGCTGGCAATGTCCTCGACGTCGTCGGACGCGTCGCCGGCGTCGACGATTGCCGCGGCGGCGCTCCCGACCTGGAGGCCGGCAGCGTGACCGAGGTCGTCCTGCTCGGCGACAAAGAGGAACGGAACGTCCTTCTCGTCGGCGATGTCGGGAATGTGCATGACGATCTCTTCGGGCTGAACGTCCTCTGCGACGAGAACGAGGTCCGCGTTACCGCGCTCGATTGCCTTGGTCGTCTCGTTGGTTCCTTTCTTTACACTGCCTGTGTCCCGGGCGACCTCGAGGGCCTCGAGGGCGTCCTCTGCGAGGTCTGCGGGGACGTCAAAGTCTACGTATACTGGCATTGATGGATCACCTCCTGCACGCGGGCTCGCGCTCCCCCGCCGGGGTAGTCCTGAGAAGGCTGGGAGCATCATCAACCCGGTGCAGGCTGTACCCGTGACTGGACCACGCGCCCTAAAAGGGGTTTCGAAGCCGAAATCGCGTGCCAGGCCGGCACACGGTCAGCGACAGTGGACCGTCACACACATACTCGCGGGCAGGCCAATGGGAGACATGGAACTGGTGGGCCAGTTGCGCGAAGAAGCCAGACGCGTAAACGAGCGACGCGTCGTCGTCTTCACGGGCACGCCGACCGCGACGCGAGACGCCGCCGGGCGCACACTCGACAGCATCGGGATTCCCGCCTCGGCGACGACTGTCGTGGGCCCGGAGGGCTTCCTCCCCTGTGAGCATCTCGAAACGGTCCACGCCGTGGAACTGCTCGGTCGGACGCGTGAGGCGGTCGTCCTCGACTGCCACGAGTCGTGCCGGCCCAACGCGCTGGGAACAGTGGTGGGCGCAGTCGACGGCGGCGGATTGCTCGCCCTTCTCGCCCCGCCACTCGACGAGTGGCCCGGGCGGCGTGACGGGTTCGACGAGCGACTGGCAGTCCCACCGTTCGAAATCGACGACGTGGCCGGTAACTTTCGGCGGCGATTGGTCGACCTGCTCCGTCGTCACCGCGGTATCGCTATCGTGGACGCAGACGACGATCACGTCGAACAACGGGGACTCACCGACCCTGCGCCGCAATTGCCCGCAGATCCGCCCACGATCCCCGAGAGCCATCGTTTCCCCCGTGGGGTGTACGAGGCCTGCCGGACAGCCGACCAGGTCACTGCTGTCCAGTCGTTCGAACCCATGGCCGAACCCGGCAGTGCGCTGGTAGTCGAGGCCGACCGGGGGCGAGGCAAATCCAGTGCCGCAGGGCTCGCCGCTGGCGTGCTGGCCGATGCGGGCGCGGAGGTGCTGGTCACGGCACCACAGTACCGGTCGGCGAGCGAAGTGTTCGCCAGGGCAGTCGAGATACTCGACGAACGGGGAACACTCCGTGGCCGCGACGACTCGAACACGCCCCAGGAGTTACGCACCGACGAGGGGCGAATTCACTACGAAAACCCGGAGACGACGGCTCACATAGCCAGCGAAGTGGATGTCGTCATCGTCGACGAGGCCGCTGCACTCCCCGTGCGCGTACTGGAGAGCGTTCTCGACGCCCCATCGGTGGCCTTTACGACGACCGTCCACGGCTACGAGGGCGCAGGACGGGGGTTCTCGGTGCGTTTCCGTGACCGTCTCGCAGCGAGTGACTACGACGTGACCGAACAGACGATGACGACACCGATCCGGTACGCAGCGCGCGATCCGGTCGAGTCGTGGGCGTTTCGTGCGCTCATGCTGGATGCACGGGCGGCAGTCGATCCGCTCGTCGAGGATGCAACGCCCGCCTCTGTCGACTACGAGCGCCTTCCGTCGGAGCGATTGCTGGCAGACGAACGACTGCTTCGAGAAGCCTTCGGGTTACTCGTGCTCGCTCACTACCGGACCGAACCGGACGACCTCGCGCGCCTCCTCGATGCCCCGAACGTGCGTGTGCGAGCGCTGACCGAAGACGGACACGTCGTCTCCGTCGCCTTGCTCGCCCGAGAAGGGGACCTGCCGGCAGATCGCCGGGCGCGGATGTACGAAGGCGGGCGCGTGCGCGGGAATTTGCTCCCGGACGTGCTGACGACACAGTTACGCGACGAGGCCGCCGGCATCACGGTCGGCCAGCGCATTCTCCGGATCGCGACCCATCCCGCCGCACGCGATCAGGGTCTCGGATCTGCGCTCCTCGATGCAGTGGCCGAGGAGTTCGCCGACGAGGTCGACTGGCTCGGCGTCGGGTACGGGGCAACGCCGGAACTGGTCTCCTTCTGGGCGGACAACGACTACCAGACGGTCCACGTCTCGACGACGCGCAACGACCGGAGCGGGGAGTACTCCGCACTCATGTTCAGGCCGTGTTCGGCGGCCGGGACGGACCTGATCGGACGGCATACGTCGTGGTTCCTGGATCGGATCGAGAGTGTCCTCTCGGACCCGCTGGACGACCTGGATCCGGATATCGCGCGGGCCACGCTACGGACCGTCGACGGGACGCCCGCTCTCGATCTCTCGCCGCCCGAGTGGCGACTCGTCGCCGGTATTCCCGGTGGTGCGGGTGCCTTCGACACTGATCCGGAACCGGCCCGGCGACTCGCACTCCGCCATCTCGTCGCGCCGGCCGATCCAGACGCCCTCGATGACAGGCAAGAGCGCATCCTCGTCCGGAAAGCCCTCCAGGGCCACGCCTGGGACACCGTGGCCGAGGAGTTCGGGTTCCCGTCGACAGCTGAATGCATGCGCTCACTTGGGCGGATTGTCGAAAGATTGGTACGGCTGTACGGTAACGATACAGCTACGGAGGAACTCGACCGTCACCTATGATCTCACTTCCCGTCCTCGTCGTCACATTCGTCCTGTTGATCGCTGGTGTCGTCGGCAGTCTGATCCCGCAAGTTCCGGGGGCACCGTTCTCACTCGGCGGTGTCCTCGTCTACTGGTGGGGGACGGGGTTCAGTGAACCCGAAACGCTGTTGCTCCTCGTCCTGGTGGGCGTTTGCGTTCTCACGTTCGTCATCGACTTCGCCGGTGGCGTAATCGCGGCGCGAGTCGGCGGAGCGTCGACGACGACGGCCGTTCTCGCTGGCCTCGTTGGCTTCGTCCTGTTTATCGTCTCTGGCGGTCCGCTCGGGATGATCCTCGGGATGGTCCTGACGGTGTTCGTCGCCGAGTATTACCGGCAGAACGACGCCAGGGCCGGTGCAAAAGCCGCTCTGGTTACGACACTTGGCGTTCTCAGTTCTGCCGTCATGCAAGCGGTCCTGACGGGGTCGATACTACTGACGATGACACTCGTCGCGCTGTGATCGGGAACGCATTTGATTGTCGCCGTCGAAGGTCCACGTATGGAGTGTGGCGAGGACGACTGCGAGCGACGGGCCGCGGTCGAGTTACACATCCCGTGGCGGGAGAATCTCCGGGTCTGTCCAGCACATGCGCGCGTCTGGGCACAGAAAGACGGGGTCGTCCCGGCACCAATCGAGGGAGAAGAGGACCGCTGGCCCTGATTACAGTTTCTTGGCCATCATCACTTCGTCGCTGTACTCGCCTTCGAGTTTGTAGTGGTCTTCCCGGATCGCTTCGATTTCCCAGCCGTGCTCTTCGAGGAACTCGATCCCCTCTTCGTTGGTCGATGGGACGGAGTTGTATATTTTCTCGAAATCCTGCTTTGCGGCCCACTCTAGGCCGCGTTCGAGCAGGTGACTGCCGATACCGAGATCACGGTACTGGTCGAGAACGCCAACCGTGAGTTCCCCGGTGTGGCTCAGTTTAGCAATTTCGGGGTGCTTGAGATGGACCCAGCCGACAACCTCGTCCTCGACACAGGCGACAAAGAAGATTCTCGATTCGAGTTCGTTGTGCCGGAGCAACACCCCCTCACTGTCGACCACGTCGGCGACCGTCTCCGCGTCGACGTACGTCTTGCCGCCGATGGCCTGCCGGATCGCACCCACTAATCCCGTCAAATCCTCCTGACGGGCCTGCCGAATGGTGAACTCGATATCGTTGGCGGTGAACTCCTCTTCGACGGGGTCCTCGTATGCGACGCGCAGCTTGCCGTCTCTCTCTTCGAGTGTGCCGTTGCGCTTGAGAATCGCGACGTGGTGGCCGAAGGGTCGTGGTTCCATGCGAAGCGATTCGCACACCTCCTCGGGCGGTACTGACCCGTTGCTCTCGACGTACTCGTAGATGTCTTTCCGATCCGCGTGATCGAACTGTAGTGGCTCGGTTAATTCCATGTGGATTGATACCACGCCCCTATACTTAATGGTTTATCGGATTCTGTGGCCGTGAAAATGGACGACCATCCGACAGCATTCGGGAGAAACGCAGTGACGATCCGACAGCATTCGGGAGAGGACTCAGTACTGTCACTGACGCGGCGGAACGTCAGTCAACAACTGTGCCACGTCGCGGATGTTGTGCGTTTCGACGAGCAACTCTGCGGCCTCCGTGATCGTGAAATCGGCCGTGATTTTGGTCCCGTAGCAGGCGGCGTAGGCCACGAGCCAGTCGTTGAGCGCACCCTGGAGCAGGTCGAACTCGCGTTCGGAAAAGCGGACCATCGACTCACCTGTCCTGGCCTCACAGTACAGCACGACGGTCGGTCCGAGACCCTCCCGGAGCAGATCCATCGCCCGGTCGTCGTCGGGCGGATCGGGGTCGATGCCAGACCTGACGGTGGCGGCCTCGTCGGCCAGTCGTTCGATCCGCTCGGTGTACTGTGAAACGGTGTCGACCATCTATCCGTCCTTGTACTCGACGCCCTTGCCGCCGTCCGGGTGTTCCCAGTGGGTGTCGGCGACGACTGCACAGGTCCCACACTCGACGCATGGCTGGGTATCGAGGCTCACGACGTGGTCCTCGCTCCCATTGGTCTGGACGTGCTCGTCGCGATAACAGCCACCGCCGAAGTCTTTGGCGCTGACCGGACAGGCCGTTACGGCCGTCCCGGACGCCTTGAAGGAGTTGTCGATCAGTTCGATGTGTGGGTCGCCCACGTCGTATGTCAGGTCACCGATCCGGTCGTCGAGTTCCGGCGGTTCGACCGTGTTTTCGTCGGTCACTGGCTCACCGAGTTCCTCGGCGATGATCTTCGGAATCGTGACGTACGGCGTCCGGGTGTCGGGCATCATTGCCATCAGTCGCGGCGAGGAGAACAACCGTTCGAGGACGCCCTCGCCGAGAGTTCGGACGCCGAAGCGACCGAGTGCCGACTCGGCGATGGTGTCGGTAAGCGAGGCAATCGAATCTGTTTCACCGAGTTTGCCGACGATATCGTAGCTGGTCGGCCGGAGTTTGTCCATCACGCCTTCCTCGTTCAGTTTCTGCTCGTAGCGCCGGCCGGCGTCGTGAGGAGTGCCTCGCGATTTGGCCGTCGTATACGCCTCGGCGGCGAGTGCGCCTGCCGTCACGGCGTGGTTCATCCCCTTGATGATCGGCCCCTGGGCCTGCATCTGGCCGGCGGCGTCGCCGACGAGGACGAGACGGTCCCTGTGTGGTGACTCGTGGGCGACCTTCTTCGAATCGGGTACCAACTTCGCCGAGTACTCCCGTTCCTCGTACTCGTCGCCGAGCCACTGGGTCATCAGTGGGTGGGTGAGAAGGCTGTCGAGCAGTTCGTGTGGCTCGGCCCGTTCGGCCGCGATGGAATCGAGGTGGAAGACGGTGCCAATCGACAGAGAGGCCTCGTTCGTATAGAGGAAGCCACCGCCACGCACACCCTCGAACAGGTCGCCCGAGAACAGGTGGGCAACACCCTCGTCGTCGTCGATGTCGAACCGCTCGTTGATCACCTCGGGTGGCATGTCGACGACAGCCTTGACCCCCTGGAACCACTCCTCGGGTTCCTCCCAGTCCATCAGACCGGCGTCGCGGGCCAGTTCGGAGTTGACGCCGTCGGCGGCGACGACGATGTCGGCTTCGATGGGGTCGAGTTCGGCCATCTCGACGCCGACGATTTCTCCCTGGTCACGCAGGAGACCAGTGACGCGCACGTCGGTCAGCAGCCCGCCGCCGGTCTCGCGAGTCATCTCGTGGACGCGCTCGCCGACCCACGAGTCCATCTCCCGGCGGAGGACGGCGTCGGCCCACTCCGTGTCGTGGTGGTGCAACTGCGAGATGTCGAACGTCGCGACCTGCTCGCCGGAGATGTTGTGGATGTAGTTTTTTGTCGCCGGCCGTTCGGTCGCTTGCTCGCGGAAGTCCGGGAACAGGTCGTCGATGGTGTAGGGAGCGGACTCCTCGGCATAGATGAGGCCACCCGAGACGTTCTTCGACCCGGGTTCGGCCCCGCGTTCGAGGACGAGTGTCTCGATTCCGCTTCTAGCCAGTGTCGCTGCCGCGGCCGCGCCGCCGGGTCCGCACCCGACGACGACAGCCTCGTACTGTTCGTGCTCAGTCATCGCTGACCTCCTGGAGTGCCGTCGGCAGTTCGCCCGACTCGACGGCCTCTGTGAGTCGAGGCAACACCTCGAACAGGTCGCCCTGAATGAAGTAATCCGAGAAGTCCCGGATGTCGGCGTCCGTGTTCGTATTGATCGAGATGATCGTATCGGACTCGTCCATCCCGACCTTGTGCTGGATCGCGCCGGAGATGCCGGCCGCGATGTAGATGTCCGGTTCGACGACCTGACCGGACTCGCCGATCTGGCGATCCTCACCGATGTACTGCTCGACGTGACTGTCAAAACTGTACGACGACGTGATGACGCCCCGCGAGAGGCCGAGGTCGGCGTCCTCGAAGGCATCGACGAGATCCAGACCGAGTTCGATCCCTTCAGTCGGACTGTCGCCGATGCCACGCCCCATTGCGACGATCACGTCGTGACCGGTCAGGTCGACGCCCTCGTCGAGCTGATCGTAGTCGGTTACGTCGACGTGGAACCACGACTCCTCGAGGTCCATCTCATGTTCGACGACCTCGCCCTCGGGTTCTGGCTCTGCCTCGGGAATCTCGAAACTTCCGGGGATCACCGAGCCACCCTGCGGGTGGAAGTCCCGGTTTGGCTTGTCGATACAGAGGATTGTCGAGTACTCGAAGCCCGAGAAGTCCGGGCGCTTCATGTGCAGGATGCGCTCGAACTCCCTTTTGTCGCCGGCCTGGCCGGTCTTGGCGGGGTTCGAGATCATCGCGCTCTCGATGTACAGTCCCGAGCAGTCACTCGCCAGGCCGGAGTCGAGTTCACCCTGGACGAGCGCCGAGAGGTCCCGGCCGTTGTTCGTCGCCGGGAACAGCGTATACCGGGGTTCGTGGTAGTCCCGCCAGTCGTAGTCGCCGTCACGACACATCCCACAGAAGATTTCAGTGTATGGCTTGTGCCGGAAGCGGTCGAGGCGGTCGTCCTCGTGGTAGACGACCCGGTCTGCGCCGTAAGCCAGCACTTCCTCGGTGAGGTCGCCAACGGAATCGCCGATGAGAACGGCGACGACCGCCTCGGGATTGCCCTCCTCGTCGCCGCCGTAGTGGCCCGAGGAATCGTCGTCGGCGACGCCACGGTCACCGGCCGGGTCTGCGTTGTAGTCGTCCATCAACTCCCGGGCCTTCCCGAGCATCTCGCGGGAAACGTCGATCAGTTCGCCCTGCTGGGTCTCGCAGTAGACCCACATGTCCCGGTACGTGCCCTCGACAGTCCCCTCGACCCACTGCTTCTCGTCGGTCGGATGATCGAGGTCGGGGTGTTTCTCCTCGGGCGGGACGTGCTCGACTTCTTCGATTTCGCCGTCCTCGTCCTCGCTGCCCTCGATGGACTCGATTCGACTCTCGATCTGGCTCCTTGCCGTTTTGCGGTCCTGCCCGTCTTTCTCGCGTTCGAGCATGTCCCGCAACACGTCGGCATCGTCGACGTCCCGGACGAGGTTTGCCACGTCGGCGACAGTCAACTCCGAGAGGTCGACCTCGCTGGGATCGACCGCCTCGTCTTCGGCGGTGAGTTTCTCCAGTCGATCCTCCAGTAGCGTCTTTACCGGAACCCGGTCCTCGCCATCACGTTCGAGGGCGAGCATCGCCTCGATCTCCTCGGGGTCGTCGATGTCCGTGATCTTCGGACCGAGTGCCGCGATTTCGTACTCTGTTGGGTCTATCTCGGGCATGGTCAGTCACCTGCCGCATACGCGTCGAGTTCGTCGAACACCTGTTCGATCTCCGGGTCGTCGACGCCGTCGATCATCGTCGCCTCCCGTTCGGCGGGTGCCTTCGGGATCGGATCGACGCCGGCGACGATAGTCGGCGAGCCATCGAGGCCGATGTAGTCGGGATCGAGATTCAGGTCCTCGTGATCCCACACTGTGAGGTAGTCTTCGTGCGCCTCGGCCCGTTCCTGGGTCTCCTCGCGCAGATCCTTCCAGCGGAGCCTGTGGCTGGCTTTCCGGTAGGTCGGTTCGAACTCCGGATCGGCGACGACAAAGGCCGGCAGTTCCGTCTCGACGGTCTCGATTTCCTCGATATCGCCTTCGACGAGTCGCTTCGCCCGGACTGTCCCGGCCTCCTCGTCGACATCCAGTGCGATGACGTGGGTGATCATCGGCATATCCAGACACCAGCACGTCTGTGGCCCAGTGTGGCCGGTCTCGCCGTCGGCGGTCTTGAAACCGGCAAAGACGAGGGCCGGCTCGTCGTCGAGTTTCTGGATACCCGTGGCGACGGTCATCGCCGTTGCCCAGGTGTCTGCGGCCCCCATCTCCCGGTCCGAGAGGAGATACAGCTCGTCAGCGTACACGTCACGCATTCCCTCCTGCAGGACTTCCTTGTAGCCGGGCGGCCCCATACTCATCAGTGTCACGTCGCCGCCGTTGCGGACTTTCGTCTGCAACGCCGCACGGAGCGCGTGCTTGTCGTTCGGGTTCATCACGGTCGGCGTCTTCCCCCGTTCGAGGTGGCCGTCCTCGTCGAACGAGACCTGTCCCTCACGGAAATCGGGAACGCCTTTCGTCAGTACGACTGTGTGCATTGGTTACGGTACCCTCGTGTGTGTATCTCACCCACGGGTACGTAATAGTCTTTTGTGCTCGATTTTTAAGCAGTAGGTTCGGCGTCGCGTGAATGGAACGGGTTTTTGCCGCCGAATTCTCACACGAGAAACCCTGTCGTCGTGGCACTGTCAGATCCGGCCAGCACGGCCCGGATCCACGTCGATGGCGTCGACGGGACAGACGTCGACACAGAGCATACAGTCGATGCACTGGTCCTCGTGTGTCGGGTCTGCCTTGATTTCGCTTTCCGGATGGTCCGGCGTGTCGACCCACTCGAACACGTCGACCGGACAGTCCTCCAGGCATGCACCGTCGGCGATACAGAGGTCGAAGTCGACGGCGACGTGCGTGCCGTGGATGCCGAGTGTCTCTGGTTCCTCGACAGGACCCCACACCTTGTGTTCCTCGTGTTCGTCGGCAATGTCGCGGTTCTCTTCGAACTCCGGATCTATGGCCATTGGTATCTAGCACCACCGCCGGCACGCACTTAAGTTTTAAACCCACTGTCACCGGTCCGTCGGGTCGTTGCCTGGCGATTCGCCGAGGTGCCGGTTCAGGAACTCGACTGTCACCTCGACGGTGCGGTCGAGCGACGCTATCGGGAACGTGTGTCCCGCGTCCTCGAAGAGGCGGAACTCGCCCGTCGTGAAGGTGTCGACCGATTCGGCGTAGCGCTTCGCCTGGTCGACGGGGAGTGCGTCGTCGTCGTCGCCGTGGACGACCAGCGTCGGCGGCGTCTGCAGATCCGTCTGGCCCATCGGCGAAGCAAACTCGTAGGCCTCCGGCACGTCCTCGCGCGTGCCACCGAGATACTGGACGTGACACTCCGGATCTGGGCCGTCGGGAAAGGCGAGGTCGTAGACGCCGGCCCAGCCAACGGCGGCCTGGACTGTGGAGGACACGCCGGGGTACGCCTCGGGTTCGAACCCCGGTTCCGCAGCAGTTACCGACACCAGCGTCGCGAGGTTCCCGCCCGCAGAGTGGCCGACGGTGGCGATTTGCCGGGGATCGATCCCGTACCTCTCTCCCTCGGCGCGACACCACTCGACGGCGGCCTTCGCGTCGATCAGTGCGGCCGGGAACGTCGCCTCGTCCGAGAGTCGATAGTTGGGTGTCACGACGACGTAGCCCTCCGCGGCCAGCGCCGTTGCAGGTTGGGCCATCCGCTCTTTGTCACCCTCCCAGAACTTACCACCGTAGAACAGCACGATGGTCGGGGACGGTCCGTCAGCGATCGGTTCGTACACGTCCAGCGAGAGCGTTCGCTCGGGCGTTTCGTGAAAGTCGATGTCGCGATGAACCGTCTGGGAATCCGGATCAGTCGTCACTGACGTACACGTGGGTACTGCTGGCACAAGAGCGTGTCGGGAAGCCGGATTCAGAGACAATCGCCGATCCCTGTCCGTGACAGACACTCCGAGACCGTTTTATATACCAGAGCGACCTGGCGACAGACGGCGTTGGTCTCCAGTGTCACAGCAGCGTTCAGAGAAGAGATCGAGAGAAACGCAAGCACCGAAAGCCCTCGCACAGTTGCAGTCCCGGGACCCACGCTGCGCTCCAGTCGGTGTCTGCTCACGGCGGAGCCGTTCGCACGGGCCGAGGGACGGAGTCCCTCGTGGCTTGCGGGGTCCGGGTTCCTGCAACTGCACTCGCCCTTTCATCCGCCAGGATTCAGTCGGCGAACCAGCCGATACCTGGTGGATGAAAGGGCGAGCGGCGGTCGGTCCCTCCCGGGCGTTCGCAAGAGCGGCGCTCTTGCGCAGCCCATCAGAAATCTCCGATTTCTGAGGACGACGAAAGCACCGCAGCCGGGCAACTGCCGCCGCGCAAAGCGAGGGCTTTCGGTGTCTTCGATGTATTCGGCACGGTTGCTCATCTGATTAGTACCAGTGTCACCCCACCAACCTTTTTTTTGCAGGGACCGATATCGACCTGTATTCACGAGAGGGGAGTCGAAAAACATGGCAAACACAAACGATATGCGGGTCGTCATCGTCGGAAGTGGCCGGACCGGACTCCGAACTGCTCGATTACTCGACGACCGCGGCCACGATGTCGTCATCATCGAACGCAACCCCGAGCGCGTCGCGGATATCGCCGACGAACACCTGGCAACGGTCATCGAAGGCGACGCCACGAACGCTGCAATACTCGAACAGGCCGACCTCGGACGAGTCGATGTCGTCGCCAGCATGACCGATACGATGGGGACGAACTTCACCGTCTGCACACTTGCCGCAGAGATCGCTCCCGATATCCGAACGGTGATGCGGTCGGTGTACGAAACCACCTCCGAGTACGCGGAGTACGTCGACGAAATCGTCTTTCCCGAGCAGGCCGGTGCGCGGGCAACAGTCAACGCTGTCGAGCGAGATATCCAGTCGCTCGAAGAGACGACCGCACAGATCGAACTACTGGAAATACGGGTCGCTCCCGGTGCGCCAGTCGCTAACCGGGCACTCGCCGATATCAGACTGCCCGAAGGGTCGGTCGTCATCTCCGACATCGAGCAGGCAGAGATCGCGAGTGCCGAATCCGTCCTGCGACCCGGGCAGACGTTTGTCGTCGCTGTCGAACCCGCTGTCGCCGAGGAGGTCAGACAACTGTTCCGGGGATAACGAAAACGTTGTGCGAACGGATCTAGAACTGGTCGTTGTTTGTTCACCACGGGACAGTAAGGCTGCTATGAAATCGATTTATAGTGATTATTGTCGGACTTTCCGGGATAGATCGCACGGCAGCACGCGACCGACCCGGTAATCGGCGACAATAATCACTATTAATCCCCTCAATGGAAATTAAGGATTTTATATATAATGGTTAAATGTGTCGGATCCTGTCAGTCGACACAGGTCACAGATGGGCCACAAACAGCGAAAACCAGCAGCAGAACTGGGACTGTTGGACGCGACGATGATCGGTATGGGCGCGATGATCGGTGCAGGAATCTTCGTACTGACGGGGCTGGCTGCCGAGATTGCGGGGCCGGCCGCGATCCTCGTGTTCACCCTCAATGGGGCCGTGACAGCATTTACTGGGCTATCCTACGCAGAACTGGCTTCGGCAGTTCCCAAGAGCGGTGGCGGGTATGCATTCGCCCGGGAGACGTTCGACGATGTCGTCTCGTTCATGATGGGATGGATGCTGTGGTTCGCCTACATGATTGCCGGTGCGCTGTACGCACTCGGGTTTGCCCCGAACTTTCTCGAACTCCTGCACGTCTACGGATTCGTTCCACCGCTGGATGCGGTCGGAGCGATCGCACTCCCGGTCGTCTCGGCGACCGTTCCTGCGAAGGCTGGATTGGCGTTTATTGCAGTGCTCTGTCTCGTTGCCCTGAATGCAGTCTCGACGGCCGCAAGCGGGAGCGTCGAGACGGTCTTTACCATCGTGAAAATCGCAATCCTGCTGGTGTTCGTGGCCTTTGGCTTCCTGTCAGCCACTGGCGGCGGCGAAACGAGTTTCACGTTCCAGAACTTCGATCCGCTCTTTCCGGGCGACGACTCGGCGTTTAGTATCCTCCCTGCGCTGGGGCTTACCTTCATCGCGTTCGAGGGATACGACCTCATCACGACCATCACCGAAGAAGTCGAGAACCCCCGAGAGAACATTCCAAAGGCGATTTTCGCAAGCCTCGGTGCGACCGTCGTCATCTACGTTCTGGTCGTGGTCGTCGCAATCGGGACCCTCGGGGCCCCGGGACTCGCCGAGGCCGGCGAGGCCGGCATCGCCAGAGCGGCGACTTCCTTCATGCCGGCAGATATCCCGATCATCCAGAATGGCGGTGCGGTGATCGTCTTCGGTGCAGTCTTTTCGACGATGACCGCGCTCAACGCCGTCGTCATCGCGTCGTCTCGAGTTGCCTTCTCGATGGGGCGTGAAGGGCAGTTGATCCAATCTATCGGGCAACTCCATCACCGCTTTGGGACGCCGTTTGTCGCGATTCTGACCAGTGCCGTCGTGATGCTCGGATCGGTCGTATTGCCGACAAAGAGTGCGGGCAACATGTCCAGTCTCTTTTTCTTGCTCTCCTTTATCATCGTCAACGGAGCGGTGATCAAACTCAGGCGTGAGCGCCCGAACATGAACCGGCCCTACGAGATGCCGTACTACCCGGTCCCACCACTGCTCGGTATCCTGTTGAATCTCGTGTTGACTGGCGTCCTGATCACGTACCTCTTGCAGACCGATCAGTTGGCACTGCTCTTGACTGGCGGGTGGATCCTGCTTGGCGGGATTGCCTACTACGCACTCGAATGGGCTCGGTCATCGGACAGCGAGACGCCGAGTTCTGAGGACACTATCGACCAGCCCGGCGTCGAGACAGGCGTTACCAGCAAAGAGGGAGGTAACTGACCATGGCCCCACTCAGAACGGTGATCGCTGGCGGCGGCCGTGTCGGGAAACGGACGGCGGAACTGCTAGACGAGCGAGGCCACGACCTGGTCGTCATCGAGAACGACGCCGAGACAGTCGCGGAACTGAGCGACGAGTACTTCGCGACTGTCATCGAGGGCGACGCAACACGACCGTCGGTCCTCTCCCAGGCACGACTCGACCGGGCCAACGTGGTTGCCGCGCTGACTGCCCGGACCGGGACCAATCTGGCGATCTGCATGGCCGCAAACCACCTCGAACCGGCGGTCGAAACCGTCATGCGGACCGAGCGGTCGGTCGGCGACGAGTACGATGGTCTTGTCGATGGAGTGATCTTTCCGGAGACCGCTGGCGCGCGAGCGGCGGCAAATGCTATCGAACGGGACGTACGAACGCTCCAGGCTGTTACAGGGACACTCGACATGATGGAAATTACCGTCGCCGACCAGGCGCCCGTCGCCGGCAAATCGCTGACTGACGTCGCACTCCCACGCGGCAGTCTCGTGGTCTCTGCTGCCGATGGCCACCGGATCGCCGGCTCGGAGACGGTGCTCGAACCGGGGCACACGTATATCGTCGCGGTCGAATCCGATGTCAGTGACGAAGTGATGAATCTCATGCGAGGGCTGTGACGAGGAATACAAAACATTTCGTATTCCTAACCACTAACGTCACTAACAAGCATGCACGATTCGCCGATGGCATCGAGCGCGGACGAATACTGGGAGCAGCGTCGCGAAATCGTTCCGTCGCCGACAGAGTCCGACGCCGACAGCCGGCGGCGACTCGTCTTGCTCGTAACTGTCGAGGACCCGGATGTTCTGTCTTCCTACAGTGAGATCCGGGATCGTCTCGGGACGTTCGAGTGCGTCCGTCCAACCCCACTGGACGAGCTCCACATCACGATCAAGACGTTCGAACCGACCTCGACTGCCGTGGATATCGCCGACGCGACGATTCAGCGAGCGCAGGCGGCGATCGCAGACTCGATTGGCGACTGGGGGCCGTTCGAGACGACGTTCCCACAGATCAATCTCTTCCCCGATGTCGTGTACGCGGAGGCCGAAAGCAGCGGTATGCTGACCGAATTAAACAGGACGCTGTGTCGACTGCCCCAGACGACGACACTCGCCCGTGACGAGGGGAGCTATATCCCCCACCTGACGCTCGGCTACTTTGCCGGCAACGACGAGTATTATCACTTCGTCGATTTCATAGAAGAGAATCGGACGTTACCCTTCCCGACGCTATCAGTCGACGAATTGGCGCTTGCGGTCTGTACGGTGACCGACGCTCGTCCACCGACCTACGAGATACTCGATAGATACGACTTGCAGTGATGTAGCCACCATGGGCCGGGTCACTGACGAATAGCTCACAACTCTCTCATACGGTTTATTGTAGTTGCTTACCGGTGATCGTCGCCACAGGGTAGACGATCACCGGTAAATCGCTACAATAATCCGTATCAGGGGTGTGCGAAGTACGCGAGGACGTTCTCGTCGTCGCTGTCCTCGTCGACGGCGTCGATGCGTGCAAAACCGACACGCTCGAACTGGACCATGTCGTCCGGGTCGCAATCGAGAACGCCGGGTTCGGCCACGCCCTCGACATCGCCGTCCATCGTTCGCATGCGCACTCGCGAGCCGTCTGCGGGTGTCCAGTGGATCACGTCCACGTCACCCTCCTTGACAACCGCGAGGTCGTCACCGGTGAACTCGAAGGCATCGCGGGTGTGGCGCACACAGCCATAGCCTTTCAGCCAGACGCGCTCGTTGTGTGCCGGCAGGTCGTCGCCCTCGATGGCGACAGCGCTGCCGACCGGGATTTCGCGACGGCCGCGGTCCTCGTGGTCCGGGTGGACTGGCGGTTCACCGACCGCGGGTCCGCCGATCACCTGGCGCTCGACGATACCACCGGTGTGGTCACTGTCCCGGACGAAAAACGCCCGGTCTGCCTCGTCGTCGATCAGGTCCCGGTTGTTCGCGTAGATCGACGACATCGCCAGATCGACGTTCGACATCGAGGTCCCCAGTTCCGTCATCGCGTCGACGATGGCCGCACCGCGGATGCCTCGACGCTTTAGGCTCGCAACCGTCGGCGCTCGCGGGTCGTCCCACCCTGTCAGTTCGCCGTCCCCGATCTGCTGGAGGATCGTCGAGGTCGACATCGGTACGTCGTAGGCGTCGATCTGGACGTGCCCCCAGTGGACCACCTCCGGGTACTCCCAACCGAAGTAGTCATAGAGGAACTGCTGGCGCTTGGCCGAGTCCTGCAGGTCGATCCCACGGATGATGTGTGTGATCTCCATGAGATGGTCGTCGAGTCCGCTCTGGAAGTCCAGCATCGGCCAGCATCGGTACCCGCTGGCTTTCTCGCGTGGATGTGGCGTGTCGATCATCCGGAAGGCGACCCAGTCACGCAGCGCGGGGTTCTTGTGCTCGATGTCCGTCTTGATCCGCAGGACTATCTCGCCGCTGTCGTACTCGCCGTCGACCATCGCCCCGAACTCGGCGTGGACCTGCTCGACGTCCTTGTCCCTGTGTGGGCAGGCCCGGCCGTCGTTTTTCAGGTTCGAGAACTCCGCCTGGGGACACGAGCAGGTGTAGGCCCCGCCCGTCTCGATGAGTTCGCTCGCGTACTCGTAGTACGTCTCGACGCGGTCGCTGGCCCTGATGACTTCGTCCGGTTCGAAGCCGAGGTACTCGATGGCGTCGAGGATCTCGTCGTAGGCCTCGAGATCCGGGCGCTTGGTCTCCGGGTCGGTGTCGTCGAACCGACAGAGCATCCACCCGTCGTAGATCTCCTTGTAGGTCCCAATGACGGCTGGCATGCGCGCACTGCCGAGATGCCACGGCCCGTTCGGGTTGGGTGCGAGGCGCATCCGAACCTCGTCGTACTCGGAGACGCTGGGCAGGTCCGGGAGCGGCTGATCGTCGCCCTCGTCTTCGCTCTCGATGTCTTCGAGTCGCTCCGGGGCGACTTTGGCGAGACGCTCGCGGCGCTCCTCGCTATCCATCTCGTTGACGCGGTCGACGACCGGCCCGATGACGCCCGGAATCTCGTCGCCGTGCTCGCGAAACTCCGGATGCTCGCCCATCATCGGCCCCATGATCGCCCCGACCTGAGCCTCGCTGCCGTGCTTGACCGCGTTCGTAAGGGCCGCTTCCTCGGCGGCCGCCTCGACGCGGGCACGAAGTTCGTCGTCCATGGGCCACTCTCAGGGGGGCGGGGTGAAAGTCGTACTGATGTGGGCCCTGCCGGCAGTATCAGTACTCGCGCTCGACGAGGTAGTCGGCGATCCCTTCCAGCAACCGGCGGGATTCGTTGTCTGGAAGCACTTCGAGTCGATCCTTCCCGTTCGCGATCAGGTCGTGGGCCGTCTCGCGAGCGAACTCGATACTCCCGACGGCGTCGAGTTGTGCAACAGCGTCGTCGATCTCGCTTTCCGTGACGGACTCGACCGACTCGGTCTCGACCAGCGAGTCCACGTCGACGCCCTGCTGGCGAGCGTGTAACGTGATGATCGTCTGCTTGTTCTCGACCAGGTCAGAGCCGCGCTGTTTCCCGAGTTTCTCGGAGGGTGTGGTCAGGTCCAGCAGATCGTCCTGAATCTGGAACGCACGGCCGACATCGAGGCCGTAGCCGTACAGCGGCTCGACGGCGTCCTCGTACCCGAGTAGCTGTGCCGGAATCGACGCCGATGTGGCGTACAGTACGGCCGTTTTGAGTTCGACCATCTGGAGATACTCGTCGGTCGTCACTTCCTCGCGTGTCTCGAAGTCGATGTCGAACGACTGGCCCTCACAGATCTCCGTGCAGGTCGTTGCGAGCCGTTTCGTGGCGGCGACCGACCGTTCGGCGTTCGCACCGGTTTCGAGCATGTACTCGAAGGCTTTCGCGAACAGCGTATCGCCGGCCAGAATCGCCGTCGAGAGGTCGTACTCGCGGTGGACGGCCGGGACGCCACGACGGAGGTCGTCGTCGTCCATGATGTCGTCGTGGATCAGCGTGAAGGACTGGATCGCCTCGATACCCACCGCCGCTCGCAGCACGTCGATCTCCGCACCATCAGCCGTCGGGAACGACCGAAAATCGGTCGACAGCGGCGCAACATCGGCGAGGGCCTCGGCTGCGAGTAACAGCATCGTCGGGCGCAGTCGCTTGCCGCCCGCATCCATCAGGTACCGCGAGGCCTCGTACAGTTGCTCGGGTTCGTCGACCGGCAACTCTCTCCTGATCGCCTCGTTGATTTGCTCTCGCCGGGCGAGGATCGCCTCCTCGACAGCGTGTTGACGGGCCATCCTACTCCGCCAGCGTGATCATGTCGCCGTTGCTGGTCACGTGGAGGTCGCGACCGAGTTCGTACCCCTGGCTTTCACAGAGGCTCACGTAGGGTGCGAACCCTTTCATGTCCTGGTGGGCCGGGATGACGTTCCGGGGCTGGAGCGCATCGAGCATCGCGTAGTGGCCCTCCTCGCGGAGGTGCCCGGAGACGTGAATGTCGTCATAGATGCGTGCGCCCTGCATCTTCAGGAGTTGCTCGGACTGGTAGCGCTGGCCCTCGTTGGACGGCTCGGGAATGACCCGGGCCGAGAAGAGAACCTTGTCGCCATCATCGAGTTCGTACGGCGTCTCGCCACGTCCCATCCGGGTGAGCATCGCGCGAGGTTCCCCCTGGTGACCGGTGACGATCGGCAGGAAGTTCTCCTTCCCGTCGTTCATGATCCGCTTGAACGTCCGGTCGACGGACTTCCGGTGGCCGTACATGCCCAGGTCCTCCGGGAAATCAACGAAGTCGAGTCGCTCTGCGGTGCCGGAGTACTTCTCCATCGAGCGGCCGAGCAAGACCGGCTTGCGACCGATGTCCTCGGCGAACTCGACCAGCGACTTCACGCGAGCGATGTGTGAGGAGAACGTCGTCGCGACGATACCGCCGTCGTAGTCCTCGATGCTAGTCATCACGTCTTTGAGGTGTCGGCGTGCGACCGACTCGGAGGGTGTGCGGCCCTTTCGGCCGGCGTTGGTACAGTCCTCGATGTAACAGAGGACGCCCTCGCCCTCGCGACCGATCTCTCGGAATCGCTTCATGTCGATGGGATCACCGAGCACCGGCGTGTGGTCCATGCGCTTGTCCAGCCCGTAGACGACAGCTCCCTCGGGCGTGTGCAAGACCGGGTTGATCGCGTCGATGATCGAGTGGGTGACGTTGACGAACTCGAGTTCGTTACGGTCGCCAATCGACATCGTTTCGCCGGCTTCCATCTTGACCAGGTCGTTCTGGACGCCGAACTTCTCCTCACCCTTGATCTGTTGCTTGACCAGTTCGATCGTAAAGGGCGTCGCGACGATTGGTGCGTCGTAGCGGTGTGCGAGCTTGCTGATCGCACCGATGTGATCGAGGTGACCGTGCGTGGGCACGATGGCCTTCACGTCACCTTCGAGTTCGGACATGACCCGGTCGTCCGGAATTGCGCCCATGTCGATGAGGTCCAGCGAGTGCATCCGCTCTGTCTCGACGTTGTCGTGAATCAGTACCTTCGAGAGGTTCAGGCCCATGTCGAGGACGACGACGTCGTCGCCCGCACGAACGGCCGTCATCTGTCGGCCAACCTCTTCGTATCCGCCAATTGTTGCGATTTCTACTTCCATAGTTACCTCTCCGAGTAGCAGCCGCCTTGCGTGGGGCATACCGGTTACGACAGCCGTTGCAGTGAGCGACAGGTCCTGTGATCCGCAGGCCGACCGGGAGACCCCGTAGCCTCGGATCACGTCGCCGTGGTGGGAATCGCTCGATTCCCTGATCCGTCGTCCGCCGGCCGTCCCTGACGGCCATACGCTCGGTTACCCGAGCCTACGCCGGCCGCTGTTAAAAACTGATGGGTTCGACGCGAACGGGACCGTGACGGCTGAGATGTATCGAACGGCGCGTCCACCGGTATGTTACTCGTCGTCGAGGGCGTCAGATAGCGGGTCGGTTTCTGTCGTCTCGAACGATTCGAAGGCGTCGCCGTCCTCTGAATCGTCACCGTCCGGTTCCGCCGTCGTCTCCGGGGAATCGTCATCCGGTTCCGCCGTCGTCTCCGGAGAGTCGTCGTCCGGTTCGCCGGACGACCCGTCGAACTCCGCAGAATCCGTTATCTCCGCTGTCTCGTCTGCCCAGTCCGTCGGCGTGGAACTGTCCGTCTCGACCGACTCACTAGCGGGGTGGCCGGACTCTGCAGACGTCTGCAGGTCCTCCCAGCTCGTGGCACCGGTGTCATCTATCGTCGCCTCGTCGACGACTTTCGTGTCGTCGGCGTAGGTTTCGGCCGGATCGTCGGCGAATGGCTCCGCGGTCGAGGCCGATTCGTCCGAGGTCGCTTCCTCCCGGGGCTGTTCGAACTCCGAGGGGTCCGGCGGAGTCCACTCGGGAGCGGTCGCTGATGACTGCGGGGTTTCGCCCTCGTCTGTCCCGGCCGACGTCGGTTCCGTCTCCGACTCAGCCTGTTCCGTGTCCGGCGCAGTAGCGTCGCTCACAGCCGTCTGTTCATCGGTCGCTGGGGTCTCCGTCGCTGCGTCAGGCTGAGAAGTGCCGTCAGCCTGCGAGGCGGTCGCTGACTGTCGGGGCTCGTCCGGACTGGCATCGCGTTCCTCGCCAGCCACGTCGGCTGACGCCCCGACTGGTCCCGCTTTTCCACCGGTGACTGCTCGTGTCCCGGCCGCCGTTCCATCGGCGACGAGTTTATACAGGAGACCGCTCAGACCAATGAACGTCGCGAGAACACCGATACCAGCGATTCCGACCCCGACCCAACCGACCTGTCCCGTCCGGGCGGGTGGCTGCCGCAGTGACGGATCGGTCACGGAGCCGACGAGAAACTCCCCGATGAGGTCGCCGGTCAAAACCAGAACTACCCCGACCAACACTACGACTAGAAGATGAGCCAGAAAACGAGCGCCGTACTTGTACACGTCTGTCAGTCCTACTGCTGCCATACCTGTGACAAAAGCGAACGCGAGTAAATAGGTTTCGCCGATATGTCGGCGAACGCTACGTCCGGTCGCCGCCGTGGATCGTGGTGCCGGGAGTCTCACCGGCGATGAACTCCGAGAGCGCCTCTGGTCCGAAAACCTGGGCCGGGACATCGAGGGTGAGCAGGGACTGGACTTTGCCGGCCATCCCGCCGGTCACGTCCGTCACGTCGCTGTCACCGACGGCCGCCGCGACATCTTCGAAGGCGGTGATTCGGTCGACGACTGCACCGGATTCGTCGAGGACTCCCGGCACGGTCGAACAGAGTCCCACGCGGTCGGCATCGACCGCCGGCGCGAGCGCGACGACGAGTTCGTCCCCCGAGAGGACGGTGACGCCGTCGCCCTCGTGGGCGATTACGTCGCCGTGCAACACGGGGACAAAGCCCTCAGCGAGGAGGCACTCGACCTGCTCGGTCGAAAGCGACAGCGTCCCATCCCCGCCGCGACTCGCCGCCGAGAGGGGATGGACCGGGAGTGCTGGCACAGAGGCGTCCTGCAACGTATCGACGACGGCCTGATCGAGTTCGACCATCGCCTGATGGATGGCGAGTGCACCCGCCGGGTCGCGAGTCCCGGCCGTCGTCGTCACGCCGTGGGCCTCGGCGTGATGGTGGCCGAAACTCCCGCCGCCGTGGACGACAACGACCGAAGCGTCCGTTTCGGCGACTGCCGCAACTGCCCGCTTGAGTGCGGCCTCGTCGACCGTCTCTGGCTCGTCTTTCGCGGTGATGACACTGCCGCCGAGTTTGAGCACCAGCGTCTCTCGGTCTGTCGGGCCGGTCATTCGATCCGAACACCCTCGGTGTCGAGTGCGGCCCGGAACGCGTCCTCACACCCCGGCGTGTAATCCAGCGCCGTGAGTGCAGCGTCGGTCTCGTCGAGTGCCACGATACAGCCGTTCCCGCCAGCGCCCGTCAGTTTCGCGCCGAGAGCATCGCCGTCGCGAGCGGCCCATACGAGGCTGTCGAGCGACCGTGAGGAGACGCCCAGTGCCGACAGGAGACCGTGGTTGAAGTCCATCAGGTCCCCGAGTTCATCGAGGTCGCCGGCGGCGAGTGCCCGTTCGCCCGCACGGACCACGTCACCGATGGCCGCCACGGTGTCGGCCGCGAAGTCGTACTCCAACCGCAGCTGTCGAACCCCCGCGACGAGCGCCCCAGTGTCGCCCGCACCCCCATCGTATCCGATGACGAAGGGGAGGTTGTCGATCCCCTCGATACGCCGGCAGTCGTCGCCCTCGACCCTGACAGCCCCACCCATCGCAGAGCAAAACGTGTCGGCACGTGACGCGTCGCCGTCCTGAACGGTATGTTCGACCTGGTAGGCACGGTCGGCAACCTCGCTGGCGGTGAGGTCGACGCCCAGTTCCGTCGTCGCGGCCCTGATCGTCGCGGCCACGACGGCTGCCGACGACCCGAGGCCGGCCCCGAGTGGGATCGAACTCTCGACGCTGACCTCGAAGCCACCGTCTTCGACACCGGCGGCGTCCCTGGCCTGATCGACGGCCTCGTTGATATAGCCGATACCGGCTTCGACGAGCGACTCGGAGACGTCTATGTCCGGCCTGCCCGTCGCATCGCCGGCATACTCTATCGTGAACCCATCCAGTGTGAGGTCGTCTAGGTGGACGCGCAGTCCCTCCTCGCGCTCCCGAACGGTCACCCTGGCGCGCCGCTGGATTGCACAGGGGACCGCTGGCTCCCCGTAGACGACCGCGTGCTCCCCGAACAGGTACACTTTCCCGGGTGCACTCGCTGTAACCATATCCTACCCTCCGCGGCCACGATTATAGAAATTTCGAGGCGAAAACTGACCGACAAACCGAGGAGACGAGGCACGTCCCCGTCAGCTACCGCTCCTCGACACGCATCGTCATCTCCTGTTTTGGATGGACTGTCAACGACGGCAAGAGTTCGAGGGGCGTCTCGCCCCGGAAGTTCAGCCTGTATTCGCTCGCAATCGTCGCGACGATCAGTTTCGCCTCCAGCAATGCGAGGTGTTTGCCGATGCAGTGGCGCGGCCCCCCTCCGAACGGGAAGAACGCAAACCGGTGGCGGTCCTCGCTTCGCTCGTCGGACCAGCGCTCCGGATCGAACTGTTCGGGGTCGTCCCAGTGGCGCTCGGAGTGGTGCACCGCCCACTGAGGGAGCATCAAGTTCGCCGAATCGGGAACCTCGTACCCCCCGATTTCGACTGGCTCCGTCGGTGTCCGGAAGATGGTGTACACCGGCGGATACAGCCGCATCGACTCGTTGAGGACCCAGTCGAGATATTCGAACTCCTGGACGTGATCGATCGTCGGTCGCTCGTCGCCGACAATCCCGTCGACCTCCTCGTGGAGACGAGCCTCGGCTTCGGGATGCTCCGACAGGAGGAACCACGTGTAAACGAGGGTCAGTGCAGTCGTATCGTGGCCCGCGAGCAACATCGTCATCATCTCGTCGCGCAACTGCGATTCCGTCTGCTCGCCCCTGTCGCGGGCCCGCAGCAGGATCGAGAGGAAGTCCATCGGCCCGTCCTCGTCGGTGCCCGTAGTTCCCCGCCGTCGCTCGAAAATCTCGTCGAGGACGGCGTCGAGCGTCTCGACGGCCTCGTCGAACTCGGCGTCGTCCGGCATCGGAACCCACTCTGGCATCGCAAATCGGATCGGGTCCGGCTCGAAGCGCGCACCGAGCGGAACGAGCTGGTTCTGGATCGTCGTGACGCGTTCGTCCGGAAGTTCGACACCCATCATCAGATCCAGAATCACGTCGAGGGTCACGTGGGTCATCCTGCGCTCGGCGTCGATTTCCTGGCCATCGGTCCAGTCGGCGACGAGTGATTCGGCGTGGTCGGTGATCCGGTCGTCCATCCCGGCGAGACGCGCCATGCCAAAGGCGGGGTTGGCCAGTTTGCGCTGCTGTGACCAGGTCTCGCCCTCGCTCAGCAGTAACCCATCACCGAGCAGGTCCCCCAGCGCATCACCCTGGAAATCGGGCTTCCGATACTGGTCTGCGTCCTCGACCAGGATTCGCTGGATCAGGGCCGGATCCGTGACGAGGAACGTGTCCATCGGCCCCATGTCGAACCGTGCGACACTACCGTACGCTTTCTCCAGCGCCTCGACGAAGCGAAAGGGGTTATCGGAATACGTGCGACTGCTTCCAAAAAGCGGTTCTCCCCGTGGCCCGGGCGGTGTGTCGGCCATTACCGGCTCTTGGAACTCGACAGGTAAGAGCGGCCGGCCAAACTGGGAAGGTACGGTCGCTCACCCGCTCGAACTGTCAAGTATATTGTTGTTCTGAGCCGTTTTATGACGTCGCTGCTCGCAAAAAGCAAACTGCGATAGATCGAAACGAAAAGACCGGCGTCTATAGTTCGCTCTCGAAGTCTGCCAGTTCGTAGACGGTGTCGCTCCCGCGGCGGTCGAGCGTCTCGTTGGCCAGCAGCCAGTAGACGACCGACAGCGCTTTTCGACCCTTGTTGTTGGTCGGAACGACCAGATCGACGTTCGACGTCGTGTTGTTGGAGTCACACATCGCGATGACGGGGATGCCGACGGTGATCGCCTCTTTGACTGCCTGGGCGTCACCGATGGGGTCTGTCACCACGACGACATCCGGTTCGATGTAGCCGTCGTAGTCGGGGTTGGTCAGCGTGCCGGGGATGAACCGTCCCGTGCGTGCGCGGGCACCGACGGCGTCGGCGAACTTCTCGGCCGGGAATCGACCGTACTGTCGCGAGGACGCCACGAGGATCTGCTCTGGCTCGTAGTTCGCGAGGAAATCCGCCGCCGTCCGGATCCGCGAGTCCGTCATCGAGATGTCCAGCACGTACAGCCCGTCGGTCCGGACGCGGTGGATGAACCGCTCCATGTCCGTGGTCTTTTGCTGGGTCCCGATGTGGACACCCGCGCCGAGGTACTCCTCGACGGGAATGAGGAGGTCTGCCTCGTCGTCTGGCATGACGTCCTCGTCGAGGGCCGGCCCCTCGTCTGTCTCTGCGTCGGCGTTGGCCTCGTCGGCCTCTGCGTCGGCGACCGGTGCTTCAGTGTCGGGGGCCTCGACTTCGCCATCGCCCGTGTCAACCGCCGCTTCGGGATCGACATCTGACTCGGACGCGTCGAGACCTTCGTTTTCGTTGCCGCTCATACTGCGTTGTCCTCGATACGGATGAGTTCGTTCAGCTTGGCTGTTCGCTCGCCCCCGACCGCGCCCGTCTTGATGAACGGTGCGCCGGTCGCGACAGCGAGGTGTGCGATGGTTGCGTCTCCAGTCTCACCGCTCCGGTGGGAGACGACCGACGCATAGAGGTTGTCCCGTGCAAGCTCTATCGCATCGACAGCGTCGGTGAGCGTGCCGATCTGGTTTGGCTTGATCAGGATGGAGTTGGCCGCACCGGCGCTGATGCCGGCCTGGAGGCGCTCGACGTTCGTCACGAACAGGTCGTCGCCACAGATCAGTGTCTGGTCGCCGACGTGCTCGGTCAGGTCGGCGAAGGCCTCGTAATCGTCCTCGTCGAATGGGTCCTCGACGTAGACGAGGTCGTACTCCTCGACCTTCTGAGCGATGTACTCGACTTGCTCTTCGGCAGAGCGGACCTGGTCGTCGTAGACGTAGCTGTCTTCCTCGGCGTCGTACAGTTCAGCGGCGGCCACGTCGAGACCGAAGCTGATCGCGAAGCCGAGGTCGTCTGCGATAGTCTCGACGGCCTCGGCCATGATTTCGAAGGCCTCGTCGTCGGTGACGGATGGTGCCCACGCGCCCTCGTCGCCCTTGCCCGCGGGCAGATCACGCTCTGCCAGGATGTCGTGGACTTCCTGGTGGACGGCCGCGTTCGCGAAGACAGCGTCCTCGACGCTCGGTGCACCGACCGGCGCTGCGAGGAACTCCTGAATGTTGGTCGCGTCGGCCGCGTGCTCGCCGCCGCCGATGATGTTGCCAAGCGGCGTCGGGAACTCGTTGCCACGGAAGGTACCACCGAGGTGCTGGTACAGCGGCGCACCGAGCACGTCGGCACCGGCCTTCCCAGCGGCCATCGAGATGGCGACGGCGCTGTTTGCGCCGATCTGGGAGAAGTCGTCCGTCCCGTCGGCCACGTGGAGCGCAGCGTCGACATCGCGCTGGTTGCCAGCGTGGACCTCACCGACGAGTCGCGGAATCGCGTCCTCTCGGGCGCGTGCGATCGCCTCGTTTGCCGGGAGTTCAATGGCTTCGTACTCGCCGGTACTCGCTCCGCTCGGTGCCTTGCCACGGCCGAAGCCGCCACTCTCGGTGAGCACGTCGGCTTCGACAGTCGCGTTGCCACGTGAGTCGAGCACGCGGCGCAGTCGTACGTCTGTAATTAGCGTCATTGGTTTTCACTTCTTCGGACTGTGAACGGAAGGACGCCAGCGTCGTACTCCTCGGCTGCGATGAGGATCGGCTGGGTCTGGTCTGTTTCGATGAGCACCGGAGCGCCAAAGGCCACCTGCAGTGCTCTCGCACCGATAATCCGGGCCTTCTCGTAACGGTTTTCCTGAACCATCATTGATAGGGTGCCACGATGTCGACGAGGTCCTTGTGTGAGACGAGCATCCGACGACAGCAGTGACGCTCGACACCGAGTTCGTCGAGTACCATTTCGGGATCCGCTGGGTCCTCGGCCTCGCGGGTTCGTGCCCTGAACTCTTCCCAGTGCTCGCCGACGACGTTACCACAGGTGAAACACCGAACCGGTACCATCATATCATATCACCTTAGCGGTAGGACTTCTGGTAGCGTGCCCGTGCACCCGGGCCGCCCCACTTCTTGGATTCGGACTGGCGAACGTCGTTGACCAGTAGCGAGCGGTCGAACTCCATGAACGCGTCACGGAGTTCGGCGTCGTTCGTGTGGTCGACGAGACCGCGAGCGATTGCGGTCCTGGCCGCGTCGGCCTGACCCATGACACCGCCACCTTCGACGGTGATATCGACGTCGACCTGCTCGCGCAGTTCGTCGTCGGCGATGCGGAACGGCTCCAGCATCTTGAGGTGTGCCAGTTCGGGATCGGCCAGCTCGACGGGCTGGGAATCGACGCGTACACGGCCGTCACCCTCGCGGATCGTCGCGCGGGCGACGGCTGTCTTCTTCTTACCGGACGTGTTCGTTACCATGTTACGTTCGCTCCGATGGATTCGCTGACGTCTCCAAGCGAGACGAACTTGATGTTCGATAGTCGATCGAGTGACGTTCCCTCAAGGATCTCGCCGTCCTCGTCGTACGGGTTACCCACGTAGACACGGACGTTCGACAGTGCTTCTCGACCGCGTGGCTTCTTGTGGGGGAGCATGCCACGGATCGAGCGCTTGAGGATACCGTCGGGACGCTTCGGGTAGGCCGGCCCACGGTCGGAGCCGGTCTCACGGCGCTGCTGGAACTTCGCCGTGATCTGGTCCTCGTTTCCGGTGATGACGGCCCGTTCGGCGTTGACAACGGCGACCGTTTCGCCGTCGAGGGCGCGTTCTGCGACGTTGGACGCGACGCGTCCGAAGATGCAGTCGCGGGCGTCGACGACGACGTCCGCGTCGAATTCTGCGACACTCATCGGATGATGCGCACCTCCGAGCCCTCCGGGTTCTGTTCGACTGCGGTTTCGAGCGATACTGCCTCTCCAACCTGGTCGATCTTTGTCTTGGCTGTGCCAGAGAAGTCGACTGCGGCGACGGTGATGTCCTTCTGCAGGACACCCGAACCGAGCACCTTGCCAGGCACGATCACGGTCTCGTCTTCCCGGGCGTATCGTTCGATACGGCCCAGGTTGACTTCTGCGTGTGTGCGCCGTGGCTTTTCGAGGCGCTCGGCAATGTCGCCCCAGACGTCGCCGCCCGAGTTGCGGGCGGCCGACTTCAGGTCGGCGATGAGACTACTGAGTCTCGGATTAGTCTTACTCATGACGTTCCTCCTGTGAAAAAGTGCAGGGAGCAGGATTTGAACCTGCGGACCCCTACGGGACAGCGCCCTGAACGCTGCGCCGTTGGCCAAACTTGGCTATCCCTGCTCGCAATCTGTTGTTCTGGATGCCCCGTGAAACCGCTTTCGATCCTCACGCTCACGCGGGGTGGCGTCGCGGTCATCGGTGCGGTTGGGGCAGGGGTCATTTTATAGTTGGACTGCGTCGCGCAGTTCGTCCGCACGCGCTCGAATCGTATCGACCGCGCGGAGCGTCAGTTCTTCGATTGACAGCGAGCCGTCGGTCTCGACGTGGAAGACGAACGCGTTCTCCACGTCGGAGACGTCGAGTTCCTTGCCGGGGTAGCGGTTCGTGAGGTCGTGGTCGAACTCGTCTGTCCGGACGAGGTCGCCGTTGGTCGCTCCACCGCTCGCGTGTTCGGCGGCCCGTTCCTCGATGACGCCCCGCAGGATCTGTGGTTCCTCGTCCTGGAACTCGCCTCTGTCGCCGACCACGTCGACACGCTGGAGGTGTCGGTAGCCGACGGCCACACCGCCCTGGTGTTTGGCGTGTTCCCGGCCGCGGTCCAGGACGGCGTCGGCCTCGACTTCGAGGCGCTGGCCTTCCTTGAGATCGATGATCGGGATGTGCTGGTCAGCAGGTTCGACCAGGGGGTCAGAGCTGACCAGATTGCCGGAGTAGGCGGTCACGGGGCCTGCACTACCGCCCTCGTGGTCGGACTCGGCGTGGACGTCCATCGAGAGGGTCACTTCGTCGCCGATCTCGAAGTCGTCGAGATCGGTCGTCAGTGGCACGAGCCCGAGACGGAGTCCGATCTGCTCGTCGAACATGACACTGGAGTTCTCGATGACGCGAACAGTGTCGATACTGAATGTCGGCACGTCTGCGATCATCGCCCGGCGGATGCCGTTCGCGAAGGCCGGCGTGATGCCGCGCACGAGGAACCGTGCCTCGCGGTCGGAGCGTTCGACGAACTCGACCTCGTAGTCCTGTGTCATTGGTTAGAATCCAGCGTTCTTTGGGCCGCGAGTACCGTCGTGTGGGATCGGTGTGACGTCCTCGATACGACCGATTTCGAGTCCGGCACGGGCGAGCGCTCGGATCGTCGCCTGTGCGCCGGGACCGGGGGACTTCTGCTGGTTCCCGCCGGGGCCACGAACGTTGACGTGGACGCCTTCGATGTTCTGGGCCTTGGCCTTCTCTGCGACGACTTCGGCCATCTGCATCGCGGCGTAGGGTGACGCTTCGTCACGGTTCTGCTTGACGACCGTCCCACCGGAGGACTTCGCCAGCGTCTCTGCGCCGGTCTGGTCCGTGATGGTGATGATCGTGTTGTTGAACGATGCGTACACGTGGGCAACGCCCCACTTGCTGTCTTCGGATTCACTCATTTTGGGCCTCCGCTCGTTCTGGATGCAGTTCGTCAGCGATCGGGCTGGTATCCTCGAAACCGACCTCGCCTTCCGCGTCCGACTCGACCTTCATCGACGGCGTGGTGACGCGAGCGTCACCGACCACGATGTGGCCGTGGGAGATGAACTGTCGGGCCTGCTCGGGCGTGTTCGCGTAGCCCTTGCGGTAGACGACGGTCTGGAGGCGACGTTCGAGCACGTCGGTCACGTCGAGCGACAGCACGTCGTCCAGTGCATCGGTCTCGCCGAGAACGCCCAGTCGCTTGAGTCGGGTGAGGAACTCGTCTGCTTCGAACCTGGAGCCCTCGCCCTGTGCGCGGCCGAGAAGCTTTCGTGCCTCACGGCGGTAGTCGCGAAGTTCGGACTGTGCACGCCACAGTTCTTCCTTGTTCTTCAGGCCGTAGCGACCGATGAGATTGGCCTCGTCGGCGATACGTTCACCCTGGTAGGGGTGGTTCGGCGTCTCGTAGAATTTGGTGTTTGATCCGAGTGCCATTATTCCTCACCGTCCTCTTCGGCGGCCTCCTCGGCCTGTTCCTCTTTGATCGCTTCGACGTTGACACCGATAGTGCCTTCGGTACGACCAGTGGATTTCGTTCGCTGACCACGGACCTTCTGGCCGCGCTTGTGGCGAACGCCCTTGTAGGAGTCGATCATCTGCATCCGGTTGATGTCAGCACGGCGCTGCATCTCGAGGTCGTTGCCGATCTCGTGAGTCGTCTCACCGGTGTAAAAATCGTTCTGGTGGTTCGTGAGCCATGCCGGGACCTCGTCAGCGTACCCCTCGACGTGTTCGACGACCGTCTCGATGTCCTCGTCGTCGAGGGCACCGAACACGGCCTGTCGGTCGACACCGGCTTTGTCGGCGATGATGCGCGCGGCGCGCTTGCCGATGCCGTTCATGTCTGTCAGGGAACGCTCGACGGATTTCGTCCCGTCGAGGTCAGTCTGTCCGATACGGACGAAATAGCGGAGGTCCTCCTCGTCCTCCACGTCTTCGTCTGCATTCTCTGGGTCTTCTGCACTCATGTGTAGTTAGTCGGGTGTGAGCGTCGTGGCGGGGATTCGAACCCCGGAGGCTGTACGCCACAGAGTTAGCAACCCTGCGCCTTGGGCCAAGCTTGGCTACCACGACACGCTTTCGTAGTACTCGCGCCCTCTGTATCGAGGACTCGGGACGCGGTGCCCCTGCACGAGTCTACCCGGATTTCCACGCTGGGTGTACATAAACGCAACGAAACGGACGGTCCGTCTCATGGACGTGCACGAAGTGGTCCGTCGTCGTGGACGTGCACGGAGCGGTCGACACCGGTAGGCGTTGCTTCGGTCGGATGTGCGGGCACCGGTAACTTGGACAGACGTTCCACGTCCAGGCGAGCTGTTTCAGCCACCTATTCGTGGTTTCGACATCGTGTCCGGTGAATACCAGATCACGGTCTACGACGAACCTGTCGAAGTCGAATGCTCAGAACTCGAATCACATATCGAAGAAGAGTCAGAAGATTTCTGCCTCTACCGCGAGGGCGGTGTTCAGAGAAGAGACCGAGAGAAACGCAAGCATTGAAAGCCCTCGCGGCGCTCGACCGCTCCGGGGCTCGCTGCGCTCCTCGCCTCCGGCTGCGGTGCTTAGCGTCGCCCGGGAGGGACCGACCGCCGCTCGCCCTTTCATCCACCAGGCATCGGCTGGTTCGCCAACTGAATCCTGACAGATGAGAAGGCAAGTGTAGTTGCGGGAACCACGGCGAAGCAAGCACGCGAAGCGCGCGCAGCGAGCCGCGGGACTGCAACTACACGAGGACTTTCGGTGTCTCCGATGCATCGGCACGGTTGCTTATCTAGATAGTATCACCGCGAGGAAGATAGGTACTGTACAGCACTCGGAGAACCCTGCGTCCTAACACAAGTCGATAACTGAGATAACAAATCGACTTAGAGACAAAGATCAGCAAGTTCGAGGCGGAGCCCCCGGCCTCAAGAAATAAGAGCGATACGTCGGAAGCACGACGCGAGTAGGCCGGGGAGAAAGCCGACACTGAACCATCCAAAGTACGGTACTGTGAATCGTCTGACCCCGTAGTTTTAAGTACCGTTAGATTTTCATCTGATACATGGAGGTCAGGCGTACCGCGCCGGTTAAACTCGCTGTTCCCGATGAGTACCACGAGAGCCTCCACGAAACCGCTGATCAATTTCTCTACTGTGCGAACGAGGCGAGTGACTACTGTTGGGACAACACCGACTACGAAGACTGTATCACCTCGAATGCGAAAGCGAGAGACGCGCTGTACGACCGTCTCCGCGAGGAAAAAGAACTCACAGCAAATCTCGTCCAGGAAGCGATCCGGCGTGCAGTCCATGCCGTCGACAGCGGTGTTGACCGCTGGAAGAAGGGCAAACGCACGAATAAACCGGAGTTCACCTCCTGGAGCATGGTCTACGACAAGCGCAGTGCTACGTTCTACCGAAACAAAATCTCACTCTCGACGGTAACTGGACGCATTGAGTGTGAATTTGAGTTACCAGCAGACAGTCCAACGCCATACGACGCGTACGTCCTGTCCGACAACTACGAGTTTCGGACGAGTACACTCCAGTACGACCAAGCCACCGACGAATTCTACTTCCACGTCACAACGCGGAAGATAGACGAAGATGGTGAGGCTGTCGAGATCGAGGGTTCGGACGATACCGGGCACGAAACCG
>PXRO01000048.1 GCA_003021685.1 Halobacteriales archaeon QS_4_62_28
ACCGCAACGGAGTGAGGAGCGTGGTTCGAAAGACCGGAGGTCTTTCGTCATCACGAGAGAGCTGCGCTCTCTCGGACGACAGCGAGCCCCGGAGCGGTCGAGTGGGCGGTCAGTGGAACCGACCGCCTTCTCCGCGGCGGCAACTGCCGCCGCGCAAAGCGAGGGCTTTCGGTGCTTTGTAAGCGTTTCTCTCGATCTCTTCTCTGAACACTGCTCTTCGCTTCCGACCCGGTCTATCGAACGTACCGGTATTTCCGCTCGCCCATGCGACCCCAGCCATCGAAGACGAACTCCTGGGTGGGTGTGATGAGTTCTTCGGCGTCGGCGTCGTTCTCGGTGTCGTGGTTGTGTACGTCGTGGATGCGCTCGTACTCCTCGAAGGAGATATCGTGACGACGGTCGAGTTGCTCGTCGATATTGAGAGCCGCGATCTCTTCTTTCCAGCCGGAAACGACGGTCTCGGCGTGGATCTCGGCCTGTGCGCCCGATCCGTAGGAGGCCACGAGGAGTTTCTTCTCTGCCATCGCGCGGTCGTGTTCCAGTGCCTGTTTCAGGCCGGCGACGCGGGCGACGTGGACGGAGCCAGTGTACCAGTTGCCCACCTCGCGGGCGATTTCGAGGGTCGGTTCGATGGCGTCGGCGTACCACGCCTGGTAGCGTTCGGTCTCGGTGAGTGCGTCGGTGTACTCTTTGACCGCGTCGAAGTACTGCTCCTGGCTCTTGTACTCCTCGCGGCGAGGCTGTCGACCGATTTCCTCGGCAATCGAAATCTCGACGTCCGTATCGCGGACGACGTGGCGATAGCCGAGTGCGGCGGCCTTCCGGACCATGCCGGGGAACGGCGTGTGGAACGGAACCAGTTCGTAGTCGTTTGGATGGGTGTCGCCGGCGGCGGACTCGAAGTCTTCGAGTGCTTCCCGCATTCGGGCGAGATACACCTTCATCGAGCGCTTGCCGTCAACGGACGGGAACTGCTGGTTTGGCTTGAGGAAGTCAGTCTCGTCGGCACTCCCGAAGCCCTGTTCGGTCGAGAGTTCGACGAGGCCGGGGTCTTCGTCGACGAGCATCGCCACGGCACCGGCACCCTGGGTCGCTTCGCCGGGGTCGTCGCGGGCATAGAGTGCCGTGTCAGTCGCGATGACCAGTGCCTTCCGGCCACGATTCCGGCCGGCGCGGATCCAGTTGTACGCGTCGTCGAGGCTCTGGGTGCCCGAGATACAGGCGAACTTGCGCTCGCCCTTGTTCGCGTGATGGAAATTATCGTCGTACACCTGTTCGAGACAGCCAGCGATGTACGTCGACACCGGTTTGGAGTTGTCGAAGGCAGATTCCGTTGCAACGTCGATACGGCCGATATCTGCCGGCGTGAGTCCTTTCCGCTCCATCAGTCGGTGGGCGGCGTTTGCCCCCATCGTTACGATGTCCTCGTACACGTCCGGGAACGACGAGGCGTGCAGTCCAAGCCCCTCGGTGTACTTGCCCGGGTCTTCGTCCTGTGCCGGCGCGAACGTCTCCGCGAGGTCCAGTTGTAACTTCCCTGTCCGAATCTCGATTCCGTCGATACCAACAGCCGTCATAGCCAAGAAGTCACCGTCTCGGCATAAGAGATTGTCGACTATAGATTCGACGATTGTCGAATTCGCCGGGAACGACGGTGTACCGCCGGCCACCGAAGTATTCTGTAGCCCACAGAATAAATATCCAGCACCGTGAGTCTACTCGACGACGATGATATCCTCGACTACCACCTGTGACTCGTCGTAGACGACCGTCAGTGTCAGTCGGTCACCGGTCAGCCCGTAGGAGCGTTCGATATGCTCACCGGGGTCGAGCGTCGCATCGCCGCCCGTGATGTTTCCGGCGTCGACGGTAAACGACTCCGTCCCGCTGGGACCCTCGAGGATGACTTGCAAGTCACTCGCGTCGACGGCGTCACCGCCGGAATGGACGAGTACGAGTGTCCCAGCAGTCGTCTTCGAATCGAAGTCGAGTAACACCTGGTCGTCGCCAGTGCCGGCGTTGGTCCCCAGAAAGAGCAATCCGCCCGCCAGTGTCACGCTGATGACGACGACTGCCGTCATAAATACGACGCCGATACTTTCGGATTGCCCACGGCGTCGACCTCTCATTGTCATTAATCGTTCGGACAGCAAAATAACTCTTTGCGAGGTAGTATCGTCGTTGACAGTGATGGCCTCCCGGAGATAGTATCGGAAACAGACGATCTCGCCGAGTCGCACAACCCGCTTTCAGGTACCGTCGGCAGTTTCGGTCTGGGTCACGATATCGCTGTTGTACGGATCACTTGCTGTGACACGGACGGTGTAGTCGCCCTGCCACTCACCGGGGTCGTCGACGAGCGTCGTCGTGTTCGACGCACTGCCGACACCCCCGTAGCTGTACGACTGGGTGTCGACAAGGTTCCCGTTCGGATCGATCAGTTCGACAGTCACGGACTGGAGATCGCCGTTCCCGTCGCTGGCACTCCAGTTGACATCGAACTCGACTGTCGGCGAGGTGCCACTGTCGCAGTTACCAGCGGGGTTCCGGCTACAGTCCACGCTATTGTCTTGGATGTCATTGATACTGGCTGTCGGTGCCGGGAGGGCGGTAAACGTCGTGCTCGCAGTGTCGGCATCACTACGGCTGAAGCCGACTTCGTACGGGGCACCGTTCATGTTACCCGTGTCGACGCTGTCGACGGTAATTTCGACGGTCTGGCCGGCCGAGATGCCACTCGAATCGGCCGTCAGTCGGATCGAAGCGTTGTCGGCGGTCTGGTCGGTAAAGGACAGGTCAGACGTAGTGATGTTGGCTGACGGGTTCGCGTTCTGGTAGTCCACCTCATCAGTACCCTGGGCGTCGATTAGGCTGATACTGATCTGCTCGCCACCGGCCACGTCGGTCGTTGGCTCGAACCGGATCGTCTGGGTTTGCCCGTTCGTGGTGGGTGGGAGGTCCTCGACCTGCAGGTTGGTCAGTTCGGCGGTGCCGGCGCTCTGGTCGACCGAGAACGTCGGGGTGATCGTCGCCCCGGAGTCTGTGCGGGTGATCGAGATGTT
>PXRO01000049.1:0-21626 GCA_003021685.1 Halobacteriales archaeon QS_4_62_28
CGTCTTCCCGGAGCACGGCAGGCCGAAGAGCCAGATCGTCTCCCCCGGCATCACTCGATCCCCTCTGGATAGGTCGCTGCCCCGCGGCCGTCCGCCGCCCGGCTCAGATCCATTCCGACTCCTCCGTGTAACCTAGTTCGCGGGTCACCCCGGCGTACGGGTCGTCGGCCCGCGCGAGCGCGCTCCTGATCATCGCCTCTCGGTCCCGCCAGCGGGCACGTCGCGGCTCTGCAGTCGTCATCACCTCGTTGGGATCCCCGACAGCCTCCGAGAATAGCGCGGACGTGCCCAGGTCGGCGAACTCGAGGATCCCCGCGGCTGTGGCGCGGGTGTCGGTAAGCAGGTCCTCGAACCGGACCCGGTGGACGCTCTCGAACCCGTCCCGGCTATCGAGGATGTGGCGATGGGCCCGCGCCCACTGCGTCACGCAGACATCGATGAGCCGCCCCTGGCGGGACCAGCCGGGCGGGAGGTCGTAACACCACAGCGAGCCGTCGTACCCGTCGAGATCGAGCTCCCCGATGTCGTGCGTCTGGAAGCCCCGGTTCAACCGCCACCCGTCGTAGAGCCCGTTGATCGACGCCGCCGGGTTCCGCGTGAGGTGGACGAGGTCGATCTCGGTCTTGGGAAACAGCCGGTCGCGAATCCACGGGAGGCGGTACGCGTCGCCGCTCGCCTTGAGGACGAGCGTCCGCTCGAAGTCGTCGGCCGCGAGCGCGCGCTTGTGATCGTGTGAAGTGACGAACGGCCGATCCTCGATCGTCTCGGTCTCGAACGGGCGCTCGGCGTCCCGGTCTGCGTACTCGTCGTACTGGAGCGGCGAGAGCCCGAGGTCCCCGAGCACCTCGTCGAGCGACGCTCCGTCGAGCAGCGCGTCGCGGATCTCCCGGTACGGGAGCTCCCGATCGGGGAACTGTAGCGGAAGCCGGAGCAGCGTGTTGTCCACGCGGTGGGTTCGGTCGCCGGTTCGGTCAGTCGCCCCGACCTCGGCGAGGAGGTCCGTCAGGAGCGCGTCCCGATCGAACGCGTCGAAGTCCCTGGGGACGACGTCGGAGTCGAGCGCCGGGTAACAGATTCCGTTCAGTCTGTACCAGCGATCGTGTTCGCCGTCGAGGCTACAGGTCGCCTCGTGGTGTCGGAGGATGTCAAACAGCAGGCTGCTTCCTCCTCTCGGGGCCGATGCGATGAGTAACACGCTGTCGAAGTCGTCGATCCGGTGGTCGGCCAGCAGCGCCCGTTTCCCCTCCGTGACGACCTCGTTTTTTATCCGTTCGTAGTTCCGTTTCGCCCGGGTGCGAACATCGTCTGGGGATTCTTCGGGGCTCATCGGCCGCCCCCCGACGGGTCCCCTGACTTGATCCACAGCCGATTCCGCACGCCCGTCTTCGCTTCCTCTGGGTGTCTCAACATGGGTGTATCGGTCGACCGCCGGCAGCCCGGTCGCGACTGGAGAGTGCGTGTGACCGACCGGTCGCCGCCGAGCATCGGTCTGGTCTGGTGGCCCTTTGGACTCACGCAAAAAGAGAACGGGCCTTTCACACGCAAGGGGCTCTTGTTCGCCGCCACCGTCAGCCCAGAAATCGATACGGCGACCCGGTACCGGGCCGTCGAGCCATGAGCATCGGCATCATCGGTACGAGAAGCGTCGGAAGCGCGCGACGATGTTCCTCGCGGGCGACGACGAGGACGCCGACGCGAAGGATTTCGACGAGTTCTGTAAACGGATAGATCGGAACCGATAGCAACCGTCCTTTAAATAGGAGAATCGCAAGAGGGTATCGAACCCTTTTTAAGTATGCCCGGGGAGGGCTCCGAACCCTCGATCTCCGCATGACTCAGGTCACAGGCGCGACGAACGCCCACCAGTCATGCCGGATGGTACCGCGTGAGTCTGTCGACCCTATGAGTGCGGCGCTATGTCCAGCTAAGCCACCCGGGCGCGTGTGCGTTCGTCCGTTGTCCGGAGGTGCTCTTTAACGTTCTTATCTATCGTCGGGCTGTGAACGACTGGCACCCGCGGATTTAAGCCACCGGACGGGTACATGACCATCATGGAGATACCAGACCTCGTCCGTCAGACGCTCGGGGACGAGGAGATCACGGCCGGCGTCAATCTCGGGGACGAGGACGCCGTCTGTTTCACCCCGACGCGGACGCTCGTCTACAGGGGAGAGGGGTTGTTGAGCGACGAAGGGGTATCCGAATATCCCCACGACTACGAGCGACTCGCGGTCTCGGAAGGCCGCCGCAAGACGAAGTTCTCCCTGACTTACGTCGACGGGAAAGACTCGTTTACTGTCCCGGGGAAGCGAACCAGTGCCGTCCTCGAACGATTGCTCGAAGGGAACCTGCGAGCCGACGACGTGATCGGGTCAGAAGAGGGTGTCAGCGATGTCTTCCGGTTTAGCGAGCTGACGCTGATCGTTACCGACCAGCATCTGCTCAAGCACCTGGGTGAGCACACCTGGGACGGCGACTTCGAGGTATTCGCCTACGACGCCGTCACGAGCCTCCATTTCGAGGAGGGCAGCGTCGCGACAGCGGTGGTCCTGGAGGCCGGTGGCCATCCAGAACGCATCAAGGCACCCGACGATCAGGCCGCGCTGTTTCGTAAAGCCCTGGAGGGGTCGCTGTTTGCATACCACGATGTCGACTCGCTCGAAGAACTCAACCGTACAATCGCACAGACCGGGGACGAGGAGACGGACGACGAACAGGCCGATGATCGATCCGATGGTCTTGGCCTCGATTCGGGGATCGATCCGCTCGTCAGTGATGCCGAGACAGCCGACGAAAACCAGACAGCGGAGCCACCAGCAGACGGTCAGAGACAGACGGCCGGCCAGCGCCAGTCCGAGGCCACTGGGTCCACAGATCGAGACCGCTCGCAGTCTGGATCACCGCAGACGACGGCGACGGCCGGGGACCAGGAGGCAGACATCGAAGCTGTCGAAGCGCAACTCGTGACGCTAACGGAGACGATCGAACAGCAAAACGAGTTGCTCGCCCAGCAACAGCAGACGATCAAGCAGTTGATCAAGGAGCTTCGACAGGGCCGGTAGTGGTATTTGTGGCCTGCACTACTCGCGGCCCAGGACTTTCCTGACACAGGTCGACCCGAACGGGCCGAGTTCGTCGCTGTCGAACTGGACGAAATGGCCCTCGGTGATGCTCGCGCCACACCGCTTGCAGTCGAACTCGCCTGTTTTGACGACGACATCACTCTCGAAACTGACGTACGTCCCCGTCGCGACTGGCCGGACTGTCCCGCCCGCTCGCTCGACGATCCCCTGACGCTTGGCCGTTTCGAGAATCTCCCGCTGGAGTTGTGGGTTCGTCGTGACCGTCTCGATGCGGTCCATCGCCGCTTTGACCGACAACTCGGGCTGTTCGAGGTGGGCGAGCAACTCCAGGCCGAGTGCGATCCGATCGTCGGACGACACGACTGTCACCTCGATTCCGATCCCAGTAATACTATCGGCTGTCCAGCCGTACAGTGTCTCGCAACCGGACGTCACGAGTATCCAGACGACGCGATCCCCGGTCGACCACAAGAGGTTTTACACTCGCGACCCCCAGTTGGACCGATGCAGCAGTCTACGCGACGACAACTCGGCGGGATCGGCGTTCTCGCTCTCATCGCTGTCGTCGCATCGCTCGTCCTCTCACCACAGCGATTACTGGCCGAACTCGCACACCTCTCGGCCCACCCGGTACAGTTCGGGTTCGCGTTGCTTGTCCTGTACCTGGTGCGACCGCTGTTCGCGTGGCCGATCAGCCCACTTTCGGCGCTCGTCGGGTACGTGCTCGGGTTCCAGTATGGCGTCCCGGTCGCACTGATCGGGGCGACACTAACGACGATCCCACCCTTTCTCTTTGCTCGCTACGCCGGCCGTAGCGGGGGTGGCCTGTTCGCCAGACTCAACGACGCTGGCCGGCGGTTCATCGACGTGACCGGTGCGACACGCGGTGTCCTCGCAGCACGTCTCTCGCCGCTGCCGGCAGATCCCGTCTCGTACGGCGCGGGCTTTTCGGGCGTCTCGCTGCGGGCGTACGTTCTCGGAACGTTCCTCGGTGAGATTCCATGGGTCGTCGTCGAGGTCCTCGCGGGTGCGTCGATGCGGACGCTTTCGATTGAGGGCCTGAGTGCGGGTATTCACGTCTTGATACTCTCCTTTACGCTCGCGTTGCTGGTCGTCGCTGGTCCAGCGTACCGTCACATCCGGGCCGGTCAGCCCAGTTGGTGATCGCCTACGTCTCGATGTCGAAGCGTGCACCGCCCGCAGTGCTCTCGCTGGCCGAAATCGACCAGTCGTGTGCCCGGACGATGGTATCGACGATAGCCAGGCCAAAGCCGGTCCCGTCGTCACTCGTCGTGAACCCACGCTCGAACACGTCATCGTGTCGTTCGTCAGGGATGCCGTCGCCGTCGTCGGCGACTGCAAATCCTGCGTCAGTGTCGAGGACCTGCACCGTCACGCTCGGGCCGCCGTGTTCGATGGCGTTGGCAAAGAGGTTCTCGAACAGCTCGCGCAGACGGTTGCAATCCGCCTCGACCTGTGCTGTCGTATCGATAGTGAGTGTCGCGTCCCCGGTCTGGAGGGAGTCCCACGCTTCCTCGGCGACGACATCGACTGCGACCGATTTCTTTTCGCCGACCCGCTGGCCTTCCCGGGCGAGTGTGAGCAGATCTTCGATCAGGCGCTCCATCCGCCTCGCGGCGTCTGCTGCGTCTTCGAGGTGGGCAGTCTCCCCTGTCTGGATGACGTGGTTGAGGCGTCCCTGAACGACGGTCAGCGGACTCCGGAGGTCGTGGCTCACGACGCTTGCGAACTGTTCGAGACGCCGCTCTCGTTGTTTTCGGTCGGTGATCTCTCGAATGACGCCTGCGGTTCCGCGAAACGCCCCGTCTTCGGTCGGCAATAGCGCGATATGGTTCTCACAGGGGATCTTTTTGCCGTCTGCCGTGACGATGTCCATTTCGAAGGTCCCGTTGGCCCGGTCTTCGTCAGCAAGCAGGTCGGCGATGAGTTCTTCACCGTCGTGCACGTCGGTCGGTGTCATGACCTGAGAGATGTGCTCGCCAATGAGGTCTCCCTGGTCGTAGCCCGACAGCGTTTCCATCGCATCGTTGACAACCGTGAACACGCCCGCTTCGTTTAGGGTGTAGACCGGGTCCCCGACTGCCTGCAGGATCGTCTCGTACCGTCTGAGTTCCCGTTCGCGCTCTTTCCGGACTGTGATATCCGTGATGAAGCCTTCGAGTACCTCCGTCTCCTCGTCCCGTGCGACGATTCGCCCACGCTCCCACATCCAGCGACGCTCGCCGTCTTTCGTCGTGACGCGGTAGGTAACTTCGAACGGTTCGCTGGCGGCGAGTGCCGTCTGGACCTCGTCCCAGATCTGGTCGCGGTCCTCGGGATGGAGGACGTCTTCCTCCCAGTTGACCGCCCCGTTCTCGATCTCGCTCGCGTCGTACCCAGTCAGGTCCCTTGCACCGTCGCTGACGAACGTCATTGGCCAGCCACGCTCGTTGCGACATCGGTACACCATCCCCGGTAAGTTCGATACGAGCGTCGAATGTCGCTGTTTCTGCCGTTCGAGCGCCGCTTTCGTTCGGTTCTCTGAAACGGCTCGTTCGATTCGGTTCGCGAGGACGGTGTACTGATCGGTCCCGTCGCCCTTCTGGAGATACTCCGTTACGCCCGCAGAGATGGCCTCGCTGGCGATTGACTCGTTGCCCTTCCCGGTAAAGAGAACGAACGGGAGGTCGGAGAAGTCAGAGCGGACCGCGCGCAGGAACGCAAGGCCGTCCATCCCGTCCATGCCGTGATCGCTGACGATACAGTCGACCGGTTCCTCGGAGAGCGTCTCGAGTCCGTCACTCGCACATCGCTCGGTGGTCACGACGATGTCGTCGTGTTCTCTTTCCAGATGGCGCTTGACGGCCGAACGGAGTTCTGGCTCGTCGTCGACGTGGAGCACCCGAATCGACCCACCAGAACGACCCATTGGTACACATGATATTCCTCACTATATAAAAACTGTCGCGATATCCGGGCCGTCTCGATGGCACACTGCTTCGACTGCCGCCGCTAATAGAACGTATCCGCGCAGTCATAGACGACGCCGTGGGTCGGACAGACGTACTTGCAGTGACGATAGTACATCTGCCGGTCACACATCGGACACGGACGCCCCCCGGTTTCGCTCATAGCGTGCGATGGGGCCGCTGTCGGTTTACTCTTTGGTCCGAAGTTGGTACGGAATTCGAACAACGCCTAAGTCGGTTGTTTCCCATGCTATACTAATGCTCTCGCTCGACCGTGTGCGGCCGTCTGCCGACGACCTGATCGCGGTTTTCGCCGCAGTTAGCGCGGTGGCCGGCTCCTACGCCGCCGTTGGCTTTACACCGGCGTTCGTCGCATCGCCACTCGAACGACATCTCGCCAGGCGGATGCCCGGAATCGTCGTCTCGTATGCGATCCAGTATCTGGGCTCGCTGGGTCAACAATTGAACCTCGTGACGGCAGTGGGTCTTGTCGTCGCCATGTTCGCGGTGGTCACCCGACTCGCTCTCGAAATTGGTAACACGCAGCGAAGCGACATCGTATCGATCATCCTGACTGGGGCCGGCGTCCTGCTCTTGGGAACAGTGATTACGGGATCACTACTCTCTGGTGGGGGGAGCGCGCTCGGCAGTGCCCTCGCACTCGCCATCGGGTCGGCGTCGGCGGCCGTCCCGACAGACGGCGACACGAACCCCGGTCGTCGTCGCGTCCTCGCCTCGCTCGGCACCGCGGCTGGTGTCAGTGCCGTCGCGGTAGCACTCTCCTCGTGGCAATCTGACGCTGATTCGGCGACGGGTCCAGAATCAGACAACGGTGCGTCGAGTGTCCCGACGGACGCCTCCGCCGAAGTCCAGACTGCACTGCAGACGGCCTCTGATCGCTCGCTGGACGTGGACGGTCTCGATCCGCTTGTGAGCGACGACTTCTTCAACGTCGATATCAACGCCGTCGACCCCGACATCCGCGCCGAGTCGTGGGCCCTCTCGGTGACCGGTGCCGTCGAGGACGAGGTCCACGTCGACATGGACGACATCCGTTCGATGGACTCTCGAAGCGAATTCTTCACGCTACGCTGTGTCGGTGAGTCACGCAACGGGAAGAAGATGGACAACGCTCTCTGGACTGGCGTCCCCATCATGGACCTCGTCGAGCAGGCCAATCCCGACAGCGACTGTGACTGTGTGATGCTCCAAGCAGCCGACGACTACTTCGAGGAGTTCCCGATAGAGGCGCTGAACGGCGGTATGCTGGCCTACGAGATGAACGGTCGAGATCTGCCTCGGAGCCACGGTTACCCCCTCAGAGCACTCGTCCCGGGTCACTGGGGCGAGATCAACGTCAAGTGGCTCACAGAGATCGAAATACTCGACCGCGAAGCCGAAGGGTACTGGGAAAAGCGGGGCTGGCACGGCACTGGCCCGGTCAACACAGTCGCGAAGATCCACGCCGTCAACGACCTCGACGACGGCCGCACGCAGGTCGGGGGTCACACCTACGCCGGCACCCGCGGTATCGCTGCGGTCGAGGTGTCGACCGACGGTGGCGACACCTGGAACGAGGCCCGCCTCTCTGACCCACTCGTCGACGACCCGGTCGACCACGACGGTGCCCCCGGGCAGACGCCACATAGTCCGGACGTGTGGCGACAGTGGTCTTACGAGTACGAACCCCCGGGCGGCACACACGAGGTCGTTGCCCGCGCTATCGAATCAAATGGGACGGTCCAGCCAAACGAAGAAACCAACGCCTTCCCGGGCGGGCCGTCTGGCTGGGTGTCCAAGACGCTCGACAGGTAACCGCGACCGGCGCGGTCGAACGGCAAAAAACGAAAAGAGAAACGAACTAGCGAACGAACCGGACGAGTGTCACACGCTCTTGGTCCAGTTATCGGCAATCAACATTCCGACCAGCCACAGGACTCGCAGGTCTTGCAGCCTTCGGAGTAGTACAGCGACAGCGAACTACACTCCGGACATTCCGGACTCTCGCCGGCGTCGATCAGATCCTGCTGGTCGGTCTCGGCTGCCCCTTCTGTTTTCGCTGACGGGCCGGCGCTGTCACCGGCATCGGCAGTCACCGCACCGCCGTCGGGTTCGGGTGCGTTCGCTTCGTCGTCTGCACCTTCCGCGGTTTCCTCCAGGGTCGCCTGGTCGGGGTAAGCCCTGTCGATCTCGTCGTCGAGATAGCGACGCATCGCGGTGCCGATAGCGTCCGGGATCGACTGGATCTGTTCGCCCTTGTCCCAGGCGACTTTCGGCGAGCGAATCCCCTGCAGTTCGTCGGCGATCTCCTGGGGATCGACGCCCGAACGGAGCGCCGTCGAGATAGTCTTTGCCAGCGCCTCGGTAAAGGAGGCGGTGAAGCCGCCGCTGTTGCCGATGTTGGCGAACAGCTCGAACGGTCGATCACGCTCGGGATCCTCGTTGATGTTGACGTACAGTTTCCCGTAGCCGGTGTCGATGCGCTGGGTGACGCCGTGGAGCACGTCCGGCCGGGCCTGTTTCTCGGCGAACGGGTTGGCTTCGCCGTCGGCGACATCCAGCAGTGCTTCGACCTGCTGGTCGAGTGCCGTCTGGACCTCCTCGTGTTCGAGGAACCCTTCGATACCGCCGAAGACCTCCTCTATCTGGGCGACGATTTCGCCCTCGTCCATGTCGGCGAACTCGGTGTTCTGGGCGCGGGTCGTCAGCACCTGTTTGCTGCGAGTGCCGTCGCGGTAGTAGGTGACGCCCTTGCCGCCGTTCTCGTAGATGTACTCGAAGACGTCCTTCGCGTCCTCGACCGTCGAGTCGTTGGGCGCGTTGACGGTCTTGGAAATCGCGGAGTCGACGCCCTGCTGGCAGGCACACTGGATCGCAGCGTGCTGGTCCGGCGTCAGGTCGCCCGTCGTGACGAACAACTCGCCAATGGCGTTCGGGACCGTCGAGAGGCCGTCGACGCCGTCGAACTCGTTGTTGGCCATCTGCTCCTGTGCTTCCTTCTTGACGCTATCGACGTCGATGTCGTTTGCCTCCAGTACTCGCAGGAAGTAGTCGTCGAACTCGACGAGCATCTCGTCGCCCTGCACGTCGTCGGAGACGTTCTTGTAGTAGGCGACGTTGTAGATCGGTTCACAGCCACCTGTCGTATTTCCAACCATACTGGTCGTCCCAGTCGGAGCAATTGTCGTTGAATTGTGATTTCGGATCGGGAAGCCGTCGGCCCACTCGTCGGCGTCGAGGCCGGTCTGCTTCTCGAACCACTCGCGGTACTCGGTGGGGTTGGCGTACTTCGACTTGTCCCACTCCGAGAAGGTGCCGCGGTCCTGAGCGAGTTCGTGGCTGGCCCACTTCGAACCGTGGTTGATCTCGCACATTACTTGGCGGGCGATCTCGTTGGCTTCCTCGGAACCGTAGCGAACGCCCAGCTGGATGTACAGCTGTGCCAGGCCCATGATGCCCAGACCGATCTTGCGCATCTGCCGGACCTTCTCCTCTATCTTCTCGACGGGGAAGTCCGACATCGTGACGACGTTCTCGAGGAACCGGGTGCCGAGTTCGATCCGGCGCTGGAACTCCTCTGTGTCGAGTGCTTCCTCTAAGAACGCGTCGACGGCGGATTCGAGGCCGTCGTACTTCTCGCCGTGCTGGTCGTACCAGAGTCGCCAGTCCGGCGCGTCGTGGTCGGCGAGCGTCGAGAGGTTGACGTGGCCGAGGTTACAGGCCTCGTACTCTTCGAGTGGCTGTTCTCCGCAGTTGTGAACGACGAGTCCGTCGGCGAGGAAGGAGTTCGTCTCCGGTTCGGTCAGATCGTAGACTGCTTCGTGACCGTCCGGCTCGACCGATTCGACGGTGGCTTCGAACTTCGGTCCGTACGGGCCACGATCGTGCTCGGCGAGACGCTCGGACAGCGCCTCTGTCTTGGAATCGAGCAGGAATCCGATTTCCTCCTCGAACGTGACGGTGTGGGAACTGGAGACGACAAGTTCGTGGAAGCCCTGTGTTTCGTACTCCTCGGTGCCTCCGTCCCCGTCGGGCAGTTCGGTCAGGCCGGGTTCCTTCTGGCCCTCGTAGATGGTACTGGCGACCTCGAAATTGAGGAGGAGCTGCTGGACTTCTTGCAAGAACTCCGAGTCTGTGCTTGCGAGTCGGACGGAGATGCCTTTCTCGGCGTTACCCTGGACGCTTCCGTCAGCGCTGAAGAGTGCCCGCAGGAAGCCACGGGCCATCTCCTCGCTGCCGCGCATGACGGCATCGGGGACCTGTAGCTTCTCGTCGACGAGTCCCGTCTCTTCGGCCATCTCGTACAGTCGCGTCGAGCGAATCCGTTGCTCGACGGCCTGTGGGCCACGGTAGTCGTCGCTTCGGCTGACCTCGCTGACGCCGATTTCGTAGTCCGCGTTTCCGGTCGGCTCGCGAACGACTTCGTTGACATCCTCGGCGAACTGCTCGGAGACCGCCGCGTCCTCGTCGTAGAAGTCCAGGACTGCGCGCTCCTCGCCGTGCTTGAGGTGGCCGTCGCCGACCATCCAGCCGAGCACACGCCCTTCTTCGGCGGAGCCGTGCTGTCCGAACTCGCCTTTCCGGTTCTGGATGTGGACCGTATCGCCCGAATCGAGGTCCTGTGTCTCGACCCAGCCGTCGTCGGTCATCACGCGGTGGTCGGCCGTCAGACGGAGTTCGTAACCTTCCTCGGTCGTCAGTTTGTAGACGTCTTTCTCACCGGTCTTGTAGACGCTACTTGCCTCCTTGACGCGGTCCTCGCTCAGCCGACCGTCGACGACCACGTCCCGTGCGACGCCCTGCTCGTAGAGTTCTTCTGCGGGGACGAGACCGTTCTCCGTGCTGATGAGGGTGTCACCGGTGACACACGGATTCGTCGCCAGGATCTGGTGGTCGGGATGCTCCTCGATGTCGAAGGAGTGTTCCTTGTTGACTCGTTCGAGGTAGATCACGCCGGGTTCGCCGTTCTCGTGAGCACCCTGGACGATCCGCTCCCACAGTTTCTCGGCGGGGACGCTGAGGACCTCGCCGGCCTCGACGTACTCGCCGAGGTCGAACATCTCGTAGAGTTCTTCGGTCTGCTCGGTGGCGACGTGGGGTTCGTTCGTGCGCGGGTTGGTGAACGTGAACTCATCGCCGGCCTCCAGTGCGTCCATGAAGTCGTCGGTGATACCGACGGAGATGTTGAAATTCGAGAGGTGACCCTCGACGGCATTCCGGAGGTGCTTCGGGACCTTACCATCGTCGTCGATGAGTTCGCGGGCCTCTTCGAGGGCTTCGGCAAAGGAGTTGTGCGTGAAGTCGTCGGGGTCGTTCAGGCGCAGCGTCTCGGCCAGCGACACGTCCTTGTTCTTCGCGTGGATGAACTGGATGGCGTCGGGATGGGAGATGCGCATGACACCCATCTGGGCACCCCGCCGGGCACCACCCTGGGCGATGGTCTCGCACATCTGGTCGTACGTGCGCATGAACGTGATCGGGCCGGAGGCGATGCCGCCGGTCGAGCCGACCTGGTCGCCGTAGGGGCGGAGTCGCCAGAACGCATACCCCATGCCACCGCCGCTGTTGTGGGAGACGACCGAGTTTGCGACGTACTCGTGGTCGCCGGCCACAGTCACGTCGTAGACAGTATCGGTGCCAGCGTCATCGACGGCAGTGACTGGGACTTCCCAGGTGTTGTCGTCGCGGATCGTCCCGACAGTTGTGCCGTCGAAATCAGTTTCGGCGAGCGCATCGGCCATCTCGTCGTCGCGGCCGTCAGTGAAGCCGACGCGTTCGTCAAAGCCGGTCAGTCCTCGTTCGCCAGTCGGGCCAACGTTGTAGTAGTCGCGATCCTCGGAATCGATCTCCCAGGTCGTCGCCGGGATACCGAGTCCGAGAAGCAGTTGCTGAACCCCAGTGAGAAGGTCCTCAGAGGCAGTCCAGAGGCGCGGGTACGTGTCTTTCTGGAGGCTGCCGTCCGTCGAGAACAGCCCGCGGAGGAACGCCGCTACCGTCTCCCGGTCGGCGTCCCAGATCTGGTCCGGGACTGAGGCCGACGGGGCGTCGGGCTTGGCCTCGCCGAAGTTCGCGAGCCAGAACCGCTTGATCTCGTGGCTGTGCACGACGGCGTGGTAACAGCCATCGTCGAACCGCCAGTCGAGTCCCTCGTCAAACAGATGTCGACAGAGCCGGTCGGCGTGTTCGAGGTTCTCCTCGCGAGCGAGGTGGAACCGGATGCCGTCCTCGTGTTTCGAGCCGTCGCCGATCCACATGCCGAGCAACTCGGCCAGATCGGGAGTGAGCCTCGCCGGCTGGACGACGGTCTTTGCGGGCTCCTCGTTGGCCTCGAGTGATCGGGCCGCGCGGTACTGGCCGACCGTCGCCGCGCTCACATCGAGTTCGCCGCCGATCTCGCCGTCAGTGTGTCCCCGCTCGTAGAGCGTCTCGAACTCGTCGACATCGAAGCTCACGTCGCCCTGGTCGCGGCCACCGTCTCCGTTCGGATCCAGGTCGAGTTCGTTCGCTCGGCGGCGCTGTACTGTCGACGGGGAGCAGTCGAGAGAGTCAGTGATCTCGTAGTCCGAGTACCCCCGCTCGTAGAGTTCGACGATATCATCGTTGGAAACTGTCCGATTATCGGCCCACTGTCCCCCTGAAGCGACCGTCTCGAGTTTCGGCGTCTCGTCAGTGTCGGGAAGCCAGCCAAGTCGGACTGACAGCGTCTCCCCGGATCCGATTTCGTCTATCCGGGTCCACTCGCCGTCGACGAGTAATTCGTGGTTCGGCGTCCCCCTGAGTTCGATACCGGCTTCGGTTTCGACACTGTAGACCGGCGAGTCACCGTAGGCGTGGGTTTCCGCGACTGTGCCAGTCCGATGACCGTCACCGTCCCGTTGACGTATCTCGTCACCCGGTTCGACAGCAGCGACAGAGACGACGCCCTTGCCCTCGACGTGTACCCGGGCGTCGCCGGTCAGACACTGGAAGACCTGTGCGGCCTCTTTAGCAGTCTGGTGGATGTCGTCGATGTCGTCTTCGGGCGAGTCGACGAAACAGGCGGAGAGTTGCTGGAGTTCGTCGCCCGCGTTCATCAGCGTCGGCGAGTTCGGCATGAAAGAGAGGTTCTCCATCAGGCCCTGGAACTCGCTGGCAATCGATTCGACGTGGTCCCGCACTTCGTCGGGCAGTTCGGGCACGACGGTGTCGTAAGAGAACTTGTTGACGTTGTACACCGACAGTTCCGTCTCGGCGTCGTCCTCGACACTCGTCCCCTTCCCGAACACCTCGTCGGCTAGTTCCTCGCGCCGCGGGTGGTCGGGCTTGAGCTGGTCCGGCGTGACCGTCACGTCGATGCCCTGCTTGTCGGCCTCGAAGACGGCCTCGGCCAGTGCAATGTTCTTGCCGACGCGGTCGAACAAATCCTCCTGCTGTTCGATCAGTTCGCCGTCGGCGTCCTTGCGCAGATAGCGCGCGGGCAGAATATTGTGGTAGGCGTTGCCGGTCAGTCGGTCTTCCAGCGTCTTCCCTGTGGTGCGCTTGATCGGAAGGTCGACTTCGTCGGCGCTGAAGTTCGCGTTGCTCATAACTCCGTCCTCCTGCCGACAGTGGCTGTCTGTCGGGCAATACCCCTCTCGATGGATGCTGTATATCCTCTCATTCGTAACGACGGTTGTGTTCGCGTGGACTGCCATATACCCGGCGATACCGACCCGACGGGCGAACAGTAGGCTCGGAATCGACGGGCGATTTGTTGCCTGTTCGTACGTATCACTGGTGGGTAATGTCAGCCACGGCCCAGCGGACAGCGCGACTCGTTCGCGTACACTGGTAAGCAAACAGCGACAACATATTAATGATACCAGACCGGAGTGAAAGTGAAAACCGAACTCCAATAATCGACAGAGAGAAGCAGAATTTAGAGTAGAAACAATCGGGGGTTTCGACTGGAGGTTTCGTTCTGCCAGACGCTCGGTGGACTCGCTGGCGTCCACAGTCGGGGCCGCTCCGTCCGGTGATTGTGATATCTGACATGTGTGGACTGTCGTGCGCGCGCGATTGCTTTCGTGACAACGGCGAGAAGGCATTTATCCTGGCACGAGATAGTTTACGTATGCTTCTTCAACTGGGTGGACTCGAAACGCTTCCGGCACTCCTGATCGGCCTGATTGCGCTCGCCGTCGTGATCCTCGTGGGTCGCCTGGTTCTCAAAATTGCGTGGCGACTCGTCCTCATTGCCGTCGTCGCGGTGGCAGTGCTGTGGCTGCTTGGACTCGTCGGTATCAACGTTTTATAAAAGATACCGGTCAGACCTCGTCGAAGGCGGTCAGATGTCGTCGAGGAAGTTCTCGATCAGGTCGTGACCGACAGCGGTCAGCACCGATTCAGGGTGGAACTGCACCGCTCCCAGCGGATACTCGTCGTGGCGGACACCCATCACCAGTTCGACCGTTCCGTCGTCGGTCTCCACGTCGGTCGTCGCGGTCACGTCGAAACAATCGGGTATTTCGCTGGCGATCAGGGAGTGATAGCGACCGCCCTGGAAGCCCTGGTCGAGACCGGCGAAGACGCCCTCGCCGTCGTGGTCGATGGGAAAGGCCTTGCCGTGGATCGGTTCCGGCGCGCGCCCGACGGTGCCCCCGTAGGCGTACACCGCCGCTTCGAGACCGAGACAGACGCCAAGCGTCGGCACGTCCGGACTCACGTCTTCGAGGACATCCATGGTGACACCTACGTCGCGGTCGTTTTTCGGGTGTCCGGGACCGGGTGAGATGACGATGGCGTCGGGGTCGACTGCCCGCACGTCGTCGAGCGTGGCCGTGTTCCGGAGGACCTCGGTGTCGGCGTGCTCCGAGACGTACTCGACGAGATTGTACGTAAAGGAGTCGAAATTGTCGATAAAGAGGACTGTCTGGTCGTCTGCGACGCTCTCGCTGGTGCTCATCGAGACACCTCCCCGGTCGGCTGTTCGGCGGCCGGGTCGCGTTCGATTCGTTCGACGGCGTCGAGAACGCCTTGCATCTTGTTCTCGGTCTCCTCGTACTCGGATGCGGGCACGGAGTCGGCGACGATGCCGGCCCCGGCTTGCACGGTCGTCCGCTGTGTTTGCTCACCGTCTGCGGTCGCACCGTCTGCCGGTGGCGCGCACGGTTCGATAGTCGCAGACCGGATTACGATGGCAAAGTCGGTGTCGCCGGTCCAGGACACATAGCCCACGCCGCCGCCGTAGACGCCTCGCGGCGACAGTTCGAGGTCGTCGATGATCTCCATCGCACGGATCTTCGGCGCGCCCGAGAGCGTCCCGGCGGGGAACGTCGCCCGTGTGGCGTCGAAGGCGTCGCTGTCGTCGGCCAGCGTCCCAGTGACCGTCGACTCGATGTGCTGGACGTGGCTGTATTTCAGGACGTTCATGAACTCCTCGACGCGCACGCTGCCGGCCTCGGCGACCCGACGCACGTCGTTGCGCGCCAGGTCGACCAGCATCGTGTGCTCGGCCCGCTCCTTGTCGTTTGCCAGCATCTCACCGGCGAGTCGGCGGTCTTCGACGGGACTCGTCCCGCGGGGACAGGTGCCGGCGATGGGGTTCGAGACGATGCGGTCGTCGGCCACCGAGACGAGGGTCTCCGGACTCGCGCCGACGATGCTCAGATCGTCGTAGTCGAGCAGGTACATGTACGGTGACGGATTGACTGCCCGGAGCGCTTCGTACAGTCCGAGCGGGTCGATGTCACCGTACAGCTCTCGCTTGCGAGAGATGACGCCCTGGTAGATGTCGCCACTGAGGACGTGTTCTTTGGCCTGTTCGACGGCGTCTTCGTACTCGTCTTTCGGTCCCGCCGTCTCGCTCTCGCGGGTGAACCCACCGGTTTCGAGCGTGTCGGCACTCGCCAGTGCCGCTTCGACGCGCTCGACTTCCGCCTGGAGTTCGTCGTAGCACTCGCCAGCGTCGTCATCGGTACGGACAATCGGTGTGAACACCAGCGAGACCGTCTCCTCGACGTGGTCGAACCGGATCGTCGTCGTCGTGAGTGCGAACTGTGCGTCGGGGTATCGTGAGTCGGGGCGGTCGAGACCGACCTCGTCGAGCCACAGGTCGTAGACGGCGTCGTAGGCCAGAAAGCCAACCAGTCCCCCATCGAGGTGCTGGCGGTCGTGCTCCGGGAAGCCACGCAACTCCACGTCCGGCATCGCTGCCCGGAGTTCGTCGACCACGTCACCGCCGTTTGGCGTCACCAGATCCGCGATGGTGTCGTCGAACACCTCGATGTCGGTGTCGTCGCCGTCGACGGTGACGACAGCGTCGGCGTCGTAACCGACGAACGAGTAACGGGCGTGGCGGTCGTCGGTCGCCGGTGTGAACGCGCCGTCGGGATCGCTAGAGGCGACCTTTTCGGCGCTCTCGAACAGGAACGTGTGCCCGTCCTTCCCGGCCCCGACCTCGGTCGTTCGGCCGGTCAGTGCCGCGTACGCTTCCAGCGGTTCCACGTCGGTATCGAGATCGGCGACCGCCCGGACCGAAACGGGATGGTCTGCCCGGGCACGCTCGAGGAACGTCTCGCGGTCGATGTCGAGACTCACTGCCGGCCCTCCGGCGGGTCGTTCCCGCTCTCGACTGTGCTCCCCGCCCGCTTCGCTCGTCGCACGAACTGCCGGACCGCGTCGTGGTCCTTGCTGCCGCCAGACCGCTCCACACCGGAGGCCACGTCGACCCCGAACGGTTCGACGGTCTCGACCGCCTCGGCGACGTTCTCCGGCGTGAGTCCACCGGCGAGGACGACCGGGACGGCCAGATCAGCGACGATTTCGTGCGTTCGCTCCCAGTCGTGTATCTCGCCAGTGCCGCCGCCGCCCTCGGCGTCGACGGAGTCGACCAGGAGTGCGTCGGCGGCGTCGGCGTAGTCCTCGATGTCGTCCTGAGTCGCATCGACAACGGCGATGACCGTCGCGTCGACACGCCGCCCCAGTGCCCCCAACTCCGCGGGCGTCAACCCACTGTGGACCTGCACCACGTCGGGCCGAACCGTCTCGACGCGCTGAACGGCCTCCTGGACGGCACTGGGCATCGTTACCAGGACGCTCGTCACGAGTGGCGGGACACCGCCGGCCAGATCGGCAGCGGTCTGTTCGTCGACTTCGCGGGGGGTGTCAACAGTGACGCCGCTGATGATCCCGATGGCATCTGCACCAGCGTCAACTGCGACGTCACGGTCTGCCGGTCGGGTGATCCCACAGATCTTGACTCGCGTCATGCCTCCCCTCGAAGGTCCTCGAACTTGCGCGCGGCGTCACCGGAGTCGATGGCCCTGCGAGCCAGTTCGACGCCCTCCTCGTGGGTGTCGGCCTCCCCGGCGACGTAGATTGCAGCGCCTGCGTTCGCGAGGATGATGTCACGCTTCGCGCCCGTGACGGTCCCCTCGATGATACCCTGCAGGTCTTCGGCGTTCTCTTCTGGGGTCCCGCCGGACACGTCCCCGATGTCGTGCCGTCCGAGACCGATATCTTCGGGGACGAGCGTGTACTCTTCGATGGACGACCCGGTGACCTCGGCGACGGCCGTCTCGCCGTGGATCGCGATCTCGTCGAGGCCGGACCCGTGGACGACCATGGCGCGTTCGACGTCCATGCGAGCGAGTGCCTCTGCGATCAGTGGCACGAGGTCGGGATCGTACACGCCGAGCACCTGTGCGTCCGCACCGGCGGGGTTGGTCAGCGGTCCGAGAATATTGAAGATAGTTCGCATGCCCAGTTCCTTGCGCGGGCCGATGACGGCCTTCATCGCCGGGTGGAAGACGGGCGCGAGCATGAATCCGATACCGTCCACTTCGATTGCCTGCTCCACGTTCGGTGGTTCTGCTTCCACGTTGACGCCAGCGACTTCCAGTACGTCCGCGCTCCCCGACGAGGACGATACCGAGTAGTTCCCGTGTTTGGCGATGGGCACGCCCGCCCCCGCCGCGACCATCGTACTCGTCGTCGAGACGTTGATCGTGTCGTAGTCGTCCCCACCAGTCCCACACGTGTCGACCAGCGGCGTCCGGTCGGGATCGATAGTTCGTGCGGCCTCGCGCATCCCTTCGGCGAAGCCGGCGATCTCTGCTTCCGTCTCACCCTTCGCCCTGAGGGCCGCCAGCAACGCACCGATCTGGGATTCGGTCGCCTCCTCGAAAATCGCCGTCGCGGCCGCTCTGGCCTCGTCCTGTGTCAGGTCCTCGCCGTCAGTCACACGCTCGATGTACTCCTGCATTATGTGTCACCAATGGACTCTTTCGTGTTGTGATGTACAAATCCGCACATCTTCTTAAGGCTGTCGGGACTGTGATCCCCATTTCGTATACGATCAACTGCTTACTAACATGTCCCACCGTCTCGCACCCACAACCCACAGACGGCAGTCGGATACGATTTCGAAACCTTCAATTGTACCCTCCCTCAACAGTTGAGTGGAACCAAACACCAACGTGGGTTTGTGGTCTAGTTGGTTATGACACCTCCTTGACATGGAGGAGGCCGGCAGTTCAAATCTGCCCAAACCCACTGATTATTGGCGGTCGTATCGGCGCTGGGCGCACTCGCCCAGGACGACTTGTTGGCGACCGAGCGAACCGAATCAGCGACGGGCAAGGGGCGGCCCGCCTACGACTCGGCGCTCGACACCGAGACGGTCCTGTCGGCGCTCGACGACGCTGACGGTGTCGGTTCGTACGTCGAGCGATCACGGACGACGGGGTAACCGAAAAACGAGACCGGTCGATCAAACAATCGAGACGTTTCTGGATTCCTGTTCGAGGGCAGACGGCTCACCTGCTTCGAGTCGGTCGAGGCGGTCCATGATCGTATGGACCACATCGCCCTCGGTACAGGGAGCAACGTGCTTTAGTTCGCCCTCGCTGTACTCCGCGAGTCCCATCACGGGGACGACCATCGCCGAGTAGTCGTCGGTGAACTCCGACTGGATCTCGGTGGTCTGGTAGAACGACTCCAGCGAGACGTTGTTCGAGAGTGCCCACTGCTTGAATTCGGCGACGCGATTGAGAATGTACTTGCCTTCCTCAGTGTGAGCGGCGGCGGACTCGCGGGAGACCTGCTTGCCCCAGACGATTACCGAGAAGTCCTCGATCTGGTCCTCTCGTTCGAGCGTTTCGAGACGCTCGATAACGGCTTCCTGACGCGTGTGCGCCCCGTCTGGCACGAGTGATCGGACGTATAATTCGATGTGAGGCTTCGACGTATTGGACATGGTTCAATTGATCTATGTGTCAATCGACACTCACCACATTAATACTTTGCGTCAATCTGTTACTGTGTTCGACGTTCACACACTGAGAAGTCTACAGAGAGCTTGAGAGAGTCTATGAGCTGACAGCAGGATCGCCACTGTTCGGGGAACTCGACGGATTCTTTTCCAACTATAGTTCCAAATGTAACTATTGTGATGGTGTGCTATTGTTCCACGAGGAGGGGGCTCGTGGTGCGAACTGTTGTCAGTGTATTGACCCTATCGGCCACAGTCGTGACCGCTCCGTTCTGCTGGTGGGGCGTGACGTGGTGGAGTTCGCCGTCGTGGTACTCTGCCAGCACCATCGTTGGCAGCAGGATCGACGCGTGTGATTCCCCCGTGATCCGGGCCGTCGTTTCCCGAGTGGTGAATGCTGGATTAAGTGATCGACCGGTCGCTCTGGCCCAGGCCCGGAACGCGGCAATCGTGTCGAGAATCGCCTGTCCCTCGTCAGTCCGTCTTGCTGTCGTCGAGAGTCCAACGATTCGACCCCACACCGAAACAGTCAGTTCGTCGATCCGACCCTCGTCTTCGAGCCGACTCAGTGTATCGATCACCGCCGACTGTGGCCCTCGCCCGTCATCGGGGGTCAGCGAACGGACGTACAACTCGACTGTCTTCTCGGCCTCGTCTGTCGCCATGCCTTCTCTCATCATGTGACATGTTCTGCTGCCACCGACTAATAATTTGCTCTTATATCTATATATCTGACACCCAATCTATTTACTACTGTTGATCTTGCGCAGCGACTCGTGAGCGCCGACGACCATAGCCGGGACGACGATGATAAAGACGTGTTCTTCAATCGGGATACCGAGCAACTCGACGCCAGTTCGCATCGGGATGGCGAAGACGCCGACTTCGAGGGTGTACCAGTCCCAGACGTACGCGAACGGGTAGAGGACGGCGACGGTTCGGGCCCCGGCACGGACGGCGTCGGCATACCACAGGAGCAGCACGGCGATTGTTCCCCACATGATCTCGGTCGCAAGGTAGGTATACGGACCGAGGATGGTGATATCTGGGAGCACACTCGCTGTTTGGGTGCTGGTGAAAAGAAATCACGGGACGAACCGCGCTCCGCCGTTCCCACGTGGTGAAATCGGACCAAGTTTGATAATCTCTGGCATCCAAGGGCCAGACTGAGAAATACGATGAATATAGCTGATATTGCCACCAGTAATTTTGTTGAACTCGATGCCAATGTCCGTCTCGGCAAAGTGCGCTCGATTTTCGAGCGCGAGAACCCGAAAGGGATCATCATCACTGAGGACGGGGACTACGCGGGCGTGATTACACAGAAGCAGTTGGTCCAATCTCACGTCGAGGACGACGCGAAGGCGAGCGCGATGATGCGCTCTGCCCCCAAAGTCGAACGCCACGATGACGTTCGGGAAGTTGCCCGCGTTCTCGTCGAAGGGGGTGCAAAGATTGCGCCAGTGTTCGAGGGCGATTCCCTCTGGGGTGTCGTCACCGGCGATGCGATCCTCGAAGCCGTCCTGGAAAATCTGGATGCTCTCACTGTCGAGCAAATCTACACCCGTGATGTCGTCACGATCACCGAGGACACGCATGTCGGCCAGGTGATCAATCTCTTGCGCAAACACGGTGTCTCTCGCCTGCCGGTACTCGACGAGGACGGCGCTCTCTCCGGCATGATTACGACCCACGACATCGTCGACGTCGCCGTCAGGGACATGAACAAGGCGACGCGGGGCGACCGCGCTGGCGAGGTCAATCGCGTCCTCGACCTGCCGGCTTACGACATCATGAACAGCCCCGTCGCGACGACCTCGCTGGACGACTCGGTGCGTGATGCCGTCAAGCGGATGCTCGAAAACGACTTCGCTGGTCTCGTCGTCACGCCGGACCACGACGACTCGCTGGTGGCAGGCATCGTCACGAAAACGGACGTACTCCGGGCGCTGACGTTCACCGAAGAGAACCACATGGATGTCCAGATCACCAACATCAAACTACTGGACAACACGCTCACCCGGGACGATATCCGCGCCGACATCGAGGAAGTCGCAAGCAAGTACCAGGAAATGCAGGTCCAGCATGCCCACGTCCGCTTTCACGAACACAAGGAGAAACTCCGGGGAACGCCCCTGATCCAGTGCCAGACCCGCCTGCGAACGAACAAGGGCCAGGCCGCCGGATCCGGCGAGGGCTACGGGACTGACACAGCCTTCAACGTTGCACTCGACAAACTCCAGCGCAACGTCCTAGAAATGAAGGGCGTTCGCGCCGACGAGGAGTACCGCGGCCAGTTGCTCCGGAAACTCGGCGAACTGTAGCGCTTGGAGCGACTTTTCA
>PXRO01000049.1:21750-40593 GCA_003021685.1 Halobacteriales archaeon QS_4_62_28
GGGGGGGGGGGGGGGGGGGGGGGGGGGGGGGGGGGGGGGGGGGGGGGGGGGGGGAGCCGTTTTCGCCCACGTTTTTTGGCAAGCGGTGCGCCACGCGCACCCGCAGCGGAAAAAGGTGGTACGCTACTGGAAGCCGATGCGGCCGCTGCCGCGAGTCTGCTGGGGTTCGCCGCCGCCCTTGAACTCGTCTTGCATCTGCTCGTAGTAGTCCCGGATGTCGTCGGTAATCGTCGGGCGCACGCTCTCCATGGCTTTGCGGAAGTGGCGCATGTCGACCATTTCGGCGTCGTCGTCCTCGCGCAGCGCCTCGATGGCGGCCTCACGCCCGATTGATTCGAGGTCGGAACCGACGTAGCCGCCGGTCATCTCCGCGAGTTCGCGCAGGCTCACGTCCGGCGACAGCGGCGTGTCGTCGGTGTGGATCTTGAGGATCTGTTCGCGGCCCTCGGTGTCGGGTTCGCCGACCATTACGAGTCGGTCGAACCGGCCCGAGCGGATCAGCGCCGGGTCGATCATGTCCGGTCGGTTGGTCGCGCCGATGACCATCACGTCCCCCATGTCTTCGAGGCCGTCCAGTTCCGTCAGCAACTGGTTCACGACGCGTTCGGAGACGTTGCTCCCGACCTCGCCCCCACGGCCCGGTGCCAGCGAGTCGAGTTCGTCGAAGAAGATCACCGTCGGGGCGACCTGCCGGGCCTTCCGGAAGGTCTGTCGGATCGCCTTCTCCGACTCGCCGACCCACTTCGACAGCAACTGTGGGCCACGCACCGAGATGAAGTTGGCGTCGGTCTCGTTGGCGACGGCCTTGGCCATCAGCGTCTTTCCGGTGCCTGGCGGACCGTACAGGAGAACGCCAGAGGGCGGAGAGACGCCCATACGTTCGAACTTCTCGGGACTGTTCATCGGCCACTCGACGGACTCCTGAACCTGCCCTTTCGCGTCTTTCAGGCCGCCCACGTCGTCCCAGGAGATCTTCGGGAGTTCGACCAGCACCTCCCGCATCGCGCTCGGAGAGACTTCGTTGAGCGCGCCCCGGAAGTCCTCGCGCTTGATGATCATCCGGTCGATCAGGCTCGGTGGGATGTCCTCCTCGTCCAGATCGATCTCGGGGAGGTATCTGCGGAGCGCCTTCATCGCGGCCTCCTTGGTGAGGCTCTCGATGTCGGCACCGACAAAGCCATGGGTTTCGGTGGCGAGGTTCGACAGTGCCACGTCGTCAGAGAGGGGCATGCCGCGGGTGTGGATCTGGAGGATCTCCTCGCGGCCGACCTCGTCGGGGACGCCGATCTCGATCTCGCGGTCGAACCGACCCGGTCGGCGCAGGGCGGGGTCGACGCTGTCGACGCGGTTGGTCGCCGCGATGACGATGACCTGGCCGCGCGACTCCAGACCGTCCATCATCGTGAGCAGCTGCGCGACGACACGGCGCTCGACCTCGCCAGTCACGTCCTCGCGCTTGGGCGCAATCGAGTCGAGTTCGTCGATGAAGATGATCGAGGGTGCCTCTTCGCTGGCGTCCTCGAAGATCTCACGTAACTGCTGTTCGCTCTCCCCGTAGTACTTCGAGATGATCTCCGGACCGGCGATAGAGAAGAAACTGGCAGAGGTCTCGTTGGCGACGGCCTTGGCGAGCAGGGTCTTCCCCGTGCCGGGTGGGCCGTGTAAGAGCACCCCTTGCGGTGGCTCGATACCAAGTTTCTTGAAGATCTGCGGGTGTTTCATTGGCAGCTCGACCATCTCCCGGACCCGCTGGATCTCGCTGGAGAGGCCGCCGATGTCCTCGTACGTAATTCCCCCACCGGTCTTCTCGAAGCCGCTGATCGGCTCTTCCCGAAGTTCCACCTCGGTGTCTTCGGTGATGAGACAGACGCCTTCGGGTTCGGTTTCGACAGCGATCAGCGGGATTGCTTGCCCGGGCGAGCGCATGAATGGGTGGTTCGTGCTCGACATGACAGGCACGATATCGCGCTCGACGACGGGCCGCTTGAGGATCTGGCGTTTGACCATCCCTGCTGCGTCGGAGCCAAACTGCACGCTCGCTTCCTCTGGCGGTGCCAGCACGAGTTTGTCTGCCTTTTCTGCCTCTGCTTTGCGGATCGTCACGCGTTCGCCGATGCCCACGTCGGCATTTTGCCGTGTGAAGCCGTCGATACGAACGGTGTCGGTGTTCCAGTCCTGTCGATCAGCACGCCACACCTTCGCGGCCGTGACGTCACTACCCTCTATTTCGATAATGTCTCCGGGTGAGAGCTTCAGATGTAACAGCGTGTCCGGATCCAGGCGAGCGATACCGCGTCCCGAGTCGTTCGGGTACGCTTTCGCGACCTCCAGTTGAACCTCGTTCATAGTTGGTCTGTGCGGTTACACGAACTCTGTTGCCGCCAGAGATATGCTTTATGCTACCGGCGGTCGTCTAGATGTCCGGCAGGTACTTATGTTATAAGTTACCACGGGTCAGGAGACTGCCGCCACGTCGCTTTGAGGTGTCGTTTGACATGTCTCGCTGGGGTTGCCGTTGCGATAGGTTTCTTGGGTCTGGCTGTAAAAGGCGGTCACATGGTTATTCTCGTTCCATACGATGGGTCGTCGCTCGCCCATGCAGCACTGGAGCGTGCTGTCGAGTACGGTGGTGCGCTGAATCGTGATGTCGTTGCGGTGAGTTACATCCCGACCGGTAACAGTTATGCAGAGCGTCGACGGTGGATCGACCCGACTGAGGACTTTGCCGTGGAGTCAGCGACCAGCGACCTCCGGCGAAAGATAGCGGAAGCGACTGACGACACTGAACTGCACTACGACGACGTAAGCGCCCACTCGCAGTCCGGCGGTCTCTCGGACGAGGTCCGACAGACGGCCCGCGATGTCGATGCGGCCGTCACCGTCATCGGTAGTTTTGACGAGGAAAACCTCGTCGTCGAACGCGGCGACGTTTCCGACGAGACCTACGATGTGCACATCGTCCGACGCTGAACGGTTCGGCGCGCTTTTCTTTCCGCGGAGCGACGTCCCAGATATGCGTACACTCGCGTTCGACGGCCGGATGGGCGCAAGCGGTGACATACTGCTCGGGGCCCTGCTGGCCACCGGAGCCGACCGCGATGCTCTCGCACCCGTCGAGGACGCCCTTCCTGTCGAGTACCGGGTCACCCGGACGATGCGTGCCGGGATCGGTGCGACCAGCGTCGACGTGCTGTTGACCGACGAGAGCAACACCGGCCACAGCCACGCTCACGACGAGGACGATGGCAGCCACGACCACACCGCAGAGGGACACGGCCCGTCGCGCTCCTACGACGAAGTCCGTGAAATCGTCGCAGAGATGTCTCTGCCCGACGGCGTCCGGGCCGACGCGCTGGCAGTCTTCGAACTACTGGGCGAGGCCGAGGCAGCGGTCCACGACACCACACTTGCGGAGATGCACTTCCATGAGGTCGGGGCCGACGACGCTATCGCCGACATCGTCGGTGTCTGTCTGCTGCTGGACGACCTCGACGTGGAACGGGTCGTCACGACGCCGCTCTCTGCCGGCGGCGGCACCGTCGCGATGAGCCACGGCACCTATCCCGTTCCCGGCCCCGCCGTCGTCGAACTCGCGGGACAGGCCGACTGGTCGATCCAGGGCGGTCCCGTCGATGTCGAACTCCTCACTCCGACCGCCGCGGCCATCCTGGCCCACGTCGCCGAGGGCGTCGACGCGTTGCCGGAACTGCGCGTTCGCTCCTCGGGCTACGGTGCTGGCGGGTACACGTTCGAGGACCGGCCGAATGTCCTCCGGGCAATCGTCGGGGACGGCGCTGGCGGCCTCCGACGCGACGCGATCACGGTGTTAGAAACCAACGTCGACGACGTGGCTCCGGAGGTCCTGGGCGGCCTGCAAGAGACACTACACGACGCGGGCGCACGAGACGTTTCGGTTCTGCCGGCAACGATGAAAAAGTCCCGTCCCGGCCATCTCGTCAAGGTGATCTGCAAGCCCGAGGACAGCCAGCAGGTCGCCCGCAGGCTGGCCGAGGAAACCGGAACGCTTGGCGTGCGTGAACACGGTGCCGGCCACCGCTGGATCGCCGACCGGCGTGTCGTCACGACCACACTGCTCGAAGACGGCGAACGCCACGAGATTCGGGTGAAAGTCGGCACCGACGCCGACGAGACGGTCTTCGACGTAAGTGCGGAGTTCGACGACGCACTCGCGGTCGCTGACAGGATTGATCTGCCGGTCCGGACGGTGGCACGCCGTGCCGAGAACGCCGCCAGCGAGGCCGGTGCTACCGACGAAGTGCTGGTTCACGTCGTCGAAGGGGAGCGCTGGGAGGAGTTCGAAGACACAGACTACTACACACACCCGTCGCTGGACGAGCAGGGGTTCGTCCACCTCTCGACAGCCGAGACTGTCGTTTCGGTCACCCAGTACAACGACACTGACCCAGCAGACCCGCGCTTGCTTGTCGTCGACCGCGCCGCAGTCGAGTCGGATCTGAAATTCGAGGAGATGCCCGGTGGCACGGCGTACCCCCACCTCTATGCCGAACTCCCGACCGACGCCGTCCGAACGGCACTCCCGTTCGAGCGCGACGAGGCCGGACGGTTCGTTCTCCCCGACGAACTGACCTGATACTGTCGGACGGAAGTCCGTGACGGAATTCGCCACCCGGGTGGCGAGAATCTTCAGAGAGGGACGTCCACCGGTATACGGTCTGTGGAGCGGTCCACACACGTCACTCGTCGTCGGACACCTCGTCATCGCGGTGCTTTGCCAGCGCCTCCTCGATAGTCAACCGTCCGTCGGCGACGCGGCGGGCAAGCGCCTCGTTGATCGCCCGGTTGGTCTCGCTTGCCTCGCGTGATCGCGCTTTGATCCGCTTCAGCTCGCCCGCCGTCGGATCGATCTCTCTGGATTCGACCTCCTCGCCCTCGATGCGGGCGATGTTGACTGCGGCGAGCACGTCACCCATCCCGCGAGTGCCGGTCCCGAGATACGGCGTGGTGCCCGTCTCGTCGACCAGTTCGACGGTCACGTCGTCGAGGTCGTCGATGATCTGTGCTCCCAGCAGTCGCGCCCCGTCGCCGATCCGAACGAGCGGATCGACCGCGTCGGCGATTTCCTCGCGCACTGCCTCGGCGACCCGGTTGGCAGACACCTGGAACGCCGCAGTCACCATCTCGCCCGAGAGGACGGCGATCCCGGGTCGTTCTCCGGGGTCGATCCCGACGACGAGTTGCCCGTCGGTCTTGCGGAGAAGTGAGATGCCCTCCTCGACCGCTCGCCGCGGGTCCCCGGGATCGGCCCGTACCACGTCGACGCCCGCCGGTGTGTGCGACTCGTCGGCCGCTGTCACGACGACGGCCGTTCCGTCGGGCAATTCGTCGCCGGGTTCGACCGTGGTGAAGGTCACGCCGCGGCCGCGCAACTCTCCGACCACGCCGTGGTACACCTCGAAGTCTTCCGTCGCGACGACGATCACTAGCGGGGGGTTGTTCGCGCCGGTACTTATCTCGTGGTGCTGTCGAACGACCTGCCATCACATCCTATTTGTTTCTCGACGACACAGTGTCTTCTATGTCGAGAGTCGTCCGTCCCGGCGTGTCTGCCCTTCCATCGAGCAGACCGGACCTGATCTTCCGCATCGTCGCCGGGTGCTACGTCGCGACACTGGCTGTGCCGGTCGGCCTCGTCGTCGCAACCGAGGGCGGTGTCACTGGCGCGGCCCCGCTGTACGGCGTCTTCCTCGCTAGTGGATCCCTCTGTCTGCTCGCCGGGATGTGGATCGCCGGGCGAATTGACGGGGCTGCGGTTCGGCTCGGTGCGTCCCGCCTTCGGTGGCTCCCGGCACTCCTGGGTGTTGCACTCGCCCTCGGATCGCTTGCGTCGTCCCAGTGGGGTGGCGGTGTCACATGGCTCGGGTTCTTTGCCGGCATCGTCGCTGCCATCGTCGGGTTCGTCCTCGCCGTAATGGCCCAGTCGCGGTACGCCCAGACACTGCTCGACGTTGCGGGCATTGACGCCGAGTGGCGAGCGGGGTGGCCAGACCGGGCGAAACGCCGACTTATAGCTATCGCCGGCCTCCTCGCGTTGCTGGCGCTGGTCTCGATGGGAGTCGAGGGCCTCGGCCTCGTTACCCATCACGGGGACGATCTCGGCTGGCTCTGGTACGTCGGTCAGATCCTGTTCCCCGCCAGTGTCGGCCTCGTCAACTATGCACAGGAGCGTGACTTCTCGGCGTCGGCCGAGGGTCTCGTCGCCGATCTGAACGCCATCCGCCGGTACTACGCCTGGGACGAGTTCTCGGGGTATTCCCGGACCGGCGACGCCATCGTCTGCCATCGGCCGCGACGGATCGACTTCCGGTTCGCGCTGGCTGATCTTGACGATCCGGAAGCGGTCGAGGTCGTCCTGGACCGGTATCTCGACCGAACCGAGGTCGCCACTGTTTAATCTGACCTTCGCATAGTTTCTGCCGTGAGCGAGTACGTCCCGACCGGTTGTACGGTGATCGACGAGCTGCTCGGAGGTGGGTTCGAGCGCGGCGCGGCCACGCAGGTGTACGGCCAGCCAGCAGCCGGCAAGACGAACCTGGCGCTCAACGGTGCCGTCGAAGTCGCCGCAGCCGGTCAGTCAGCGCTGTACATCGACACGGAAGGACTGTCCGCTGACCGGATGGAACAGGTGGCCCGCGGTCGTGCTCGCGAGAGCGGGGAGTCGGTCGAAACCCTCGCAGAGCGGATCATCATCTCCGAGGCGCTGGACTTCGAGGAGCAACAGGAGGCCGTCCAGGACGCCGAGGACGTGGCCTCCCAGGTCGACCTGATCGTCCTCGACAGCGCGACCGGATTCTATCGCCTGCGGCGGACCAAGCAAGCAGAGGGCGAGGCGCTTCGCGCCGTTGCTCGCCAGATCACGCATCTGCTTTCGCTGGCGCGGAAACACGACCTGGCAGTGTGTTTCACGAACCAGGTCTTCTCGGATCCAGAGAGCGACGGGACGCGGGCGCTGGGTGGGCACACACTGAACCACTGGTCCGGTGCAATCGTCCGTCTCGACCGCTTCCGTGGCGGGAACCGGCGTGCGACTTTAGAGAAACACCGCGCGAGGGCCGCCGGTGACACCGTGCGGTTCCAGATCACCGATACCGGACTGGTCGGCGACACTGGACGAACGCCGTAGCTTCCCCGGCTCGGTCGTCTCATAGTGATTATTGTCGCCGATTACCGGGTCGGTCGCGTGCTGTCGTGCGATCTATCCCGGAAAGACCGACAATAATCACTATCAGTAGATGAGGTCGGCGTCGTTGTCGACCATATACAGCGTGCGGGCGGCGATGTTGACGGCGTGGTCCCCGACACGTTCGAGGTCCCGAATCGTCAACAGGAGGCGAGACACGCCGTTCATCAGCATCTCGATTTCCGCCTCGTTGACGATATCCGCGACCTCTCGTTCGATCAGGTCACGGACGACGGCCTCGGATGCGTCCTCGCATAACTCGTCGATTTCGTCGTCGCGCTCTGCGATTTCATAGCAGATGTCCACGTTCTCCTTGGAGTAGCCCATCATCGCGTCCTCGATCATCTCCAGTGTGAGATCCGCGATCCCCTGAATGTCGACCTCGGGGAACATGTCCCGGTCGGCTTCGAGGGTGTACTCGCCGAGGTTCGTCGCCAGGTCGGCGACCCGTTCGAGGTCGGTGATGATCTTGAACGAGGCGGCAATAAAGCGAAGGTCACCGGCGACGGGCTGTTGCAGCGCCAGCAGGTCGACACAGTCCTGTTCGAGACCGAGATACATCTGGTTGATCTCGTCGTCACCTTCGATGACTTCCATCGCGAGGTCGTCGTCTTTCTGTTCGAGCGCGTCCAGTCCCAGCCGAAACCGTTCGAGGACGACTTCAGACATGTAGAGTACGTCCTCTCGAAGTTCTTTGAGACGTTCCTGATACGATTCGCGTGGCATGGATTGTGATGCGCCGCTCTCCCGTATGTGCCTTTCCTTTTTCTCAATAGATGAGTTCGTCGTCGTTTTCGATCATGTACAGCGTGCGGGCGGCGATGTTGACGGCGTGGTCCCCAACGCGTTCGAGGTCTCGCACCGTCAGCAGGAACAACTGCGTGTCGGCAAGCAGCGTTTCGAGTCCGTTCGGCGTTGCATCGTAGTCGACCAGAAACCGGACCAGGTCGTCGGCCGCGGCCTCACAGCGCTGGTCGATGTCGGCATCGTCGGCCGCGACCGTGCGACACAGGTCGGGATCTTCGTCGACGTAGGCATCGAGTGCTGCTTCGACCTGTGCAATCGCCATGTCTGCGATATCTGTGACCGGAACAGCAGTGAGTCGTTCTTCCCGCATCGACCGGACGTACCGGCCGAGATTGGCGGCCAGGTCGGCGATCCGTTCGAGGTCGGTGAGTATCTTGAACGTCGCTGCGACGAGACGCAGGTCACTCGCGACCGGTTGTTGCAGCGCGAGCAGATCGATGCAGTCGCGTTCGAGTTCAAGATACAGCGCGTTGATCTCGTCGTCACTCTCGGCGATACGCATTCCAAGCGACACGTCTTGCTCTTTGTAGGCCTCGACGGCGTCCGCTAACCGTTCTGTGACGAGTTTCCCCATCGACGCGACGTCACGCTTGAGTTCGTCGAGTCGCGCCTCGAAGTTGTCTCGTGGCATCAGTGTATTGTTATCCAGTAAGTCGGTCGGCCATTGCGTTCAGGTCTGGAAACTCGTAGGTCGGTTCGACTGACAGTGTCAGGTCCGTGCGATGGGACCGTCGAAGGAACGCCGAATCGATACCGGCCCGGCGGGCCGCGACCACGTCTTTCTCGCTGTCACCGACATACAGCGCGTTCTTGGTGTCGAGGTCGTCCAGTGCTTGCTCGATGTAGCTCGGATCAGGCTTCTTGCGGTTCGCGCCGGCGAGCGTCGGGACGCGCCCGTAGGCCGTCTCGAAGTACGTGCCCAGGTCGTGATAGTCGAGAATGAACGTGATAGTCTCGTGTTGGTTGTTGCTGACGACACCGAGAGGCTGCTCGAAGTTCGTGAGTGCGTCGACGTCGTCGTACAGTGCTTTCTCGCCCGCCTGGATCGCTGCTCGCTGGACTGCGGCGGCGTTGGTTTCCCGGCGTCGCCAGAACTGTTCGGGATCGATCCCGTGCTGGTCTTCGAACGCCTGGCCGGGGCACTCGTCACGGGCGACCATCGCACGGACAGTCTCGTCGTCGACCGTTACATCGAACTCGGCGAAGGTATCGTGGACGGCCTCGGCCAGCACTGCGCGGTCGGTCACCTCGATCAACACGCCGTCGTTGTCGAAGACGATTGCGTCGTAGTCGGGTTGCATCGGCTATCCAAACTTCCCGGTAATGTAGTCCTCGACGCGCTGGTTCTCGGGGTTTTCGAAGATCGTCTGGGTGTCGCCGAACTCGACGAGTTCACCGCCAGTGAGAAAGACGGCCGTTTTGTCGGAGATACGCGCGGCCTGCTGCATGTTGTGCGTGACGATGATGACCGTGTACTCCTCGACGAGTTCCTCGATGAGATCCTCGATCTTGGAGGTCGCAATCGGGTCCAGTGCGGATGCGGGTTCGTCCATGAGGATGACTGTCGGATCGACTGCGATGGCCCGTGCGATACAGAGACGCTGCTGCTGGCCACCGGAGAGATCCAGTGCACTCTTGTCTAGCTGGTCTTTCACTTCGTCCCAGAGCGCGGCCCGCTTGAGTGCCGTTTCGACCTTCTCGTCGAGGTTCTCGTCGATGTTCTGGACGCGGAGACCATAGGCGACGTTGTCGTAGATGCTCTTGGGGAAGGGGTTGGGATGTTGAAACACCATCCCGATCTGTCGCCGGAGCACGATCTGGTCGACATCGGAATCGTAGACGTTCTTGCCCTGGAAGTAGAGTTCGCCCTCGACGCCTGCCGCGGCGATGAGATCGTTCATGCGGTTGATACACCGGAGGAACGTCGATTTCCCGCAGCCAGATGGACCGATCATCGCAGTGACTTGCTTTTCGGGAATTTCCATGCTGACATCGTCGAGTGCCTGGATATCGTCGTAATAGACGTTAACGTCTTTCGCCCTAATGATCGTCTCCGATGTGCCCGTTGCTGCTTGCTCTTCTCGACCGTCGACCGAAATCGACTGGTCGACCAGTGGCTCGCCCGATGGATCCGGTGACGAATCCGTCGCGTCATCGACTGGCTGTGCGCTGGTACTCTCGTCTGCACTCGTCATGTCTTCTTGTGTCATGGATCAGGCCTCCTGTTGATACCGATTCCGGATGATGATCGCCGTCCCGTTCATGATGAGCAACACGGCCAGCAGTGTGACGACGCCGGCCGCGAGCACGCCGTGACGGATCTCCGGGTCGAGGTTCGTCGACCACGCGAATATCTGGCGTGGCATCGCCGGTAACTGTTCGAAAAAGCTGTTCGGTGCGAGTCTGACCGACGACGCTGCCCCGATCATCAGGAGGGGGGCAGTCTCACCGATTGCCCGTCCGACCGCGAGGATCGTTCCCGTCAGGATGCCCGGGACGGCCTGTGGCAAGACGACGTTTCGCGTGGTCTGCCAGCGGGTTGCCCCTATTCCGTAGGACGCCTGCCGGTGTGAATCGGGGACCGCCCGGATCGCCTCCTGTGCAGCGATGATGACGATCGGGAGAATCAGCAGGCCAACGGCGAGCCCGCCGACGATGACGGAGCCAGCGGGCATGTTCATGTACCTGATGAACAGTGCCAGCGCGAGCAGGCCGTAGACGACCGACGGCACGCCAGCGAGGTTCCCGATGTTGATCTCGATCAGCGTAACGAAGTCCCCCATCGGCCCGTCGCTGGGTGCGTACTCCTCGAGATAGATCGCCGCCCCGATACCGACCGGGAACACCGCGAGAATAATCACGATGAGCATCATTACTGAACCGACGATCGCCGGATAAAACCCGGCATCCTCGGCCGTCCGAGAGTGGACACTCGTCAGGAACTGCCAGTCCAGCCACGGTTCCGGCGGTGCGAAGCCGAACTGTCGGACCAGAACTGCGCCGAGGAGCACGCCGGTAACGAGAATGACCGGCATCGCAAGTCCCGGAACCCCCTCCTGGCGGCGAAGTACCCCTTCGACGTATACCGCGAGCGGGAGGACGGCAAGCGTCCAGATCACGATCCAGACGCTGACATCCACCCCTACCATCGGTCCGACGACGACGCCGAGGAGGGCACCGGCCAGTGCGAGTCCCATAAAGGTACGACCGTCAGTCTGACTCTCGCGTCGCCGCCTGAGAACGATCCCGAGTCCGGCCGCAACGGGGAGCGTAATACTGACAGTGAGTAGTAGCCACTCGACCGGGAGAAACGGCGCGGTAAGGATCATCTCACGCAAACTGACGACCCGGAACCCGAGACCGAACGGGAGACCCAGTTCCGCTGTCGCCCAGTTGACGGCCCGAACGACTTCCTGTGGTGGCATTCCGAACAGCGTGATCGCCGGTGCACCAAACACCACGGCGAGGCGTTCGACTGCCGCCTTCGGCCGCAGTTTCCCGTGTGCGATGATCGCCGCGATGGCGACAACGACGCTGATTTCCAAAGCGAACAGTTCCGCAGCACTGACCAGACCAATTGAGAGAACGACGAGGAAACCAGCCGAGAGGAGGAGTCCGACGACCGGGACGCCGATTGTCGCGTACGCGACCTCTCCGGCGGGCTCGTCGAGTCGATAGTAGTACACTGCCGTCACCGCGGCGGGGACGACAAGTGTGAGAAAGAAGACGAGGTGCCAGCCGGGATCGGCCGAAAGCGGCCTGAAGGCGTCGGCGGCGACGTACAGCAGGAGGACCAGCACGGAGACGAGCGCGAAGGAGGTCGCGGCCAGACAGACCATCTCGAAGGCCTTGCCACGCATCTGGCCCGTCTTGCCTGTCTCGCCGGCCCACTCGATGGTTCGGTCAGGTGTCGCCATCAGTTGTACTCCTCCCTGTACCGTGCGGCGATTCGGTTGCTTGCGAGGTTCATCAGGAACGTGATGACGAACAGCGTGAGTCCGATGGCGAACATGCTCTTGAAGCCGAGGCCGCTGACGTTGTCTGCACTGTTGATCTGGACCATGGCCGCAGTCATCGGCTGATTACCCTGCCAGAGATTCTGCAGCGGTTCCGAGAAATTGATGAGTCGGGAGCGACTCCCCATCGCGACTGCGACGATCATCGTCTCGCCGATGGCCCGCGAGAGAGCGAGAATGAACGATGAGAAGATCCCGGAGACGGCGGCCGGAATGACGACACTGGTCGACACCTCGAATTTCGTTGCCCCCATGCCGTAGCCGGCCTGGCGCAACGAGTCCGGGACGGCGCTCATCGCGTCCTCACTCAGGCTCGATACCATCGGGATGATCATGATCCCGACCATCAGCGACGCGCTGAGTACGTTGAACGTGTTCAGTGGCAGACCGAACACACGGAGAAACGGTGTCACGTACACGAGCGCGAAGATGCCGTACACGACCGTCGGAATGCCCGCCAGGATCTCCAGTGCGGGTTTGAGGATCGAGCGCCTCCGTTCGCTCGCGTACTCGCTCAGGTAGACCGCGGCCGCGACACCGGTCGGTAGTGCGACGAGCGCGGAGATCACGGTTACGAGCAACGTCCCGCTAATCAGCGGGAGGACGCCGAACTCGTTCCTTGCGAGCAGAAACTCCGTCCCCGTAAAGAACTCGATTGGGTCGACAAGTGTAAAAAAATCGACTGCATCGCGCGCGAGCAACACTACGATACCGAGCGTTATGAATATCGACAGACTCGCACACAGGAGAAGTACGTAGCGGTAGATTCGCTCCCGTGCCGCTCTCCCGGCGGGTCTGGACGTGATATCCGCACTCGGTGTGTCTGTACTCATTGTGAAATGGGTGGATATTAGCGTTAGTAAATACAACGGTTCTGGACTGCCCGTCTATCGGCCGGCCATCTCGTCGAGCGTCGCGAGATTTTCGTCACGGAGGTCCGCGCTGGACGGGACGTAGCCGATTTCGCTGACGACATCCGTCTCGGCCTGCTCGAGGTAGAACTTCATGAACTCGTACACTTCCTCGCGCTGGAGTGCAGACTTTGCCGGATAAATGAACAGCGGTCGAGCCATCGGATAGGAGCCGTCTTTCGCGTTCTCGAGGCTCGGCTCGGTACAGCCGTCGCCCCCGTCGACATTGAGTGCTTTCACGAGGTCAGGGTTGGACTTGAAGTAGGCGTAGCCGAAGTAACCCATCGCGTGGGTGTTGTCGCGGATTCCCTGAACAATCGTGTCATCCTCCTCAGTTGGCTGGTGTTCGGCCGTGTGCTGGAGGTCTTCGCCGACGATGTTCTCGTTGAACCAGTCGTACGTACCGGAGGTCTCGGCGGGACCGTACAGTGCGAACTCCTCGTCTGGCCAGTCGTCTCGCACGTCGGACCACATCTCTGCGCCGCCGTCGCGCCAGATCTGGGACATCTCGTCGGGTGTCACACAGTCGACCCAGCCGGCATCGTTGTTGACCGCCATCGTGAGAGCGTCGCCGGCGATCTGGAACTCGACAGGCTCGACATCGTTGGACTGGCACTGCTCGACTTCGCTGTCCTTGATCGGACGGGACGAACCGTTGATGTCTGCTTCACCCGGGCAGAAGTGATTCTTGAAGCCACCACCGCTCCCAGTCGAGTCGACGGTGACGTTGACGTTCGGATGTTCCTCCATGAACATCTCTGCGAACGTGTCCGAAACCGGGAACACGGTACTGCTCCCCTTGACAACGATGGTGCCGGAAAGTTCGTCGCCGCCAGTGGTCGTTCCTTCACCGTTTCCGTCACTCCCGTCACTCCCGCCATCGTCGCTGCCGCCACCGTCACTACCCCCGTCGCTCCCGCCGTCTTCACTGCCTGTGTTTTCCGTACAACCAGCGAGTGCCGCGACACCACTCGCACCAGTACCAATGATGAATTTCCGCCGGGAAAGCGTGTCAGTCAGGTCTCGTGTCATCGTCTGAACTGTCCGGGGGGACTAATAAATACTCTACTATTAACGATACTATTCTCTACGGAGACTATATATTCCTATATTCAGCTCTATTCGCCAACTGCTTTCTGATCAGTCGTGTAATCCAGTTTAACGGTCGATTGCGCGTACCGCTCGACTCTAACCGCGAATGGATCCGGTTGATTCGTCCATTTTTGTCCTACCGACCGTTGTAATAGAGCATAGTGTTATATCACCTATATGCCGTTCGGGCCCGTATATAGTTTTAGCAGTATTTATATTGTTCCGGGTGTGAGCTCACGGCATGGAGACGCGAAAGGTCCAGGTGACCGGTGGATCGACCTACACGGTTTCGCTTCCCAAGGAGTGGGCGACGGACAACGACGTCAGTGCCGGAAGCATCGTCGAGTTTCACGCCGAAGAGGACCTCCTCTTGCTCTCACCGCAACGTGAGAACGACCGTGTCGAGGGTACGCTCGACATCAGTAGCCTCGACGAGGACCACGAACTCACGCGGGCCGTGATGACGATGTACGTCAGCGGGTTCGACGTAATCACGCTCGAAACGACACGAATATCGGCCGAACAGCGCCGCGTCATCCGGGACGCGGTCCAGGGCCTCGTTGGTCTCGAAGTGATCGAAGAAACGTCGGAACGGGTCGTCTTGCAGGACTTGCTCGACTCATCGGAACTGTCGGTCCACAACGCAATCACCCGGATGCAACTCGTCTCGCTGACGATGCTCGAAGACGCAATCAAGGCACTCGTCGAGGACGACAACGACCTCGCGGAGGATGTCAAACAGCGCGACGAAGACGTCGACCGACTCTGGTACATGGTATCGCGCGTGTTCCGGACAGTGCTCCGGAATCCGACGGCGGCGACTGACATCGGCTTTCCGCGCGAGACGGTCTTCGACTACCAGTCCAGCGCGCGCCAGCTAGAACGCATCGCCGACCACGCGACGAAAATCGCCGACCTCTCTCTGGAGGTTGGCGAACTCAGTGGTGAGACGGCTGCGAAACTCGAAGAGCTACAGGCCGAGGCGGTCACCGTTCCCGAGACCGCGATGGACGCATTGCTGACCGAGGGATCTGACGAGGCCACCGACCGCGCGAACGAGGCACGCGGCAACATCCGCGCCGTCGATGACCTCGCTCGCGAGGTCGATAGAGAGGTTCGCGAGTCAGACCCACAGAGCGCCCAGGTGCTCGGTCTCGTCGTCGACTCACTGTCACGGACCGCCGACTACGGTAGCAATATCGCCGAGAGCGCGCTCCAGAAAGCAGCGCCACGACCCTGATACACCGGTGGGTCGCGAATATCATGCAACAGTGACAGCTGGCAGTAGCAGCCGTCACGGTCCCCAGGCTGACTGTATCATTGCCCGTAATACGTTTGCAATGCCGAGCGTGCCCCTTCGGCCGTTTTTCGATACACCTGCTCTCCGTCGGGCGTCCGGATAGCGTAGGGGTACGTCTTGCTGTCGGGTTCGTACCAGTGATTACTGTACTCTTCGAGCACGCTCGGTTCGCCCCCATCGGCCGACCGTGATATCGGGTCTGCTTGTTCCTGATGATCGGTCTGCTCGACGAGGATGTCGCCATCGATTGGATACGGCGGTGCGAATCCGGGGGCTGGATCGTCACTGTCGGTCCCAGCGAGCGTCTGTGCCATCAGCGTCTCCTGGGTACTGCAGACCTGCTCGCCGTCTTCGGGTGTCCGTTGTTCGTACGTCCCGTCCGATCGCATCTCCCACACCTGGCGGTTGTCCGCCAGCATCAGTTCCAGAATACATTTGAGTTGTCGCCGAATTGTCGTGTCTTCGACCGGCGTTATGGCTTCGACGCGATAGTCGAGATTGCGCGTCATCCAGTCGGCACTGCCGACGTAGTACCGTGGATCGCCCCCGTTCTCGAAATAGAATATCCGTGAGTGCTCGAGGAAGCGGCCGACGATGCTGGATACGTCGATCCGGTCACTGATACCGTCCAGACCCGGACGGAGCCGACAGATATCCCGAACGATCAGGTCGATGTCGACGCCTGCCATCGACGCACGGTACAGTTCCTCGACGATTCTGGGGTCTTCGAGCCCGTTGACCTTCACGACGATTCGTGCAGACCGCCCGGCCTGTGCGTGCTGGGCCTCGCGACGAATGTACCGCGTGAACCGCTCGCGCATCGTCACGGGTGCGATCAGTAGCTTCCGGAACTGCTCGTCCAGTGCCGGTCCGGTAAAGAAATTGAACACCTTCACGAGGTCCTGTCCAACGTCTCTGTCGGCAGTCAGCAGCCCGAGGTCGACGTACCCCTTCGCAGTCTCCGAGTGGTAATTACCGGTGCCGACGTGTGAGTACAGTTCGACCCCCTCGGCCTCTTCACGTACGACCAGTGCCGTCTTGGTGTGGGTTTTCAGCCCGATCGTTCCGTATGCGACGTGGATCCCGTGTTCTTCGAGTGTTCGGACCCACTCGAGGTTGTTCTGCTCGTCGAAGCGCGCCTTGAGTTCGACCATGACCGCCACCTGTTTGCCGTTCTCGGCAGCGTCGATCAGTGACTGGATGATCTTCGAGTCACTCGTCGTCCGGTAGATTGCTGCCTTGACAGCCAGCACGTCGGGATCTGTCGCGGCCTCGTCGAGAAACGTCTGGACAGTCTGTGTAAAATCGTGATACGGGTGGTGTAACAGAATGTCCGTCTCGCTTACTCGCTCGAAGACGCTCGCCTGACCGCCACGCCCGCTGGTAGCACCAATCCCCGTCCGGTCCGACGGTGCCAGTTGCGGGTGTGGTTGCGGCGTCCACGGTTCTCGCTTGAGTTCCGGCCGGTCGAGGTCTAGGAGCGAATCGAAATCACGGTAGTCCAGTGGCCCCTCACGCTCGTATATCTCGTGTTCGTCCAGATTCAATTGCGCTTTGAGTGTCTCTCGGGCCGCTGGATGGACATCGGACTCTATTTCCAGTCGGACGACTGCTGCAAAGCGGCGCTGTTCGAGCACTTCCTCGACCATGTCGATCAGGTCTTCTGCGACTTCCTGGTTACGTCGAACTTCGGCGTTACGCGTTATCCGGAACAGCGCTGTGTCGACGATTTCGACGCTGGGCAAGAGGAGATCGAGGTTCTCCCGGATGATCGACTCGATTCGAACGAACCGGGCATTCTCGTCGATCTCGACGAGTCGTGGTCGGTTCGGTGGGATCTTCACCCGCGTGAACGTTAGCTCGTCACCTGACTCGCGCCTGGTCAGGATAGCGAGCGAGAGTGATCGATTCGAAATAAACGGGAATGGATGCGCTGGATCGAACGACAGCGGTGTCAGCGTCGGGAGGACCGAATCCTCGAAGTATCCACGGAGTTGTGTTTGCTCGTCGGCATCGAGTTCGTCGTATTCCAGTATCTCGATACCGTCTGCGGCCAGGGCCGGCCGTATCACGTCGCGATAGCACGCCGTCTGGTCGGCGAGCATCGGTTCCATGGTCTCGTGAATCTCTATCCACTGCTCCCGTGGTGTTCGCCCATCTGGGGTTCGCTCGGTGATGCCGGCCTCGATCTGCTGCTTGAGCCCACCGACCCGTTTCATCACGAACTCGTCCACGTTCTGTGTGAAAATCGAGAGAAAACGAACCCGCTCCAACAGCGGTGTCCGTTCGTCTTCGGCCTCGTGCAGAACTCGCTTTTGAAATTCCAGCGCGCTCAGTTCGCGGCTGAGATAGAGTGACGAATCGGACAGATCGACAGCCTCGTCGGGTTCGTACGCCGGAATCTCGATATCTGTCGTATCGTCTTCGCTGGTTTCTCTCATTCTTACCCGCTCCATGTTAATTGACCACGGTTGGTTGCGGTTCGACGATACTGTCGTCGCTCCGCTCGACGTAGGTTGTAGGTGGATCGACTGCGACGAACTCGCCCGTCGAGCACCGATAGGCAGTCAACTGTCCACCGTACACACAGCCAGTGTCGAGACCGACTGCCCACGGTGTCTCGAACGGATAGCTGAGGACTGTGTGGCCGAAAAAGACCGTCCGGCCGCTATCACGCGCCTCGAACCAGTACGGTCGCTCGTAACTCCCATCGGGCACCAGCGAGCGATTGTGCAATAGTTCGTCGGTGGTATGTTCCACGAGGGGCTTTCGGTGATCGATGCCGCCGTGGACCACCAGTGAGCCATCCCACGAAAGCACCAGCGGCATCGATTCGATGTACGCGAGGTCGCCCTCGGAGAGTTCCGGCAGGGTTTTCGATCCATCGATGAGTTTCTGTTCGTTGTTGCCACGGACGCTGAGCAGATTCTCTCGGTTTCGGACGATGTCGACGACACGCTTGCTGTCGGGTCCTTTCCTGACGAGGTCGCCGACGAAGACAAACAGGCAATCACCGTCATCGAAGCGCTCGAGCAATTCGAGTAGTGTGTCTGCACAGCCGTGAATATCCCCGACGACATAGACCTCCGCCCACTGCTCGACATCTATCTCACGGTGTTGTTCTGTAATGTCCGGCCCAAATAATAGTTTACGTGTCATGAATGGCACTGTCCCCACCGTCCGTGGCGGATACTACGCGGAGAGACGAGAGCGCCAATATAACGGGTTTATAATTCTGCTTCGTAGCGGAATATAGTTATATATAGCGAGACAGACGTCGGAAAATACCACTCCGACGACACGAACAGTGCTACGATAGCAAAAGGAGAACCGGATGACTGCCCCTGGAACGGGGGGCGCGTGTGGTGACCATTGCAGCAGACAGCGCTGGAAAGGGCAACTTCCGGGATGGCATGGATAGTCATGCGTTTGCCCGCCAGAACCTGGACCATGTTCCGGACGGGGCTGGCATCGCACACGCCATTTCCCACTGGGGAA
>PXRO01000050.1:0-141408 GCA_003021685.1 Halobacteriales archaeon QS_4_62_28
GGTTGCCATATGAGCCATTTGACCGCTAGCCACATGAATCTAACTCATGCACACGGATAAAGAGCCTTATTTGTGAAACTAGTGCTGTCTATGGCGGCAATATGGATCTTTTATTTGTATTGCTAACCCATCAACGGGCCAGGGGTCACGTGCACAAATAATATCTGTTGCTCTCTGGCCGACAGATTGTCTGTCGGATACATAACATATAAAAAATATCTTTCTCCAGACCATTCACTCTGAGAACGTGGTGGCGGCATCTCTCTGGCCCAGTGATTGGGTTAAACGAAACCCACGACAGGATACCCGTTAACCGTTTCGGATGATTTTCGAACTCGCCGTCACTGCTTCTCGAATCACCTCGAACGCTGACGAGCGACTTCGCGCATTCGAACGGGCTGTGGGTGACCGTTTCCGAAGACAATCGACAGTGGTTCCCACCAGGTGATCTGACAGTCATCGACTCGGTATGAGGGTATCACATCGAGAAGGAGCTGTAAGCATCGGACGTACGATCAAAACATCTCGACGCCCTGGAAGTAGACGTGGTCGCGACGCTCCGTTAGGCAGTATCAGTGTTTATCCAGGTATGGTGTTCAGAACATCTGGACAGTTCAAGTGATACTGCCGGCTGTCCATCTGTGAAGAGTTTCGTGAGCCGGGTCGCGAGAACCGTGACGCAGTGACAGCCAGCAGTATGAGGAATTGTCGTTACACTATTGATTCGCCCCGCCTGTGAGCACGCTGCAATGGTACAGACCACTGTTGAGAGAGATATCGGAGCAGGGACGGCACTGATTGTATGCCATCGTGAGTTACATTCCTACGATATGATCGAACAGGTCATTTTTTACATCGTGAGTTACATTCCTACGATATGATCGAACAGGTCATTTTTTAATCACGACTGAGAAAGACTGACACCTCAGAGTGTGCAGTCGGCAGCCGTACGTTTCACTTGACGCATAGGGGTCCAGATCAATCCCCGATGTCGACTACCTTCGACAGTGGTTTGGAACAGCTATACTCTCACCGTTCTTCTCTCAAGTGATTGTTGCTGAACTCGTAAATCATATACCGCTATATCAATATGGGTCGGTTGCGATTCGAATGCGGTGGTGACCGTTCACGACAAATTCCGGAAACGCCTCAAGCTCGACCACTGTGTCGGTCGTCTGTCCCTCCTCGTCCACCAGCGGGGATTTGAAGTACCAGTGTCGATCCGACAAGGGGGACAAGACAGGGTCAGTCTATGTCGGTTAGCGGACCAAAGTCGTCCACTGGTAACACGGAGTAGTCGATCGTGAGCGTGTCTTTCGTCGCCCGGACCTTCCCGACGAACGTCGAGATTTCTTCGAGCGATCCTTCTAATACGAACAGTTCCATACAGTGATGACCGCCGACGTGACTATGGAAGTTCGAAGCGACGATATCCTCGTGTTCGTGTCTGAGATGCATCATTTTCTCCTCGACGTTTGTCGTCTCGTAATCGAAAACCACGGTGACGACGCCCATCAACTCTCGGCCTTCGAGTTTTTTGTCTTCGAACTCGCCGAGAAGGTTACGACTTGCTTCACGAAGCACTTCGCTGCGGCCAGTGTATCCGTGGTCGTTCGCGAACTGGTCGATTCGTTCGAGGAGTTCTTCCGGCATCGAGATACTGACGACGCTCATATAATAACTACCTCGCCATCAGATGTTAAGCATTATTATCATACTCCTCTTGTTCAGGTTTTGTTGACGTATCCGGTCGGGATTGAGACGCTCTCGGGTGTAACTGACAGAGACAATAGAAGTGTACCAGCCAAACGGCGCAGTGGAAAAAGACGGACGACGCTATCGACTACTCCTCGTCTTTGGGTGTCCGTGTCGTCTGTGATGGACCGCCCGAGAAGACGAACTCGTGTTCGGCGTCAGTCTCGAATCGCTCGAGGATATCACCGAGTGGGCGTGCGTATCGTTTTAGTTGCTTCGCACGCGAGGAGACTTCGTTGAGTTCGGCGGCCTGCTCTTCGGCGGCTCCTGCGACGGTCTCGGATTCCTGCATCATCTCTTCGCTGGTGTCGGCGGCTTCCTGTAGTTGGGTCGCGACAGCGCGGAACTGTTCGAGCGACGCGGTCAGATCGAGTTCCGGATGTTCCTGCTCGAAGCCTTCGAGCGTCTCAACGAGTTCGTCGAGGTCCTCAGAGATATGCTGGAGCTGATCTTTCTGTTCGTACGTCTGGTCCGATATCCGCTGGATGAATGCTGCCACCTGTTCGGAGGCGTCCTTGACCGATTCTGCACTCGTCAGGACGACATCCCCGGATTCGGCGACTTCTTCCGAGAAGCTCTTTAGTTGACCGGTCGTCTTCTCCAGTTCTTCGATCATCTGATTGAATTCTGCTGCGATGGTATCCATCGCCTCGTTCTCGCCGTCTTGCTCCATTCGGGTGGTCATATCGCCTCCCGCGGTTTCTTCCATCGCGATAGAGAACTCCGTGGCTTTCTCTTGGAGATAATTGCTCATCTCCATCGCCTCTGCACGGGACACTTCGGCCTCCTTCCGGGCGCGTTCGGCCTCGTCGATCTGGTTTTTCAGCGCGTCGCGCATATCTCCGAAGCCGACGTACAATCGACCGATGTTGTCGATCCGCGTCGTCTGGAGTTCGATGTCCAGATTCCCTTCTCTCATCTCTTCGGTCTTCCGGGTCAGACGATCAATTGCCGAACCAGTGCTGTAGGCCAACAGTAAGCCGAGACTACCGATGAGAACGACCTGACCGGTGATAGTGAGCAGGCCCCACTTCTGGATCTGATTCGCGAGACCGAATACGTTCGATGTGGGTGCGTGAGTCAGGACAACCCAGTCAGTTCCGTCGACAGGTGCGTATCCGACCGTGTACTCTTCGTCGATGAGTTTCTCGGTGGCGGGCATCGACGTGCGAACGCCGGCTCTTTTTTCCGCGTTTTCCCGGAGGTTGTTTCCGTCGAGAACTGTCTGGACTTCGGGATATTGGCTAAGTGCATCAGTCCCTCCGCTCCCCTCGCCGCCCTCGGAGAGGTCGGCAATGATCGTTCCGTCGTTACTGACGACCTGGCTAAAGCGGTCGTCACCGCCGTCGACACCCCGGAGTGACTCGGCGAGTCGGTAGGTACCGTACTCGAAGACGAGCAGGCGATCATCGGCCGCCGGCGCTGGCGTGACGAACCCGATCGTTGGCGTCTCGTCATCTCTGTCGGCATAGACGTTCGAGACGGTCACTTTACTGGTCTCGTCGACTGATACGCCAGATACCCAGGTCAGATACGCGAGGTTCGCGTCGGTGCCAGACTCGATGCTTGTGCTCGCGACCACCTTCGTCCCATCGGGCCCCCGTTCGAGGAGGTGGATATTCTTCGCGTCGTCCGGTAAGCGAGCGCGTTCGTTCTCCAATGCCTGCTCGAGGTTCCGGTCGTCGTTCGCCCATCGGTCTTGGTTAGAAATGAGCCACGCAGAGAGTTTGTTCTGTGAGACCCACTGTTCGACGACGTTACTCTTCTGGAGCGCCGTATTCTGGAATTCAGACTCGACGTTTTGTTGGGTCTCGCTCCGAACTTCGTTAGTGGCGACCACGCCGATAACTCCAACGGCGAGTCCGATCACGAGGAGACCAATACCGAACTTCAGAACGAAACTCCGCCTGATGAGGTCTGGTGTGATTCGCTGAACGATACTCTCTGATGGAGCGTTGTCGTCGTTCATTGGTCCCGACCACCACGTGCGAGTTTCTGTCCGGTCCTTGCCATGCGTCGTGTCGACACGCCATCCCCTGACGCCACGTTATTACAGCGCATGGGTTCCACTGTATTATTTGTCTATATAAACCTTTGGAGTGAATCAATTAATGGTGGATATTCCGGTATCGAGTGGTACAAACGGTGTGCACTACACATCTTACAAGCGTTCCGGACATTATTATTTATAATATGAAATAGAAGGAAGCAAGAGTACAGGTTCCTATAGTAGCGGCTTGCTCTGTCTGTAGGGGTCCAGCACCGTCTACACGTTGTCGAACGGGGGCACAATTACTGACTCGTGGCTGCGCGCGCGTCAGGTGAGTGAAGACGTGCAAATGCTACTATAATTGGGGGCAGGTCGTCGGGATTTATATTTAGTGGGGGTGCACGAACGAGTATGGCTGACCTCGTTACGTTTGGCGAGACGATGTTACGACTATCGCCGCCGGGAGACGAGCGGATCGAAACCGCAGACCAGTACACTGTCCGTGCGGCCGGGGCCGAGAGCAACGTCGCCGTTGCGGCCCAGCGTCTCGGACTCGATTCGGCCTGGACCTCGAAACTCCCGGATTCACCGGTCGGCCGTCGGGTTACCGGTGAACTGCGGACACACGGCGTCACGGTCGACGTCGTCTGGGGCGACGAGGGCCGACAGGGGACGTACTATCTCGAAAACGGCGACCAGCCGCGTGGCGACAATGTCATCTACGACCGGCACGATGCCGCCGTGACGACGGCAACACCGTCCGAACTCCCCACCGGGCGCATCGAGAACGCGTCGGGGTTCCACACGACAGGTATCACGCCAGCACTGTCTGACACCCTCGAAGAGACGACAGCGACACTGCTCTCGGAAGCCAGCGAGGCGGGGACGATGACTAGTTTCGACCTCAATTACCGGTCGAAGCTTTGGTCTCCCGAGGACGCAAGAGAGACGGTGGAGTCACTGTTTAGCGACATCGACCTCCTCGTCGTCGCCGAGCGGGACGCCAGGGACGTACTGGGTCGGTCGGGCGATAGTGAAGAAATCGCCCGCGGGCTTGCCGACGAGTTCGAATTCGAGCTGATAGTCCTCACGCGGGGAACACGACCAGCGCTGGCCGTCGCAGGGGGGACCATCTTCGAACAACCGACCTTCGAGTCGACGAACGCCCATCCGGTCGGGACCGGGGACGCCTTCGTCGGTGGCTTTCTCTCACAGTACGTCGGGGGCACCGACGTAGCCGACGCACTGGAGTACGCTGCCGCGACAGCGGCACTCAAGCGGTCGATCCCCGGCGACATCGCCGTCGTCACACCGGCCGAAGTCGAGGCGATCATCGAAGGTGACACAGCGGCGATGTCCCGATAATACAGGCTCACCAGCGGTCGGCAAAGTTCTTATCCCCTCGCCGGATAGTCGCGTATATGATCGCTGGAATCGCCCGAACGGCGGATGGGGGCTTGCGGGACGATGCGTAGCGCAAAAATCGTCTGTACACTGGGGCCGGCATCGGAGTCTGTCGAGGAGATCCGGTCGCTCGCGAACGCCGGCATGTCTGTGGCACGACTCAACGCGAGTCACGGATCTCCCGAGCATCGACGAGCGATGATCGACCGAATCCGTGAAGTCGATGCGACGACCGAACGGCCAGTCGCGTCGATGCTCGATATGCCAGGACCGGAAGTCAGAACGGCACCGATCAGAGAGCCAATCCATCTCGAACAGGGATCGACGGTCGAATTCGTCAAGGCCGACGAGGCGACGCCGGACCGTGTTGGCCTGTCAGTGTCTATTACATCAGTCGAACCTGGAGACCGCGTGTTGCTCGACGACGGACGGATCGAGACGACGGTTCAGAGCGTCGACGACGTTGTCCTTGCAACCGTCGAAAACGGCGGGGAACTCGGCGCTCGAAAGGGTGTGAACGTTCCGGGCGTCGAACTCGACTTGCCAGCGGTCACGGACAACGACCGACAGGAACTCGATGTCGCAGCAAAAAAGAAACCGGACTTCGTCGCGGCATCGTTCGTCCGGGCGGGCGAGGACATCTACGAGATCGAATCCGAAATGGAAGCGCGTGGCATCGACATCCCGATCATTGCCAAAATCGAACGAGCGGGGGCCGTCGAGAACCTCGACGCCATCATCGAAGCGGCGTACGGTGTGATGGTCGCACGAGGGGACCTCGGTGTCGAGTGCCCGCTCGAAGACGTCCCGATCATTCAAAAGCGGATCATCCGGAAGTGCCAGCGGGCCGGGGTTCCGGTCATCACCGCGACCGAAATGCTCGACTCGATGATCCAGGCGCGGCGACCGACGCGAGCGGAGGCCTCGGACGTCGCTAACGCAGTCCTCGACGGGACCGACGCTGTCATGCTCTCTGGCGAAACAGCAGTCGGGGACCACCCGGCCCGCGTCGTCGAGACGATGGACCGGATCGTCCGTGATGTGGAATCAGCACCAGAGTACGACGAGTCGCGTGAACAGCAGATTCCGACAGCCGGCGAGACGCGAACGGACGCACTCGCCCGATCCGCCCGGTTTCTGGCGCGCGATATCGGCGCGTCCGCGGTCGTCGCGGCATCAGAATCGGGCTACACTGCCCTGAAGGCAGCCAAGTATCGGCCCTCGATCCCGGTGGTGGCATCGACGCCGAGCGAGAGTGTTCGCCGGCGACTCGCGCTGTCGTGGGGAATCATCCCGGTCCTGACGGAGTACACGACGAAGGGCGCAGACGCCATCATCCAGAACGCCGTCCAGGCCGCACTCGACACTGAGGCCGCCAACGGCGGCGACACTGTCGTGGTGGTCTCTGGTATGATGACGAACCTGAGCGGACTCAACACGGCGAACATGCTCAAAGTCCACGTCGCCGCGGAGCGGATCGCAACCGGCCGCTCTGTCGTCGACGGCATGGTCACCGGGCCAGTGTATCACGTTCCGGATGGCGACCTCACAGACGTCCCTGCCGGCGCGATTATCTCTGTCCCGGCCGGCTTCGAAGGCGAGTTCGAGGGCGACATCTCGACGGTCGGTGGAATCATCGACCAGCACGCGGGCACGACCAGTTATGCCGCAATCGTGGCCCGCGAGATGTCGATGCCGATGATATCGGATGTCGACCTGCCCGACCTCGCGACAGGGACTGCTGTCACGCTGGATGCGGAACGGGGCATCGTCTACGAGGATACCGACACGGACGAGCAACGACGGTAGCTCCCCGTCGGGAGCGAGAGCGAATACGTGCAGTTAAGTGTCGAAGGGTTCACCGATTCAATATCATGGCCGCATACGCAGGGGTCGATATCGGTGCGACGAATGTCCGTGCCGTAGTCGGCGACGAGTCAGCCCGTGAGATGGGCTCACATTCGCGGGGAACACCACGCGGCCCGAACGGGATCGCTGTCACAGAGGCGATTCTCGATACGCTACGGGCAGCGTGTGAGAACGCGGACGTCTCCCCGAGTTCGGTCGTCGCTGCTGGGATCGGATCGATCGGACCGCTCGACCTCGCAGAGGGTGTGGTCGAGAACCCGGCGAACCTTCCCGATACGATCAACCGGATCCCGCTGACTGGTCCTGTCGCCAACCTCATCGAATCGAATCGCGTCTACCTCCACAACGACACGACTGCCGGCGTAATCGGTGAACGGTACTTCTCCGACCGGAACCCAGACGACATGGTCTACCTGACTATCTCGTCGGGAGTCGGTGCCGGTGTTGCTGTCGACGGCAACATCATCAGTGGATGGGACGGCAACGCCGGAGAGGTCGGTCACATGACGCTCGACCCGGCGGGGTTACTTACCTGTGGGTGCGGGTACGACGGCCACTGGGAAGCGTACTGCTCGGGCAACAACATCCCGAACTACGCGCTCCAGTTGCACAGCGAGGATCCCATCGAGACCTCACTGCCAGTCGAGAGCGGGGATTTCGGTGCCGCGGATGTCTTCGATCACGCCCGTGAGGGCGACGATTTCGCCGAGTACGTCATCGACCAGGTCGGACACCTCAATGCGATCGGCGTGGCAAACATCGCCCACGCCTACGCGCCCCTGGTGATCTACGTCGGTGGGGCCGTTGCTCTCAACAACCCTGACGCTGTGCTCGAACCGATCCGAAAGGAAATCGAAGAGATGGTGATGGCCAACGTCCCGGACGTGAAACTGACGACGCTTGGCGACGATATCGTCGTGATGGGCGCACTGGCATCCGCGATCACTGGTGGAACCGGTGAGCGATAGCTACCACTCGCCACCCCAGTCGCGTGACCGCGTGATCGCCTCGGGCCAGCGAATGTATCTGGCCTCGGCCGTTTCAGAGTTCTCCAGTGGCTCATAGTGACTGTTGTAAGTCTTTGCGGGATTGATCGCACGATGACGTGCGACCGATCCGGTAATCAGTTACAACAGTCACTATCACTCGATATCGACGATGTGGAGATCGAACACGAGCGTTTTACCTGCCAGTTCGTGATTGAAATCGATCCTGACGGTACCGTCTGCAATAGCAGTTACGTCGCCATGCAGGTCGTTCTGTGCCTCGACGTGGAGACCGACCTCCGGTGGCCGACCGACCATCGACTCGAACGTGTCTCGGTCGTACTCGCGCACCCGGTCAGGGTCGTACTCCTCGTAGGCTTTGGCAGGGGGGACGGTCACGGTCTGTTCGTCGTCCACCATCATCCCGACGACCGCTTCGTCGATTCCCTCGATGACTTCGTGGCTCCCGACGGTAAACGAAAGCGGTGAGAGTTCCTGACCCTCCGGATGGTCTGGATCCACGAGACCGTGCTCTCTGGCGACGGGCTGCTTCGAGGTCCCAAAGACAGTTCCGTCCTCGAACCGGCCCACGTACTCGACGTGGACTCGGTCACCGTGCTCGACGCGCTGGTCCTGTTCGTGGTGGTGGGCAGTCATTGCTGGAGGTCATAGAGACGACGGAACGCGGTCGGCGGGAACCGAAGTTCGACCCGACTCGGTGGTCGGCCTTTCCCGTTCTTGCTGTCTGACTGGATACGCTCTACGATGCCGACCTCTGCCATCTCGTAGAGGTAGCGCTTGACCGTCCCCGGTGAGAGATCCACGGACGGTTTGGATCCGATCGCTTTTGTCGTCGCGGTGACCGTCGCACGGTCCTCCGAATCCAGGTCGACCAGTTCTCGAAGGACGAGTTGTTTATTGTTCGGAAGCGCGAGTACCCGCCCGAGTGAAACGGACGGTCTGGGCGTTTCCTCGATGGCTGCCGTGACATCGGACTCGGTGAGTCGGTTCTGATCTGCCCGGTTCGCACGGTCGGCGGCGACAAAGATGGCGGCGAGTGCGTCGTGGGCGCTGCCGTCCGCCCAGTCGGCGATTCGCCGTGCCTGTTCGTGGTTGAGTGCCTGCTGGGCCAGTCCCTCCGAGGCGCGTGTCATCAACACGTCGACGAGCATCTGCCGACGATAGCACTGGATCTGGAGCGATGTCGCGGTGTACTCCGTCAGTAGCGTCTGGTCGGGATCGGTTCGGCCGATTGCGAGCCAACTCACGTTGCTCGGGAGGCCAGCGAATAGATCGATCAACGCCTCGGCGTCAGCGCTGTTTGGCTCCCCGACGTGGTCGACCGCGATGACCACGCCAGTTCTGGACCCATTCAGGAGGTCGTGAAGACGAGTTCGGAGTTGTTCGGTACTGATGCCGTGTTCGGGGACCGGATCTTCGACGAGTGTATCGAGGACGGTGTGATAGAACGCGAACTCACTTGTCGTCTCCCGCATGTCGACATAGACGAACCCGGGTGACGGGGGAGATGCCGCGCGGGTACTCGTGTGGATGACAGATTGTGTTTCTGTCGATAGCTGTTTGAGATGTGCAAACAGTGCAGTCACGATGGCCGACTTGCCCGAACCGAACGGACCCGAGATGTAGGCATTCGGTGGCAGTCTGCCGTCGAACACCGGATCGAGATGGTCGAGCAACCGCTCGAAAGCCGGACCACGGTCGGATGGTTCGTCGATATGTGCAACTGGCGATAGCGACTCGTAGTCCTGTACCAGGCGAGGGCCGCCGTCCCGGCGTCGTCGTCGTTTTATTCTCGCGTCGATATCCATGGAAAGTCCGGGGGTTTGCTATCGGATTTTCCGTCTACACGTTTAAAAGAACCGTGGCTAATAACGTGTAGACGTTTTCGTCTGTCGCGTTCGAAAGTCGTCTCGACACTCTGTCTATCGAGGCCAGCAGCCGTCTGTGACAGCACCGACCCGTCACGCAGAAGCGACTCGTCGTCTGCCAATCGGCATCGGCTGGTTCCGGTTTGTGTGTTCATTGCGCCCCATATAGCGTACAGCAGGCGATTACAAACGGTCGTTCCCGGGCCCTAGATCGGGACCGGGACCCAGGAGGCGTCGTTGAAGACGCCAGCGAGGTAGAGGATCGCGACCGTGAACGTCCCGACGACAATCGCCGCTGCCGGCGGGTCGAAGTGAGTGTCCGAGTGTGCGTAGAAGACACGCTGGACGACTTCACCGACCAGTGCGCCGTAGACACCGAAGATGCCAGCGACGATCATTGCGACGACCGCTGACCCACCGGTCGGGTCAGCAAAGACCGCCAGTGCCGCCGTGCTGGCGGGCAGGGTCATGTGGTGGGTCACGGGAATCTTCTCGACACCGAGGTTGAGGAAGGTCAGGCTGGCCGCGGAGATACCGAAGCCGAGGAACGGACTCCCCGTCTTGAGCGCGATCCAGCCACCGAGGAGGCCGGTGGCGAGGCCGATCATAGCGACGTTTGCCCACTTGTACTGGTGGGGGAGCCACGGCTCGACGGCGAGGCGCTTCGCTTCGACAGTGCCGCCGTCGGCGGCGGTTTCGCCGCCGCCAGTTGCCATTCGCTTTTCGCCTTGCTCGAAGGGCGTCATGTCCAGAATGTTCCGACTTCCCGCGCCGATCAGCGGGTAGCCAAAGACGATGCGGTGGGCCGCTGCGGAGACAACCACCATGATCGCAATCGGGTCCCAGGGGAGTGCGAGGCCGGCAGACACCGCGGTCCCGACTGCACCGAAGATACCGAAGAGACCACCGACCGCAAGCACGTCTGGGCGAGTCCCCAGCGCGTAGGTGATATCCTTCGCCGGATGGTAGCCACCGTCTTCCTGTTCGGGCATCACACTCTCCTGCTTCGCCGCGTATGCGGCCGCTGCCGCACCGCCAGCGAAGGAGACGTGCGGGCCGAAGACCGGACCGAAGCCGACCTGACCGGTCACGTTCGCAGCAGTGAGAGAGATTTCAGCAGCACTGCCCTCAACACCGACGAGGTTGGCTGCTTCGCCGGCGATAACCATGAATCCGGTGAAACAGAAGGCTGGGAGTGCACCGAGCGCGGCACCGAACGCGCCGCCCGCGAACGCTGCGATGAGCAGGAGGACGAACTCCGATGTTTCCATTCCGATGACCGGGATCTGCAGTACGACATCGTACATTGGTTATTCCTCCCTGGCCCAGTCTCTGGAGCGTTCGACAGCGTCGTCCCAGCGACCGTACAGTCGGTCTGCTTCGTCGCTGTCCATCTCGACCTTGAACTCGCGGTCGATCTGCCAGTTGTCGCGGAGTTCGTCGACAGTGTCCCAGTAGCCGACGCCGAGGCCGGCCGCGTAGGCCGCACCGAGGGCCGTCGTCTCGTCGACTTCCGGCCGTGCGATGTCCGTCTGGATGATGTCGGACTGGAGTTGACAGAGGAAGTTGTTCTTGACTGCACCACCGTCGACACGAAGCGTCGTCGTCTCGACGCCGGAGTCTGCTTCCATGGCTTCGGCCACGTCGCGGGTCTGGTACGCGATGGCTTCGAGGGTTGCCCGGACAATGTGTTCTTTCCGGGTCCCGCGAGTCATGCCAACCAGCGTCCCGCGTGCGCGGCCGTCCCAGTGGGGTGCGCCCAGTCCTGTAAAGGCCGGAACCATGTAGACTCCATCTGTCGAGTCGACGGAGTCTGCTAATTCCGCCGTCTGTGCGGCGTTCTGGATGAGGTCGACGTCTTCGAGCCATTCGATGGCCGCGCCTGTCATGAAAATCGACCCCTCTAGCGCGTACTTGACTGGCTCGCCGGACATCTGGAAGCCAATCGTCGTCAGGAGGCCGTGGTCCGAGGAGACGGCTTCTTCGCCGGTATTCATCAGGTAGAACGATCCGGTTCCGTAGGTGTTCTTGGCATCGCCGGGGTCGAAACAGGTCTGGCCGAAGAGCGCGGCTTGCTGGTCGCCCAGCGCACCGGCAACAGGTACTTCGGCACCGAGGAATCCGTCGGGGTCCGTACTGCCGTACGTTGCCTCGTCCGAGGACGGACGTACTTCGGGCAACATCGACTCGGGGACACTGAACTCGTCGAGGAGTTCGGGGTCCCAGTTCAGTCCCTCGATGTTGTACAACATCGTCCGGGAGGCGTTGGTTACGTCAGTAATGTGGTTCCCGGTGAGGTTGTAAATAACCCACGTATCGGTCGTCCCCATCAGGAGTTCGCCGTCCTCGGCGCGTTCACGGAGTGGTCGCCCGCGAGTGCTGTCGAGTTTCAGTGGCTCGGCGTTGTCGAGGATCCACTCGGCTTTCGTCGCCGAGAAGTAGGCGTCACACTCCAGGCCAGTCTTCTCACGGATCATTTCGACTTTGCCTTCTTCCTGGATCTCTTCGACGCGGTCGGTGGTACGACGGTCCTGCCAGACCAGTGCATTGTGGACTGGCTTGCCCGTGTCCTTGTCCCACACGATCGTGGTCTCACGCTGGTTCGTGATTCCGATTGCTTCGAGTTGTGTCGCGTCCAGGTCCGCCTCGTCCAGTGCCTGGAGGACGACTTCTTTCGTGTTCTCCCAGATCTCGATTGGGTCGTGCTCGACCCAACCAGGCTCGGGGTAAATCTGTTCGTGTTTCTTGTAGGCGCTCGCGACGACCTGCCCGCTGTGGCCGAACACCATGAAGCGAGTTCCGGTCGTTCCTTGGTCAATCGCACCGATGTATGTGTCTACCATAAGTTCGTGTACTCCATCCGACGGCAAATTTACCAATTGTGCCGTCTTATCGGTAAACAACATTGTGAACCATTATAAATGTTACTAATGGTTCGGAACCGAGAGTAAAGAGAAGGGGAACGCTACTGTACTCGGTCGTCGCTCGCAGTTGCCGATTCGACCTGTTCGAGGAGTTCGGGAACCACTATTCGACGCACCGGCAAATCGTTTGCGAACGCGGAAGCGTGACTGTCCGGAAGCAACTCCACAACGGGGCAGAAACTAAATTACTCTCGCGTGCACGCGCACTGACAACCGACAGATCGACTCACAAGTCGTTCGACCCGTCCGGTAGACAGTCAGTTCGACCGCCAGACGCGGCCGTTCTCAGTCCGTCTCGGGTGCCGTCGGGCGATAGCGCCTGACCCGCCCGACCCCAGCTCCGTCTGATACTGCCGGCTGTAACTGTTTCATAGTGGTTGTTGTAGCTGTGTACCGGTATTCGCCGACCCAGGTCGGCGAAATGCCGAAGTGACTTACAACAATGACTATCAAGATATTCGCGACCCCGGGGTCGCGAAATCCGTCACAGACGGACAGCCGGTAGTATGAACGAACGTGGTTGTCGTGGCTACCAGGATGGCAAACGAATTTCAGCATCTTTCGAGGCGGAACCTCCGGCCTCAAGGAGAGAAGAGGGCTTCGACGCTTAGTCGGAAGCACGACGCGAGTAGGCCGGAGAGGAGGCCGACATGGTGGGGAACGGGCAACGTGGTTGATGCTGATTGACTCGCCGTTCGATACACTTTTTTCGGGAGCCACCGTATCGGAAGCCAGTGATACCGTCGCACATGTCGACGGTATCACGGGCCGCAGTAGCCCGGCCCCCGAATGGTGGGGATGTTGACCCCGAAGGTCGTTCGGTACGGGCGAGGAACGACCTTCCTCCCCGGCGACAACTGACGGCGAGTCCCACAGCAAAGCCCCACCCTCAACGAGCGAACCCGTCAGGGTGAGCGAAGTAGGGTGGGGTCGGTTACAGCGGATGCTGTCACTGTTCACGGTGATCTGCTATCCCGTCGGGTGGAGCACCGACAACAGTAGTTACGATCACGTACTCACAGCACTAACTGTTACTGGGGACAAGCTGGCTCGTATCTGTCTGCAATGATCGTGTATCTTCTGTTAGCCTAAATAGCTGTTATCGACTATTTTAGTCCATTAGTAAAGAACCTATTTCGGACGGCCACCGGAGAGAAACACCCTTTTTCATTCACCGGGATGTAGAGAGCCTCCAAAGGCATAATTCACGGCTCCAACAGTCGGAGGAAGGTAACGTCGGACCGAGACTGTCGTGTGTAGTATTGTCAAATATTTAACCATCATGTTCTTTGGTCGAATTTACTGACGACTACAGTTTGTCGGTGAAGTAAAGTGCATGGGGGCCAAATCAGTCGGAACACAGATGGCATCGGTACCACACATCGCCGTGATCGGCGGCGGGTCGACCGGGATCGGGATCGCCCGGGACCTTTCGATGCGGGGTCTCGACGTGACTCTCGTCGAACAGGGGAACCTGACCCATGGCACGACGGGTCGAATGCACGGTCTCCTCCACAGCGGAGGACGCTACGCTGTCTCCGACCAGGCGAGCGCGACTGAATGCATCGAGGAGAACCGTGTTCTCAGGGACATAGCGAGTCACTGCGTCGAGATGACCGGTGGCATGTTCGTCAAGCGCCCCGAAGACACAGAGGAGTACTTCCAGAAGAAGTTGTCTGGCTGTGAAGCCTGTAACATCCCTGCAGCGGTTATCTCCGGGGAGCGTGCACGCGAGCGCGAGCCGTATCTCGCGAAGGACATCGACAAGGCGATTTCTGTTCCCGACGGCGCAGTCGACCCGTTCAGACTCGTAGTCGCAAACGCCGCGAGCGCCCAGCAACACGGCGCGCGCATCGAGACCCACACGGAAGTAACGGACCTGCTGGTCGAGGACGGCGAAATCGTCGGTATCGAGGTCGAACACGGCGCGAAATCCGGCGAGCGAGTCCACGGCGTCCAGTCTGGCCGCGAGGAGATCCGGGCCGATCACGTGGTCAACGCGACGGGCGCGTGGGCCGGCCGAATCGGGAACATGGCGGGTCTCGACATCGAGGTTCGCCCATCGAAGGGCGTCATGACGATCATGAACGTCCGGCAGGTCGACACCGTCATCAATCGGTGTAAGCCCAAGGGTGACGCGGATATCATCGTCCCCCACGAAACCACTGCGATTCTCGGGACGACCGACGAAGAGGTCGAGGATCCAGCGGACTATCCCGAAGAAGAGTGGGAAGTCGACCACATGATCGATACGCTGAAGGAACTGGTGCCGATGCTCGAAGAAGCCCGGACGATCCGTTCGTTCTGGGGCGTTCGTCCGCTGTACGAGCCACCGGATGTCGGGAGTGACGACCCGACCGACATCACGCGGGACTACTTCCTGCTCGACCACGAGGAGCGCGATAGCGTGCAGGGGATGACCTCCATCGTCGGCGGGAAGTTCACGACCTACCGGATGATGGGCGAGGAAATCGCGGACCACATCGTCGGGAAGTTCGGGATCGACTCGGAGTGTCGGACGGCCGACGTTCCCTTGCCAGGGAGCGATGACTTCTCGGTGCTCAGAGACTACATGGACGAGTTCGGTCTTCGGTCGCCCATCGGCCGCCGAAGCGTCGAACGCCTCGGCTCCCGTGCCGATGAAGTGCTGAAGACCGACGAGCCGAACCCGGTCGTCTGTGCGTGTGAGGGTGTCACCCGTGCGGAAGTTCGGGACGCAATCTCACAGGCCGGCCCGGACCTGAACGCGACGCGAATCCGGACGCGTGCCTCGATGGGCAACTGCCAGGGCGGCTTTTGCTGTCACCGTCTCGCCAACGAACTCCATCCGGAACACGACGAGGCCACAGTCCGTGACTCCTGGGACGACCTGCTCCAGGAGCGCTGGAAGGGCCAGCGCCACGCGCTCTGGGGACAGCAACTCCAGCAGGCGATGATCAACTACGCGCTGCACGCGACCACGCAGAATCGGGACCAGGATCCGGCGACCCACGGCAGTATCGACTTCGCGGCGTTCGACAGCGGTCCCGGAACCGAGCGGCCGTCGAAGATTGCGACGGAGGCCGCCGATGGCGATTGAATCGGACGTACTGGTCGTCGGCGGCGGTCTGGCCGGCCTGACGAGTGCACTGTCGGCGGCACAGGCGGGCGCACACGTCAGACTCGTTTCGTACAAGCAAAGTTCCATGCGGCAGGCGTCGGGACTCGTCGACCTGCTGGGCTATGTCGGCGACGACGCGGTCGTCGACCCCTACGACGCGATGGACAGATTGCACGACGAGCATCCCTATCGGTTGGTCGGCACTCAGACCGTCAAAGAGGGAATGGCCCTGTTCGACGACGTGGTCGACGGCTACAGCGGCAGTCACACCGACACGAACGCGCTCTTACCGACCCACGGTGGAACGGTCAAGCCGACAGCGCGCTACCCACGCAGCGCAATGGAGGGAATCGCCAGCGACAACCGGGATATGCTACTTGTCGGGTTCGACACGCTGGTCGATTTCGACGCGCCGCTGGCGGCAGCCCACCTCGAAGCGGCTGGCGCACCGTTTGCGGCCGACGGCGTCCAGATCCCGTTCCCCGGTGACGTCCGGCCCGATGCGAAAGTGACCCACTACGCGAAAATGCTGGACCAGGACAGCGAGGTCGCCGTCTCGGGCAGGAAAACGAGTGCGCGCGAGGCCCTCGCAGAACGTGTCGAGCCACATCTCGAAGGCCACGAGCGCGTCGGCTTCCCAGCCATCCTGGGCGACGACAACACGACGACGGTGCGGTCGACGCTGGCAGACGCCCTCGGCGCGGCGGTCTTCGAGGTGCCCATGGGACCACCCTCGCTACCGGGATTGCGACTGGAAGACCGACTGTACACGGCACTGGACGAATACGGCGCGAGTTTCGAGATGGGGAACCCAGTCATCGATCACGAGAGCGGGGACGCCATCGACCACGTGGTCGTCGAGCACACGGGCGCGCCCGTCCCCTACAGCGCAGATCAGTTCATCCTCGCGACCGGCGGCCTCGTCAGCAAGGGCGTCACGTCAAATCGTGCGGGCGTTCGGGAACCGGTATTCGACTGCCACATCCCCCATCCCGGAGACCGGTACGACTGGTTCGAGGACGGCGTCTTCGACGACCACGAGTTCGCCCGCTTTGGGGTGGACGTAGGGCCGGACTTGCGGCCCCGTGACAGTTCCGGCGAGATCGAATTTTCGAACCTTCGTGCGGCAGGGGCCACGCTGGGCGGCTACGATTTCGCCGCCGAGAAATCAGGGAGCGGCGTTTCGATTGCGACTGGCTACGAGGCCGGTCGCCTTGCAACAGAGGAGATAGCATGAGCGAGCGAGTCGAAGATTCGACAGTCGATGAATCGTTCGAGCCGACCCAGCCAAACACTGGCGAGAGCTACGAACCGGTCCAGGTGTTCCCCGACGACCAGACGATGGACCTGCGCCCCGGGGCAGACTCCTGCACCAAGTGTTCGACCTGTGATACGAACTGCCCGGTCGCGGCGGTCGACGACGAGTTCCCTGGACCGAAGTTCCAGGGGCCAGAGCAGTGGCGACTCAAACAGACCGACGAGGGCGAGGAGTACACCATCGACGATTCGGTGATGGACTGTTCGAACTGCATGCGCTGTGACGACGCCTGTCCCTCCGGGGTTCCGCTGAGCCAGATGCACAACGAGGCCCGCGGGGAGTACGTCGAAACGGAGATGTCGAAATTCTCCCGGACGTACTGGCGCAATCGCCTCCTCGCAAACTACCGCACGTCGGCGAAAGTCGGGACCGCAGTTCCGAGACTCGCCAACGCCGTCCTGAACAACTCGGCAGTCCAGTGGATCAACGAGACGGTCCTCGGTATCACAAGCGAGCGGGAGTTCCCGGATTTCGCCACGCAAACGTTCAGAGAGTGGTGGGCCGACCGTGGCGGTGCGGCCGCCTCCCGCGAGAACGCCCGCGAGTCGCGTGAGCGAATGGGCGACCCCGCCGACGCCGACAAACAGGTCGCGTACTTCCATGGCTGTTATTCCAACTACAACACCCCAGAAGTCGCGAAGGCGATGGTCCGGAACTTCGAGTACTTCGGCTACGAGATCGTCGTCCCAGAGCAGCGCTGCTCGGGGACACCGATGTTCGCAAACGGGATGCTCTCGGACGCACGGCGGGATGCCGAGGTCAACGTCTCGTCGTTCTCTGATCTCGTCGACCAGGGGTACGATGCCATCTGTTCGTGTACCTCCTGTTCGATGGCGATCCGCCAGGAGTATCCGGAACTGTTCGACATCGACGGTCTCGACGACGTGTCCACACATACCTACGAGGCCGTCGAATACCTCCGTGCCTTCGAGGATCTCGAAGGCGAACTCGCCGACGCGACTGTCGAATTCCCGGACCTGGCGTACCACGCGCCGTGTCACGGACGCAACCAGGGACTAGAGCGCCAGGCAGTCGAACTGTTCCGCGAACTCGACGGTGTCGAGGTCGAGGACGTCGGCAAGTCCTGCTCGGGGATTTCGGGCACCTACGGCTGGAAGGCCGAGAAATACGAGACGTCGATGAAAATCGGTGAGGAGATGTTCGAGCACATGGACCACGCGGAGCCAGAGACTGGCCTCACCGAGTGTCCGACCTGTTCGATGCAGATGGAACACGGTAGCGGCTACGAGATCCGGCATCCGCTCGAAGTCGTCGAGGCCGCACTGATCGAGTAACCGCCGCCGACCGCTACTCTCCGCCCTTGACAAACGTGACGGGGACAGGCGATTCGAGCAGGACTTCCTGTGCCGTCGATCCGAACACGGCTTTGCCGGTCGGAGACCGTCGTCGGCCACCCACGATGACGTGGTCGACCGACTCCTCTTCTGCGGCATCGACGATTCGGGCACCGTGTTCGCCGATACGGCCGGTGATCCGATAATCGATCCCCGCCTCGTCGAGGGTCTCCATCAGGTCACGAACAATCGAGAGTCGCTGTGCGACCTGGTCGACATCTGCGTCTCCCGCGCTGGCGAAGTCCAGTCGGTCAGTCGCTTCCTCGTACTCCTCGGGGGTAAAGACGTGAGCGACGACGACTGTTGGGCCGGCCGGTCCGGCAATGTTCGCCACGGCGTCGCTGAGTTCGTCGATGCGTGTGTCGTCGTTTGGGCCAACTGCAAGAAGAACTGTTTCGAGTGCCATATCGGATACTCTCAGGCACTCCACAAAAATTATTCGGTGATTTACAACAGCAGTTGTAGTTTATCAAGTCGAACAGTGCCGAGAACCTCTGCAAACGAGCAGGGTCTCTGTCCAAAATCTTCCATCACTCACTATCGGCTAAAGATACAAATAACTGTATACGCATACCCAGACAAATGCTCACTGGTCCAGAATCGTACGCGATATTCCTGTTTCTGGCTACGTTTCCGGCCCTGTGGGTCGCGAGAGCCAGTTGGCAAAAGCGCAATACGGTCGCGGGCCGGTGGCTGGCGGTGGCCGTCGTCGGCATGGCCGGGTGGTCAGTGTTCTGGGCGCTGATGATCCTGTTCGAGCGCCGCCAACTGACGCTCGCCAGCGCGAATCTCGTCTTGCTCAGCGTGAACGTCGCCAGCGTCTCCTGGTTCCTGCTGACGGTCGAGTACACCCGGCGCAAGCGATACCCGAATCGCTACGTTCTGGCGTTGCTGCTACTGCCACTAGCAACACAGGTCGTCGCCTGGACCAACCCCGTCCACGGTCTGTTGTGGGGACCGTCGACTATCATCACGAGCAACGGTGTCGTGCTTCCCGACGAAGCGACATGGTTCATCGTTCACGCGGTGTACAGTTCCATCCTGACGGTCGTCAGTCTGGTCTTGCTCCTCCGGAACTTCTACCGCGTCGACGGGATCTACCGCACACAAACGGCGATTTTGCTCGTCGGTGGGTTGATCCCGTTCACGACGAGTATGTTGTTTACCGCCGGTATCGTCCCGACGGAGTATCTGAACCCGACACCGGTTGCGTTCATCGCGGGGGCCTCCGTGTTCGGATGGGGCCTCTACCGGTACAAACTGTTCGAGATCGTTCCAATCGCACGACGGACGGCCTACGACGTGATGGACGAAGCAGTCATTACACTCGACGAACGGGACGCAATCGCCGACATCAACAGGGCGGCACGGGAGATGTTCGACCTGCAGGCACAACCGATCGGGATGGCACTGACGGACGCGCTCGAATCTTACCCCGAGGTGATCGAAGCATACCAGCGCGAGACGCAATCCGAGACCATCTCGATCAAGACAGGTGATTCGTATCGGTATCTCACTCTCGACAGGAAGGCGATCACGAGTGGCGAGGCGACGATCGGATCCGTCCTGGTGTTCAAGGACGTGACTCGGCTCAAGCGCCACGAGAACGAACTCGACCTGTTGAAACAGGTGTTCGGGCGCGTGTTTCGCCACGACCTCAGCAACGAATTGAACGTCATCCGTGCCAGGGGTGAACTCCTGGCGAGTGAGTCTGCTGGCGCCGAATCCGAACACGCACGCGCTGTCGTCGAGAAGTGTGACGACATTCTCGCGACCAGCCAGAAGGCCAGGGCAATCGAAACGGTCGTCGAAGCCGACCGTCGCCGTCACGACATCGACATCAGTGTCGTCGTCGAAAACGCCGCGCAGTGGTGTCGGGAGCGATATCCGAATGCGACAGTCGAGGTCGACGTGCCGGACGGCATCCTGATTCGTGGTGACAGCAAAACCGACCTGGCAATACGGGGGTTGCTCGAAAACGGCGTCATCCACAACGATTCGCCAGAACCGACAGTGTGGGTCACTGCGACCAGTGACCGGGAGACAGTGACCATCAGCATCGAAGACGACGGTCCCGGTATCGACGCCGAGGAGGCCCAGGTGCTCGAAACCCGTGAGGTCGATCAGCTCAATCACAGCAGCGGACTCGGCCTGTGGCTGGTCCACTGGGTCGTCAAGAACTCTGGCGGCACGGTACACATCGAAAACACGAGCACTGGCGCGCGTGCCGAACTCACGTTCGACCGGTCGGCTGATTCCAGCTCGGCGGCGACCTAACCGGTCACGTCGAAGCCCCAGCCGTATAGAATCGTCCCACACTCACACTCGGTGCCGAAGGAACAGACCGGACAGTGGTACTGCAGGGGCGTCGCCGACTCGAACGTCGCTAGGTGTTCGGTCCCGGGATAGTCCTCAACGAGTGTGACGTTGCCGCGATTGTCCGACCTGTCCCAGAGCATCGTCACGACTGGCGGGTGCTGGGCCAGGTACGCCATCCCGTGAGAGCCAAGTGCCTCGCCGATACCCTGTTGCTGGTGGTCGGGGTGGACCGCTGTAACCTTGAACGCGCCAAGCGGGAAGTGGTGTGGTTCGATACGGGTTTCGGCGAACAGGCGTTCGAGCGGGATCATCGACGCCTCGGCGAACTCCTCGCGGTCGTAGACGCCGGTGAGTGAAAACCCGAGGATCTGCTGTGAGCGGTTCAGTTGCGTCACCGTCTCGACTTCGACGACGCCGTCGTTTTGAACGTAGACGTACAGGTGCTTGTCCGCGGGTTCGACGTACGACTCGATCAGGTGATCGAAACTCTCGACGTAGGTCGGGCTCATCACGCGCTCTGCGATGCCGAGTATCTGTGCACCGACGTGGTCGCCCGTCTCGAACTGTTCGATTCGGTCCCCGAGTCGCCGGTAGGCCTCCCTCCGGGTCTCGGCCCGCGTGACCAGGCCAGTCGCCCTGTCAGTGACAACGTGGGAGTTGCTCGATTCGCGGCCCTCGACGACAGTCGTCGCCGATACCCAGCCGGTGGTGTCCTCGCCCATCGGAACCCGCTCGACAGCGTCGTCGGCCGCGAGTTCTTCGAGCACTTCCTGGACCTGAGCAGGGGGTGCACCGACGTATTCGGCGATAGCATCGGCAGTGAGTGACTCCCGTTCGGTCGCTTTCAGGACGCCACAAACCGCACCATCAAGAAGATCCGTCTCATTACTCTCCGAATTCTCTGCCGCTGACGTGTCATACGTTGACATGGCATGTCAGGACACGAACCGGGGCACTATCGCTGTTTGGGGACTAACAGTGACTACTGTTACAGTACGTTGTAACTAATTCTACTTTTGCTCTGTTTACGCTTGTAGAATACCGGCACTGGCCGCATACGAACGGCCTGTTCGCGAGTGGTTACCCAGTGTTTTTCATGCCGGCCGCGATACCTTGCACCGTCAGACGTAGCGTCCGACGCTCCGTTTCGGTGAGGTGGCTCTGTGCCAGCAGTCGGACCTGCAGGAGGTTCAGTGGATCGACGTAGGGGTTCCGTCTGTCGAGGTTCTGTTCGAGCCATTTGCGCTTGAGCAGGCCGTCCCGTTCGGTAATCCGCTTGAGCAGGTCGACCGTGTCCTCGTACTCCTGGCGAATGTCCGGGAAGATGCGCTCGCGCAACTCGTCGTCGGCGAGATTCGCGTACTGCTCGGCGATGTCGAAATCCGTCCGAGCCAGCGCCAGCGAGGCGTTATCGAGTTTCGTCTGGAAGAACGGCCATTCTGCATACATCTCTTGGAGTGTCTCCATGTCGCCGCCATCGTCGAGATACGCCTGGATGCCGGTCGCAATCGAGTACCAGCCAGTGATGATACAGCGGGCCTGTGTCCAGGAGAACACCCACGGGATGGCACGCAGGTCGTCGACGCTCCTGTCACCGGACCGGGATGCCGGTCGCGATCCCATATTGAGGTTCTCGATGACGGTAATCGGTGTGGCCTGCTCGAAGAAGTCCACGAAGCCCTCCGTCTGCAGGAGCGACTCGTACTTTTTACGAGCGGCTTCAGCGGCGGTTTCCATTGCCTCCTCCCACTCGTCGGGAATCTCCTCGATTGGTTCCTCCAGCGCGTTGTATCGCGCGCGAATCTGCGCGTTGAGCATCTGCTCGAGGTTGCGCCCGGCGATATCGTCGTTGGCGTACTTTTCGGCGATTGCCTCGCCCTGTTCGGTGAACTTGATCTGGCCGGTCACCGTTTCGTTCGGGAGCGCCAGCATCGCGTCGTTCATCGGGCCGCCACCGCGGGAGATGGAGCCACCGCGGCCGTGGAACAGTCGCATCTCCACGTCGTAGTCGTTCGTGATGCTGGCCAGTCGCTTCTGGTTGCGGTACAGCGACCAGTTGGCCGCGAGGTAGCCGTTCTCTTTGTTGGAGTCAGAGTATCCGAGCATGATCTCCTGGACGCCGTTGCGGGCGTCCAGTGCCTGTTCGTAGGCTTCGTTCTCGAACAGCGTCCCCATGATCCGGCGTGCGCCGTCGAGTGCGTACTTCGATTCCAGTAGCGGGACGACATCGAGGCCACAGTAGCCGGGCAGGTCGACGATGCCCGCCTGGTCGGCGAGGAACAGGACTTCGAGGACGTGGCTCGATTCCTCACACCAGCTAATACAGTAGGTGTCGATAGCGTCGACGCCGAACTCCCGTTGCCAGTCGGCCGTTTTCCGGAAGCGACGGACGACGCGCTCGGAATTGTCCGAGAGCCCCTCGGTGTCGTCCATGTCGATGAGGGGCCGGTCCTGCAAAATGGCGTCGGTGAGAAAGTCGACGCGCTCGTCCTCGCTCATGCTTGCGTAGTCGACGCCCGCCGGCTCGACAGCCTCGGCGATGGCATCGGTGTGCATCTTGCGGTGGTCCCGGAGGTCGAGACCGGCAAGCGTGAACCCGAAGGTGTCGACTTTCCGGACGAGGGGTTGGACGTGGGAGTTCGCGATCACTTCGGCATCGTTCTCACGCAGATCCGTTGCGATGGTTTGCAGGTCCTCTAGCAACTCGTTGGGGTCCGAGTAACCGCCGGAGCGAACGTCGCCGACCCGGAGCACCGCCTCTCGCATGAGTTTTAGCTGCTGTCGGTACGGTTCGTCCGGATAGCGCTCCTCGGCTTCCGAGGCAACGCCCGGCAGCGCGTCCTTGTGGGCTTCGAGTCGTTCGTCGAAGGCTGCAGTCGTGTCGATGTTACTCGCGTCCTGGCTGAGGACACCGGACAGCGCCTTGAGACGGTCACGGTAGAGCGGCAAGATCACGTCGCGCTGGCGACGCAGCGTCTCCTCGGTGATTTCGGGGGTCACGAAGGGGTTGCCGTCGCGGTCCGACCCGGCCCACGACCTGAACTCGTAGAGTTTCGGGACGGCGATATCCGCGTCGTAGTGTTCGTCGATAGCGTCTTCGAGTTCGTCATATACTTCGTCGATGACCTCGAACAGGACGTTCTCGATGTACCACTGGACGTTGAGCGCCTCGTCGGTGACCTCGGGACGACGGTCACGGACCTGTGGCGTCTGCCAGAGACTGGTGACTTCGGCCGCCAGGTTCTCTTCGACCCGTGCTGTCTCTTTGTCGGTGAGTCGGCCCTCGTCGAGCGTTTCCAGGTCGTTGGCGACCGAACGGAGTTTGGCCTTGACGGTCTTGCGTCGGGCCTCGGTCGGGTGGGCAGTGAACGTCGGTTCGATGAGCACGTCATCGAGGACACGTTCGACTGTCTCTGCGTCGGCACCGCGCTCGGCGAGGGTCTCGACGGCCTCTTCGACACTGTCTTCGAGAGTCCCGTCCTGACTCCCTTCTCGAATTTCCCTGACTCGCTGGCGCTCTTCGGCGAGATTGATCAGTTCGAAGTACGTAGTGAAGGCCCGGGCGACGATATCCTGCATCTCCGGTGAAAGTCTGTCGATGGTCTGTTCGACATCGGTGCGGTCCTTGGCATCGCCACGCCGATAACTGATCGACGACGTCCGGATGTTCTCGACAGTCTCGAACCCTTTGGTCGATGACTGTGCTTGGATGACCTCTCCGAGAAGTTCGCCGAGTTCCCGGACGTCCTCGTTGATCTCCCTGGCGTGTAAATTCATACCAGTAGCTCCTCAGTCAAGTCCTAAAACTCCAGCGAAAGTCAAAATTCCTGTTAATTCGCCACGATCATTCCATCACCGTTTTTAGGGTGTCATAGAAAGTTCGCACGGTGGTTAGTTTCAGGACTATTAAAAAAGAACCGGCTGCTCAGTAAAAGTGCAAACTGAGCGCTGATAGTTTTATCAGCTGAAGGTGACTTTCTTCATCTCTGAATAGCGCGTCTTGTACCGGTTCGTATTCTTACTCGTCAGACAGTCGCTTCACTTGATAGGCTTGTCCACGGAGTTCGAACCGTTTCATGTCTTCGTCGTACTCAATAGTTCTATCGACAACGTGTTCATCAGCTCGAACAATAACTCGGTCTACGTCGGAGTCCATTACGGCCAGCGCGTTCCGAAGTCCTCGTTCACCGGTCGGGCCACGGTCAATCCCGGTAGCAATCTGTTCGGGAATCACGCGTTCGTCAGCGCTGTCTACCCGGGTCAGTGCAAACGACGCATCCGGCGGATGGTCGTCGTCACCATACCTGTCTGTGGTGACTGTGACGGTATCATCGTCACCTTCAACCACTGCGTCGGCCGTGACGGTAAATTCGACGGGCTCCCCGAGGAGTTCGATGAGTGATCCGCTATTCTCTTCCGGGTGACCATATCCGGCGACTACTGCATACACGCCGCCACCGAGGAACCCGCGTGTAAATCCGCTGTTGCCACACGATGTCCCACATCGCACGGGTTCACCGTTGAACGCACGGAGCGCCCACGACTTCGTGCCGCCCGGTAGAAGAGCGCGACAATCGGCCGTATGGATGAACGGGCCGACGTGATACCACGCACTGTCAACTAACTTGTGAAGGTTCCAGTGCCCGCATCGAAGTACCTCATGTGTATGGTTGACCACTTCGAACTCGACGAGGCTATCGAGTTCGAGCCGTTCGGTGGACGGTTCAACGTATGCACCGGTCGTTTCATCGGCCTCGTGGAACCACTGGAGCGAGGACTCCTCCTCTATGGTCGGGACTGATCGCCCAGCAAAGCGTGACTCAGCACCTGGACCGGGGCTGTCCGTCTCCCAAAGGGTCACGTCGATTTGTTCGTCTCGCCCCCGGAATTCATACGTCCCTGTCGGGCGCTCCTCCAGTTCGGGATGCCCGACGAGCACATATTCAAGCCCCACGCGCTCGCCCGGGTCTAATCGGTACAGGTCGGGAATCCATGACCCGGTCTCTTCAACGACCCAGTGGTCGTCGTCGGTCAGCGATACGTCTGGAACCTCCTCAGCTATTTCGTTGTTCTTTGTCGGAACGGCATATAGACTGGCTTCATAGCCGTATCCGCGCGGTTGACGGGAATAGGTCCGCCCAACTATCGGAATCCAAGTTACTTGGAACGTGTTCTCAAAGTCGTTCCGATTTTCCAAGTATCCAGTGATTCGAGCGGGGTGATCGGTGGTCGCAGTTCGGTCAAACCAGAGCGCAACTTCAGCTCTATCATCGGTATGGAGGCGCGTGGGACTGAGCGCGAGTGTGAACAGATGCGTGTCTGACTCGATTACACTTGCAGGACTCTCCGACGGATCACGCTGGTCCCTCGTATCTGGTGTGCTCGTTGGCGTCGGTGAGCCTCCTGTTCGAGTTGGAGTTTGCTCAGTTTCCTGTCGAGTCGGTGTTGTCGTCGAGTTATCGGTATTGTTCAATCCTGTGCATCCAGATATCCCCGCAATCCCGGTCCCTATCGTCGCAAGGAATGACCGTCGTCTCATAATTCGTCGTTGAACAGGATACTGTAAACGCTTTCTGCACGGTCAAATGGACATTTCACTCGCTAAGGTCGTTGACCAAAATACGATATATGAACACCTGTCATTGCCGAGAGACAGTACACGCCAGCGGTCACTCTGTTCCCTACACTGAGCGAATCGAGGAAGCAAAGAACGGGTATGAGAACCGTTGTATGACACTATAGTTATTTGTTATACTAGATCAGATATAATACTATGATGGAACAACCAAATCGTCGCTCGGTTATAAAAACAGTCGGGGTCATGGGGGTTGGTGGACTATTTGGCTGTATGGGTCGCGATAGGAAAGGTTCAAGATCTACGATCTCCCCATCGGAACCGGATCACTCAGCAACTAACACAAGTGTTGAGACGACCGCTCGTCCTGGGGAATGTGACTTAGATTACGAGCGCGTCAATGCGTACACAGACTATACGACGCTAGCGGAACAGTTGAACGGGTTTGTTCTAAAGCGAAGTAAGGCCTCAGTACAACAAGGCGAAACTATATCATTTCATTTAACAAATGAATCCGACGAGGAGAAGAACACCGGCAACAACTCAAAATATGATATTCAACACCGTACTGACGATGGTTGGCAGTCGATCTTCTGGAAGCAATCTGACAATTTAGTAATGTGCGAGGATGATGCCATCCTCCATCCACCCGAGGAGGGATTCATCTGGGTGTTTACCGTGACTCGTGACGCTCTCTCCCGAGAGATAGAGCACGGTTCGGGCCATCTCGAAGTCTGCACGCCACTCCTCTCTGGTTTGTACCGGTTCGTTTTCCATGGTGAAACAAAGCACGGGGAGAACAATCAGACAACCGTTCTGGGAATCGAATTTAGCATCAAAAACTGAAAAGAGACCGCAAGCGGTACTAGATTAACCCGTAATATATGTTAAAAAGAATTGTACTGGACGGTTTTAGTTACACGAGTCGCCATCGGCCTCCGAAGCGGAGATATGTTACAGAGAGGTTCAGGTTGGTTTCAGTTCATTGGTACTAGACAGTATCGACTGGTCGACCCTGCGACTTCAGTATAGTCGGACTTTCCGGACAAAGTTCCTCCGCTGCGGAGTCTTGGTCAGCGATCTCGCCGAATCGGTTCGACGGCACTGACCGATCACTCTGTCCCGACCGATGGCGGCAGAATACCGACGGCAAAAGCCCTGTTTGGCGCTCACAGCCACGTGCCTGAATTGATGATGCAGTTATCATTGCTATTTGAACGTTTCTTCTTCTCTTCTGTCTTTTCTAAATTTATCGAGGGTTGAGCTACGGGAAATGGATGTGATAATGGTAAGACGGAGCCCTGCGTAAACCCTACCGGACGCTCGCCTGGATAACAGGGGAACCGGCGAGTCCGACGAACTGGAGATAGCCGAGTTGCTGGACGACACCGCTCCGCCACTGCTCGTTGTCGAAGAACCGTTCAACGACAATGTGAGTGATACTGTTTGTCGTCTGTATCTTGCCTACGAGGGCGGAATAGATTATGACTGTTTAGAACGGATTCGCATAGGATTCGGGGAGATATCTCCACCACTTATACCAGTCGCGGTCGACCGGGTCCGTATGGAACTCGACGAGTATTTCGACGACTTCCTGCGTCGCGACTGGCAAGAGTCCGAGTCCGGGAACGTTCGGTTCGCGATGATCGGTCTCGGCTGGTGGACCCGGGACTATGCCATCCCGGCGACGAAGCAGTCTGCCCTCTGTGAGACGACGGCAGTCGTGAGTTCCACCACCGAAAAGGCCGAGGACTTCGCGTCTGATTTCGATAGCATCGAAGCCGCGATGACCTACGACGAGTTCAAGGACGGGGCACACACCGACGCCTACGACGCCGTCTACGTCGGCACGCCCAATTCCCTGCACCTGGAATACGTCGAGGCCGCCGCCGAACACGGGAAAGACGTACTCTGTGAGAAACCGATGGAGGCCGGCGTCGAACGCTCCGAGCAAGTAGTCGAGGCCGCCACGGACATCACGCTGATGATCGCCTACCGGATGCAGACCGACCCCGCAGTACAGCGGATACGCGACCTAGTCGCCGACGGGTTCATCGGCGAACCGACCCACGTCCACGGCCACATGTCCCAGCCACTGCTGGAGATGATTCCGGACCCTGACCAGTGGCGACTCGACCCGGAGTACGCCGGTGCCGGCGCGTCGATCACCGACCTTGGCGTCTATCCGATCAACACGGCCCGGTTCGTGCTGGACCGCGAACCGGTCGCCGTCCAGTCGGCGATGTACGCCGGCAGCGAGGGCTTCGAAGACGTACCTGACGAACGCGCCGCAGCGACCATCGTCTACGAAGACGACGTACTGGCATCAATTTCGGCCAGCCAGAACAGCTACAAGTCGGGCTTCCTCCGGATCACTGGGACCGAGGGCGAAATCGAACTCGAACCGGCCTTCCTCAAACCGTCCGGCCTGCGGCTCTCTCGCGACGGCCTGGACACGACCTACGACCTGCCGGAACTAAACCAGGCACGCCAGATGCAAGAGGAGTTCGACTACTTCAGCGACTGTCTTCTCTCGGACCGCAGCCCGCTCCCCGACGGCGAACACGGCCTCGTCGATATGAACGTGATCGAAGCGGCCGTCGAATCAGCCGAAACCGGCGAACGCGTCGAACTGTAGGGGCCTGATCGGATGCTACTCGGTCGACCGGACGAACAGCGCTGCCTGACTGTCGGCGAGGGTAACCGGGTCACTTGGGTCGGCCACGTCGAGGCCGGGCGACGCGAGAGCGACCGACCAGCCACGCTCGTCCACGTCGACTAACTCCGTCGGCGTGACCGTTTCCTCGATGCCTTCCATCGTCGCGACGAAGAGGAGTTCCTCGCTCTCGTCGGGCGCGGTCCGGTACCCGTAGTACAGCACCGTCCCGTCAGTCGGGGAGACGTAATCGAGATGATCGTCGTCCGTGAAATCCGTCGTCACCCACTCGTGGTCGTGACGGAACTGCCGGACAGCCAGGTCGAAGGCCGTCCGGTCGTCGTCCTGAACGTCCGTCCAGTGCGAGAGCGTCGCGAAGTCGGCCACGTCGCGCATCCAGTCCCGACCGAGGTGTTCGAGGTCATCGACCGAGAGGTCGTCACCGATTGGCGTCCCTGCAGTCGAGAGAAGTGTCGCCATCGATTCTTTGTCGTAGTCGGCCATACTGACAGCGTCGTCGAGGCGTGCGAGGAAACGACTCAGTTCCGCGCTGCTCTCGAAGCCCCACCCCGTGAGTCGCGAAAAGAACCGGTCGTCTGCGAACGCAGGTTCGCGAATTTGCCACTCGGGGAAGTTCCGCTCGTCGGCGAGGACTTTCAGGTTCCAGACCGCGTCGGTGTCGCGGAAGAACCCCCACGGCGCGCGCATGTTGGCGTGGGTGAAATCCATCGGACAGCCGGGCATGAAGCCGTGGAACAGGATCGTCGAGGCCGGATTGTTGTAGGCCCGTTCGAGTTGCTCGGGGCGACTGTCGCCGAGGTAGCGGTTGATCTGTGGCTGGCTGAAGGGCGGGTCAGGTTCGAGTTGGGTCCCTCGCCGAATGGTGTCGTGGTTCGCGACGCCCGAGATCCAGTTTCCACCCATATCGGCGACCTCACGGACGCGCCACCACTTCGTCGCCCAGAACGTCTGGAGTGCGGGCGTGTTGTGGGCGAAGGTGACCGGTCCCCACTGGTAGGCGTGGGGATGGTGCTCGATGAGCGTCCGGTAGGTCGAGGCCAGTTCCCAGTCCGACCGTGGCCACGGGCGGCCGTCTTCGTAGATCATCCAAGGGCGGTACTCGACGCCGGCCACCTCCTGTGTGATCCGGTCCATCTCGGCGAGGTACTCGTCGTCGTGACGCTCCTCCTCGGCCTCGGGGTCCCAGTTCGTGAAGTCCTGTGCGCCGTCGACGCGGATACCGTCCGCACCGAAGTTCATCTTCCGGCGCTGGAGTTCGAGCAGGCCCGCCCGGACGATTGGTTGCGTGTAATCGAGTTCCTGTCCGTACATCCCGGGCCCGGCGAACCACTCGTCGTTGAGGAGGGGGAGCGCGCCGTTGTCGGCGTGACCCAGCGCGATATCGAAAACTACCTTGATCGGGTTGGGCAAGGTGTGCAGCGTCGCGATGAAATCGACCAGTTCGTCCGGCCGACGGCTCTCCAGTATCGCGGCATTGACAGTCCCGAATCCGGCGATGACGATGTCGTACCCCCAGTTGATCATGTCCGGGTGTCGGATCGTCACCATGAGTTCCTCGTCACTGGCGGTCTGGGGGAGCCAGTAGCCCAGTTCGTCTTCGTTCTGGGTGATCGGTGCGACCGGCATCAACTGGACGGCGTCGTAGCCAGTGAAGTTCCGCTCTGCTGGCGTCAGCTGCTCGCCCGCACGCCGCTTGCGCCCGATCTCCTCGAACCGTCGCGTCAGTCCGGCTAGCGTCCCAGATCCGGTCGCCGTTCCGGGATGAATCTCTAGCATACTCGTCGCCGGTTCGAAGCGCGGCAGGCCGTCGTCCTCGTGAGCGTGTGGCACGACCCCATCGGTTTCGAGCGCCTGGAAATATGCCCTGTCGTCGCGTTGCTCGTCGAGGCGGTCCATATCGTACAGTTCCGGGGGACCGTACGCACCGAACGGGAGTGAATCGGCGAACGGATCGGTTATCGTCTCGCGTCTGCCGTCCTGCTCGTAACTGAGTCGATAGAGCGTCCCCAGTTGCTCGCGTGTGCCCGGTCTGGGGCCGTTGACGGCCGCCCACGTGAATTCGCCGTCGCGACGCGTCTCGACGAACTGTCGGTCGAAGGAAATCGTCTCCTCGGGAGCGGTCAAATCGACCGGTTCGATGGCCGTCAACAGTTCGAGTTTGACCGCGTCAGCCGGCACCCTGTCGACGAGTTCTGGCGTCCAGAACCCGAATTCGGCGTGGCCGTCCCGCCAATGCGCGCCGAGCCGTGTCGTGATTTCTCTGGCCGCCTCGAACCGGTCTTCGTGACGGTCGAGGTGGCCACGCTGCCAGTCACGGAGTGCTTCAGTCGCATCGGGGAGCGTCGTACAGGGTCGCATTCTCATCAGTCCTCACTCCAGCGCTATCGGACGACCAGTAGTACTGGTGCTCGTAACCGGTGGGGCTGTTCGTGTCAGTGTTCGAACCACGGGACGTCGTGCTGGGCCTGAAATGTTCATACCACACACTGTCACCCAGTTCCATATCAGTGTTTTCCAGAGAGGTACAACAGCTGTGATATACACTGATTCCCGTCGGCACCGTTCGATCTCTCGGTCTCGACCCCGGGAACGAGAGGCAGTTTCTTCGGGTGATATCGGCACAAGTGTTAATATCGTCTCAGTGCGATACGCACAAAGAGTGTCTGCTCGATGACAGAGACGTTCTACGACGTGCTCGACGTGTCACCCGACGCCTCACAGAGTGACATCGAGACCGCGTACCGCGAGCGGATCAAGGAGACCCATCCGGACCTCAACGACGACGAGGACGCCGACGTGGTGACACAGCAAGTTATCGAGGCACGCGACGTGCTGACCGACGAAAAAGAACGCGCTCAGTACGACGACGTTGGCCACGCCGCGTACGTGGGTGACGACGCGGGCAGCGACACCACGGCGGATGCCAGCGATAGCACGGCCGCTTCCAGAGCGGCTAGCGCAGCAGGGTGGGGTGATTCGGACGCCAGTGGTCCGAGCGAGTCGACTGCCAGCGGGACCACTGCTGGACCATACGAGCGCAGACAACGAGAGCGAACCGCGAGCGAGCGGGTGCGACAGGAACGCAGCAAGCAGACGGAGGCCGGCGACACCAGTGCCGGGAGCGATCCGACGACCGACGGCGGGACATCGAGTGCCAGCGGGGCCACGGCATCGTCGAATCGGCGCACGGGCCAGAACTACGGCACGACGACGTGGAACTCGAATGGCGGGTACAGCGTTCGCCAGGACGTCGGTCCTAGCCGTCACCCGCTCCGACAGTTTCTCTCGGGGGTCTCGGCGTCGCTCGCGGTCAGTACGTTCGTTCTCTACCCGGTAATGGTCTTTGCGACGTTCTTTCCACCCTTCCCGGTCGTCGTCAACGTCACCGTCGGCCTGTGTACGCTCTTTCTGATCGGCTACCTGCAGTCCCAGCCCTCGGTCGGTATCGTCGTCTTTGGCGGGTGGAGCCTGCTCGTTCCACTGGGGCTGATCGCCTTCGGCGTCGGGTTCTCGAGTCTCGTCGGCGTCGTCTCACTCGTTGGCGTCGTAATGCCGCTGTGTTTCTCCCTGCTGACTCACTCGATGGTCCGCCTATAACGAGACGGCCGACCGTCGTCTGGGGCTATATCTCCTCGCGCACACGCTTGTGGACCTGTTCCCTGTGCCGGTGACTTCGCTCGCTGTCGAACTGGCATTCGAGGATCTGTGTCCCGTCGCTGGCGATGGAGTCAGACAGCGTCGATTCGAGCGCGTCTCTGTCGGGAATGGGTCGATACTCCAAGTCGTACAGCGCCGCCGTCGGTTCGAAATCGAGACCGTGTGGAGTGCGGAACTGCTCGGTAAAGGGCGGGTCGAAGGACTCGATGGGGAGTTTGTGGAAGATACCGCCGCCGTCGTTGTTCACGAGGACGATTGTCGCGTCCACGTCACAGCGTCCGACCGCCAGCAGGCCGTTCATGTCGTGGTAATACGCCAGGTCACCGGTCAGGAGAACGAGCGGATCCTCGGTCCCGCTCCCGGCCCCGAGTGCCGTGGAAGTGATTCCGTCGATACCGCTGGCCCCGCGATTGCCGAGGACGGTTACGTCACGGTCGTGTGGCTTCCCGAACCGGTCGAGGTCCCGCACCGGCATGCTGTTGGAGACGAACAGGGTCGCCGGGTCCGGCAGTGACTGAGCGACCGTTGCCGCCACGCTCCCTTCGAAGAACTGCGTCTCGTGGCCGGACTCGACGATGTCCCAGTACGTCGCTTCCGCTCGCTCGAATCGCTCGGCCCAGGCCGTCGGTGTCTCGTCGAGTCGGCCAGCGAGGTCCTCGGCCAGTCGGGTCGGATCGGTGACGAGCAGATCACTCGCGGTGAATTCGGCCTCCCGCCACTCCCCCGCCGGGTCGACGACGAACTGCCGTCCGTCGCTGTGTGCGAGCCATGTGCGGAGCGTCTTCGATGTCGGCGACGCGCCGAACCGGAGGACAACCTCCGGTCCCGGCCACTCGACCCCATCGAGAAAGGAGTCGTAGCCGCCACAGACCGGCCGGTCGGAGACGTGTGAACCGAATCGATGGCCCGAGAGCGGGTCGGCAAGCACCGGCGCGCCAGTCGCATCGGCCAGTGCCCCGAGCGACGCACGATCCGGGACCGGCCCGTCCTCGGGACCAGTCACGATCAGGGTCCGGGACTCCTCGATGGCGCGGGCGACCGTCGACAGTGAATCGTCAGACAGCGCCGAAGTTCCCCGCGTCGTCGTGACCATCGGGCCGTCGCGACCGTCGGTCCCGAGCGGTGCCCGCTCGGCGAGGTCGTCGGGAATAGCACCCTCGACCGGCGTCGGTTCCAGGGGCTTCGACAGTGGGACGTCGAGGTGGACCGGCCCCGGCGGCGTGCCTGTTGCCGTGGCGACTGCCCGGCAGACGGTCGTCCGAAGCGAGCGGAGGCGTCGCGCCTCGGGTGCCGGCTCTGGCAGCGTCCGATACTTCCTGACAGCGTCGCCGTATAACTTCTCCTGGTCGATGGTCTGGTTCGCCCCGCTGTCCTGAAGTTCACGGGGTCGGTCTGCGGTCAACAGGATCATCGGCACCCGAGACTGGTTGGCCTCGATGACCGCGGGATAGAAGTTCGTTGCCGCCGTCCCGGAGGTGCAGATCAGCGGCGTCGGCGTGCCGGTTCGGCGAGCGCGGCCGAGGGCGAAAAACGCCGCCGAGCGCTCGTCTATATGCGAGAAGACGCGAATATCGGAGTGTTCGGCCACAGCGACGGTCAACGGGGTCGAACGACTCCCCGGTGCGACACACACCGCATCGATCCCACTGGCGACGAGTTCGTCACAGATCGTCTGCCCCCACAGGGCGTTCTCGTTGGGTGCAGTCACGACACCGCCACCCCCTCGTGTACTCGACGGTCGAAGTCGTCCCCTGCCGTTCGCATACGGCAGGGATAGGAATGGCACACCTTTCAGAGTAACTATACAGCCCTCACGATCCGGTTAGAAATCGACGCTCGGTATCACGGCGAAGTTCCAATTGGTGACGCCGTTGCGGAAGGCTCCGCGTAGCAGATTGATAACAAACTTTGCTAAAACTATTCAACAGAATAGTTTCCGACATAGGGAGAATTATTTTGGTAGCGAAAACGAGTCTAGCGAGAACCCAAATTTATATTTTCAAGTTCGGCAACTGGCCCCGTCAGATTTTTATGGAGGTCTGTCGAACCACCGTACGTTCCGATGCCACAGGTAGAGATAACGATCCCGGAACACCTCGAAATGCAAATCGCACAGCTCGTCGAGAACGACGAGTTCCTGAACCGCGAGGAAGCAATCGAGGACCTCCTCTCGACCGGGCTGAAAGCCTACAAAACGAGTGGTCCCATAGACGAGGAGGATGAACCCGGACTCGAAGACGACGGAATGATGGGCCACGACGACGAGTACGTCTTCTAGCGAATCCTCGCTCAGCAGACGAACCAAACCCTGGTAGCCGTTCACAAGTAATTCTTATACTGTTGGCAGCCGCTACTAGTAGCAAGATGCACAAGGACGAACTTCTCGAACTCCACGAACAGATGGTGATGATCATGCGCTATTTCCGCGACGACATGGACAGTGTCGACCCCGAACTGTTCGACGCCTACGGCGAACTGGACGTTCGTCCGTCCGACGTTCACAAGTCCAAGAGCGAGCACAAGCACGCCGTCTTCGTCCTCGGGAACTCGCTCGCAACTGCGATGAGCGAGGACGAATTCTCCGATGCGGGCCGGGTCGGCAAGCGGATGAAGGAACTCGCAGAGGACGCAGAGAGCAAACTGTAGCTACGCTTCGAGTTCGGTGAACATCTCCGGATCGGTGCGGAACTTCAGGACGTTGTGTATCACCGAGTTGCGGATGTTCTGGACGACATCTCCGTGATCTTTGTAAAACTCGTGAATCCACCGTGATTCTGCCTTTCTGCTCGGGAACATCATCACCGACTTCCACTGGTACTCGCCGTCCGAGAGGAAGTAGAACATCGTGTGTCGGTCGTCCCTGATCATCTCCATCGCCTCGCGCCACCCCTCCTCGAAGTGCTCGGGATTGAACTTGAACTCGAAGAGCGCAAAATTGAAATACTCCTCGTTCGGGACGACGGCCTCGCGGAACACACCGTTCTGGCGCATCTTTCTGATCGACTCGCTGACCGTGACGTGCGAGACAGAGATGTCGTGTTCCGTTTCGAGCAGATCAGCCAGTTCCCGAGACGAGAGTTGTGGATCGTTTGCCAGCTCTTTGAGAATCAACACGTCCCGTTGCTTGAACTCCCAGTCGGGGGAATCCTCCCGTGTCATATTTATATATCTTTTCTCACGCTCTTGGGTTTTCCTATGCCGGTGGACGTACCGTTTGATACGTCTCGGCCGTCACGGACTTCCGTCCGACAGTATGAGTGTATCACTGCGTACGTCCACCGGTATATTTCCCCAGTGGGAGAGACGATGCGGTGACGCTGTCGAGGTGTCTCTCATCAGCGGTGAGCAGTTACAACAAATAGTATGACAGCCTCGGTACTTGAAAGCGGGTCAAATCCGGAAGTCGATTCTGTGTCTTCGTGTCATCTTGAGCCATTTTCTTGCGTGGTTGCCGTCGGTCACAGGAACGATTTGTATCAGGTTCCTGTTCTCTATTCTGCACCAGGTGGTTCGTTCTCCGAAGTCTTGCCCCGCGTGGTACAATATGTCTTCCGACACACCGACAACGCTTATGATAATACAGACGTATGTCCGACGCTGACGCAGGGGCCAACGACGACCCCAACATGACCACCATCACGCTCAAGATTCCGCAGGCGTTCCTTGACGACCTCGATGCGACCTGGCGGGCCGAAGACTTTCCATCCCGTTGCGAGTTTATCCGGTGGGCGCTTCGAGACGCCGTGAAACACCCCGCGTTCTCACGGAAGGGCTGGAAGGACATCGCCGTCAGCGAACACCAGTTGGCGACCGGTGAGGGACGAACCTACAGGAGCGACGAGATTCGAGCGCGTCTGAACGAGGACACGGATGCCGGCGAGTGACGAGGAATGGGACTGGAAGTTAACTGACCCCGCAGAACGTGAATACGAAACAGTCGTCGCACTCCCAATACTCAACTCGCCCTAAAGTCTGGAACGGTGACGCCGAGTAGCGGATTTACCGCCCACCCGGACGGGTTCGAGGCCGAGTTCATGAACAAGCCCCACCCTCCACGAGCGAACCCGTCAGAGTGAGCGAAGTAGGGTGGGGTAGTTGACCTACTGATCCCTTCTGACAGTCGCCGATACCAACTGTGTAGGCCCGCCTTTGACGTGGGATCCTGCCTTGATGTTGGTATGCGAATTCACTGGCATCGCCGCGATCTGCGAGCAGCAGACAACGCCGGCCTGGCGGCGGCGACGGACGGCGGCCCGGTCGTTCCCGTCTTCGTGTTCGACAACGAGGTGCTCGCCCATGCGGGACCGCCGCGTGTCGCCTTCATGCTCGATGCGCTCGCCTCACTCCGGGAGTGGTATCGCGAGCGAGGGAGTGACCTCGTCGTCGCCCACGGAGACCCTATCGAGGAACTACCACGCCTCGCTCGGGAGTACGACGCCAAGGCCGTCACCTGGGGCGAGGAGTACTCGGGGCTGGCGAGTGAGCGCGACGCCGCCGTCCGACAGGCACTCGACGATGTCGGGGTCGCGCGCGAAGTGGTCACCGACGCCGTGTTGCACCGCCCCGGTGAAATTACGACCAATGCCGGCGATCCGTACTCGGTGTTTACCTACTTCGGCCGCAAGTGGCAGGACCGGGAGAAAGAATCGCCCTACGACGCCCCAGCGGAGACGGACCTGGCAGACATCCGGGGCGATCCGTTGCCGTCGATCAGTGAGCTGGGTTTCGCAGAACCCGAGGCTGACGTTCCGCCGGCAGGGACGCAGGTTGCACGAGACCTGCTCGAACAGTTCTGTGCGGACGAGATTTACCAGTACGAGCAGCGTCGTGACTACCCCGACGACGACTGCACGTCACGGCTGTCGGCCCATCTCAAGTTCGGTACTATCGGTATTCGGGAGGTGTACGAGCGAACCGCAGCGGCGGCAGAGGACGCGAGCGGCGACCGACTCGACGCCGTCGAGGAGTTTCAGTCCCAGCTGGCCTGGCGAGAGTTCTACACACAGGTGCTCTTTGCCAATCGCAACGTCGTCACGCAGAACTACAAGAGCTACGAGAACCCCATTCAGTGGCGCACGGACCCGGAGAAGCTACAGGCGTGGAAGGACGGCGAGACGGGCTATCCAATCGTCGACGCCGGCATGCGCCAGTTGCGCGAGGAAGCGTTCATGCACAACCGCGTGCGTATGATCGTCGCGTCGTTTCTCACCAAGGACCTGCTGATCGACTGGCGGGAAGGATACGACTGGTTCAGGGAGAAACTGGTCGATCACGACACGGCAAACGACAACGGGGGCTGGCAGTGGGCCGCCTCGACTGGCACCGACGCACAGCCCTATTTCCGGATTTTCAATCCGATGACCCAGGGCGAGCGCTACGACCCCGATGCAGCGTACATTACAGAGTTCGTCCCGGAGCTGCACGGCGTCGACCCGGACCTGATCCACGAGTGGCCCGACCTCTCACTGACCCAGCGGCGCAACGCCGCGCCGGAGTATCCCGATCCAATCGTTGACCACAGTGAACGCAGGGAACAGGCCATCGAGATGTTCGAAGCGGCACGGGGGGAGAACGACAGCGCTGGCTGATACACCGGTGGACGCATGCGGTGATACATTCAGCCCGGGAACCGTGTCGTGTGGTGTGATAGCATACGGCTCCTAAACGTTTAACAGTCGCCCGCCCCACCCTCAGGATGGAGGAGGTTTCCCATGTCCGAACATTCAAATCCTGAACTGCCGCCACTTCCATACGACTACGACGCACTGGAGCCACACATCTCCGATCAGGTGCTGACCTGGCACCACGACACCCACCATCAGGGCTATGTCAACGGTCTCGAAGCCGCCGAGGAGACGCTCGCCGAGAACCGCGAGTCGGGCGACCACGGTTCGACCGCCGGTGCACTCGGCAACGTGACCCACAACGGCTGTGGACATTATCTCCACACGCTGTTCTGGGACAACATGAGTCCCGACGGCGGCGGCGAGCCAGCGGGCGAACTCGCTGACCGCATCGAAGAAGACTTCGGGTCCTACGAGGGCTGGAAAGCCGAGTTCGAAGCAGCAGCCTCGGCCGCCAGTGGCTGGGCCTTGCTCGTGTACGACCCAGTTGCGAAACAGCTTCGCAACGTCGCGGTCGACAAGCACGACCAGGGCGCACTCTGGGGCTCACACCCGGTACTGGCCCTCGACGTCTGGGAGCACTCCTACTACTACGACTACGGCCCGGATCGGGGCAGTTTCGTCGACGCCTTCTTCGAGGTCGTCGACTGGAGCGAAGTCGCGGATCAGTACCAGATCGCAGTCGGTCACTTCGAGTAAGGCTCCCGAGCTTCGCACGTTTTTTCGGACTGAGCGGTCGACAGGAGCCGCTAGTGCGGCCTCGTCACTGGATCGATTCCGGGGGATTTAGGCCCGCGCTCGGAAACGCGATAGTATGACACGACCGAAAGCGGAGTTCGACGACTTGCGCCAGTTAGAGTTTCGCGAACCCAGAGCAGTACTCGACGACGACACGATGTACACCATCTACGAAATCGGCAGGCTGTTGCAGGGGCTCGATGCCGACGCCGAACTGGATGTCGAGACCGAGAACGTCCTGCTAGACTGGGCGATTCCGTGGCTGATGAAACACAGCGGCGAGTTCGTGTTCGCCGAACCGAGTTCCGACGAGGAACCGGGCTTTTACGGTCTCGCGTAACGATGCAACTGCTCGTCGCTGGCGGCGACCGCGTCGACGCGGGGAAGACGACGTTTTCGACGGGCCTCATCGAGTATATCGACGCGACTGGGTACAAGCCCCGGGCCGGCAACAACTACTGGCACGATCACGACGACGTTCGGCGGGCGGTCGACGCCAGCAGACTCTACGGGAACGACGCACACCGACTCGTCCGAGCCAGTTCCATCGCCGGCCCACCCGAACGAATCAATCCGGTCCACAGGCTCTGGCAACCAGTCCCGGGGACTGGAACGGGACTCCTGAACCAGACTGACCGCGCGTTCCTCGTCGACCGGGTCGGCGAGGAGTTCGTCGTCAACGGGACCCGTTCGCTCCCGGACCCGGTCCGTAAGGGGCTCCCGCTGTCAGATGCGACCACTGTCACGTCACTATCGAAGCTGAACGACGTGATGCAGCAGCGACATCTGCCGGCGCTGCAGGCACTCGCCGGGGAACTCGCAGACGCCAACCGGACCGTCGTGGAGTCCTACGGAGACATCGCACGCCCGCTCCAGTCGTTCGAGCCGGACGCCGTCGCCGTCGTCGAACCTGGCCGCGCCCGCATCTACGACGGCGGCAGGTACACCCGGGCCTGTACAGTCGTGAGCGGTGGTCCCGGTGTTGGTCAACTCGAAGAGCGCGTCGGATCAGTCGTCGACATGATCGACGAACGGGCGACGGTCGCCCTGCCGGCACTGGACGGCCAGGCACAGTCAGACCCGGCAACCATCGCTGGCGCGTACGAACCCGCATACGACGCGCTCCTGTCGACGGCACCGGACGACAACTGACCAGTCCAGCGCGTCCCGCTAGAATCGCGCGGCTTGCCGGGCCAACTCGATGTTCTGGTAGGCCCGGTCGGTGACGCTCGGCCCGTGGCCCGTGTGCAGTGCTGCGAGGTCCTCGTCGACGACAGACAGCACCCGGTCGATGCTCTCGACGAGTTGGGCTCGATTGCCTTCGTCGAGGTCAGTCCTGCCGAAACTCCCGTTGGCGAAAACGAGATCACCGGCGAACAGTACCGCTGCCTCGTCGGCGTACAGGCAGACGTGGTCGTCCTTGTGTCCGGGTGTGTGAAGCACGGCGTAGTCGTGGTCTCCGATCCGAAGGGTCTCCGCGTCGTCGAGTCCGCGGTCGACGCCATCGAACGTCCCATCGTCGCCGACGACTGGTGCATCGAAGGCCTCTCGGACGGCAGGGAGGGTCCCGACGTGGTCCGGGTGCGTGTGAGTCAGAACGACGAGGTCCAGCGTGTCGACGTGGTCCCGAATCGCCGAAACTACGTCGAAGTCGTTACCTACGTCGACAAGGGCAGTGGTCTCACCCTCGACGAGGAACACGTTACTCGTGAAGGTGCCATCGCCAGGAGCGAGGTTGCGGATCATATCGCACTCTTCCGGAGCCACGGGTTTGTGTGTGCTGGTTCCCGAGCACCCGATCCGAAATATAGTAGCATTTGCAACCGATTGCTCATCCGATTGTACGCAATCGCGCGATCAGGTAGGACTGACTTACCCACTCGTAGTGTCGCGGTCGCGGAACGGGTCCGGAAATCACAGTGGACCCACAGGGCTATGTATGATGAAAAATAAAGAATCGGTAGAGAATAGATGTCAGAATCGGACCGACCCGTCGTGCTCATCGTCGAGGACGAACCGGATGTCGCCGAAACCTACAAGCTGTGGCTCCGGAACGACTACGAGGTTCGGATGGCCAACGATGGCAACGAGGGTCTCGAACTCCTCGATGCGACCATCGATGTCGTGTTGCTCGACCGTATGATGCCGGGCCTCTCCGGCGACGAAATGCTCGACCGTATCCGCAATCGCGACCTAGGGTGCCGCGTTTCGATGGTGACCGCGGTCGAACCGGACTTCGACATTCTCGAAATGGGCTTCGATGCGTATCTCTCAAAGCCGATCAGGAGCGAGCAACTCCACGAGACGGTCGAAAACCTTCTGGAACGATCAGAGTACGACTCAGTGCTACAAGAGTACTATTCACTGGTCGAAAAACAAGCCACACTGGAGGCGAGCAAGAGTAACGCCGAACTCGAAGAAAGCGACGAATACGACGAACTTAAGAGTGAGATTGATGAACTACAGGACGAGTTATCAGAATCACTCGGTGGTATCGGCGACGACGCCGACTTTATCGCAACACTGCGTGGCCTGAGCAATGGTGAAGAGGAATAAAGCTTCAAAGAATATGTACGACCTGTCAACCGCACTCGAATTCGATGCGTTATCCTCCGTTCGTCCAGGGACGAGTCTGCTCGTCGCGGGCCCCGCGATGAGTGGCAAGGAGGCACTCGCTCTCGACGTGCTCAAGGAAGGCGCACGCGACGGCGAGGGTGCTGTCGTGGTGACGACGAACGATCAGGCGTCCGCTGTCGTGGACGAGTTCAGGACCGACGTACCGGACCTCGACGATTCGCAGCTCGGCGTCGTCGATTGCCGGGGAGACTCCGGTGGGAGCGATGTAGACAGGAGCGGCGCGTACGTTCATCACGTAAGTTCGCCCGGTGACCTGACGGGAATCGGTATCGGGATTACGAAAGCACTCGAAGGTCTCCACAAGAGTGGTCGCGATGATGGTCGGCTTGCGCTGGTCTCCCTCTCGACGATGCTGACGTATACGGACAAAAAGACCGTTTTCAAGCTCTGTCATATCCTCTCGTCGCGTCTCGATTCTGCGGGCTACGTGGGCGTGTTCACCATCGATTCCGGTGCGCACGACGACCAGACCCTTCAGGTCATCAAGCAGGCCTTCGACGGCCTCGTCGAGTTCCGCGAGCAGAATGGCGCCCGCCAGGCCCGCATGATGGGCCTGTCGAGCCAGGCGAGCGACTGGAAAGAAGTGTAGCCGGGTCGGGTCACGCTCTTCTCGCGCCGATAGCTGGGATGTTGCTGCTATCGAACAGTGCTGTCGGTGTGTCGCCGGCTATCGGACAGCCCCGACACCCGTCTCCACCGGCCACGATTGGTCGCTGGGGCAGTTATCGTGCGAATTATATACGGATAGAATGTCATTACTGAAACGAAGCAATGACAGCGACCGTGTTCGGGTCGTCGTCCTGGAGTCATCCCGAATCGGGACCTTCGACGCACTGGCAGTCCGCGACTGTAAGCGGGTCTCGGCGACCGAAGCAGATGGAGGAAAGCGATGGTTAGCACCGGGCTGGAAAACGCGATTCTCAACGGCCTCGTGACGGGAAGCTTCGTCGCGCTCGGCGCGATTGGTCTCTCGCTGGTCTACAACATCGCCGACGTCCCGAACTTCGCACACGGCGAGTTGCTGATGATCGGAGCGTATGTCGCACTGCTCGTCAACGTCCCCGGCGACGTGCCACTGTTGACGACGCTCGCGTCGAATTCCGATCCAGTGACTGGTGGTGTCATGGCCGTCCTCTTCGTCCTGACGGCGGGTGGCAGTCTCGGGACAGTGATGCTTCTAGATGGGAGAGCAGCGCTCGAAGGGGGCTGGTGGCCAGTCGATCCACCGACACCGGTGATCGCTGTCGCGGCGCACGCACTCGGCGCTGTCGTTCTCGGCCTGATCGTTGCAGTCGCCGCACCATCGATCTGGGCTGGCCTTCTCCTCGCCGGCGTCGTTCTCGCTTTCGTCGGACCGCTGTTCGACAGATACGTGTTCAGCAAATTCCGTGAGGAGGGGGCCGCGCTGGCGACGATACTGATGGCGACCATGGGACTGGCCTTCGTTCTCCGGTTCTCGATGCAGGCATTCTTCAGCGGATCTGTTCGTCGATACGATGTCAGCGAAACGATCACTGTCGGTGGCGACACGTTCGACGTGTCGCGTGCGAAGTTCGTCGATTTCTACGTCACCGACGGCGGCACTGTCGTCGAACTGATCGACACGGCATCCTCGCCCGACGCGACCCGCTTTCTCGCCGGGCACTCGTGGCCGGTGCTGGCGCTCGTCGTGGTGGTGACGCTTGCCGTCGGGTACGGGGCCTACCGATGGCGAAGGAGCGACATCGGCACAGACGAGGCGGCCCAGACGATTGGACCGCGACTGGTCGGCACGGCCGCTGGTGCAGTCACCTTTCTCACGCTGTTCGCCCTGCTGTCGACCGGGGTGGCGCGCCCGGATCCAGCCGGAGCGATGTACGCCACGCGAGTTCGTACGTCGGTCCTCCGCCTGTCAGTCCTCGTCCTGGCAGTGGTGCTGATATTCGCATTACATGTCCTCCTCCAAGAGACGAAACTGGGGACAGCGATGCGAGCCGCGAGTGACAACCTCGACCTGGCAAAGGTAACCGGGATCGACACCGACCAGGTGATGATGACCACGTGGATCATCGCCGGCGGGTTCGCGGCCATCGCCGGGGTCATTATCGGACTGCTCTTCCACCAGATCGTCCCGAGCATGGGGTTCTATCGACTCCTGCCGATCTTCGCAGCGGTCATTCTCGGCGGCCTGGCGTCGGTGTACGGCGCTATCGTCGGGGCGTTTGCAGTCGGCATCGCGATGGAAGTGGGTTTCTACAGCCTCAACCTCGCGTGGCGGGTCAGTGGGACCCACCGCGTCTCGCTGGCGTTCGTCCTGCTACTGGTCGTTCTACTCGTCAAACCAGACGGAATCGTCGGGAGGGGGTAATCGATGGCGAGTGCCGGTCTCCTGGTCAGTGTGGCGACCATCGCGGCCATCTGGGCGCTCTTTGCCCTGGGCCTGAACATCAAGTTCGGTTACACCGGCTTGCTGGATTTCGGCCACGTCGCCTTCTTCCTTGTCGGTGCCTACACAACGGCGCTACTCGTCGCACCGCCGGCGGAAACCCAGCAGTTCCAGGCGTACCTCCTCGGCCTGGCGCTCCCCGACCGTCTGGCGGCACTGACGGGCCTGCAACTGGCCGGCGGCGTCGGCTGGTTCATCGCCCTCGCGGTCGGAACCGCCGTGGCGGGACTGCTCGGTCTCCTCGTTGCTTTGCCCGCGATTCGGCTGCGCGAGGACTACCTGGCGATTGCGCTACTCGGTATTTCGGTCATCGTCAAGCGTACCGTCCAGACCGAGACGTGGCTGGCGAACGGTCCCGACGCGCTCCGTGGTTACCCGCGTCCGCTCCAGGGCGTCTTTCCGCTTCCCGGTTACGCCGTCGCCGACGCCGCCGTGTTCGGCCTCGTGGTTTTCGCGTTCTGGAGTATCGCCATTGCACTCCTGTCGCGTGAACCGCTACTCGATGACGGTATCAGATCAGAGACGCGGTGGTCGACGGTTTCGAACGCCGTCTTCGCGATACTCACGCTCGGATTCGGGTACGCCAGCGCTCTGTTTGCTCGTCGGAGGCGACAGGACAACGGCGGCACCCCGTTGCTGGCAATCGTCGCTGGCGGCGCACTCGCGGCTGCCTTGGGGAGCGGTCTCGTGGCCTTTGCGTACTTTTCCCCGGCTGTGCTCCTGTTGCTCGGACCGCTGTCCGTGTTCGTCTGGGGATACGCCGGTGTGATCACGTGCCGGCATTTCACACAGGTGACCGCCAGAGAATGGGCGATTGCGCTCGCTCTCGCATCAGGCCTCCTGATCGCGTTCCTGCCCGGTCGTCTCGTTGACGACGGACCGCTGGGCACAGACGGACTGGTGCCGGTGCTCGTACTGCTCGGTGTGTACGTCGCAGGATCGGCCTATCTCCTCCGGAACTGGTCGCGGTTCGGCGACGGGACGAATCGACTGAGCTTTCTGGGCGTCGCTGGCGTCTGGGTGTTCGTGATCCGGTACTTCCTGCTCGACAGTCTCGACGCGCTCCCCGACATCGAACAGGCGGGAGGGGCGCTCCTCGAAAACGTGCTCTTCCTGGTTTCCTACCGGGGAGCCAGCATCTCCGACGGTCTCGCGTTCGATTACTCGCGGTTCCTGTTTGCCCTCGTTCTGGGGTTCCTGACGATGGGGTACCTGCTCGCGGAACTGAGTGTCACGTCGCCCTTCGGTCGCGTCCTCAAGGCGATCAGAGAGGACGAGAACGTCGCGATGGCCCTCGGAAAGAACCCCTTCGCCTACAAGGTCCAGAGCATGGTTCTCGGCAGCGCGATTGCCGGTCTGGCAGGGGGGCTAGTGGCCATCTACTACGGGACACTCACGTTCCGGAATTTCGACCCGCTCTTTACCTTCTTCATGTTTCTCATCGTCGTGATCGGTGGGACTGCTAACAACAGAGGTGTCATTCTCGGGGCGGCCCTGTACTGGGGATTCGTCCAGTTGTCGAACGACGCCGCCGCAGCCCTGCCGACGGGGTCGGCGGCGGTGTTTTCGGTCAGAGTCGCGCTACTGGGTGCCGTTTTCATTGCCATTCTCTACTATCGCCCGGAGGGAATCTGGGGAGAACGGTCAATCGTGCAGGGAGGCACAGAGGAATGAGCGATCAGGACCCGATTCTGGCGGTGAGCGACCTCCGGAAATCCTTCGGCGGGATCCAGGCCGTCGACGGTGCGACCTTCGACGTAGCGACCGGAACGATTACCGGCCTCATCGGACCCAACGGCGCGGGCAAGACGACGACGTTCAACCTCGTCAGTGGCTTTCTCGAACCGGACGGCGGCGAGATCTCGTTCAAGGGCGTCGACGTCCAGGAACTCATGCGGCCCAGTGGCGAGGAAAATCGCATCTGGACGACTGCGGCGGGCGTCACTGCTGGCGGCATCGGGGTCGCCGGAACGGCCAGTATCGGGGCCGGACCGCCGGCGATGCTCGCGGCCGGTGTCATCGGTGCCAGCGTCGGTGTGGGCGCGTACTACGGCCAGGAGCGGGTGAAACGCGCAACGAGCCATCGGGCGACGAGGCCGTACCAGATGGCGCGCCACGGCCTCTCGCGAACGTTCCAGATCACTCGCGAGTTACAGGGCATGACTGTGTTCGAAAACCTGTTGCTCGCGCCCCAGGACCAGCGCGGCGAGCAATTGCTGAACGCCTGGTTCCGGCGCGACACTGTCGCCGAGGACGAACGACGGGTTCGGGAACGTGCCGAGGAGGTGCTGGGACTGCTCGAACTGGACCATCTCAGGACCGAACGGGCGGGCAATCTCAGCGGCGGCCAGCGAAAGTTACTCGAACTCGGTCGCGTGCTGATGACCGATCCCGACCTGGTCTTGCTCGACGAACCAGTGGCCGGCGTCAATCCCGCGCTGACCCGGAACCTGCTCGACCGCATCGAGCAACTGCGCGACGAGGGCTACACCTTCCTCATCGTCGAACACGACATGGAGGTCATCATGGAACTCAGCGACACCATCATCGTCATGGATCAGGGACAGAAACTCACCGACGGAACGCCAGCGGAGATACAGGCAGACGAACGCGTCGTCGAAGCGTATCTCGGGGGCTAATTGATGGCGCTGCTTCGAGCCCAGAACGTCGTGTCGGGATACGGCGACGCGGAAATCCTTCATGGCGTCTCGATGGACATCCACGAGTCCGAAATCGTCTGTATCATCGGTCCCAACGGTGCCGGCAAGTCGACGTTCATGAAGGCCGTGTTCGGTCTGATCGACTGCTGGGACGGGCGGGTCACCTACGACGGGGCGGATATCACCGACGCCGATCCGGACGATATAACGCGGCGCGGGCTGTGCTACGTTCCCCAGACCGAGAACGTGTTTCCGAGCCTCACGGTCCGGGAGAACCTGGAGATGGGGGCCTACATTCTCGACGGGGTGCCACAGGCGGCCCTCGACGGGGTGTTCGAGCGGTTCCCGATTCTCGAAGAACGTCAGGACCAGATCGCAGAGACGCTCTCGGGCGGCCAACAACAGATGCTCGCGATGGGACGAGGGCTGATGGTCGATCCGGGACTCATGCTCATCGACGAACCGAGCGCCGGGATGGCCCCCCACCTCGTCGACGATGTCTTCGAAAAGATACAGGATATCAACGAGAGCGGGACGGCGATTCTCATGGTCGAACAGAACGCCCGCAAGGCACTCCGCAACGCTGACCGTGGCTACGTGCTGGACATGGGTGAAAACCGGTTCGTCGACGACGCCGACGCCTTGCTGGACAACGACGACATCGAGGAACTGTATCTCGGCGGCTAGACGGCCAGTCCTGCCGTCGGCCGTCGTCTATTCGGAGAGGACACCCTCGAACTCCGAGCGCGGTATAGTTTCGAGCGTCTCGGTGCCGCCGTCCTGGATCTGGAGGATCGCAAATCGATTGAGTGGTTCCAGGTTCTCGTTCATGTTGACGGGGCTGGAGGCCCCCTCGTAGTTGACCGCCTCGTCGTTGTCCAGCAGTTCCTTCGCACGGTCGAACTGACCGACGGTAACTGTCTCACCCTCGGACCGGGAGACGGCGCGGATATTCTCGGCGATTGCGCGGCCACTGGCTTCGCCCGCCCGGTGGATGGCAAGTGCCTGCAGGAACAGCGCGTCGTAGGCGTGGGGTGCAAACAGCGCGTTCCGGTCGCCCATTCGCTCCTCGAATCGCTGGACACCGTCGGTCTCTTCTGGTTGCGGTGATGCGAAATAAAAGCCCTCGAGGGTGTCTGCCAGTGGTTCGATGAAGTCGCTCTGGCTATTGAGCCCCTCGCTAAAGACCCATTCGCCACCGAAGCCACCGTCGGCCCACTGTTGCATGATAGTGACGCCGTTTCCGGGGTAGCCGACGAAGCCGACGGCGTCGGGATCGCCGGTAAACACCTGTTCGAGCGTCGAGGTGTAGTCGGCGGCGTCCTGGGCGTAGCCGACCATGTCCGTCGTCTCGCCGTCGAAGGCGTCGCTCGCCGTGTTCGCGAGGCCCTCGCCGTAGGGGTTGTCGACGTAGAGGAAGGCGGCCGATTCCGCTTCGATGTACTGATTCAGGACTTGTCCCATGACGATACCTTGCTGGGCATCGTTGGGCGCAGTTCGGCCGAAGAACTTCGTTTCGTCGGCATAGCCCAGTTCGGCGAGGACAGGACTCGTGCTCGCGTTGCTGACCTGCATGACCGCTTCGTCTCCGACCCGCTCCGCAATCGGCGTCGAAACTCCGCTGGATGCCGCGCCGACGAACCCGATGATCTCCTGTTCCGTGACGAGTGAATCGAACCGGTTGACGCCCGCTTCCGGTCGCGTCTGACTGTCCGTATGGTGTATCTCTATCTGCCGGCCGAGGGGACCGCCAGCGCTGTTGATGTCTTCGACGGCCAGGTCGACGGCTGCTTGCATCCCGCTGCCATAGGCTTCGAGACTTCCGGTGATCGGGAGTATCGATCCCATCTGGATCGCGCCCTGTTGTTCACTATCACCTTCGGTCGCTTCCGTCTCGTCCATCGCCTCTGCCGTCCCGGTTTCCGTTTCCGTAGCCTGTTCTGCACCATCGCCCTCGCCTTCACCTTCACCGTCGTCGGTCGCACATCCGGCAAGCGCGATGAAACTTGCGACACTAACACTCTTGAGGTACCGTCTTCGTGGCAATCTGTCTGACATGCAAATAGTCTGTCAAGTACGCTAGCTGTATAAATACTGGTCCTAATTCACGGCTCTGAGGTGTGTAAGATATGTATACTGCAGGTACAAGAATAAAAGTTTGGATCAATTCTCAACATCAAGCCACGATACGTTCGTATCACCCCCGGAATGGCAAACTCGTCCGCCGTCCCACCGGAGCACCGGACGCGTCCTGTCGCACGCAACTCGGCGACCGGAATGGTCACGAGACACCACATCCCGTCCAGCGACTCGATGCGGCGCTCCGGCCGTGAGATGACACAATCAGATCGCGTGTGACATGAATGAAACGACGGAATGGATGGTTAGTGTTACCATGGAAGTGCGTCCACCGGTAGACGCAGTGTTTTTATTCTGGCCCCAGAAGGTATACAACAGATGGAGCGCCAGGTGGTTGTCGGGTGTCTGATCGTCTTGCTGGCCGGTTCCTGTAGTGCCACAGTGGTAGCCACACAGGATTCGCCCGATCCGGGCTTTCTGGCCCAACCTGACGGGTTCGACCAGACGACTTTCGAGATAACTGTCCTGGAAAACGGGTCGGCCCACTGGCAGATCAAGCATCACCGTCGACTGGCTAACGACACCGAGCGCCAGCGCTTCGAGTCCTTTGCGAGAAACTTCAAGAACAACGAAACTGACCTGTACCGGAACTTCGTATCGCGTGCAGGTTCATTGACAAGTATCGGCACCGACGCGACGGGTCGAGAAATGACCGCCAAGTCGTTCGACCGTGACGCTTACACGAACGTCACCGCGAGTTTCGGCGACCGTGGAACCGTCGAACTGAGTTTCACGTGGACCAACTTCACGCAGTCAAACGATGACCGCGTCGTCGTCGGCGACGTGTTCGAAGGTGGATTCTACATCGGTCCCAACCAGACGATTGTCTTCGAACGGGGCCCTACGCTGCAGTTCGTCGAGACCATACCGGAACCGGCCTCGCGAACACAGCCGGATTCACTGGCCAGAAGCCAGCGCGTAACCTGGGAAGGCGAACGCGAGTTTTCCCCACAGCGTCCATACATCGAACTTGTGCCCCGAGAGGGCGACACCGCCAACCAGTCGGCCACTGACAAAACCGGCCCGACTGGAACGAACACCACGGTCGGCGGGCCAGTGGCCAACGATGTCGGGAGCGATCAGATGCTGTGGATCGTCGGCATTCTCATCGTCGTCGTCGGTGTCTCAAGCGCCGTTGCCTACCGATCCGGAACAGTTTCACTGCCGGACAGGGGTTCCGAGAGAACATCGGAAACTATCGACCAATCGGCCAACAGTTCCCCGAGCACGTCGATGGACCAGACACCAATCCCCGACGAGGAACTCCTCTCTGACAACGACCGCGTGATCAAGCTACTCGAAGAGAACGGCGGTCGGATGAAACAGGTCAACATCGTCGAGGTGACTGACTGGTCGAAGTCGAAGGTGAGTATGCTCCTCTCGGACATGGAAGACGAGGGTGAGATCAGCAAACTCCGCGTGGGCCGCGAAAACATCATCAGTCTCGCCGGACAGGAACCCGACGCCGCCGGTTCTCCGTTCGACGACGAAGAATGAGAAACCGACACAGGGCAGTGCTGAAACGCAACCGTTATACGTTCATCCCCGATACCTCCGTGTGCGCTCCGTTGGTGTAGTCCGGCCAATCATCTTGCCCTCTCACGGCAAGGACCAGGGTTCGAATCCCTGACGGAGCATCCCGCGACAAACCAAGGTGAGCGAGAGACAGCCACAAAGGGCTTTACGCCCGCTTCAGAATCGCATCTCGGGCATCCCTCGCACACGCTCGGCCGCTGCGGTCGAAGTGAAGCGTGTTTCGATTGACGGGATCGCTCATGAGGCCACCGCTGTCGACCGGGACTCCAGTCTGCTCGATCTGGAGGGACCCGACGGTGATGCCGCCGTCGTACTGGACGCCAGTTATTTCATCGGCAGGGATGGTTCGGTCGTCGAATTTCGAACGGTCGACGCGTTCGATGGTGACGCGGTCTTCGTAGACTGCGAGCGTTCCGTCTTGAAACGAACAGACGACAACTGCCTCCGGATGGTTGCCCGAGGACTCGTCTACGGTCGCCGTGTCGCTATCGTCGCCCCACGGGAAGTTGACCATGCTAAGCCCTACCACTGGCGGTCGCAAAAGCGTTTGGCTCTCCGCCGGGCTCGTGTCTACTATCGTAAAAACCAGCAGATTCAGGATCGCAAACGACTAGAAAGCTCCGGTGTACTGACCGCAAAACCGCATTTATCAGCAAAGATGGCATCGACGTACCTGCCGAAAGACGGCCGGTGACCGATCCGTGTTGACACTATAGATGCATACTTCTTCTTATCGTATCATCGTACCCACATGTGTATACAAATTTGACAAAAGTAGATAGAATATACGAAATAGAGTACGATTTTCCCTTTTTCAGTGTTAAAATTCCCTATTTGCTACCGTATTTACGCAAATATGAGATTATATTGTTCCACTCGAATGAATCGGGCGTAGCGGAGTCGTGTTTGTCTCTTGCGAATATCACTGTAGCACGGCGTACGACGAGGACAGAGATCCGACGCTCGGAGCCTGAAACGGTGCGCGCAATGGAACGGCTTTGGCGTGTCGTGTCGAATCCCAGTACGGCGTATTCGCGAATACCACTAACAGGGGTACTCCTGTTATTTTAGCCCGCATCCTTCGTTTGTCTCTCACGAACGATACGAGTGCGCGCCGGCAAAGCAAGCGGACGATGGTTGGCCGGACGGGGTCGTGATGTGGCGCTGACGACAGCGACACGACTTTGATTATCCGTTTGCAAATCCCGAACGATTATACCTGCGTCGCGTTGACCTCAATGACGTTGGCGGCCCCCCGGACGATTTCGGGAAGTTCCTCGTGAAAACGGTCACCTTTGAACCGACTCGTCGGTCCCGAGATACTGATTGCACCACAGGGATCACCGGTGGGATTGTCGATGGGTGCAGCAACACAGCGCAGTCCCTGTAACACTTCCTCGTCGTCGAAGGCTACACCCTCTGCTCGGATCGTCTCCAGCGCGTCGAACAGCTCCCCGCGCGTCGTGATCGTGTTTTCCGTCCGTCGGGAGAGTCCGTGCCGGTCGATAATCCGGTCTATCTCGTTGGTCGAGCGTTGCGAGAGGATTGCCTTGCCCAGCGCGGTACAGTGGAGGTGCTTCCGGGTACCGGTGTGCGATGCTGTCTGGATGGCGTTCTCGCCACAGGCCTTGTGCAGGTAGACACCACGACCGTGTTCCTGAACCATGAACTGTGCGACCTCGCCTGTCTCCTCGGCCAGGCGGTCGACCTCCGCTTTGGCGACTTCGTAGATATCGATCTGATTTTTCGCGTACTCGCCGATGTCGACGAACTTGAGGCTGATCTCGTAGGTGCCGCCGTTGTTCACTACGAACTCGTTGTCTGCGAGCGTCGCGAGATGGGTGTGGACCGTGGCTTTCGACCGGCCCAGACGGTCGGCCAGTTCCGAGACGCCCGCACCGTCCATCTCACGGAGGGCTTCGAGTATAGTACAGGATATCTGAACGGCTTGCACGCGCCGTCCCGAGTCGGGCTCAGTCGGAGTCTCACTCATACCGGATAATAGGACGAAGGGGTATATAATTGTTCGCGAGACCCAAACGGTGCTGTTCAAATAAGCAACCGTGCCGGATATGTCGGAGACACCGAAAGCCCTCGTGCAGTTGCAGTCCCGCGGCTCGCTGCGCGCGCTTCGCGTGCTTGCTTCGCCGGGGTTCCCGCAACTGCACTCGCCCTTTCATCCGCCAGGATTCAGTCGGTGAACCAGCGCGAGGGCTTTCGGTGTTTTGTAAGCGTTTCTCTCAACCTCTTATCTGAACACTGCTACCCAAACAGGCAGTCAGACCTGGAGCGGATCAGCCACCGCTTCGAGTTTGGTGTTCTTGACAGCTGCGCCTGTCCGACCATCGAAGAGGTGAATCTTCTCTTCGGGAAAGACGATGTCGACCTGTGTGCCGGCCTCCATGCGGTACTCGCCGTCGATGCTGACAGTGTAGGTCTCGCCGCCGATTTCGAAGTAGCCGTAGGTGACTTCGCCCATGGGTTCGACGACCTGAATGGTCGTTTCGATGGCGTTCCCTCGATCACTCTCGGCGAGCTGGATGTGTTCGGGGCGTATCCCCAGTGTCAGTTCTCGGCTTGCATCCGCGAGGCTGTCGACTGTCTCCGTCGAGATCGTGTACGTAAACGTGTCGTGTTCAAGCGTCTCGCCGTCGTGAGTGACCGGGAGGAAATTCATCGAAGGCGAACCGATAAAGCCAGCGACGAACTGGTTCGTCGGTTGATGGTAGCACTTCAGGGGCTCGCCGACCTGCTGGAGTTCCCCGCCGTCGAGGATGGCGATGCGGTCCCCCATCGTCATCGCTTCCGTCTGGTCGTGCGTGACGTAGATGGTCGTGATCCCCATGTCCTGCTGGAGTTGCTGAATCTCGGTTCGCATCGTCGTCCGAAGCTTCGCGTCGAGGTTGCTCAGTGGCTCGTCCATCAGGAATACGTCGGGTTCGCGGATGATCGCTCGGCCCAGTGCAACCCGCTGTTGTTGTCCCCCGGAGAGGTCACTTGGCTTTTTATCCAGTAAGTCCTCGATTTCGAGCAGTTCTGCCGTCTCCTCGACGCGCTGACCCCGTTCTTCCCTCGACAGGTCGGTAGTGATTTTCAACCCGTACCCGATGTTTTTCCGGACGGACATGTGGGGGTACAGCGCGTAGTTCTGAAACACCATCGCCATCTGGCGCTCCTTGGGCTTGAGATGGGTGATATCCCGGTCATAGAGGAGTATCTGACCCGACGTTGCCCGTTCGAGACCTGCGATACAGCGCAGCGTCGTCGACTTCCCACATCCCGACGGACCGACGAGAACGAGCAATTCACCGTCCCGAATATCGAGATTCAGGTCGTTGACCGCGACGATGTCGTTGCCCCCGGAGTCGAACACCTTCGTCAGATCGTTCAGTTGTAAGCGTCCCATGGTGTCACTGATTTCCAGTACGACATGATTCACGATCTGCAGTAATAAATCCACCCCCGCACACAGCCTCATAGGGATCCGTCGTCACTACGTACCGGTAGACACCGACCCGGAGTCGGTGCTATCCGGTAGTGGCTTACAACGGATCCCTATCAGACGACGACTGTGACACCCACGTCCGTCTGCCGCCACTCGCCAGCACCGGCGTCTGTCCCGACGCGGTCGAACCGGTCGCCCTCGACGACGACGTTGTCCGGGTCGGCCCCGCGGACGATCAGGGTGATTCTCGACGCACTAATCGGAGCGAGATCGATTGACAGCTCCCCATCGGATCCTTCGACAGCGATGTCGGCCAGTTCGTCGCGGCCGACGTCGTAGAAGCGACCCCGGGCTTCGCCGTTAGCCAGCGTCGCGTCCAGTTCGAGATGCTCGGGCGTGCCCGACTGAATGGACTGTGTCGGTGCCCGCTGGGGAACGATACTGCCGGCACGAACGAACACGGGCATCTCGTCGATTTCAACAGGCATCTCGACAGTCTGATTGCCCTCGTAGCGCTCGCCGGTCCAGTAATCGCGCCACTCGTCGTCGGGGAGATACACCGACCGCCTCGCTCGCTCTGTGAACACCGGGGCGACGAGGACATCCTCGCCCAGCAGGTACTGTGTGTCGAGGCGATGGACCGTCGGGTCGTCTTGGTACTCCAACACGAGGGGGCGCACGACGGGAAGCCCGGTCCGGGCGGCCACCTCGGCGCAGGTGTAGATGTACGGAACGAGGCGATAGCGAAGGCGGGCGTACTCGCGGAAGATATCGAGTGCTTCGTCACCGAACTCCCAGGGTTCTCGCGGCGTGGTCCCGTGACATCGGCTGTTCGAGGACAGCAAGCCAAACTGTGCCCAGCGGACGTACAGCCCGCTCGACGGAGTCCCGCGGAACCCGCCGATGTCGTGGCTCCAGAAGGCGATGCCAGACAGGGACGCCGAGAGGCCGCCCCGCAACGCGGCGCTCATGCCGTTCCAGCTGGTCTGTGGGTCCCCACCCCAATGCATCGGGAACGACTGGCTCCCGGTCCAGGCCGAGCGACCCCAGACGACGGCCTCCTCGGTCCCGTTGACATCCTCGACCGCTTCGTACACCGCTTCGTTGTAGAGATAGGGGTAGAGATTGTGCATCACGCTGCCGCTCTTGCCGTTAGTGAAGACGGCGTCCTCGGGGACGTATTCGCCGTAGTCGGTCTTGAACACGGCCACGCCTTGTTCGAGCAGGCGGCGATGCTGCTCCTGCCACCACTCGACTGCGTCGGGGTCGGTGAAATCCACGAGCGCCCCGCGATAGTCGCCCTGGCAGGTGTTGTCCATGACGTATGGACGCCCGCTGCCGTCGGTGACGAAATATCCCTCGCGAGCGCCCTCGGCGAACGCGTCGGTGCCGACCGGGACGTGGGGATGCTCCCACAGCGAGAGGCGAAAGTCGTCGGCCCGGAGCAGGGAAATCATTTCTTCCGGGTCGGGGAACTGCTCGGTGTCCCACGCCAGATCAGTCGAGCAGCCCTCGCGCATCCAGAACGGGTCCAGATGAAGCACGTCACTGGGAATTTCCTCTTCACGCAATCGCTCGGCCACCGATTCCAGTTCCGCGCGAGACTCGTAGCCAAGGCGCGACATCCACGTTCCGAAGGACCACTTTGGCGGACGTGGGGGCCGACCCGTGACCGCAGTGTAGCGCCTCAGTATCTCCCGGAAGGACGGCCCGTAGAAGAACAGCAACGCGAACTCGTCGTCGGCCACCGACATCGTCCCCGAGGCTGTCGAGGACTTCCCGAAGTCGTAGTGGACTCGCGCCGTCGTATCGACCAGCGCGCCGTAGCCGTTTGTCGAGAGGTAGAAAGGGATGTTCTTGGACGCACGCTCGGTCTCGGTTCCCAGCGGTTCCTCGTGCCACATAGTTAGTTCCCGCCCGCGGCGGTCGAACTCGACGAACTGCTCGCCAGCCCCGTAGATTTTCTCGTCGGGAGAGAGCCTGAAGGCGGTCCCCACCTCGGTCACTCTCCGTGGATTGTGATTGATTTCTTCTTGGCTGAACCCCAGCGCCTCGACGCGCTGGCGGCCGAACACGTCGGGATCAGCCCGCTGTTCCTCGAACACTGTCTCGCCCGTTTCGGCGTCACGCACTGCAAAGGACCACTCGTCGAGACCGACCGCGATGTGCAATCGGCCCGTCCCGACGCGGAGTGTGCCGTCGCTCTCGGTCACGTCCAAGTCGACGTCGGTCGTGATGGCGTCGGTATCCAGCGGCGGGTATTCGCTGTCTGTCGGGACTTCCGGGTTCGCCTGGAGTTCGAACCGGAACGTCCGTGGATCGTAGAGGGTCAGTGTCACGGGAACAGTCCGGGACGTGACGGTCTCTGTGGCGGCAATGTCACAGTCGAAACGGACGATGTTGTCCTCGACTGTGTAGTCGGCCACCGCCGCGACGGTAATGCGCTCGCTCGTCATCGTACCCCGGAGAACGTGTCACGTACTAATAAAACCGCCCCGACAGTGCCCCCATCTCGTTCGACTCTCGTACACTGCTTCTCGTGGGGTGCTGTCCGAATAAGTAACCGTGCCGAATACATCAGAGACACCGAAAGCCCTCACGGCGCTCGACCGCTCCGGGGCTCGCTGCGCTCCAGCGGGTGCTTTCGTCGCCCGGGAGGGACCGACCGCCGCTCGCCCTTTCATCCACCAGGAATCGACTGGTTCACCGACTGAATCCTGGCGGATGAAAGGGCGAGGCGCGGTAGCCGGCGCTGCGGCGGCACTATTCGACTGCAGGGAGAATATCCGTCACAGCGCCGGCTAGCGTGCCGAGGGCTTTCGGTGCTTTGTAAGCGTTTCTCTCGATCTCTTCTCCGAACACTGCTTCTCGTGACACCCAAATCTTTAACCGGACATTCTCCGACTGTGACTACGATGACAGACGACGATCAGCCGGAGTACCGGATCCCGCAGGGTGGCGGCGTCCCGTGGCGGGACATGGGCATGGAGGAGACCCGTCGGCCGCCCGCGCGGGACGTGGCCATTACGGGCATCGAGACGATGGCAATCGCGGGCAATTTTACCTGGGGGATCGTCAAAGTCGAGACGGACGCCGGCGTGTACGGTCTGGGCGAAACCTTCCGGGCCGAGGCCGCACTGGACATGGCCGGTCGGCTGGCAGTCGATCTCAATGGCGAGAACCCGCTGGACACGGACCGCATTCGCGAGTTGCTCGAACAGCGGTACACCGGATGCGGTCGTATCGGGCAGGCCGCGTTCACGGCCATCGAGACGGCCTGTTACGACATCAAGGGGAAACTGTTCGACGTTCCAGTGTACGAACTGCTGGGCGGGAAGTACCGCGACGAGATCACGATTTACTGTGACACCCACGGCGGGGAGTCCCTGGGCGCGGCCAGCGAACACGACCCGAAAGACGTCTACACCCCAGAGTCCTACGCACGCGCGGCGCGAGCGGTCGTCGACGAGGGGTTCGAGGCACTGAAATTCGACCTCGACGTGCCGACACACGCCGAGTACGACGAGGCCAACCGACGACTCGACAACGAGGCAATCGAGCACAAGGTCAGTCTCGTCGCGGCCGTCCGGGACGAAATCGGCACGGACGTGGACCTCGGGATGGACCTCCACTGGAATTTCACGACCGAGACGGCCATCCGCCTTGGCAAACGACTCGAACAGTTCGATCTGGCGTGGCTCGAAGACCCCGTCCCGCCGGAAAAAACAGCGTCACAAAAGCGGGTGACCGAGTCACTGGACCTGCCGGTGTTGACTGGTGAGAACCTCGTGACAGCTAGTCAGTTCAACGACGCGGCCCGCGAGGGCCTCATGGACATCGCCGCGCCCGACGTGAACAAGTGCGGTGGCCTCGGCGAGTACGTCGACATCGCCACTATTTGTGATCTCTACGGCATCCCCATTGCCTCGCACAACATCTCCAGCCCGCTGGGTACTGTCGCTGGAGCCCACGTCTCGGCGGCCATCCCGAACTTCCTTTGCATGGAGTGGCACGCCAGGGATGTCCCATGGTGGAACGATATGTGCCGCCGCGTCGACGGGTCGGGACCGATCCTGGAGAACGGGTACATCGACGTGCCCGAGGGACCCGGACTGGGTGTCGAGTTGAACCGTGACCTCTGTGAAACGTATCTCGTTGACGGCTACGACCTCGTCGTCTGAACGCTCTACAACCTAACCCAAACCCATGGCACCATACACTGTCGTCGTCACAGACCACGACTTCACGGACCTGTCTATCGAACGCGAGGGGCTCGGCGATATCGCTGATATCGTCGAACTGACGAGTGCCGTCGGTGAAACCGTCGAGGGCGCCCACGAGACACTCGCCGGGGCCGACGCCGTCATCACGCTCCGGTACGACCTCGATGCCGACGACATCGCCGCACTGTCGGAGTGTCGGGTCATCGCCCGGTATGGCATCGGCGTCGACAACATCGCCGTCGAAGCGGCCAGTGGCCGGGGTATTCCGGTCACGAACGTTCCTGACTACTGTATCGAGGAGGTTTCGACCCACGCGCTGACGATGTGTCTCGCGCTCGCGCGAGGCCTGCCAGCCTACGACGATTCCGTGGCCGCTGGCGAGTGGAATCGTGAGACCAGCGCGCCGATTCATCGCTTCTCGACACGGACCGTCGGTGTCGTCGGCTACGGCGCAATCGGTCGGGCAGTGGGCGAGCGTGTCGCCGCTCTCGGCGCCGACGTGCTCGCGAGCGACCCGTTCCTCGACGACGAGGACGTGACCGACGACCCGGCGACCCTCGTCGCGTTCGAGACGCTACTCGAACGGTCTGATTTCGTCACGATCCACTCGCCGCTGACACCAGAAACGAGAGAGATGTTCGACGCCGATGCGTTCGCGCGGATGCGAGACGACGCGTCGCTCGTCAACGTCGCCCGCGGTCCAGTCGTCGACGAGGCGGCCCTCCTCGATGCACTCGATAGCGGGGCACTCGCCGGTGCGGGCCTGGACGTGTTCCCAGAAGAACCGCCCCCTGTCGATCACCCGCTTCGGGACCACCCCGACGTGCTGACGACCCCCCACGTCGCGTGGTACAGCGAGGAAGCCGACGAGCAGCGTCGGGAGACAGTGGTCGACATCGTTCGCACCGCACTGGAGGGTAGCGAACCGTACAATGTCGTGAACGACCGGTGAGCAGACAGGACAAAACTGTGTGGCTGGGGGCGAGGGAGAGTCATAGTGATACTGTCGGACGGAAGTCCGTGACGGATTTCGCCACCCCGGGGTGGCGAGAATCCTCAGATAGTTACGTCCGACAGTATGACTGTTGTAACTGGTTACCGGGTCGGTCGCACGCCGTCGTGCGATCAATCCCGTAAAGACTTACAACAGTCACTATCAGTCCGGGCGACAGGTGGGAGAAAAGGTTATGAACCGGGCACCCCCTGGGCCTAGTGCATGTCTGACAGATACCTGGAAGTAGTCGAACCTGTCGACAACGTCGGGACCGCGCTGCGTGACTTCGAGACGGGCGAGACCGTCACCGTCGCCGTCGGAAACGAGGAGCGAGAGATCGAGGTCCACGACGATGTCGGATTCGGACACAAGATCGCCATCGAGGACATCACAGACGGCGAGACGATAACGAAGTACGGCAAGAGCATCGGCAACGCGACGGCAGACATTCCCGTGGGCACGTGGGTCCACGTCCACAACGTCGAATCGAACTACGGCCGTGGTGACCTCGCGGCAGAGAGCGAAGTCGAAGCAATCAACGAGTAACAATGAGTGAATTCCTCGGATTCGAACGAGACGACGGGAGTGTCGGCATCAGGAATCACACGGTCATCCTCTCGACAGCGCCCTACGCCAACGACACGGTCGAGCGGGCGGCCGCTATCGTCGACGATGCGATTCCGATTACACACCCACTGGGTCGCTGTCAAACCAAGCCAGACGTGTTTCAGACGTACCGGACGCTGTTGGGGTACGCGACACACCCGAACACCTACGGCGCGGTCGTCGTCGCTCACGCTGGCGAAATCGTCGACGGCGACGAACTGGCAGCAGACGTTGCCGAGACCGGCCGGCCGAGCGCCTCGATCAACATCCACGAAGAGACGGGTGTGATGAACGCGCTCACGGCGACAGTCAACGCGGCACAGCAGATGGTTCAGGATGCCAGCGAGCAGCGTCGAGTCCCGGCCGACATGTCGAAGCTAACCTTCGGGATCAACTGCGCCACCTCGGACACGACGAGTGGCCTCTGCCAGCACAAGGCCACCGCCGGCGCGGTCTGGCGACTCATCGACGAGTACGGCGGCCGCGGCGTGTTCGCGGAAACGCCGGAGTTCTTCGGCGGCGAGGAGGAGCTCGCAGACCGGGCTGTCGACGACGAGGTCAGACGGGAGATTCTCGACCGCGTCGAGCAGTGGGACGAGCGCCTCACTGCGACGGGCTACGACGTTCGTGGTGCCCAGCCAACCCCGGACAACATGGACGGCGGGCTGACGACAATCGAGGAAAAGTCCCTCGGAGCCTTGGTCAAATCCGGCGATGGACCGATCCAGGATATCGTCGACTACGGGGCGAAGATTCCCGACGCCCCTGGCATGTACATCATGGACTCGCCGGGCCACGGCGCGGAGTCGGTCACCGGCATCGGTGCGGGCGGGGCCCACTTCATGGTCATCTCGACGGGCCAGGGACACACACTCTCGAACGCTGTCATGCCCACGATCAAGATCACCGGTAACCCCAACAGCGCCGAGCGAGTCCCGGAAGAAACTGATGTGGACGTGAGCGAGGCGCTGGTCGGGGGCGAATCCATCGAGTGGGCGACCGACCAGCTCTGGAACGAGGTCCAGGACGTTGTCAACGGGAAGCTAACGCTCAGCGAGGTGCTGGGCGAGAGCCAGTTCGCCATCCACCGGATCGGTCCCTCGACATAATGGACACCGACCGACAGCGCGCGGTCGAGGTCGCCACCGCCGCGCTCCGCGCACACGGCATCGACGAAGCAGACGCCGAACAGACGGCGAACGTGCTTGTCAGCGCCGACGCCAGGGGCAAGCACTCACACGGCCTGCTCAGGCTTCCGCGGTTCGTCCAGGGTATCGAGCACGGCAACGTCGACCCGAACGGCGACATCGAGGTGGTCACAGAGCGGGGCGGCGCGGCGACGCTCAGGGGCGGGTCTCGACTCGGTCCAGTCGTCGCAAGTGCGGCGGCCGCCGAAGCCATGGACCGGGCCGACGAGTACGGAATCAGCGCAATTGGCGTCCACGAGACGAACCATCTCGGGATGCTGGGCTACTACACTGACCAGATCCAGCAGGGGGGCTACGTCGGCATCGCTATGACCAACACGGAGCCAGCGATGCCGCCCTATGGCGGGGCCGAGCCGGTGCTTGGAACCAATCCAATCGCCATCGGTCTGCCGACAGACCCCGTCTTCAACCTCGATCTGTCGACATCAGCAATCGCCCGCGGCGACGTGCTCCACCGAAAAGAGTCCGGCGAGGACCTACCAGCGGGGGTTGCGCTGAATGCCAACGGCGAGCCAACGACTGATCCGGCGGCCGCCCTGTCGGGGACTATCCTGCCGTTTGGCGGCCCGAAGGGGTCGGGGCTGGCCATCGCAGTGGAAGTGCTGGCCGGCGGCCTCGTCGGGGCCGCGATGGGAGAGGACGTGACCGGCACCTACCACACGGAGGACCCATGTACCAAGGGTGATCTATTCCTGGCAATCGACACCGAAGCCTTCGGCGTCACCGACTTCGAGGCGCGGACCAGCGAGTTCCTGCGGGCGTTGACCGCCAGCGAGACGGCCGCAGACGCCGACGAAATCAGGCTCCCCGGCCAGCGTTCAATCGAGCGTGACCGGACAGCGACCACCGTCACCATCGAAGACGACCTCTGGGAACGGATCCGGACACTCGCATCGAACGGTTAGTTCCGCCGAACTGTGAAATGGCTATTTCACTAACAATAACAACTATTAGTTGGGGTGTATAAATGGTCTCCGTATGACAGAAAACGTGTCAGACAGGCGTAGGCGGATCCTTCTCAAAACGATGGCAAGCGGCAGCGTGGCGCTGCTTGCCGGTTGTAGCGGTGACGACGGTAGTGGCGAAACTCCGGAGGAGACCACCGCTGGCGGCGACGGTGGCGACGGCGGTGACGGCGGTGACGGCGGGTCCGGTGCGACCGTCTCCTTCGTCCACATCTCGTCGTTCGAACCGTCGGCAAACGACTTCAAACAGGCCTACGGCAGCAATTTCGACGGCACGCTGGAAGTCCAGTCGACCCCGGCGGAATCGAGTTCGACCCGCGAGTATTACGTGAATCAGTTCGCCGCGCAGTCCTCGGAGTTCGATGTCGGGATGATGGATGTCATCTGGCCGGCCGAATTCGTCAGTGCTGGCTGGGCAGCGGCGGTCGAGGATCCGGACAATCACACCGACGCGATGCTCTCGACGCCAGTCGAGGCCGCCACTATCGACGGCACACTACACGGGATGCCGATGTTCACGGACGCCAACGGCCTGTATTACCGGACGGACCTGCTCGAAGAGGCCGGCTACGACGAACCGCCCTCGACCTACATGGAACTCGTCAACATAGCCCAGGACGTCAAAGAGCAGTCCGACGAGGACCTCAACGGCTACATCTGGCAAGGTGGTGCCAACGAGGGACTCACGATCATGTGGCTCAACTGGCTCTGGGGCATGGGCGGGTCCGTGCGTGACGACAGCGGTGACCTCGTGGTCAACACCGAAGAGGGCGTCATGGCACTCCAGCACGCCGTCGACCTCATCTACGAGCACGAAATCACGCCAGATTCGATTCCCTCCAGTGGGACCGACGGGAACAGGCAGACGTTTCAGCAAGGCAACACCATCTTCATGCGCAACTGGCCCTACGCGTACTCGCTGTTCCAGGACGACACGCCAGTGACGGACAACTTCGCGGTGACGACGATGCCCAAGGCCGAAGGGAACCCGGACGCGAGCAACTCCTGTCTGGGTGGCTGGAGCCTCTTTATCAACAGCTTCTCGGAGAACAAGGCCGCTGCACAGCAGTTAGCGAACCACGTTGCAACGGCAGAGGCCCAGGAGCAACTGGCCGCAGAACGGAGTCGTCTGCCAGTGCGTGAGGAACTGTACGAAGACGGCTACTGGGACGAGGAAAAACCCGCCTTTCTCGACCGGTTCGCGGAAATCCTCCAGCAAACCAGCGCTCGACCAGCGACGCCGAACTACTCACAGTGGTCGAATATCATCTACACTCAGTGCAACCAGGCACTTACTCAGCAGAAGAGTCCCCAGCAGGCCCTCGACGACGCACAGGATCAGATCGATAGCGAAATCAACGATGCGTGAGCCGCGACACCGGGCGCGTCAGACAACGAGCCGGAATTAGCTGACCTGTAGTTTTAATACGCCTGAGAGAGCATCACAAACAATGGCAGACGTGAATCCACAGACACAGGACCACGTTCCGTTCGAGGAACAGGGTTTGCGTGGCCGACTCAGCCGCTACCGAGAACTCAGGCTTACACAGGAGGAACTGGCCGTCGTGCTGTTGACGCCGGTGATGCTCTTCCTATTGGCGGTGTCGTTTTACCCGATCATCGACACGTTCTGGGCGAGTTTCCACACCGGCTACGTCATCCAGTTGCCCACCCAGACGACGGAGTTCGTCGGCCTCGAGAACTACGCCCGACTCTTTTCGAGCGGGAGTTTCTGGAACGCACTCGGCGTGACTCTCTTTTATACGTTCGTTAGCGTCCCGATCGAGCTGGTCTTTGGCCTCGGGCTTGCTCTGCTCCTGCAGAAGGATTTCAAGGGACGATACTTCGCGCAGGTTGCCATCCTGTTTCCCTGGGCGCTCCCGACGGTGATCAACGCGAAAATCTGGGCGTGGATGCTGAATCCGAACTACGGAGTGATCAGCGACATCCTGGTCAGGATCGGCATCCTCGGTGAGCCCTTCGCGTTCCTGTCGAACCCCGATATCGCGCTGTACTCGATGACGTCTATTACTATCTGGAAGACGTCGTCGTTCATGGCGCTGATCATGCTCGCCGGACTGTCGTCCATTCCCGACCACCTCTATGAGTCTGCCCGGATGGACGGCGCATCGCGGTGGCGGCAGTTCCGGGATATCACGCTCCCACTGCTCAAGCCGACGATACTGGTGGCACTGATCTTCCGGACGCTGCCCGCTTTCCAGGCCTTCGGACTCCCCTTCGGCTTGACCGGCGGCGGTCCTGGCGAGGCCACGACGACGCTGGTGTTGTACACACAGCAGGCCGCCTACAACAACCCCGGCCCGACGAACGGCGGATTCGCGCTGGGGTCGGCGGCCGCGACGGTGATCACGCTCATCGCGCTCGTCATCGCGCTCGTCTACGTCGGCACGCTGTACGAACCGGAGGTGCGCTGAGATGAGCGTCATTGATCGGACTCGGTCTGTCGAACTCGAAGACGTCGCACTCTGGGACATCGGCCGGAAGTTCGGCTTCTATGGATCGATTATCGCGATTGCGCTCGCTTCGATGTTTCCGGTCATCTGGATCCTGATTAGCTCGCTGAAACCACCGGCCGAACTGTTCGTGTTCCCACAGGAGTACCTTCCCTACGCCGTTAGCTTCGACGGCGGGTTCCACATCGTCGAGCAATATCCGCTCACGCTGGAGAACTATCACCGTGCGCTCCAGCAGCGACCGGTCGGGACGTACCTGATGAACAGTTTCATCGTCGCCTCCGGGACGGCGATCATCGACGTGATCCTCGGTGCGATGGCCGGATACGCGCTATCACGTCTCCGGTTCCGATTCAAACTACCTGTGTTGCTCGTCATCCTCTTTGCCGCGTTGTTGCCCTTTATTTCCAGGCTCATCCCGCTGTACCGTCTGGCAATCGACCTCCAGGGGACGCCCTTTGGCACTGTCTTCGGCCTGAACCAGTATCTCGGCTTGATCCTGCCGTATGCGGCCTTCCAGATGCCCTTTGCTGTCTGGATCTTCCAAGCGTACTTCAAGGAGCTGCCCGACTCGCTGGAGGAAGCGGGCCTGATGGACGGACTCACGCGAGTCGGCGTTCTCTTCCGGATCATCCTCCCGGTGTCGATGCCGGCGATGGCTACCGCCGCGATCATCGTGTTCATCTACGCCTGGAACGAGTTCCTGTTCGCGCTCACGTTCATGACCCAGGACTCGAAGCGGACGATCACTGTGGGTATCGCGCTCTTTGGCGGCCAGTTCAACTCACCGTGGGGAATCATCACTGCCGCTGTGTTCATGTCGCTCATCCCGCTGCTCCTCTTTATGTTCCTCTTCCAGAAGCGCATCGTCGAGGGACTGACTGCTGGTGTCGGGAAAGCCTGACACGCTCTCGTTTGGGGACTCTCCACCCGCTTTATTGTTCGGCGAGGCCTGCGTCGATTGCGTCGGACACGGTATGATAGCGAGATTCCAGACGCTCGCGTTCGCCAGCCGAGAGCGGTGCGAGCGGTGGCAGTGGGTCCCCGATGTCGAACCGGCCGTACTCGAAGAGATACTTGATCGCCGCTGCTGTCGGGAGGTCCCAGTAGCCGCTCACGAGGGGAAATACGACCGAACGGGTGAGTCGCCGGACGGTCGCATCGTCGCCACGGACGTGGGCCTCGTACAGTTCGGCGAGGGGCTCGGGGAAGACGTTCGCCGGGCCGCCGATCAGACCGTCTGCCCCGACAGCGAGTGAGGCAGTCGCGAGTTCAGTCGCGCCCTGGAAGACCCGAAAGTTCGCCGGCGTCGACTCGATGACTCGCTGGAGATAGACCAGATCGCCAGACGTGTCTTTCAGACCGACGACAGCGTCGTGGTCGGCCAGCGAGGCGACCAGGTCGACACCGAGTTCGTTGCCGGTCAGCGGCGGGATGTTGTACAGGAAAAGGGGGAGACCGCTCTCGTCTGCCACAGCCTCGAAAAACCGGTCGAGACCGTTCTGGGTCGCCCCGAGGTAGTACGGGGTGACGACGACCGCCCCGTCGGCACCAGCAGTCTCGGCCGCGTCGATGCGGTCGAGGACCCCGTCGACGCTCGTGTCACAGCACCCGGCGAGGACCGGCGTGTCGTCGGCGGTGGCGGCGACCGTCTCGACCACGCGACGGTTCTGCTCGTTGGTGAGACTGGGGAACTCCCCGATAGAACTACACGGGAAGAGTCCGTGGACGCCGCCCTCGACTAACTGCCGGGTGAACCGTTCCAGGGCGTCTGTATCCACCGCGCGCCGATTTCTGCAGGTAGGCGTCGCCATGGGAACGACTGTTCCCGAGAGGTCCATACGAGCGAAGTCGGCCAGCGATTAGTTATATCTTGGGATAGGTCAACACGCTGAGGACGGCACAGCGCCTGCCGGGCCTCATAGTGACTGTTGTAACTGATTACCGGATCGGTCGCACGTCGTCGTACGATCAATCCCGTAAAGACTTACAACAGTCACTATCACAGCATCTGTCACTGCGTAACACTTATGATCGTAGTGATCGACCGCTCATCTATGAGTCAGGACACAGCGGCCCGTCTCGACAAGCGGATGTTCGTCGACGGCGAGTGGGTCGACGCCGAGGAACGCACCGACGTTACTCACCCCTACGATGGCGATCTCGTGGGATCGGTCCCGATGGCCAGTGAATCAGATGTCATCGATGCTATCGACGCCGCACAGGCCGCGTTCGAGGCGTCGGCGCTGTCGGCCTACGAGCGCTACGAACTCCTCTCGGCGACGGCCCGACAGGTCGAGGACCGGGCCGGGGATATCGCCCGGATCCTCACCAGCGAGCAGGGGAAGCCAATCTCTGAGGCTCGCGGCGAGGTCGACCGGGCGGTCCAGACGCTGGATCTCTCGGCCGAACAGGCAAAGCGCATGTTCGGCGAGTACGTTCCGATGGACGCCCAGAAGGGCTTTGCGAAGGATCACTGTTTCACCCAGCGCGAACCGCTGGGCGTCGTCGCGGCCATCACGCCGTTCAACTTCCCGCTGAACCTGATGGTCCACAAGGTCGGTCCAGCACTGGCAGCAGGGAACGCTGTCGTCGGCAAGCCAGCGACGAACACGCCGCTGACCGCCATCGCGCTGTTCGAGTGTCTCGACGCCGCCGCCGACGAGGTCGAGGCCGACGTTCCGGACGGTCTGTTCACCGTCGTCACTGGTGCAGGATCGACCGTCGGTGACGTGATTCTCGACCACGACGCCGTGGAAGCCATCTCCTTTACCGGGTCGACCGCCATCGGGACGTACCTCGCCGAACACAGCGGAATGAAGGAGATGACGCTGGAACTGGGGGGCAACGACCCGACTATCGTCTGGGACGACACCGACATCGAACAGGCCGCCGAGCAGGTCGTCGACGGTGCCTGCTCGAACGCCGGACAGGTCTGCAACAGCGTCGAGCGCGTCCTCACACCGGAGCATATCGAGGACGAACTCGTCGATGCGCTCGTCGACGCCGCCGAGGAGCTAACCGTCGGCGACCCGTTCGACGAGACGACCGATATCGCCTCGATGGTCGACGACAGCCAGTTCGAGGACGTGGTCGACATCTTCGAACAGACAGTGGCCCAGGGCGCGACAGTCGAATGTGGCGGGAACTACGGCGGGGACCTCGGCCCACGGTCGTTCGAACCGACTGTCCTCTCGGGCGTCACGCCCGACATGCCCGCCGCGAATCAGGAGACGTTCGGTCCACTGGTTCCGGTCATCACTGTCGAGGACTTCGACGATGCAATCGAGGAGGCCAACAACACCAACTACGGGTTAGAGGCCGGCCTCTTTACCCAGGATATCGACCGTGCAAAGCGGGCCGCCGACGACATCGAGGCTGGCGGCGTCAACATCAACACCGTGAGCGGCTTCCGGGCCGACCACATGCCCTACGGCGGGTTCAAGGACTCCGGTGTCGGCAAAGAGGGAATCAAGTACGCTGTCGAGCACTTCTCGAAGGAGAAACTCGTCGGCTTCCACGACGGCTTTACCGACGTATAATCGGGACTCCGTGACGCCGTCTCGCACCCTCACTGCTCGACGTCGACGGCGACCCAGCGGTCAGTCTCGGCGGCCTCGTAGATGGCTTCCATCACCCGCATGTCGACGAGGCCGTGATCGCCGTCGGGAGAGAGCGATCCAGGACCGCGCAGGCGGTCGGCGAAGTAATCGAACTCCTCGTGCATCTGATCGACCGCCTCGATAGCGACTGTCGCGCGGCCGTCGCCCCGGGAGACGTGTAACTGGCGGGCCTGGTCCTGGAAGAACGCGGGTTCGACGCGGACCTGGCCCTCGGTACCCGTGACGGTGATGCCCGAGGACTGCCGGGCGTTGTGGCTGGCGTAGCACTGTGCGTACACTTCGTCGGGGAACTCGACAGAGAACGCGACTGTCTCCTCGACCTCGTCGAACGCGTCGTGCGTGCTGGTCGTGTTGCCGGTGACGGCGACCGGATCGGTGTCCAGCAGGAACCGGGCGGTGTTCAGCGGATAGATGCCGATGTCGAACAGCGCGCCGCCGCCGGCGAGGGCTTCGTCGAGACGCCACTGGTCCGGGTCCGGATTGACGCGGTCGAGCAACCGCTGGGACATGGTGCCAGTGACGGACACCGGGTCGCCGACGTAGCCCCCAGCGATCAGTTCGCGGGCCCGCCGCACCGCGGGTTCGGTGTGCATCCGGTACGCGATCATGAGAGCCACGTCGGCGGCCCCAGCCACGTCTCGGAGTGTGGCGGCGCGCTCACTGTCTCGTTCCATGGGCTTCTCACACAGGACGGCCTTGTTGAAGGCCGCCGCTGTCTCGACGTACTCCAGGTGCAGGGCGTTTGGTGTGACGATATGGACGGCATCGTATGCCTCTCGACGGGCACCGTCGTGAAACTCGCCGTAGGTGATGCCGTGGGCCGCGCCGCTGGTGTCATCTGCGATGCGCTGTGCTTTCTCCTTCGAACTGCTGGCGAGGACTGCTGGCTCACACAGGTCGCTCTTTTCGAGGGCCGGCAGCACTCGTCCCCTGGTGAACCACCCCAGACCGACGACGGCAAAGCGTACCGGGTCGACAGCGTCGGGGTCGACGGTCTGCCAGTCGCGCGTACAACAGTCTTCGAGAATCACGCTCAACTCCATATCGAACGCACTCCTGCGCGGATTATAAATGTCGTCCGGCGGGACAGCCCAGAATCCGGAATCACGGTGTCCCGTCCGTGAAGAATGTCGCGAGCCCGGAGTTGTAAATCTCGTGACATAGTGACAGCCGGCGGCACGAGTCAACACATGCTCGTATACTTGTATTATTTGCCGTGAAAAGAATAGGTAGTAAAGACGTGATTTGTATATAGCAAAATTCGTATTTGTATTTGGCTAACTACGGCCATAATCTCGGTACTGAAGAGCGTAGACTAGAATAGCGGATACATTTTCCCGGAATTTGGATACATACAGGTATGTTTGCGTTCAGACGGCGGAGGCCACCTGACGATGTGCGCATCCAGCCGGTCTGACGGCGAGTGCCAGGCCGATAGAACGACGTGGGACCCAGTGACTGGTGAGACGAATAGTCCGCGGCCAGTGTCGCCCTGGATGACAAACCGTTTTTTCCCGTAGTCCAAACGCGGCGTATGAACGTACGACGTGTCGCAGATTTGGGACCTGAAGAGCGTCGGGCGCTGTTCGACCGCGACGCCGGTGTGGACGCTGTTCGTGACGACGTTGTCGGTATCGTCGATAGAGTTCGGACCGAGGGCGACGTTGCGCTACGCGAGTTCGCCGAGGAGTTCGACGACGTGACCGTCGGCAACGTGGATATCACTGATGCGGCCGAGCGGGCGGCCGACCAGATAGACGACGAGACTCACGAGACAATCGACGACGCCGCCGAGAACATTCGGGCGTTTCACGAGGTCCAGCGACCCGATGACTGGCGCGGGGACTTCGAGGGGCGCGAACTCGGCCGTCGCTATCGCCCAATCGAGAGCGCGGGCGTCTACGTCCCCGGCGGGACCGCGGCGTACCCGTCGAGCGCACTGATGGGTGTCATTCCCGCGAAGGTCGCCGGTGTCGAACACGTCGCCGTCGCGACCCCGCCCGCCGAGGAGATCAATCCTGTCACGCTCGCCGCCATCCACATCGCCGGCGCTGACGTGGTCTACCAGGCCGGCGGGGCACAGGGCATCGCTGCACTGGCCTACGGGACGGAGTCGGTCGATGCCGTCGACAAAATCGTCGGCCCCGGCAACCGCTGGGTCACCGCCGCGAAGTCGATTGTTCGGGGCGAGGTTGCCATCGACTTCCTCGCTGGCCCCTCGGAAATCATGGTCGTTGCGGATGGGACGGCCGATCCAGCCTTCGTCGCCGCCGATATGGTCGCACAGGCCGAACACGACGAGAACACGTCCGTCGTCGCGGTGACGGACGACGAAGCGACCGCGAACGCCGTCGCAGATGCTATCGAGCGACAGGCAAGCGAGCGAGACCGAGAAGCGGTGATCCAGAGCGCACTGGACAACGACGCCTCTGGCGTCTTCCTCGCGCGGTCGATGAGCGAGGCCGTTCTCTTCGCCGAGGAGTACGCCGCAGAGCACCTCTCGATCATCGCCGAAGACGACGAGTCGATCCTCGACCGGATCCCCTCTGCTGGCTCTGCGTTCCTCGGGCCGTACAGTCCTGTTGCCGCCGGCGACTACGCGAGCGGCCCGAATCACGTACTCCCGACCGGTGGCCAGGCCCGGATCACCGGTGGACTCTCGGTCGATTCGTTCCTCCGGACGACGACCGTCCAGCGCCTGTCCGAGGGCTCGCTCGACGACATCAGCGACGCGATCACGACCCTCGCGATGGCCGAAGGGCTGGAGGCACACGCCGAAAGCGTTCGAAAGCGCCTCGAGGAGTAGGGTGGCGTCACTGTTAACACGCTCGGGAGCGATAGCTCTGCTATGAGCAGTACCGCCGAACCAGAACCCGGGGGAGCCGGTATCGACGTGACGGAGATCGCCGCCGAGGAAGCGATTGACCTCATGGAGGGTGAGGAGATGGACATCGACGAGGCGGGGCTTCGCCTGTTCGTCCAGCAAGGTGGCTGTGCGGGCCTCTCCTACGGAATGCGGTTCGAGTACGAACCGGAACCCGACGACGAGGTGTTCGACCACCACGGCCTCCGCGTGTTCATCGACCAGTCGAGCCTCAACTACATCGAGGGGTCGGTCCTCGATTTCGAGGGCGGCCTGCAGGGTGAGGGATTCCACGTCCGGAATCCGAACGTCGAGAGCGAGTGTGGCTGTGGCGAGTCGTTCCGAACCTGACCCCTGGGCCTGTTTACTCTTCTAGTTCGAACGCGACCTCCACTTCTGCCTGGTATTCCCGCCCCTCGACACTGGCTATTTCGACGCCCATCTCCTCGACTTCTGCCCACATGAGGTTGTCGAGCGTGTTCTCGGCCCGGGAGACGGCATCGTCGACGGCCTGGTCGAAACTCTCGGAACTCGTGCCGATCAGTGTGATCTTTTTGAAGACCATGGTTGACGTTGACACGTCACGAGTATAAAGTTCGGGCACCGGAGTTCACGAGTCACGGACGTCGAGCCATCCCGAAACGACGCCCACGACATCAGAGAGGTGGGCCGTGCCCCAGACTGCGACGACGACTGCGCCGATGGTGTCGAAAACGAGGTCCAGCATCGTGTCGTCGAGACCGTATTGGGTGAGGACGGTCCCCGTTCCGAGCAGTGCGGCCCCTTCACTGACGGTGAACTCGATGACTTCCCAGAATACGCCGAAAGCAATGACGAACATGAGGATGAACACGAACATGAAGTGGGACGGAATGTAGATGTTCTCGGAGTGGGCATCCAGTGAGCGAACCGTAATATACCCGGCCGCGGCGACGACTGACGACGAGAGCGCGTGGGTCGCGTGATCCCACCACCAGATAGTCGCGTAGAAGTTCGCGCCCGCACCGGGGAGACCAACGGTGCCGAGGCCGTGCAACCAGACGGCAGTTGTGATCCACAGCGACAGTCCCGTATCGAGCGGTATGTGGTAATCTCGTTCGAGCACGGCCGGCAGTTGTGCGACCAGCAATCCCATACCGGTATTGACGATGATGCTCGTCGACCCGCGTTCGATGCCGATAAAGAACATTCCGATCAGTGAGAGTTCCATGACGCGAGTGAGGCGTTTCTGGGTCGCCGTGCTGATCCCGGGCCGGTCTTTGATCCTCATTCGACCACCTCCGATGGCAGTCGCTCGGACGGATCCACCTGCCGCCGAACGTAATACGTAAAGACGATGCCAGCGACGACACCGGCAACGGTCGATGCGGCGAACTCGATCATCAGCGCGTGCTCTATCTCGGTCCCCGGGACACCGTCCTCTAACAGCAGCGTCGTCCCGAGGAGGACATCAGATGACCAGCGTACGACGGCCCAGATGCCGGCCATCGCGAGCGTCGTCACGACGACGAATGCCACTGCGAAAGAGTCGGTCATGTGAACAGGCGTAAAGAGGTGCAGTTCGACGACGACAATGAGTGCGATGGCCGCAACCGAAAAATACGTTGCTATCTGACCCGTGACCGGGACTGTCGCGAACGACCGCCCAAGTACCGGGAGGCCCGCCAGTGCTGTCACTTCCCAGGGGAGCGTCGCTGCCCAATTTCTGAGCGCAAGAGGCGGCAATACGGTAATGACAAGCACCGCGCCCGCAAAGGCGGCCCACCACAGGAGGTCACGCCAGACGCTCGTGATAATCGCGATACCGAGAAGAGAGATCAGAACCCACGAGGGGATCGCGTTGGTCTGCTGGCGGCGTAACAGTTGTCCGAGAGCGCTCCCCATACTACAATCCAGTGTGGCCGCGATTGAAATACTATCGGCTAACGGCATTGGCAGTATTCGGATAAGAGATCAAGAGAAACGCTTACAAAGCACCGAAAGCCCTCGCGGCGCTCGACCGCTCCGGGGCTCGCTGTCGTCCGAGAGAGCCCAGCTCTCTCGTGATGACGAAAGGCACGCGAAGCGCGCGCAGCGAGCCGCGGGACTGCAACTGCACGAGGGCTTTCGGTGTCTCTGATGTATTCGGCACGGTTGCTTATTTGGACAGCACTACAGCGTTTGGGTCAACGCTTTAGTATGTTCACTCGTTTTACTATTGTGCCAGCAATGCTGGAGCTTTACCAGTCCGAAGGCTGTCCACACAGTGCAAAGGTCCGGAAGAAACTCTCGGAACTCGGCGTCTCCTACGTCGCCCACAACCCCCGCCTGCCGGGCGGCGAGGGTGGCGATGTCACCAACGAGACGACGTACGACGAACTCATCGGCGGTGGGGAAGACGAGATCCCGTATCTCGTCGACACCGACCGTGAGGTGCGGATGTACGAGAGCGATGACATCGTCGAGTACCTCGAAATAACATACGGGTGAGGCCTCGCAAACACCGGAGTGATGAATGGAGGTTTTCGTCTACGGGACTCTGACCGACGAGACGACAGCGCGGAGTGTGCTCGACGACTTCGAGTACCGTGGATCGGCCGAACTACTTGGCCTCCAGCGTGTCGACGGCCAGTATTCGACACTCGGACCAGGTGACTCGACGACGGGACGACTGCTGTGGACGCCAGAGACGGACGCATTCGACAGGTACGAAGGAGTCGACAGAGGACTGTACAGTCGCCTCACCCTGCCCCTCGAACAGCACGGCAGAACCGGAACAGTCGAGGTATACGTCGGGGACCCGGACGTGCTCGGTGCGCCCGTAGAATGGCCTGGCGAGGGCCGCTTCGACGAGCGTGCTCGACGCTACTGCGAGACACAGGACGTGCGAGTCGTCCAGCGATAGCCGAGTCTGGGAATTCAGGGATTCTGTCGAGTCTCCTTCGTGACTGGAGACGATGACGCCACAGCAGTGACGAGACGATCGTAGAACTGGCCGGGGGTGCCGACCCAGGCGTTCATCTCCAGTGCGCGTTCGACGAGGCAGCGGTAGCAGCGGCGATAGCCCGGGAACTCGTCGGGATTGAAGTACCGTGGATGCCAGAGCACGGTCATCACGGCATCGTTCCTGGCGGCTTCAACGAGAAGGCGCTCACACTCCTCGATGGCGCGGTCGGTTTCGTCACTGACATCGGGTAGGGCGACTTCCATGAGTGTTAACGGGAATTCGACGAAAGCATCATCGAAGGGCCGCTGTGGCACGTAGCCGTGTTCGAATCCGTACTCGGTACTCGATCCGAGACTTGCGTCGTACCGCAGGCCGATGTCGGCCTGATGTCGCCACGTCTGCGTGCCATCGAGACGCAGGTAGTGCTGGCGGCCGCCGCTGATCGAATTACCGAGTACGTCCTCGATGGTCGCCTTCTCGCGGGCGAGTCGGTCCCTGTCGTCGTGGGCGGGAATCGAGCCGTGGAGTCCGACCTCCCAGCCACCGTCGTCGAGTTCCCGGACCATCGCCGCGATGTCCTCCTTGCGCACGTCGTAGCGGCCGAGAAACTGGATCCACTTTTCGAGGCTGAGCCAGTCCCTGGGTGATCCGTCGGCTAGCAGATGGGGTTCTTGCAGGAAGTAGAACGCCGAGCGCACGCCCAGGTCGGCTTCGAGGGTCATGATGTCCTCGAACTGCCAGTATGGGTTCCTGTCCGGGAGGGCAGTTCGGAGGTGATATCCCATCCGGGAGCGCTCGTGGAGCGCATAGTACAGCGCCTGGTGGCGCTTGTATGGCCGGTCGACATCGTGTGTCAGACACAGCGCGAACTCGTGGTCGTTCAGTGCCGTCGAGACGACCGACTCGAACCGCCCTGTCGAGAGGCGTGCCAGCGGTTCGAGTCGGTCATCATGCGCTGTCATCGAGTGTATAATCGGAGTCCAGATCGAACTCGAGGTCCCTGTTGTAGCGCCGTTCCACGAGGAAGGCGACGACGACGAGGACCGGACACGCCGCGATGACTACAAGTGGGACGAGAAACCCCGTGACCGGTAACGATGTCGCCGACGAGAGGGCGAACATCGTGCCTCCGATGCCGCTGAGTGCAGCGAGTCCGTACAGGAGGGCGACCGGGTGGAAGTCGAGCGGTGAATACCCAGACCGGAGTCGCCAGACGAAGCGAGAGGCCAGCAGCAGGGACAGCAACGGCACGAACGAGCGGTACTCGATGCCGCTCTCTTCCTCCCCGTAGATGGCCGAAACGGGGACATCGGCGATGCGTGCGTCGTGGACGTTGAGCCTGACGAGTATATCGTTGAGGAACCCGTAATCGTCGTAGAGCGCATCGATATCGAGCGATTCGAGAGCCTCACGGGAGATAGCAGTGAAGCCACTCTGTGGGTCTGTCATTCCCCAGTACCCGCTGGCGACTCTCGTCAGCCCAGTCAGCAGCGTGTTACCGAACAACCGCCAGGTCGACATCTCGTCGCGTAGCCCTTTCGTTCCGAGGCGGTTCCCTTTCGCGTACTCGGCGACGCCCGAGACGACTGGGTCGATCAACGCATCGAGTCGGTCGGGGTTCATCTGGCCGTCCCCGTCCATCACGGCGATAACATCCATACCGTCGTCGAGGGCTGCTCTGTAGCCGGTTTTGACGGCACCCCCACGTCCCCTGTTCGTTTCGTGGCGAACCGGCACGATACGGGTTTCGGGCACGTGACTCCCGTCGGTCATCGTCGCGCGTTCCCACTCTTGGGACTCGACGGCTGACTCCCGCTCGCGTCGGTCGACTGCCGAACGCTGTTCGATCACCGACCACGTCCCATCTGTCGAGCAGTCATCAACTGGATAGGCGCGGTCGACGAACGCCGGGAGGCCGTCGATTACCTCGCCGATGAACGACGCTTCGTTGTACACTGGAATGACGACCCCGACTCGGTGTCCATCGTACATCTCAGGCACCGACATCTGGTCGAGTGTGGCCGTTTGAAAACGAGGCAACCCCACCAGCCCGCAGGAAAACACGGGCAACGTCAGTGATCAGTGCGTACATGTAAGTCCCGCTACACTGGGAGACAGTATTGTAATCAAGCTTCTACAGTTCGAAAGGGAGTTGCTACGGCTTCAATGACTCGATACTAATCAGACTATCTCCATAACATCAGTAACTCACTGGTGTCAATCAACACTCACCCTGATTCAGCCAGAAGAAAGATCGTTATACTCCACAAGTGCTACCGAAGCGTCGGCGAGCAAAACGACGCTGTCAGACCGTAATCGTTCGAGAGACCAACTCTGGCTTCGTTTCCGATACCGAGGCCGTCGTCACGGCACACCATAGTGTAGGCGACTGGATCCACTCTCACTGTACCATCCGAATATCTGGACGCAAGCATCTCGTGGCAATGAGTAAGGCAGTCATTCTGTTAGCGATGAGAGAGTATAACAAAACGGAAACCTCCCTCAAATCACGATACTGTCCGTGGATAATAAACGTGGTATCCGACAGGACAACACCGTCTATGAGATACCTCATCTTCACCAACACTCCGGCACACGTCCACCTGTATCGTAACGCAGTCGCACAGTTGCGTGACCGGGGACACGATGTTCTGGTCCTCGCCCGCGATTACGGCTGCACCGTCGAACTCGCCGACTGGTACGACTTTCCATACGAGGTGTACGGTCGCTGTGATACGACCAAGTACTCGCTGTTCCGGCATCTCCCGAGTCAGTACGCCTCGATGGTGCGGGCGACCCGGACGTTCGATCCAGACCTCATCTTCGGGATGGGCGCGTACGCGGCCCACGCGGGCGCGGTTTCGCGAACACGGACCGTACTCCTGCTTGACTCCGAGCCGACGTCGCTCGATCACATCGTTTCGCGTCCCTTCGCGGACGTGATACTCACGCCCGCGGCGTTTCAAAAGGATCTCGGATCGAACCACTACGTCTTCGACGGATTCAAAGAGACAGCGTATCTTCACCCGGAGGCGTTCACGCCGGATCCGAGCGTCCGGTACGACCTCGGTGTCGACGACGAGGAGTTCGCTCTCCTCCGGTTCAACGCCTTTGGCTCGCACCACGATGTCAGCCATGGCGGGTTTTCGACGGCAGAGTGTGCGCGGCTCATCGAACGCATCGCCGAGTCAGCCACCGTCTTCGTGTCGGACGAGAGCGGTGAGATGGACCTCAGCACGCTCCCTGCCCGGCCCTACGACCTCCATCCGGCGCGGCTACACGACGCACTGGCGGAAGCGTCGCTGTTCGTTGCCGATACGCAGACGATGGCTACGGAGGCGGCACTGCTCGGAACGCCGACAATCAGGTCGAATTCCTTCGTCGGCGAGGACGATATGGGGAACTTCATCGAACTCGGGCAGCGAAACCTCGTGCACAATCTGCAGTCGTTCGACGAGGTCTGTGAGACGGCGATGACGCTACTCACGCGCGACGGCATCGATGAGGTCTGGCGTCGTCGCCGCGATACCTATCTCGACGACAAGGTGAACCTCACTGACATCATCGTCGACGTGGCAACGACCCACGGGGCGGTGGAACAACTCGACTCGCTCTCGCGGTGGGCAAGTTCCGACCAGACGGCCAGCGTTTCGAAAGACAGTATCGGCGTCAAATCTTGACGGCCGTATACGGCAACTCAATGAAACTTCAGTCGATCCACGACGGCACTGTCTATGCTACCGATGGCCGGGAGGTGTACCGAGAGACGGGCGAATCGATTAGCGCCGGGACAGCGAATGTGACGCTGCCAGGGGGTATGACCTTCAAGTCAGTCGGATCGTTACCCGTCGAGAGTTCCGGCCTCGCTGGTATCACAGAGCGACTCCAGACGGCGAGACCCTGGAAGGGACTGCTCGGACCGATTGTCGGATCGTACCAGACAGTGAACCTCTGGGCGTTTTCGTCGTCGATGCTGGCGACCGTCGGTCAGCGCGTGTTCGTCTCGGCGGACGGTGGCGAGACCTGGACCCAGCGCCTCTCGCTCCCACCGACGTCGCCACGGATGGGCGTGCTCCCGTCGAGTGTCTGCAGCGACGGGGACGTGACCTATCTAGCGGAGTATCCGCTAGACGTGAACACGACGCCCCGCGTCTACCGGTCAACGGACGGCGGGTGGTCGTGGGAGACATATTTAGAACTCCCGGACGTGCGCCACGTTCACTCGGTTTCGATTGACCCCTACAGTGGTGATTGCTGGCTAACGACCGGTGACACGGACGACGCCTGTCGTCTGCTCCGTCTCCGTGACGACGAAATGCGGGTCGTCGGCGGCGGGAGCCAGGACTGGCGTATCGTCGAACCCGCATTTACGCGCGATGGGATCCTTTGGGGAGTCGACTGTGGATACACCGAGGTGAACCGAATATTCCGGTTACCCCGGTCACGACTTGACAGCGCCACACCGACGCCGGAACCGGTCGGTCAGGTGGAGTCGTCAGTGTACTACGCCGAGACGTTCTCGACGGGCGGCACGGAGTGGGTCGTGCTCTCGACTGCTGCCGAGAGTGGTGGCGACCGAACGGCCCCCGACGAAGACACGCACGGGGACCAGGTCGCCCGTGTCGTCGCTGCGTCGGCCGAAACCGGGTTCACAGAGTGGACGACGCTCGCGACGTACCGCCGGCGGACGACGCCCGCCGACTGGTCGGTCACCCCGTCGGGCCTCCCGACAGCGAACGCGTACGTCTTCCTCGCGTCGTGCCCGGACCGGGGCCTCTTTGTCAATCCCTTTAATACCGCGACAGCCAACGGCGATGTTCGCCGGATACCGCTATCGACGTTCGCAGACCTGTCCTCGCCCGACGGCCGACGCGCCGAAGTCAGCTGAGGTAGCCGAGGTCTTCGAGTTGCGATTCCAGACGGTCGTCGAGGTCCGCCGTCGCATCGGCCGGGGATGCTTCGTCGATGTCGAGGTCGGCCACGCGAGACGTGAGTCGGTCGCGGAACGCCGCCAGGGTCTCGTCTGCAACGCTCGACAGCGGCACGACAGTCTCGCGGCGACCGTCGCCCCGGAGGACGTACTCACGGTCACCGGGGCCGTCGAGATACGTCGTGGCACCGTCGGACAGCGCACGCCACTGGCTGATGTCCTGTGAGACACTGGCCGTGTGTGGCAGGTAGTCTTCGACGAGTGCGTGCCCGTTCTCGGATACGAGTGGGCGCGTTTCCCGTGCGTTCTGGCCGGGTGCCGAGAGCAAGCCGTACAGGTCGGCGAGTTCGACCGGATCACTGACCCGCTCGGAGTCGGTCTGGCCGGGCCACTTGACGAGTAACGGGACAGACGTGTTAATATCCCGGAGGTAGTGTGGTGGCTCCTCGTCGCGGTCGAATTCGCCGAGCGTCTTCCCGTGATCGGCACAGACGACGATCAATGCGTCCTCGAACGTCCCCTCCTCGCGAAGCGTGGTCAGGAGTCGGTCGAACTCTCGGTCCTGATATCGTGCACTCGCGTCGAGAAAGTCGTGAATCCGCTGGGTCTCGTCCGAGGAGAGCGACCGCTTGCCCATGATGTACGCGAGCAGTTTCGTGTTCAGTGAGCGGGCAGAAACAGGGTTCGGCGTCGACAGCCCGAGTTCACGGAAGGCCCACCGTGGTGGGTAATACGGACTGTGAGCCTCCATCAGATTCAGGAACGTAAACGTCGGGTCGGAACCGGCCTCGATCCACTCGGTCGCCCGCCTGACGAGATTGCTGGTGAAAAAGGGACGTTTCAGCAGGACGAGTGGCTGCTGGGTCGCCCGCCCGAACCACGAGTGAAAACGGTCGTAGAGTCGATCAGCGCGACGCTGTGGCGGACCGCCACGGCTCACTTCGAGATCCCATTCGACGAAGTAGTCGAACCCCCTATCGAGGCCCGATAGTTGTCCGACCCAGGGATTGTTCGAGAACCCCGCAGTCCGGTAGCCCCGGTCTGCGAGTCGCTGGGTTACTGTCGGATGATCGTCCGACAGCGTCAGGTCACGGTCCGTGAACCCGTTCGTAATTCCGTGTTCCGAGGGCATCAGTCCAGTGAACATCGAGCAATGTGAGGGCAGTGTCCAAGGGGCCGGAACTGAAGCGTTTTCATAGACCGTCGCCGACTCCCCGAATTGATCGAGTGCCGGCGTCGTTTCTCGTTCGTACCCGTACTCTGACACGTGGTCCTGCCGAAGTGAATCGAGAACGACGAAAAGCACGTCGGGAGACTCGTCCATGGGGCTGCTACGGGGAGGAATTTGTTTTGTTATGTAGTTTGTACACGTGTCAGCTATCAATCCCTGAAGGGATGCTTGTGATTCTCGTGAAGCCGAAGCGATTCACTAGGGAGTGCAGTAGCGCGCGCCGGAATTACTGAAGCCCTCTTGCACGTCTGCCCGCGATCAGACCGATCCCAGAATGCCGCTCTGGGGGTTGCAACCCTGGTACAATAACTTTACAGCGTGATCGGATCGATATCGACTAAATATACCTATCAGTTGAAAACCGGGCGGATACTGTATGATTTGTCAGCTATACCGTAGCAATATGGCAAGTAACAGGTTCGCTTCCCGTTCAAAACGGCGAGAAATAATATAAGAATATACTCGTCTTACCGGGTATGGTTCCCCGCAATGCCAGCGGACGCTCGGTGGACAGTACTAATAATAGTCTATTAACAGATCGGACGGAAAATAATAAAGTCCTTACTAGCGACTCTACCAGCAAAGAATCGGGCTACGACCGCCGTTCGTTTCTAAAAGCAGCTGGAGCGGTGGCGGGTATAGCGGCAGGGTTGCCTGGCACGGCTTCTGCAGAGGAAATCCAGAGCGAGAGCGACGCATCGGAACTCCCGAATACGCTCACCGTGCGTGGGACTGGCACCCCGACGAACTACCGGTTCGAGGTCACGGGACAGGTCGGCGTTATCGACGACTCTGTCGAAGAGGGCGATACAATCGTCGGATCGACTGTCGAGGGATCAGTCACCACCAGCGAGCACGTCGACAAATTCGGCTTCAGTGGTGAACTCTCTGCACTCGAATTACTCACAGGTGAGGCAGAGGTTCGGGTCAACGGTAGTGTCGTCGGTGCGGAGAATGCCTCCGGTTCGGAATCGCGCAGAACCCTGAAAGTCCAGGGGACAGGGACACCGACCCAGTACTATATCGAGGTCGACAAACTGTTAACGCCCGTCGAAGACACGGTTGAGAGCAACGAGAAGATATCTGAGACTAGTGTCACTGGCTCGGTCACTGAACCAGAAGATGTCGACAGGTACACCTTCTATGGGGAAATCACCACCCTCGAGGTCAGCGACGGTGACGCTGATGTCTACGTCGACGGTCAACTCGTTGGATCGACCGATGAGAGCACCAGCGAATCGTCCAGAAGCCTGCAAGTGCGGGGGAGGGGGACGACGACCCAGTACCATATCGAAGTCAGCGACGTGTTGACCCCTGTCGAAGACACGGTCGAGAGCTACGAAGCGGTTTCTGAGGCCAGTGTCACTGGCTGGATCACAGAGCCCGGACACGTCGACAGGTTCACGTTCACCGGAGAAATTTCCGAGATCACGTTCTACGACGGTGAGGCAGACGTGTACGTCGACGGGCAGCGCGTCACACCCGACAACCCGACGACCGAACCGACGAGACGGCTGAAAGTGCAGGGGACCGGCACAGCGACCCAGTACCACATCGAAGTTGACGACTCACTGGTGGGGGTCAACGACAGCATGGAGAGCTACGAAGAGGTCTCCAGTACGAGTGTCACGGGTTGGGTCACTGACCCCGAGCACGTCGACGAGTTCATCTTCACCGGTTCGGTCAACACTGTCAGATTCTACGTGGGGGAGGCCAACGTGTACGTCGACGGCCGGTTGATCGGCGGGCGATAACCGCCACCGGGCCAGGCGTACGTCCACCGGTATAGGGGATTCTTCGAGGAAATCAGCCTCTCGAATTTCTGATCAACGAGGGGTAGTCGACAACCAACTGCGAGTTCGCTGTAGCAGTATCACCCGCTCTGTTCGTGACTGTGAGATCGACAGTGTAGGTCCCCGGTAACTCAAACGTGTGTGAAATCGTCTCGCCAGTGTGAGTTGTTCCGTTGATCATCCACTGGTGGGATGTGATCTCTCTATCGGGGTCGACGGAATCAACAGCGGAAAGTTCGACGGTTCGGCCGTCCTTTTTTACCGCTGTGATCGTCGCTGAGGGCCATAAATGGGACTTCGCCGGAAGTTGACAGTCAGCCGATGAGATGTTCTCGGTAGCGAATCCTCTGATCGATGCGTCAGGCATATCGATACAGGAGTTACGAATCACTGAGCCTGGTCGACTATTCGCGATGAACCCGCCACCTGTTCCAGTAAAGCTACAGTTCTCGAAAACAATGGGGTCGTCCTCTATCGAAACAGGTGTGGCCCAGACCGTCGGCGTATCAGGGCGCACGTTGTGAACGACGCAATTGTAGAACTCTGCGCGCCCGTGTGGGTCGAAACTAGGGAAAGTAATAGCACCTCGACCATTCACATCGCCCCAATCGATGTTGATACCTCGAAATATCGCGCCCGCATCGTCACCATCACCGCTGACCCGGAGAGCGTCTGAGGTAGTGACTACGTTCTGGTCTACTTTGATGTACGTCCCGGTTGCACTGGACACTTTCGAGGGGTGGTTACCCGCGCCGAATCTGACATTGGCGTTCTGGTTGTTGACGAATTCGCCGCCGATGAGAGTCAGGACACCGGATCCATCCGTATATCGCACACCGTTCGAATTACGGCGATGAACAATCGGGTTTCTGAGGACGACTTCACCGACGTGCTCTGGACCACCCCAGATGAATTCCACACCGTCCGGATATTCGACTGGCTTCGCTGGCGTATCGAGACCGACGTGAATATTTTCGAACACAGCGAGACCGTCCACGTCTGTCACTTCGGCACCGACCGTGTAACTGAACCGTCCGCTATTATCATCGGGTGTCCGACCGAGGAACTCGATGTTTTTAACCACTGTTCCGCCGGATGTCCGCACCAGGAGCGAGACCTGGGTTTCGTCGTCTTCCAGCTCGTCAAAAACCATGTTCTCGATGAGAACCGCTCCCGTCCCGAGGCCAGCGTCTATCGGCTTGATCGCGACGCCCTCGCTTGGATACAGTCGCACATCGCGTCGACTGGAACCAGTACCGCGGATGCCGACCCTATCCATTCCCGCGACTTTGTGACTCTCCTCTAACAAGTATTCTCCTGGTGGGAACTCGATCAGTGTTCCCGACTGCAGTGCTGTATCGAGTGCTGCATCGATTGGTTCTGTTCCGGTGTTGTCCACCCCGAGGTCATCGACAGCGTCGACCACTCTATCGAATGCGATCCCGTAACGAGTCCGTTCTGCTGATACCGTGTGGGCTAAACCGGATTTCGAGAGCGTGGTTCCGTCCACCTCATCTGTTCCGCTGGCGTACCCCGGTGGGTCCATAATCGGCGACTTGACGTGGCTTTCCCGGTGTTTCCCGTCCCTTGGGCCGATAACACTGCCGTTTGTTTCCGTGGTCAGGTTCCAGAACTCCCAGTCCGGAACTGAGAGGATGCTGGATTCCGTGTCGAAGGTGAGTTTCGAGTTCGACCGGCTGTGGCCGACGACTGTGATGGCAGATTTATCGACGGTATCGTAGTTCACATCGACCGAGTTCAACGATTTCGTCTTGAGTTGATCCAGCGAATACTCCCCGCGACCGATTCCGATGACATCGCCGGGATTCGAGTCGTTGTATGCCGCTTCGAACGTCTCGTAGTCGGTATTACCCTCATTCGAAACGATTACTGTCGGTTCCGGGGCACCCTCCCAATCCCAGTCCGTAGTGGATGTGGACGTTTGCGTGATGGTCGTTTCGTCCGCCGGCGTTGTCGTGGTGTTCTTTCCCCTCCTCGGATCGGCACTCTCTGCCTTTGTTTGGTCAGCAGCAGGGCAACCAGCAAGCGGCGTTGTACTTCCAAGAAAGAGCAAATATTTTCGTCGAGATAATCCCTGCTTCATAGGCGTAGGGGATATCTGGTTGCGCAAAAAGCCCGTGCACAGTTCAGAATATTAAATAATACCTTCTCCCGATAGAGATCGACCCCTACGTCCGGCAGCCAGTCTTTGATCGATGGAGTTGCTGATCGGAGGCTGGTTTACATTATCTATAACGAAGTATTCGACACCACCCGGTGTAGGCAATGAAACCCCACTCTCCACTCAGTGACCGCCGCCTCTCTCTACTGAGTATCGTTGGTTTCCTCAGCCTGACAGGAGCGCTCGTCATCGCACATCTGAATCCTGCGACGGGATACGAATTATCCATCTATAGGGCAACTCCTATTACTTTCTGGATCGGTATCGCCATCGCTTTTATATCTTCGCTGACCGTCTCGTTTTGGCCCGAAAACGGATGGTACCGAGTCATTGGAACCGTTCTGGGCGGTCTATCAAGTGTCACCGTCGTTTCCCTTCCGATCATCAGAGGGTACTACTCCGCTGGAATCCACGATTCCGTGACCCACGTCGGTTGGGCGCGAGAGTTAGTCGCTGGTTCCATGGACCCTCTTGATCTACTCTACCCTGCTATCCACACCATCGCCGCGTTCATACAGAGTCTAACCGGGCTTACCATCTGGCATTCGATGTTCCTCGTTCCAGTGTTGATCGTTGTCGTGTTCCTGGTGTTTACCCCACTGGTCGTCCAGGAGTTACTCACCGGCAATCTCGCAACGACGGTCGGCGCGTTCTCTGCGTTTCTTCTGATTCCGATCCATCTGCTTGCAAACACCATTACCGCACACCCGAGCAGCCAGACGATTCTTTTCACTCCAGTGTTGCTCTTTCTCCTGATACGATTTGTTCGGTCGACTGCCGTTCGGCGTCTCCATGGGATATTCTCTCCGGTCGGAGTAGCGCTCCTCTTGACTGTCCTGGCTTCGATCCTGTATCATCCCCAGCAAGCACTGAACGTGCTCATCCTGTTGACAACGATCACTCTGGTTCAGTACGCGGTGAACAGTCGTGGCGCTGTCAGGTGGCCACGTCACCGGCGAACGTATTCCGTCACTGGTGTCGCGTTGCTCGCCTATCTCGGATGGATATTCAAGGAGCCGGCAGTGATTTCGATTGCACAGGGAGGGGTCGAGTCGTTGCTGGGATATGTAACCGGATCCCCTCCCCAGGCCGGATCTTCCGTTGTGACACAGGCTAGTTCACTCCAGGCTATCGGGGCAAGCCTCCCGATCATATTTGTCAAGCTTTTCTTCGTGAGCACAGTATTCGTCATTTTGACAGTTATTGTACTGCTCGCGGCCTTTAGTGACACGTTCAGGCAGAGTCAGGTCAGGGTTGATTCGACGAGTGTCGTCAGATACTTCGGAATCGGATTGATCGCGATGCTCCCGGTTTTTGGTGTCTATTTCTTCGGTAATATTGCGACCCACTACTTCAGGCAGGCCGGGTTCATGCTACTGATCGGAACGGTACTGGGTGCCGTCGGGATCGCATACGGGACGCAAATAGCGTCGAACACACGCCTCAAAACAGCTGCTCGGCTACTATTGATCGGCGGATTCGGGGTCATGCTCTTGCTCTCCATGATGGTTATTCACGATTCCCCGTACATCAACAAGGCGAATCAGCAAGTCACTGAAGCGCGGGTAAGTGGATACGAGACGACGTTTACGATGACAAACGAATCAGCAGTGATGGCTGGTGTCGGCCAAGAACCCCAGCGGTATTACGATTCACTCGTCAGTACGAGTGACAACGACAGACGTGATAGAAACGTCAATAGCTCTGAAATACGACGTTTACAGGAGCTGCGCGACAGGGAGTGGTATCTCGCCATGCACAACAACACCTACGGTCGCGAGGTCGGGGCCTACGAGGAGTACCGGTTTACCAGGGCAGACCTGAGGTCTGTCGACCAGCAGGTCGGTGTCAATCGCGTCCATTCCAACGGTGACATGGACCTGTATTACGTACTTCCGAGTGTGTAGTGAAGTTTTGTCGGTCGGTGGCCGACCGTATATCTGTCCGACAGTATGACAACTGGTAGTATAGGCGGTGGCCACCAATAATTCGTAGTATAACTATACCGTTCCGACCCACATCGATTTAGAAGTACAGACCAAGATGGACACTCGTTGGCAATCAAACATGTGGAATCAGTGGCAAAGGGGACTCAGAAAGTACATCAGCAATTCGAAATAAATATGGACGAAAACACACATAGCGTGCAGTCCAGTGGCTCCTCGACTATCTCGTGGACAGTGCCGCTAGATCTTGTCGCAATGATCCTGTTCGTCGTGTTCGTCGACGCGTTGCTATTTACTACTTCGACAGACGTTGCGTCACTGCGGGCGGTCTTTGCACTCCCAGTGATTGTATTTATACCGGGCTACGCGCTAGTAGCGTCACTGTTTCCGCGCCGATACGCGGACTACGAACGACGGGACTCTAGTGGCACTGATAACAGTACGATGGCCTCGAACGCTGGACTCCAGCGGTCGTTTCAGGTTCGCTCTATCGACTGGCGAGCGCGGCTGGCGCTTTCTTTCGGTCTCAGCCTCTCGATGGTACCCTTACTCGGACTCGCTCTCGGGACGGTCACCAGTTCGCTAACTATCGAGCCGGTTCTCGCTGGATTGAACCTGTTTATCTTGATCACTACCGGTGTCGCGGTCGCACGTCGAAACCGTCTGGAAAAAGAGGAGCGATTTCGGGTACCGTACCGAAACTGTCTCCGTGTAATACGGGAGACGGTTTCTGGAGGGACCCGCCGGTTTGATCACTTCATCACCGTCTTTCTCCTCGTCACTGTCGTTGCTGCCGCAGGGACGATGGGATGGGTCCTCCTGGCTCCACAGTCCGGTGAATCGTACACCGGTGCAACACTGTTGACTGAGAACGGCGACGGTGAACTCACCGCTTCAGGGTATCCGACGACCCTCACGCAGGGAACTGGCGAAGAGCTAGTGGTGCGCGTTTCAAACAACGAGGGCGTCGAAACGACATACACTGTCGTCGGTGAACTCCAGCGTGTCGACACCGGTGGTGATTCGACAACGGTCACGGACAGCGAAACCGTCTATCGAGAACAGGAAACCGTCGGCACAAACGAGCCGTGGCTCACGAAACACACCGTTACACCATCCATGACCGGTGAGGACCTACGGCTAGCGTATTACGTCTACCGGGGAGACACTCCGGACGAACCGGGCGAGGCGAGTGCATATCGCACTCTGTATCTCTGGGTCGACGTTTCGGCTTCGGAGAGCTGATGTACGTTGCTTTTAGGATGCTATCATATACTGTAGTTTCACTGAAGTATACTGGCCAGACAGTCGTTGAACTGTAACCCGCGACTGTTATCTGTATTACTAGGTAACAACAGTAGGCGATCCAAAACTATACCGATGGCATACGCGGTACTGAGTCGATGTTACGTCGCTGGACGGACCTACTCGGGGATGCATACGATATCTATCAATCAGCGGGGCGAACAGCGCTCGCGCATGGTGCATTGCGATACATGCGCCAGCGATTACCAACAGAACTCTGGCCACCGTTACTGCTCGATCCGTATCACGCGGCCGACGAGACGGTTTCTTTACACGACACACCATCGATCCAACTGGAGTACGACGGTCGCCATCGGGAGTCGTTGCCCGGACAGCTGGCAGCCGCCGAAGGGCGAATACCCGCTGCGGACGGCCATGTCTGTGTCTACGACGACGCCGAAGTCGTCGGGCGTCGACCCATCGTCAAGGTGAACGGTCGATACTTTCCGCCGTCGTGGCTCGGTGTCGACACGGCGTTTTTCATCCATCAGGAGAAGTACCTACGACGGAACCTGCCGGTAACCTGGCCGTTGCAGCGGGCCATACTCGATTCACGTCCGGAGCGAAGCGTCGATACCGGGTTCTTGCTGTTGGGTGAGCGCAGTCACGAATTTCCCGCGTGGCACCACGAGGTGTTGCCAAAACTCCGGTGGTTAGAAGAATACGAACAAGCGACCGGTGAATCACCGACACTGATCGTGAGTGCCGACCTCACGTCGTTTCACGAGGAGTCGCTTCAACTGATGGGATACGACCCCGATTCGTGGGTCGAGTCCGACGACAATGGTATCCAAGTCGGGAGATTGGTGATTCCGCCGCATCCGCTCCGTGCGAAGGGGACACATCTTCACACGAGCCCACACGATTGGGTTGCCGACCGTATCCTCTCGAACGTTTCTGCACCGACAGCGGAGTTTTCAGACCGAATTTACATCTCTCGACAGGACGCTGACCGACGGCATATCGAGAACGAAAAAGCGGTAAGAGACGCTCTTGCTGCGGACGGATTTGAGTGGTACGAACCGGGGAGACTCAGCTACGAGGAGGAAGTCCAGTTGTTTGCGGGGGCCGAACATATCGTCGGCGCTCACGGCAAAGGCCTGGCGAGCATGTTCTACGCGGAGGACGCGACGCTGCTGGAATTGTTCCCGGAGCGCGGCGGGACTGAACATTACTTTTTGACAGCCCACGAGTGCGGATTCGAGTACGACTTCCTGACGGGTGAACCGATCCCTGCCGATCAGAACATCCGACCGAGAGACAGGGACTTCGTCGTCGACATCGATACGTTACAGTCTCGCGTATCGAACCTTGTCGATCCAGCGAAACCCGACCCAGTAGAGCCATGAGCACATATCGCGCCCTGTTCACAGAGACGAGCCGTGGAAAAAGACCACACGTCTGACAGCAATACGAATGGTGAAAAAGATCGTCCGTGGCATCTCCGTTGTCTTCGTCGGTCAGATTCTGGGGATGCTGACGAAAGGTGCTCTCATACTTCTACTAACAAGATTCTTGCTACGACCGTCAGAGTACGGTTTGTTGTTTCTTTCCATCTCGGTGCTGGGGTTTGCAATGTTGTTCGCGAACCTGGGTTTCGAGAAAGCGGGAGCAAAATACGTTGCCGAGTATCGTGAGTCAGCGCCTGAACTCGTTTCGACTGCTGTCCGAAAGACGATACTGTACAACTGTCTCGCGATCACCGCTGTCGGGATCGGACTGGCTCTGTTTCACAGTCGAATTGCCACTACGATTGGCGAGCCAGCCATAGCGGGACTACTGCTTTTTGGGATCGGATATGTTGCGGCCAAATCAATCAAAGGGACTGCCGTAATTTTGTTTCAGGGTTTCAACTGGATGGGCTGGGTCGCTATTCTGAACATCATCACGAACATCTCTCTTGTCATTGCTGTTCCAGCATTCATCCTGCTTGGGTATGGCATCGAAGGTGCCCTTTCCGGATATATCATCAGCTATGCAGTCGGTGGCACTGTCGGGATTTTCGTTATGTACACAGAACTGTACGAGCGCCACGATATTAGCCCAGAGCAGGAAGCAGACGTATCGTCCGGTATTCTCCGTTACAGCGTCCCACTCACGTTCACGATGAGTGCAAGCGTCATCAACAGTCGGACTGATACAGTACTTCTCGGGGTGTTTCAAGGACCAGTTGCAATAGCGTATTACACGCTTGGAAAACAGATCTCCGACTTTCTTATCACTCCTGCGCGGTCGTTGGGCTTTGCAGTCTCACCGACCTACGGGGAACAGAAGGCAAACGAGAACTTACAGCAGGCAGCACGGCTGTACGAACAGTCGTTCATCTACACGATACTGCTGTACGGGCCGGCAGCCGCAGGCGTCGTTCTGGTCGCCAATCCGACCATCGAGTTGATTTTCGGTGCCAAGTACCACGGTGCTGGCCCAGTTCTCCAGATATTCAGCATCTTCGTCGTCTTCAGAGCGCTCGATACGACCACGAGTGATGCGCTGGATTTCCTGGGCCGGGCACGATCCCGAGCAATTGCAAAAGGTGGTTCTGCCGTCTGCAACGTCGTTCTCAATCTCCTCCTTATCCCGCGGTTCGGGGTCATCGGTGCAGCAGTCGCAACCGTACTAACCTACGGTGCATACGTCGGATTAGAGCTGTTTGTCATTGCGGATGAACTGCCGATCAACACTCGAAGATTGCTCCGCTCTGGTCTGGTCGTCGGTGCAATCACGCTCGGGATGTCTGCTGTTGTCTATCCACTTTCAAGGGCCGTCTCAGATATCTCATCGCTGATCGGGGTGATCGCCGTTGGCGGTGGTATCTGGGCACTTCTGATCGCGTTGACGGATGTTGTTGATCTCCGACAGCTCTATGCGACACTAACCTGATGCGATGTTGTCAGAACGGAAATTCGGGCCGTCAGAAGAAGCGTGGGTCACAGGGTTCTGGAAACTGATCATGCTGCCGGCTGTAACCTCGTGAAGATATTCGCTGCCCCGGGTAGCGAAATCGTTCACGGACTTCCGTCCGACAGTATCAGTCGAAATGGCGCTGGAGCCACAGTTCGAGCGTCGTAATCGCACTCAGGGTTTTGATTTCCTCTGATTCCTCCTGAAGATGTCGCTGTTGACACTCTCGAATGGCGGTGGCGTTCAAGAACGACCGCTTGCAGGCATCGTCGATGAGTCCGTCGAGCCGCTTCTGGAATTGATCGTGGTTCCGGTACCACTCACCAGCCATGCTCTTGCCCCCGTAGGTGCGCTGTGATTTGAGTCGGGAGAGTGCGGTACTCGTGAAAAACCCGGCAATATGAAGCGGGTAGGGGTACGTCAACTCCAATCGCGAACGCTCGTAGGGAATCTCGGCAAGGTCCCTGTTTAGCGTCCGCATCATTCGAATCTTCGGCTTGACGACGCCATAAATGAGTTTGTCCTCAGTAAAGGGAAGCGACCCCATGCGCCAGGAGAGGGGCAGTTTCGCAGCGCGGGACAGAAAGTCGCCGTCCGCATATGGGACTCTGGTCCCGACCTGACTTCGTGGAACGGGGTTGCTCGCGTGGGCAAGCCGGGGGTAGTAGTTCTGGAAATGTGTGTCGACAACTGCTTTCCCGAACGAAGATTCGTCGGTGCGACGGGCCTCCTTCCGGTAGGAGCCGAGTGGATCGACGTTGGCATCGAGTAAATCGTCGACATCGTCCATTGATCGACTTGCCTCACTTCGATACATCGAATCGACGAGTGACGAGGCCTCGGTGAGATGATATCGGCACAGGTGTTGGCCAATGAGTTCACCGACGATTCCTTCCATCAGGATGTCTGGATCGTGCTTCTCGATATTGTAGACGGCAGAGAGGTTGAGGAACGTATTCCAGTTCACCATCCCATCAGTGACATCGACGGACTTCTCCAGAACCGGGAGAAACTGGTCCGGCGACAGTGGGACTGTTTCGTTCGGTAACTCCAGAGTCTCGGCCACTTCGGTTGCGAGACGCGGATTAACACCGCCACCCGGGTTCGCATCGTACGTGTAGGTCGTCAGCGAATCGAAGGTGTCGCTGGATTCGTGGTTGCGAGCGAGTTCACTGATTGTCGCGCGACTGTCGAGGCCGCCGGAGAGCCAGAGGCCGATATCGCCAGCGACAGCGTTTGCCGTCCTGTCGACAGTCTGCTGAAACGAGTTTGTCAGCTCGTGGAAATACTCGTCGGTTGTGCTCGCCTGATCGTACCCGGGATGCCAGTAGCGTCTCTCAGTGATCTCACCGTCGTGATATTCGATCACTGTCGCCGGGTGAAGCGTTTTGGCCTCTTCGAGGAGCGTCGTGTCACTCCACAGATGACCCATGAGCAACATATCACTAACTCCCTGTAGATCGACGGTTGGATCGTCGACCGCCTCGACGATGGTTGCCAGTCTCGATCCAAAGACGAACCCGTTCTCGGTACTGTACATCGGTGGCCGACTCCCGATTTTGTCCGTCGCGAGCAGTATTCTATCGTCTGCGGCGTCGATACAGACGATAGTGAACGGTCCCTCAATCGCTTCGAGCGTCTGTTCGGGGGACTGGAGGAGACGCTCGAAGATCGTAGACACGCTCCAGCCCAGTTCCGAGCGGTTCGATACTGCCCCATCGATTGCACCAGCAGTCTGTCCATCGGTCCAGAACGAGTATCCGTGTGGATCCTTCTCGCCATGGTGTTGTAACCCTAATCCGAGTTCGCCCGATTCGAACTGCTCGTACTCGTACCAATCTTCGTGTTCCAGGGTTGCAGCCATTCGTCCGAGGACTTCTCCGTCGACGGTCCCACCAGCTATGCCGGTCATTGCCAGTACATTCCCGGTTGGACTCATTAGTATAAACCTCCTAAAAAACACCCTCTCACGGCAGTAATTCTCGTTGTCTGGCAGTGGTTTCACAGCGACAACTTCCTCATTAGTATCCATTCTTTCCTGTTGGTCCGTGGCCACGAAGCTCCGATATTGCAACTCGACTGATGGTATGTGGCCGCTACAGTACGTATCAAAGACGAAGGATACAGGTCGGACCTGCACTCACTACTTTAGGATAAAATAGAGTGTTCTCGTACGTAACTGGTACATAACAACGTTTGCACAAATAAACCGAGACATAGAACCCCAGATCGATGCTCTCAAAAAGACAAGTTTGCGTCGCGATGAAGTGGGCAGTCAACAGTCCAAACCTCCTCCTCAGGGAGGCAAATCGTCTGTTTCACACCCGGTCCTACCGGCGCGATTTCAATCCCGATGGCGTCGATATCGTGGCCGAGGACTGGGACAACCTGATCGTTCTGGACGCCTGCCGATACGACCTCTTCGAAGCCTACCACGACCTTCCCGGTGAATTGACCTCGAAAGAATCACGGGCGGCACATACTTCGGAGTTCATTCTCGGCAATTTCCACGAACGGGACCTGACCGACACGGTGTACGTCACTGCGAGTCCGATCCTCCAGCGCGGGTACCAGGACCGTTATCGACCCGAATTCCATTCGGTCATCAACGTCTGGCAAGAGGATGGCTGGAACGAACAGTGGAACTCGGTCCTGCCGGAAACGATGGTAGCGCATTCCCTCGAGGCCTTCGAAGAGTTTCCGAACAAACGGCTCATTATCCACTTTATGCAGCCACACTATCCCTTTATCGGCTCAGAGACGGAATTGGACAAGCAGACAGTGCCCGACCCGGAAGAAATTACGACTGATATCTGGAACGAGATGATGAAAGGTCAGGACGTCCCGCCCACGGACGACATACTGGCTGCGTACCGACGGAATTTCGAACTCGTTGTCCCCCACGTGGATACACTACTGGCGGAACTGTCGGGTAAAACTGTCGTCACCTCAGACCACGGAAACATGCTGGGTGAACGTTCCTGGCCCATTCCGGTTCGGGAATGGGGCCACCCGAAAGGAGTCTACACTCCCGAACTCGTGACAGTTCCGTGGTTAGAGCACTCCAGCGGGACTCGACGAGATATCGTCGCAGAACCGCCGTCAGCGACGATTGGAGACGCCGAAGACGACGTGGTCCGTGATCGCTTGCGCCAACTGGGGTATGCAGAGTAGCTTTTGATACTGCCGGCTGTAAGTTACGGGTTGCGCGCGCGCAAAAAGGTAAGTAAACAGCGTCCCCTTTGCGAGAAGCCACCGGGTGAGTGTGTTCGCGCTAGTTCGTGGGGTCAACCTGCTTGCCGTCGATATAGACGGCTGCCCGTCCCGATAGGAACTCGAAGTTCGTGAGTTCACCCGTATAGGTGAACGTATCGACGTGGCTAGAGGTGGTTACCCAGCCAGTGGCCCCCGTCTCGGAGACGCTGTCCCAGTCTTCGATGGTCTTCTCGACAGGAGTCAGCGTGTCGCTGACCTCGAAGGAGTACTCAGTTGGTTCACCTGCTCCCTGGATTTTCAACTCGCTCGGCGATGTCGCGTCCGTGGTCGGGTCGACCTGCTTGCCATTAACGTAGACATCGGCCTGCCCCGAGAGGAACTCGAAGTTCGTGAGTTCGCCCCCGAACGTGAACTCGTCGACGTGGCTGGCGGTAGTTACCCAACCAGTAGCCCCCGTCTCGGAGACGCTGTCCCAGTCTTCGATGGTCTTCTCGACAGGGTCCAGTCCGTCACTCACTTCAAAAGAGTACTCGGCTGGTTCGCCCGACCCCTGAATCTTCAGACTGTTCCGATATCCGACAGAGACGTCCGTTTCCGTCGTAGCGGTTGCACCCGCATCGTCTTCGACAGTCAGGCTGATAGTATACGTTCCTGGCGAAGCGAACGTATGGCTGACAGTTCGGCCGGACGCAGTCGTCTCGGGGAAATTCCACCGGTAGGCGACAATCTCTCCGTCAGAGTCGGTCGAAGCAGCGGCTGAAAGATCGACCGTGAGACCGGTTTTGTTCGTCACAGTCATCGCCGCCGATGGCCCGGCATTGTCCGAACCGAACTCATCTGTCGTCACAGACTCACCGTTTCGTGTGATTTCGACCGGCCCGCCTTCCAGATAGGCGAACTCCGTTATCTCACCACTGTAGGCGAACTCGTCGACGTGTGACTGGGACGTGACCCAGGCCGTGACAGTCTGGTTATCAGTAATATCGTCCCAGTCCTCGATGGATGAGTTGATTCCCTTGACAGTATCGGAAACTGTGAACGTGTATTTCGTTGCCGTTCCGGTCCCATGGATCGAAACCGTATTCGGCAGATCAGACTGTGATCCGTCGTCGGTGTTGTCAGCACTATCGTCAGTGTTGTCTGTGGTATCGTCGGTGCTATCACTGGAACCGCTTGGCGTCTCACATCCCGAGAACGAGCAACTAACCGTTTCAAACCCGCTGACCGACCCGTTCGGAACATCCATACAGCTGTCCTGAATGACTGAATCAGGCCTGCTGTCGGCCCAAAAGCCACCACCGGAACCGGAGAAACTGGAGTTTTCGACCCTTACGGTGTTGTTCGAGGTCGCCACGTCGTATGCAGCGATAGTAGGCGTACCACTGCCCTCGTTTCGGACAACACAGTTTCGAACGGTAAACGCGCCGTGCTCGCCGAAGTTCGGCGCTGCGATGACGCCACGCTGGCTGTCTTTGGCGTACGTTATTTCGCACCCCTCGATCAACGCCCCTGCCTGGCCGCCTCTCCCGCCGACTCGGACAGCCTCGGCGGGTTCGTTGGCGTCTGCAGTAATTTCGACGGTGCAATTCCTGACGACCGATTTCTTGGTCGGGTGTGTGCCTGCTCCGAATCGAATACTGGCGTTCTGGTTGTCCGAGAAGTAGCAGTTCTCGATTGTGCAAACGCCGATGTTATCTGCTGTGAATCGCGTCCCAGAGCTGTTCCGGCCTTCAACGTGGCAGTTTCTCATAACGACCTCGCCGTCGTGTGACGGGCCGATCCGGAAGAACATCGTCCCATTCGGATATTCTGCTGGGTAAGCCGGTGCGTCTAAACCGATAACGACGTTTTCGTACGTTGCCACGGCATCCTCATCGAGAACGTGCCCGGCAATCGTCTCGCCGTAGAAATCGCCACCCGTTCGGGAGCTGGCTTCCGGAGTGCGCCCCAGCCACTCGACGCTCTTGATAACCGGATTACCTGTGGTTGCCGTTTTCACCGACATCTGTGTGTCCGGGTCGTCCGTCTCGTCAAACGACACATTCTCGATCAGGAATGTCCCAGCACCGGTTCCGGTGTCGATAACACGGGTTTTCAATCCTTGCTTCGGGACAAACCGAACGTCGTTTCGATTCGACCCCGTTCCACGAATCCCGAACCGATCCAGATCATCAACACGAATCCCACTCGTCGAGACGAGATATTCGCCCGGCGGAAACTCGACAAGCGTGCCTGACTCGAGGGCGCTGTCGAGCGTGCTGTCTATCGGTGAACCGGCGCTGGGGTCCAGGCCGAGATCATCGACAGCGTCGACGACTCGGTCGAACGTGATCCCGTGGTCTGTTGTCTCTGCTGTCGCCGTTCGAGCTATATTTGCACCCACCACGCCTGAGGTAGCTACCCCTGCTAATTTCAGAAACGATCGGCGTTTAACGTTCGAATTCTGATCGTTCTTTCGACTGTTAATACTATCATACTGATCACTGCTGTCGGTATGACCATCATTACATCCATCCCCTAAATCGTTGTCGTCGGCAGTATACCATGCCATACTCTGGTAAGGCTATCATACTACGTTAACAGTTCTTGCCAGTTTGGGAGATATAGGCAAGGGGAAGCATCGATTTAACGTCTTCTTATTACCAGTTAGCAACGTTCTATCACGTATGATAACAACGTTCTTATTCTAAATGAACAGGAAATGAACGGGTACACTTACGTCCGACAGAAAAGAATTACCATTCTGATAGTAGAAATACAAACCTACTATCGTGTCACACAGCGCAAAATACCAGTATAGAACCATCCAAAAACAGTTGTTCACGGCATTTTTCAAAGGCTGGCACACCGACCGTGATTGACGTCCTCCGAAAGCGTTCTCTATCCTATTTTTGCCGACCGCGATTGATTAGAAAAAGTATTACTAAACCGATTTCTCGGATAATACATTCCATGCACAGACGTTCGTTTCTTGCAATAGCTCCGTTGATCGGAGTCAGTGGTTGTGCCGGAAGCGGTACGACCGGCAACGCCACACAAAGTAGTTCTCAAACTTCTTCTTCCAGCACACACACCGAATCACCGACGCCAAAAGAGATATCTGCTGGACAGGTGGACGATTTCGAGAGTCTGTCCCACTGGTCCGAGATCTCCGGATCACTTCACGTTGATACGAACGAGGCGTATCAGGGATCGCAGTCAGCACGCCTCCATATCTCCGAACCGGAGGGCTACGTCCGGATATCACGAGAATTTACACCGCCGATTGATGTATCGGGTTTACATATCACTGCAGCAGTGATGGCCAGTAGCAATACGCGCCCCTGGATGCGACTGATTGACGAGACAGGTGATAGCATCGTTATGAAGACGAGCGTGAGGGAGGCCATGCCGTTTCAAAAAGCCAATTTCGGGATACATCGGATCGACGGTGATCCGGATCTATCGACGATAACAGAACTCAGGATCGCGGATTGGAACGGCGCAGATGAAAGCCTCACAGTTTGGGTTGACGATCTGGCGTTCGGAGAGCGACAAGATACGGGGAAAGTGCATATATCGTTCGACGATACGAACGCAACTGATTACACGAGAGCGTTCCCCATTCTACAGGACCACGGATTTTCGGCTACGACGTTCATCAACCCGTCCTCTGTTGGTACTACCGGAGCACTCTCAGTAGAACAACTCAGTGCGCTCGACGATGCAGGATGGGATATAAGCAATCATACGTACGATCACCCCCATTTGTCGACCCTCAGCAGATCTCGACAGAAGGCACAGATTTTGGACGCGAAACAGTGGCTCATCGAGCATGGGTTCGAACATGGAGCGGAGTACTTCGCGTACCCATTCGGCGACTTTGATCGGACGACACTCGAACTCGTGAATCGCCACCATACCCTCGGGTTCGGCGGCGGGTACCTGCCGTTTGGGCCAATAACGAACACTGCTCTTGTGCCCCGGTCGAGTGGGAGCCCCGATGTCAAAACCGCTCGTCAGGCGATTGATCTCGCAGCGGAATACAACGGAGTCACGACACTTTTCTATCACAAATTAAATGATGAAGTAGAAAAAAAGTTCGAAGAGACGATCTCATATGTGAGTACCGTAGAATCAGCAGGCGATGTCGAGGTTGTCACCGCCGATGGTTTACCTCGCTCGTGATACTCCCGAGTGTTACACTGGTGGACGTACCGTTTGATATATCTCAGCCGTTATGATCCCCGGTCTGACTGTGTCATTGCGTACGTCTACCAGTAGAGACGTGAGATTTGTAGAGATCGATCAGTTCCTCGCTCGCTTCTTGCCACGAGTACGACTCCTCGATAGCTTGCCGGTTGTTGGCGGCCATTCGATGCCGTCGCTCAGGCGCAGTGATCAGCTCCTCCAGCCCACTGGTCAACTGATCCACATCCCCTGGCTCGACGATAATTCCTTGCTCGTCGTCGATCACGTCTGGGATACCTCCAACGTTCGTAGAGATAATAGCGTTTTCACCAGCCATTCCTTCCAGCATAGCGATTGGAAGTCCCTCGGCATAGGTCGGGAGAACAAAGATCGAACCGTCGCCGAGGAGTGACCGTTTTCGCTCTTCAGAGATGTACCCGAGGTACTGGACTTCATCGTGTTCCGCCGCAAGCCGCTCAATCCGGCCGGACAGTGGGCCATCGCCAGCTATGGACGCCTCGAACGAATCTGGCTGTCGTTCGGACAACTGTTCGAGAGCTGCCGCCAGTTCGCGAACGCCTTTTCTCTCAATGAGATTGGACACAAAGACAATGTGTGGCACTGTTTCGTTTTCTTTGACGGGATAGATTTCTGGATCGACCGCGTTCGGGATTATCCGAATCTTCGTCTCGATTCCCCTGGTAGCGAGAATTTCTTCCCAGTAGTCTGATAAGACAACGATTTCGGTACTCACGGCGAATACGTGGCGCTGAAGCGCTGCGACGACCGTTGATTCTGTCGTTACGAAATCGTCGAACGAGGAACCATGAATGTGGAGCACGACCGGAACGTCCCACACGTATCTCGCGAACAGAACATACATCGACGAGCGGTAGAACGAATATCGATGTGACGTGTGAACGTGAACAATATCCGGCGTCGACTGGAACGGGAACCTGAGCATCGCATACACTCCGATCACGAGTCCTTGCAGAAACCTCAGGGAGCCCGTCTCTACCGGGGGCATTCCCATGTCATGCGTCGCAATCGAGAGAGAATCGTCTAGCCACTCGACTTGTTTGTCGATGTAGCTGTGGATACCGCCGCCACCAAACGTGCCGACAACGAGTACTTCGAGCCCTATCACCGTGCCGGCCGCCGCCTCTGACGAACCGACCGCCTCTGATTGCGCTTCCGTATCAACTGGGCTGGAGGGATCCTCGGAGGCGGAAGTCGCGTTTGTGTTGATAGAAGTCATCGTATTGTCTCACTGATTCGCATCCAGTTGGTTGTCTGAATTACATCTTTGTTATACGTAACATTCTATGAACGTCGGGCAGACGTCTTCCTTTTCCGCTGTTTTGATCGGATAATCGCCTGCACTGTTCCGTACGGTAAAGAGTGTTGCACGGGTATTCGAGTACCCGTTATTAAGTGGATTATTACTACGTGCTGTGTCCGGTAACCTAAGAGGCGTGTGGAGACCCACGAAAATTGACAGTGGCATCAGGGGACGGTGTCTCGAACGGTTGCAAACGTCTGTAATCGCAGTGGGGGGCAACGAAAAGTTGGTCGTCACCGGACGATTCCGGTGGCGGTAATCTATGTGGCCATGGGAGCACCTCGCGTTCGGCTATCTGCTGTACAGTGGCTACGTTCGACTCGTGCACACGAAACGGGTCAGGAGCGACGCCGCAATCGCTGCGGCCCTCGGAACGCAGTTTCCCGATATAATCGATAAACCACTCGCGTGGCACTTCGACGTTCTTCCGGGCGGTGTCTCGATGGCTCACTCGCTGGTGTTTGGAGCGCCGTTGTGTATACTCTGTATTCTCCTTGCACGCAAGTACGGGGCGAAGGCAGCCGGCCCCGCCTTTACTATCGGTTATCTCTCCCACCTGTTGGGGGATATTATCTATCCGATTGCCGTCAACGGATTCGACTCTCTGCCGGTGTTTCTACTGTGGCCGCTCATTCCGGGGGCGTTCAGCGGTTCTCGTGGAATGGTCGGGAACGTGGCGTATTATTTCGAGAAGTTCACGGTATTCCTCGGAACGCCCCGGGGCCAGCTGTATCTCATGCTGGAACTCCTCTTGTTATCACTTGCCTTCGTCGTCTGGGCAACGGATGGATTCCCCGGAAGCCGCTGGATCCTGCGACGTATCCGGCCACGTCGGTCGACGCCCGACAGTGACAGCCGTCATTGATACTGCCGGCTGTAACTATTGCAAGAGATTCGCGACCCCGGGCTCGGGACATTCTTCACGGACGGACACCCGGCAGTACGAGCGGTGTATAGATGGTATAACAATACAGTGCCGTCTTCTCAAACGGACGTAACGACCATACCTATGAGACGCGACACTTCGATAGTGCCTGGCTGGGTCGGGTTAGGACGAGACAGTGATGGGACGAAAACAGAACATAAAAACGAGCGTGGCATGGGCGTGACTGCCTGCGCGCGACGGTCGGTAGCCAGATGAAGTCTCACTACGACACACCGGCGTCACAGCGAACAGAGCAGCCAACAGACATCGACGTAGAGCGGTACGAGTCGATCCTCGAATCCGTACTCGACTACGCGCGCGAGCGATCATACTGTGGCTGGGACTACGGCGACGGGATGAGCAGCCGGGTCTTGCAGGCCGTCCCCTTCGAGAACAAGTGGCTAAACATCGCGGTCCAGGAACTCGCGAAGCGGCCGCCGATCAACCTCCGGCCGCTCTTGCTCGTCGAACAGCGTCGCAACTACAAGGGCACCGCTCTGTTCACGATGGCAAACCTCAATGCGGCCCACCTCGACATCGGGCCGACCGACGTGGACTACGCCGGGGAGGCCCACGCCCTGGCAGAATGGCTCGTTGAGAACGAGAGTGTCGGCTATCCCGGATTCTGTGGCGGACACAACCATCAGATTCAGTTGCTCAGCGGGCGTGGCCATCCGAACGACCCGGACGTTGTCTCGACATCATACGCAGTCAAGGCACTGCTCGCCACAGAGGAACTCGACGACTCGTTCCCGTCGGTCGCAAAGACTGCCGCGAACGTCCTCGAAGAAACCCTCAACTACAGGTCCGTCGACGATGGCGCAATAATAAATTACCACCTCAACCACTCGGACGACTCGACCACGATCAACGCCAACGCGCTCGGCGCTCGCCTCCTGACGGACCTCTACGCGCGCTTCGGTCGCGAGGCCGACCGACAGAAGGCCGAGTCGATCCTGAACTACGTCGCCAGTCGCCAGACGGACCCGGGCGGGTGGTACTACCGGGACCCGCCGTCGGACTCGCATCTGTCGATGGACAACCACCACAACGCGTTCATCATCGAGTCCTTCCTCCGGTATCGGGAAGTCTGTGACAGTTCGGCGTTCGAGGACGTACTCGACCTGGCGCTTGATTTCTACCGCAATCAGTTGTTCAGTTCCGACGGCGCACCGAACTTCGACGAGGAAAACGCCTATCCACGAGACGTCCACGCGGCGGCCAACGGCATCCTCATCTTTACCTACGCGGGCGACCACGAGTTCGCGGCACGGATTATCGACTGGACTGTCGAGAACCTCTCTGCGGGTAAGGGGACGTTTTACTTCCGGAAGCAGCGTTTCTACACCAAGCGCCACATCTTGATGCGATGGTGCCAGGCGTGGATGGCGTTTGCACTCTCAGAGTTCCTGACGAGTCTCGACAGGGACACCGACCGGACCGACCACCGCCTGGTACGGAGCAACTGATCGAATAGAGGGAGTGTCACTTCTCTCGAAACGGTAGGCAACACCCCCAGCCGCCACTATTTCTTGATCGCGAGAAGCGGATTCTGGCCGCGGAATCGCTGGTACATCGACGCCAGAACGCTCATACCCGCCTCGGAGTGGGTCGCGCTGTAGTAGGTCTGGAGTTGAGGATTGAACTTCGCCTTGTACTCGTTGATCCGTTCGTCTTCGGCACCGACGAGGTCGTATGCCGACCGACCACCGTCGATACCGTCCTGCATCACGCGCCAGTCGAGGAGGTCGTTCACCGGTAGGTCGATGTCGGTGTCCGTCCGAACACCACCTTGCCAGCGCGAGACAGTCTCGCCGGAGTCGGGCACGAGCATCCCGCCGACGAACTCATCGTCAACGCGGAAGACGTAGGGTTTGAGCGATCCATCTGGGAGTGCCTCGTACAGATCTGTGACGAAATCCGCCGTGAGTCCATACGAGATGCCCTGGGATTCGTACCGGTTTCGGACCTGTTCGACGATCAGTTCGATCGCTCGCTGTTTTCCGACCTCGATGGTATAGCTGTCCTCGTCGGCGTTGCGGATGTTGGACCGACCGTCGCTGCTGAACCGCATTAGCAGCGACTCGGCGTCGGTATCGAGGTCGACGACGTACGTGTAAGAGGGGTCGACAGACCAGTCGTTCCACTTGAACGGACGCACGTCCTCGTACCCACCGTGCATACGAGTGTGAGCATACTTCGGGTTGACCTCATCGGTGAGCCATTCGAGACACTCCTCGATGAACCGTTTCCGCCGCCGGTCGCGCTTGCGCTGTTTCAGTTTCGACAGGTTCAGCATTGCCGGGCCGAGATAGGACACCCGCATGTTCGGTGGCGGCGAGAACGCCATGCGGACCGGTCCTTTTTTCATTTCGAAGAGCGGAAAGATGCCGACTGGCTCCTGTCCCTTGAATCCCATCAGCGGGTGAACCGTCGCGTCCGCATGGTCGGCAAGCACTCCCAGCGCTTCGAACCGATGAAAGACAGTCCCCTGGTGGGACCGCGACACGTGGCTGTTCCACCCCTCAATATCACTCTCGTCTGCTCGCCGAATCTCGATACTCATTACTTTGCACTTGCGTGACCGACATGATTGTTATAGATTAGATACCACTGAGAGGGCAAGTGACCAATTTCTGCTCCACCGATGTATCTTAAGTACAGTAGCCTGCTGGACAGACGATCACGAGCGTATGAAGGTACTAACAAAGCAAGCAGATGACAATGGCACGATAACATGGATACGCTGGTAGTTGGTATCGACGCCGCATGCCGTCCCGTCCTCGACCCCCTGTTCGAAGACGGAACAGTGCCGACGATAGAACGTGTCGTCGAGAGCGGGACCGATGGTGCCCTCGAATCACAAGTCCCGCCCTGGACCGCCAGCGCGTGGCCGTCGCTGTACACCGGCAAGAATCCCGGTAAACACGGCATCTACGATTTCATTACCTTCGAGGGATACGACTGGCGGGTCGTCTCGGCGACTGACCTCCGGGAACCGCCGCTGTGGCAACTCCTCGACGATCAGGGATGTTCCAGCGTTGTCGTCAACGCACCGGTTACAGCGCCGGTCCGACCGTTCGATGGGGCCCTCGTCCCGGGGTATATGGCACCAGCAGATCCGGACTGTCATCCCAAGGGATTACTCGACGACATCCGTGCAGCCATTGGTGCCTACTCCGTCTACCCGGAGCACACGGGCGAGACGGTGCCTATCGACGAAGCGCGCGAGGCATATCGGCGACTCACGTCGATGCGGGGCGAGGCGTTTCGCTATCTCGCCGACCGGTTCGACCCCGACTTTGGCTTCCTGCAGTTCCAGCAGACTGACACGCTGTTTCACGAATATCCCGACGAACCGGGTCTCATCAGGGACGTGTATGCAGCCGTCGACAGCGAAATGGAGCAGGTGCTGACAGACTGTAGTCCTGACACAGTCTTTCTCGTCAGCGACCACGGTATGGGGCCGTACGAGGGTTACGAGGTCCGACCGAACGAGATCCTCCGCCAGGAGGGGTACGTTTCGACGACCCGGTCGGGGACCGGTATGCCGACGTGGTCGACAGTGCGTGACTCGCAACTCACTGCCGGCGACGAAGACACCGAACCGACCGCAAGCGCAGTCGAGCGAGCGATGGCCACACTCTCGACGGTCGGTCTCACGAGCCAACGACTGGGCCGCGTCTGCAGGGCACTCGGCATCGAGGAGACGGTGCGTGACCTCGTCCCGTCGAGCGTCGTCCACGCTGGGACCGAGCGAGTCGACTTCGCGGGGTCGGACGCGTACGTCCGTTCACGCGTCGAACTCGGTGTCCGGATCAATCTCGACGGTCGCGACCCGGAGGGGACCGTGTCACAAGGTGAGTACGAGGGCCTCCGACAGTCGCTGATCGGCCTGCTGGAATCGCTGGAAGCGCCCGACGGGACACCGGTGTTCGAGGAAGTCACGCGGCGCGAACAGTACTTCCACGGTCCCGCAGCCGACGAGGCCGTGGATATCGTCACCGTTCCCAACGAGTTCGATCAGTTCATCTCCGCGACGGTCGGCACCGAACCCTTCGGCGAGCCATCGGAACCCTGGAACCACAAGCGAAACGGAATTATCGCAGCTACGGGCGAAGGCATCGACACCGGTGTCACTCCGGACACGGCCCATCTGTTCGATGTCGCGCCGACGGTCCTCGCGACGATGGGCGTCCCCCGCGACGACCGCATGGACGGCCGGGTCCTCCCGTTCGCGACGCCGGTCGGAGAAGCGCAGTACGATCCTCGCAAAGAGACTGACGTGGAAGCCACGGAGGATGCGGTCGTCCAGGAGCGACTGTCGGATCTGGGCTATCTCGAATGATACTGTCGGCTGTCACCGTCGTCCTCGAAACGATACCGGTGGACGTGCCGTTTGATACGTCTCAACCGTCACGGTCCCCGGGCTGAACGTATTATTGCGCACGTCCACCGATATACGAATCGAAGCGTGAATACATCGAAAACGGTGATATTTGCGAAAAAGACGCAGAAATACACTACAGTAGCATTTGCACGTCTTCACTCACCTGATCGCGCGACTGCGTATGATTGGGTGAGCAATCGGTTGCAAATGCCACTGTAGCTACGAGACGACGGCGCGGTGATCAGAACTCGGGCAAATCAGCTGCGGTGACTGTGTACGGGTGATCGTACACGTCTCTGAGGTGGTCCGTGTCGTTCCGACGGATCAGGCTGCCGTGCCACGGCAGGAACCAGATGTAGGGGTACTCTTCGCTCACGTCGTCGGGATGGGGGATGGTGTCACATTCGGCCAGCGCAACCGGTCTGCTCGGGGCTTTCGCCTCGATATCGTCGTAGTGTTCGCCCCAGTCCAGGTCAGGTTTCTGGTTGCGATAGGTGTCGACGCCAGTGATGTCGACGTAGTCGTCGCCGGGATACCAGGCGTCCGAAGCGAACTCGTGGGACGCAGACCAGACCCAGACGAGATTGTGTAGGTTACGCTCCTCGACGAAGTACTCGAACATCTGCTCCCACAGTCGGCAGTAGGCTTCGGGGCCGTCGTCGCTCCACCAGAACCATTCGCCGTCCATCTCGTGGTAGGGCCGCCAGAAGACCGGGACGCCAGCGTCTTCGAGCACACCGAGGCGGTCGGCCATCCGTTCGAGTTTCCCGGTCAGAATGCGGTGTTGTTCAGTTCCGTCGGTGAGACACGCCTCGACATCCGTCTCGACAGAGCAGTGTTCGAAGTCGCTGTCGTCCAGCGGTGGGCCGCCGAGGTGCCAACTCAACGTGACGAGTTGGCCCGCTTCGCTCCAGGTGTCGATGGCTTCGTCGAGGGGGTCGACGATGTAATCGGCGACATCGAACCCGCGCAACGCGGGCTTAGACCCGGTCACCGACTCGACGTAGGCCTGTTCCTGACTGACGTGGTCGTCGTTTTCTTCCTGGCCCGCGAGCCAGCCGACTCCTTCGAGCGCACGGACGTACGCGAGCACCCGGCGAGCGACCGGCGCGAGGTCCGGGTCCGCCGGCGTAACGTCCAGTTCGAGAGCTGCCACGTCGGTGGTCGCGGGCTGGTCGAACGACTGTTCTCCACCTGTCATAGCTCACGTCCTATCATGAATACTACTTGTCTCACGATTAATTCTAAATCACGTGAGAGGATAGACCGTTGCATGGATAGATACAGATAATTCATACTTCAAGAGTGTGACGGTTGTGAGTTCTATTCACGAAGTTACAGCCGGCAGTATCAGTAGCCATCCCACTTTTCAGGATGGTTGCCCAGTCACTGAATATGAACGCCGCAGTCTACCACGGTCCGGGAGACATCCGGGTCGAAGAGGTGCAACGGCCCGAAATTGAAACACCGTCTGATGCCATCGTTCGCGTCACGCACACGGCCGTCTGTGGCTCTGATCTGTGGTTCTACCGCGGCGAGAGCGACCGCGAGACGGGAACTCGCGTCGGCCACGAACCGATGGGCGTCGTTGAAGCCGTCGGCGACGACGTGCGCAGTGTCCGGCCGGGTGACCGAGTGTTCGCACCCTTCGTCGTTAGCTGTGGCTATTGTGAGTTCTGCCGGAAAGGGCTACACACTTCTTGTGTGAACGGTGACTCCTGGGGCGGTGACAACGGCGGCGCACAGGGTGAGTACGTGCGCGCACCACACGCTGACGGAACGCTGGTGCGGGTCCCCGACAGCGATGCCGATGACGAGGACGTGTTGACGGCGCTGCTGCCGCTGACCGACGTGATGGGAACGGGCCACCACGCCGCGGTCAGTGCCGGCGTCGGGGAAAGTGACACCTGCGTCGTCGTCGGTGACGGTGCCGTTGGTCTCTGTGGTGTGCTCGCTGCACGCAGACTCGGCGCTTCACGTATCGTCGCTGTCGGCCACCATGCTGACAGACTGGCTCTCGCCGAGGAGTTCGGTGCGACGGAGACGGTCCTCGGGGGCGACGGCACAGATGTGGTCGAAGCGGTGACGGAACGAACCGACGGCGGATCGGAGCACGTCCTCGAATGCGTCGGCGCGGCGAGCGCGATGGAGACGGCAGTCGAGGTGTGTCGCCCCGGCGGCACGGTCGGCTACGTCGGTGTTCCCCACGGGATCGAGGACGGAGCGTTTCCGATGTTCGAGATGTTTGGTGACAATGTCTCCCTGCGTGGCGGCGTCGCCCCGGTCCGTGCCTACGCCGACGACCTGATGGCAGACGTTCTGGACGGAACGCTCGATCCGTCGCCAATTTTCACGAAGACGGTGAGCCTCGACGACATCGCCGACGGCTATCGAGCGATGGACGAGCGCGAGGCGATCAAGGTGCTGGTTGAGCCCTGATCGCTCTACTCGACGCTCTCAGAGAGTGCGTCGTTCAGCCGGTCGATGCCGAGCGTCGTGACGAACAGAACGGACCCGATGTACAGAAGCGACCGTGGATCTGCAACGAGACGCGTGACGAGTCCGTTCCCGTACCCCAGCATTGCACTCAAAAAGCCCAGCATGGAGGTCGTCCAGCCAACGCCAGTAATTCCAGCGATTCCGTTCAGCGAATCTTCGTTCAAGATCGGTAGTTGCTCTAGTTCCACAATCACTCCCCCTCGTGGTAAGAGAAGCTTACTCAGGAGTAGTCATGAACGTTCTTTCGATGTAATAGAGGAGTGGTTACCAACTGGTCGAATCAAACAGGCGAGATATATTCATGAGTCTCACTCTTCGCTGTCTGCTGGGCTACTGGGAGCCGGTCCCTATCAATGAGATTGAAATACGCTCGGAAACAGGGGCCAGTATGGCCAACGAACGGGATCCAGAAGCGACGCTGGAACAGTGGAAAGATGAGATGCAGGCGGAGCACAAAGACGCCATCGAGAATCCCGATCCTGACGAGGATCACGGAATAGAGGCCGTGATGCAAGTGAACTATCGGCTGTACTACGAATACGATACCGAGAGTGCGTCACTCGAACGAGCGCGCGAGAAACAGGTCGACGAACTCGCGGACCCGGAGTTACTGGCCTGTTCCTGTGGCGTTCGCGGCATGACACGCCCGGAAGCACGGGCACACATCGAAGCAGTGCGGAGCGGATGAGCCCACTCGTCTCGGACGTGGTGTGGTTCAAGCGAGCCGTAATATAGCCGATTGTATTAGCCGCTGTCGGGGCTGTAGTTCGGCGCTTCGTCGGTAATCATCACGTCGTGCGGGTGACTTTCCTGCTGGCCGGCAGCCGAGATTCGCACGAATTCAGACCGTTCCTTGAACTTCGGAATCGTCTCGGCACCCACGTAGCCCATCCCGGACTGCATGCCGCCGACGAGCTGGTGGAGCTCCGACTGCACACTGCCTTTGTACGGCGTTGCGGCCTCGACGCCCTCGGGGACGTACTCCTCGTCTTCCTCGTCATCTTTGAGGTAACGCTCGCCGCCGCCCTCGTTCATCGCACCGACGCTCCCCATGCCGCGGTACTGCTTGTACTTCTTGCCGTTCATCGTGATGACCCGTCCCGGTGCTTCGTCGGTGCCGGCAAAATAGGAGCCGAGCATCACGGCGTCGGCACCCGCGGCGATGGCCTTGATCGCGTCACCGGAGTAGCGAATCCCACCGTCGGCGATCACGGGCACGTCGTGCTGGCTGGCGACATCTGCGACCTGTGAAACGGCTGTGATCTGGGGCATACCCGACCCAGTGACGATTCGGGTCGTACAGATCGATCCGGGGCCGATCCCGACTTTGACGCCGTCTGCGAAATCGACGACGTCTTCGGCAGCCTCACGAGTCCCGATGTTGCCGACGACGACATCGGCGTCGACGGTCTCTTTGATTTCGCGCGCGCTCTCGATAACGTCCCTGTTGTGTGCGTGCGCACAGTCGATAAAGAGCACGTCTGCGCCGGCCTCGTCGGCCGCCGTCGCCCGGTCGAGTTCGAACGGCCCGACTGCTGTCCCGGCGATCAACGCGCCGTCCTCGTCGCGGGCGGCCTGGTCGTACTCCCGGCGCTGAAGAATACCCTGCATCGTGACGAGACCGATCAGGCGGTCGTCCTCGTCGATGATCGGGACCCGTTCGATCTTGTGCTCGTACATCAGTTCCAGTGCTTCACGGGCCGTCACGTCGTCTGGTGCTGTGATCACCTCGTCGGTCATCGCCTCGTCGACGCGGTCTTCCTCGCCGACTTCGAGATAGGGCCGGATGTCCGTCGCCGAGATGATACCGAGCACCGTCTCGTCGTCACTCACGACCGGTGCGCCCGAGACGCCGCGGCGGTCCATCATCTCGTCGACCGCACGAACGGTCTGTCCGGGCGACGCCGTGACGACGTCGCGGATAATTAGCTCGTCGGCGCGCTTGATACGCTCGATTTCGGTCACCATCTGGTCGACATCCATGTTGCGATGGAGGACGCCGACCCCACCGTGGCGGGCCATCGCGATTCCCATGTCGCTCTCGGTGACGGTGTCCATCGCCGCCGAGAGAACGGGAACGTTCAACTGGACGTTCTTCGAGACGCGAGTCGTCGTGTCTGCTTCGTCCGGTTCGACTCGTGACTCTTTGGGCCGGAGCAGTACGTCGTCGAAAGTAAGCGCTTCCGACACGCGGAGTTTCTCTGAGAAGGGTTCGCGCTCGTTCGCCATGTCAAGCGTCACAGACGGGCGCTGAAAAGCGTTGCGAGATTCCGGTCCGACTGTGTCCGCTTGTCATACTGTCGAATAACGCTACTGATACTGCCGGCTGTCACTGTGTCATGCTATTCGCGGCCCCGAGATCGCAAAATCGTTGCAGATAGTACAGTCAATTGTCGATACCCATTGCACTGCATCTCGCTATTTGAGTATTGTTGCTCTATACCGGAGAAGCGTGTTCAATTCGGTTGCTTTAATCGGTATCTGCTGCAATTTGTTGTGTATGGGTCGCAATCTCACACAACGTTTATACTCTGACAAAAGATAATTATAGACATGTACTGTGCTGCTCCCACCAGTGTCGAGACCGCTCGTCGACAGAACGCCGGCATCGCGACTGTCACAAACTGGTTCACGGGTAGCACATTTTTCAAGGGGTTCTCGAAGCAGTGGCGAGCAGCAGTCGGTTCGCTCGCGTGGCTTCCAGACCGAGAATACCCGACGCCCACGGGTCAGGGTAGATCGTAAGCCCAGATGAGTAGCTCCCAACACCCAGTCGCGCTCGAACTCGAGCGACGCGTCGGGGGTGCGACCAGACTTCTGGCGACCGTCATGGCGCTCCCGCTACTCGACGGTATCTTCCCGGCCTTGGTCCTCACGGGCGCGCTCTCGACGACGACGGGCATCCTCGAGGTCGGCCTGCTGATTTTCGGTGGCTCTGCGACGGTGGCGGTCATCCTCGCGGAGATGGACGGCTCTCCTCGCGAACAGGCCGCGTCGGTCCTGCTGGTCGGCAGCGTTATCGTCGTTGTCGCCGTCGCCGAGGCCGCCCTCGCCCCGACCATCGCCGGCCTCCTCGACCTCGTGGTGTTCAAACGCTTCGCAGCACTGGTGATCCTCTCGATTGCGGCCCACACCGCGAGTTCTCGCCTCGGCGAGTGGCTCCCTCGACCTGCCGTCATCATCGGCCTCGGTCTCGTCGCCAGCCTCGACCCGGCCGGTGCGACCGTCGTCCTCCAGACTGATCTGGCACTCATGGCGCGGGCGGCCGCCGCCAGCGGTGTCGGTGTCCTCTTTGCGCTGGGCATCGCCCTGACCAGCCCGTGGCTGCGCAACGCGGTCGACATCGACCGCTTCCGATTCGGGAGCGCGGTCGCACTGGGCGTGTTACCCCTTGGCTTCTTCGGGCTGATCCCCGGCGACGCACCGGTAGCGCTTGCCGTCCTCGGCATCACGACGCTGCTCTCCGTCGATCCACAGCGAGCACGCGAACGCGACCAGTACTACGAACCCGACACCGTCGACATGACGGCCGCCTTCTCCGATGGCGGTGCCTCACAGGGTGTGAGCCACGACGACCCGGATTCGGAACCCCACACGACCGTTGAGTACGACGGCGAGGACCGCGCACCCTGGCTGTAACTCGCTAGTGCATAGCAAACGCCGCCCGATACCGAGTGACAACCCTTAGGGTGCTCAGCCACCGCCCTAGTAGTATGGCTAACAATCGCGTCGTGCAGGGCCGCATGGTTACGCCCCAGCATCTCGCCGAAATCATCGAAGGCGAAGACGTCATGGACGCCGAAGCAATCGAAGACACCGACCGGGACTGCCCCGAGTGTGGTAGCGACGTTATTTCGGTGGGCTACATGCCCAGCATCACCGAGTTCGTCACCGGCTACAAGTGCCAGGACTGTGACTGGGCTGACACTGATCGGGACGACTGATACTGCCGGCTGACTCCTGGCGACACAATCGTAATCCCTTTAGTGCAGTTGGGCATACGCCGGAGTGCGGGGTCGTGGCCTAGTCCGGGAAGGCGGCTGACTCCAGAGGCCACGTGCCCGGTGACGACACTCCAGGGTTGATATACTGAGCGACCGACTGATCATCGGTTCGCGTTGATGACCCTCTGGAGTACCGAGGCGCAACCGGAGATATCAGCCGATCGGGGGTTCAAATCCCTCCGACCCCACTGCGTTTTGCCGCGAACACGACCGTGAGCGGCATGCGGTCACGTCGAGGGATTTGAACCACACGAGACGAGCGTAGCGAGTCTCGCAGTCAGGTTCAACATCCCTCCGACCCCATTGTCGCTGTCGCGAGCAAATCCGCGAGCGACAGCACCGTCACGGGAGGAGGATTTGTGTCGAGCATATACGTTTTTGTATAGTAGTATTCCGATCCTGTGGCTACTGAACGCAGGTAGCTGGAATCTAACTCAAAAACAGGCTTTCCTTTCGGTAGGAGAGAGGGGGAGTATGGACGAGTCATCCGATGGGTTGGATCAGAATACCGGCGCACAGCGCTCCGGGACGGATGGGAATCACACTGTAGAACTAGAGTCGGCACAGTTGCGAGAGATCGTGTCGGCGGTTCCGGAACCAGTTGTAGTGATCAGGCAGTCGGGCGAAATCGTGACCGGCAACGGCGAGTTCGCGTCGCTCTTCGATCAGCAACTGTCGAGCCTCGTTGGAAGACAGTTCTCTGCGCTGTTCCCCGACCTGACCTGGACAGCCATCGAGGACAACTGTGACGCGGACGTGTCCGAGTACGTCACCAGCAGGGGGGTTCGCGAGCAGGGTGGGGATCTGTGGGTGGACCTGACCTTCGACAGTCATCGCCTGAGTGGCAGAGTGTTCTACATCGGAACGTTACACGACGTAACTGTCCGTCGCGAGCGCGAACAGGTGCTCGAACAGTACGAGCGTATCGTGGAGACTATCGAGGACGGCGTCTACACGCTCGACGAGTCGTTCACGATCCAGACGGTCAACAGCGCTGTCGAGTCGATGATGGGGTACGACGAGGCCGACCTCGTCGGAGAGAGTGCAACGATGCTCGCAGACGAGTCGGTCATCGATCGGGCCACGAGATTGAGTACCGAGTTGCTGGCGGGCGAGCGCGACGCTGCCACGCTCACGGCGGACCTGCAGACGGCAGACGGCGAGACGCTCCCGGTCGAGACACGCTTCACGACGTATCCGCTCGACGACGGTAGCCACAGGCAGGTCGGCGTTGTCCGGGATATCTCGGACCGGCGGCGATTCGAGCGTACCCTGGCGGCGTTACACGATTCGACTCGCGAACTCCTCGAAGCACAGACGACGACCGAGGTCGGTCGAATCGTCGTTGCCGCCGCCACGGACGTGCTGGAAATCGACGGCGCAGTCATCTACCAGTTCGACCGGCCAGCGAACGCGCTCTGTCCAGTGGTCGTCTCCGAAGGCATCGCCGGCGATCCGGATACACAGCCGTCTGTCGACCCGGGGAGCGGACCACTCTGGGACGGGTTCGTCGACGGTAAGCGAGTGAGTGTCTCGGCCGAGAGCGATCCAGTTCCTGACGGGGTCTCGACCGGTGGTGTCTGTCTCTCGCTCGGAGAGTTCGGCGTACTCTACGTCAAGAGCGACGCTGTCGACGAGCACGATGCCGATACCATCGAAGTCCTCGAACTGCTGGCGGCCAGCGCCGAAGCGGCACTCGCGCGCGTGGACCGCGAGCAGGCCCTTCGCGAACGCGACGAGAAACTACGGGAGCGAAACAGTCGCCTCAAGCGTCTCGAAGAGGTCAACACCATCATCCGCAGTATCGATCAGGTACTCGTCGATGCAGACACCTGTGACGAAATCGAGCAGGCAGTCTGTGACCAGCTCGCGGCCTCCCGGGGCTTTTCGTTTGCCTGGATCGGCCGTCTCGACGGGACCGAACTCGAACCGCGGGCCTGGGCCGGGGACTCGCCGAGCTATCTAGATGCGGTGTCACTGACGACGGGAGACAGTGGCCCGCCGGCGGTCCGCACGGCACAGCGCGAGACGACGACCGTCGATTCGTCAATCGCCGATGGCCTTCAGGACGACCACTGGCGGGCCGAGGCAGTCGCCAGAGAGTTCCAGTCGGTCATCAGCATCCCGCTGCAGTACGAGGAGTTTACCGATGGTGTGCTGACCGTCTACGCGACAGAGCAGGCCGCGTTCGAGGAGATGCTCCAATCGGTCTTTGCCGAACTCGGTGAGACCATTGCCAGTGCGATTCGGGATGTCGAGTCCCGACAGCGCCAGTCGGCCGCGACGACCCTGGAACTCGAAGTGGCCATCTCGGCTCCGACGAGTCCGCTCGGCAAAATTGTAGACCGGATCGGTACGACTGTAGTCTGTGAAGGCGTTGTCCCTCAGGCAGGCGACGAGACACGATTGTTCTTCAGACTCGCAGACGAGGCCGAGACGATACCGCCAGCAGTGATCCGTGAGCGTGCCAGTGAACTGACCTGCGTCGAGTCACTGACGGTGATCACAGACGACGACGTGAACGCCCGCTTCGAAACGGTCGTCTCCGGTGGGACAGTTGCCCAGACGCTGGTCGACCAGGGAGCCCGCATCGTCTCGATCCGTGTCAGTGAGGGGCGTGGCCCGGCTGTGGGGACGGTCCGGCTCTCGGCAGGCGTCGATGTCCGGCGGTTCGTTGATCGACTCGACGAGCGGTACGAGGACGCACAGCTCCGTGCACGACGAGAATGTGATGTCTCGGACCAGACCGGAAGCGGAGCGAGGACTGCACTGGAGACGGAACTGACTGACCGACAGTTGCAGGTCCTCCGGACGGCGTATTTCAGCGGGTTCTTCGAGTGGCCCCGGAAGAGCACGGGTCAGGACCTCGCCGAGCGCCTGGATGTGTCTCAGCCGACGGTCAGTCGGCATCTGCGCGTAGGTGAGCGTAAACTTCTCGAATTCGCGTTCGAAGAGGGGTGAGACGATTCCGACACTATACAGTTAGTGATACAGTGGTCGGTCCAGCATTAGCTTAGCCACAATCCGCTTTTCCGTCTCAGTAATATGGACGAACAGTGGAACGACAGATGACTCAGAACAAAGTCACGTACGAACTGACGACGGATGAATCGATGAGTAGTGTGGTCACGCGGGCCATCGCCGATCAAAAGGGCACCGACCCGGTTAATCTGGACGAGCGGTTGTACGATCACGTCGACCCGAACGCCCTCGACCGACTGTTCGACGCGACCGGTTCGACCGGGATGTCCCGGAACGGTCGAGTGACGTTCAGGATGGCTGGCTATCGCGTCGAAATCGAAGGGACGCAGAGAGTGATCGTCACCCCGCTGCCAGACAGTGCCGGCAGTGCCGAAGAAGTGCGTTCCTGACGGTATAAGATAGTATTACTGGCGGTACGAGCTGATTATCGATCAGAGATTGTGGACATCGACCTCGACTGATTAGAATCGCCAGACCGACCTGCTCGTAATAAATTGAGTAGTAACTAGTTGTTTACGTGTAGGTAATACCTACGTGTCACAGTCAAACAGACTGCCAGTCTGAAAGAACACCTAAGAGCGTAAGGTAGTCATACCTATCTATGCGTCATGGATGGTTGCGATTAAGGGGATGCGTAACAGCGAGAATCGAAGATAGCAGACCGAAATTCCTGCTTACTCGACCAGAGCGTGCCGCTGTCAGTTCGGAGGGACGATAGACATGGCAACGAGAAACGAGACACAGTCCGGTGACAGTGTCGACTTCTACGACCGTATCGCTCGCGTTACCCTGCCGGAACCGGTGGCGACGCTGGCCGACGACTACGACCGACAGTTCGGGGACCGTGACCGGTTCCTGTGGCGGTGGATCTACTCGCTGTTCCCCGAATTTACGCTGTCGTCGGTGTCGTCGGAACACGAGCATCACGTCCGCGTCCAGAAGACGGTGCTGACGATGTACGTGACTGTACTCGACGACCTGATCGAGCACCACGACGACTCGCGCACCTTCGATGAGGCGCGCAGACTCGTCCGGGACCCAGCGAACGTCGACCCGGAACGGGCGGCAGTCGACGCCGAGCAATTCGCCTTTATCGAGCGGCTCTGGCAGACCTTCGAGGACGGGGTTGCCGACGCACCGCGACACTCGGAGTTTGCCGACATCTTCGAGTACGACATCCGCCAGACGACGAACGCGATGGAGTACAGTGCCGTCGTCAACAGGCACCCACACATGGCGAATTTGAGCGGTGCCAAGCAGTACGGCGCGCACAACATGGTCATGTTCCCGTACGCCGACGTGGACCTGATGTACTCACCGACGTTCGAGTTCGATGATTTCGGGCCGCTGCGAGACCTCCTGTGGGACCTCCAGGAGATGGCCCGCATCGGCAACTGGCTGACGACCTGGGAACGAGAGATCCATGAGGGTGATTACACCGCTGGAATCGTCGTACTGGCACTTCAGGAAGGTCTCGTCACGCCGGCAGAACTCAGAGAGTCAGGAGGCGCAGTCATCGAGACGATCAAAGCCAACGACATCGAACAGCGGTTCCACGACCGCTGGGCAGACCGGTACGAGGCCGTCCGAACTCGTGAATACGACGCCAGCAGCGTCGATTTCGATGCACTCGTCGGCGGGATGGAAACTGTGTTCGACTACCATCTGGAGAGCCGTGGTCACAAGTGACTACCTGGGACTGTTCAGAGCACAAGACGTGCTACGACGGAGAAACGAGACGGTACACTGTGCCTGATCCGCGTTCCAGTCTCGTGGTCAAGACGTAGAGTTCGCCGTACGGATCACGAGCGAACGAGAGAATGAATTTCTGAAACGGCTCTCCACCAACAGTCGGCTGAAGCTCGACCATGGTCCAGGGCCGCTCGTCAGATGGCGATGTCGCAAACAATCGTCCTGCACGTCCACTGCCCAGGAGGTCGCCGAACACATACTTCCCCTGGAGTGCAGGAATCGTGTCATTCTCGAAAACGTACCCGCCGATGACAGCGGCGCCGAACGTCTCGCCGTCTCGCTGGTGGGGATAGGACACGACCGGATCGATCAGTGTATCGCCGTCAGATGTGGCACTCGGACAGGCAATCCAGTTGTTCTTGACACCGGGAAGTTTGCCAATTGCATAGCTAGCGTAGCGGTTCGAAATGCAGAGTGTTCCTTCCCGGACGTTCCAGCCGTAGTTACCGCCCCGCTCGACGACGTTTATTTCCTCGAATTTGCTCGATCCGACATCCCCTACAAATAGCCGACCATCCGGGCCAAACGACATCTGGTATGGGTTTCGTAACCCCCAGGCCCAGTGTTCGTCGAGTCCGTCCGTACCGACGAGTGGATTGTCGTCGGGAACAGCGTATGGTTTGCCATCTTCTCGATGATCGACATCGATACGCAGGATGCTTCCGTGGAGGTTCTCTTCGATGTCCTGGCCGTTCCCGCCCCTGTTCAGTACGTACCAGTCGGACGCGTGACCACGTCCCGCACCGTCATCGCCCGAATTACCGTCACCGAGAGCGACGTACAGGTACCCATCGGGGCCGAACGTGATCGCACCCGCATTGTGGTTCGTCCCTGGCTCTGGGAGCGAAAGAAGGACGCGCTCGGACGCCGGGTTGACGCGACGCCGGTCCTCGCTGGCGATAAACTCCGAGACGATAAACGTGTGCGAATAGTCGTCCGGGGCGTCCGAGGACAGTGGTGCGCTATAGCGAGCGTAACACTTTCCGTTGGATTCGAATTCCGGATGCAATGCGAGGCCGAGAAAGCCCATTTCCCACGATCCGAGTTCGGCGAGTTGGTCAGAAACATCGAGAAACGGTTCCTTCTGGAGGCCGTCTGTATCGTGGCGATAGACGACGCCGAATTTATCGGCAATAAGACGAACCGATGGATCGTCACGCGGAAAGACCATCGCAACCGGTTGCGTCATATCCGACGCGACTGGCTCGAGTCCGACTGTCGGTCCGTCGGTGATCGAACTCATTTCAGGACTATTCAGTTCCCAGCGAGGACTTTGCAATCGCATCCCCACTGCCGTTCCCATGACAGAGGCAAGCCCTGTCCCCAGGAATTGTCGGCGAGTTATTGGTAATTCGTTAAGATCCATTCAACGGTGTTTTGCCATCGATATCACTGTCATTGATTGCAAATACAATAGATGTTGTCGTGACGCACTGCCACCTATTAGGATGTCTTATGGCTACTAACATATAATTGTTCCCAGGTATACTACGAAGGAGCGATTAACAAAATTTCTATATTATTACTTATTGATATTCTATATGCAAACAAGAAAGAAACGTCTGACAAAGACTTATGTCATTGTTAACAAAGTCATAGTTATATGGGAATGATTACGAGCAAGTCGTCGTCAGCGTTCGATGAAAACGTCGCTCCGAGTACAGCCGTCGTTCAGGCGATCAGCGAGACGACAGGGATAGACGTTTTGGACCTGCCTCCGCTGAACAACGTGATCGATCCCGATTCGCTGGACGGGTTGTTCTCAGGTCGTGACACCATCGGGAGCGTCAACTTCGAGTACGCGGGCCATCACATAACTGTCCACGCGGATCGAACGGTCGACATCTCCGAATCAGTGTAGACGGGGCTGTTTCCGGTGCCAGCAGGCTGACTATCGTCCCACAAATTTAGGCCGTTGAATCGACAATTCAGCCGATCAGGTCGCGCCCTCGACAACCTCGATGATCGCGTCGTAGTCGGGTTCGTTCGTCGGATCTTCGGCTACCCACTGGTAGGTGACAGTGCCCTCGTCGTCGATGACGAAGACTGCGCGGTTAGCGATGCCATAGAGTCCGAGGTCCGGGATGTCCATCTCTAGATCGTACTTTCGGATGGCGTCGCCGGCCATGTCACTCACGAGGTCGAACTCGATGCCGTGTTCCTCGCGGAACGCGTCCTGTGAGAACGGCGAGTCGGCACTAATTCCGAAGAGGGTACCACCGGCGGCCTGGAGGTCGCCGAGATGCGCTTGCAGGGCGATCATCTCGTTGGAACAGGGCGGTGTGAACGCGCCCGGAAAGAACGCCAGGACGACAGGACCGTCGCCGATATGATCTGCGAGGTCGAACGATTCGTGGTCACTCGTGCCGACGGTCGCGGTGAAGACTGGTGCGGTGTCTCCGTTGGATATCATCACTCCAATCTTTTGCCCGTCTCGCTCATAAAGTCGTTCCCTAATAGTTCTCCAGTTCCGGGAGGCAGCCGAACTCGTTCGGGAGTCTGCTAGAACGTGTAGTCGTCACCACCCTCGTCGCGGGCCGCAGGGTCGGTCTGGTCGGCCATGTTCTGCTCGAAGATGTCTTCGCCCGGTTCCTGTGTCGTCTCTTCGGCGGGACCGTATGCCGAAACACCCATCGAGAGCAGCTCTTCGAAGGCCTGCTCGCGATTGAGAAACTCGCCGGCTTCGACGAGACGGTCGATTTCGGTGATGACCCGGTCCGGGAGGTCGACGTTTGTCTTTGCCATGTCGACACCTCTAGATGGTATCACCGTTAACGTTACGCTCCCCACAGTCCACTGGAGCAAAACGTTCGGAGTAGGCAGACAAACCGTTTGCTGATGAGTTCATTCAAGTCGTGTTGGTTCGGATTTGCTGGATGTGCTCTACGAACGCGAGAAAGTTATCGAACAGCTGTTTGACTTCGCAAGCGGCCTCGTAGTTCTCGGCGGTAATGCCGTCCAGAACGGATTGAATGCGGTCTTCGGGGAGCCGATCTTTCCCGCTCGTGACCGCTCTCGCGGTCGCCATGTCGTACTCAGGGTGGAACTGTACTGCAAAGACACGGCCCTTGCGGAAGCCGTGGATACCGTACTCGTTTCTGGCGAAGACAGTCGCACCGGGTGGCTCCTCGACTACGTGGTCGGAGTGGGTCGTGAAGACGGTCATTCGTTCGTCGATCCCATCGAGCAGTCTATTTTCTCCGTCGTGTTCGACAGTCCGGTAGCCGATCTCGTACTCACCCATGCCCTCGACGCGACCCCCCATGACGTCTGCCAGCAACTGGTGGCCATAACAGACCCCCAGTGCTGGCAGCCCTGCTCGGACCGCGTCACCGACCCAGGTCTTCAACTGGCCGATCCACTCCCGGTCCCAGTAGACGGACGCCCACGACCCTGTCACGACGAACCCGTCGAAACGGAGGTCCCCTGGTAACTCGCCAGAGGGGCAGTGAAACACGTCCAGATCGGCGTCGAGTTCTCGCCTGAAATTTTCCCGCGTGTTTTCGGCTTTCTGGGCCGCGTTCAGGAGAGCAAGACGCATATTTGATGTTCTTACCACCGGGCAAAGTGACCGTCAGTCGCGTCATTATTTGCCATGGTGCAGTCAGTCTGCGCTGATCGATCTGGCCCTGTTGATATCTTTTTCGAGGCGGTCTGCGTACGTCAACCGGATCTCTCTGGCGCGCTCTGGCGACAATCCCTCACACGCTTCGAACTCGTGGCTCAGTGGTGCGAATGCCGACACGTCGAACCCCATTCGGTCCAGATACGAACGGACTGCGGGTGACGACAGGCCAGTCCGTATTCCGGACTGGACGTGCTGCTGGACGACATCGAACTCCGGCAAGACGATTGCCTCGTCGGTCACACCGCCGGTCTCGCCCTCGATGTATACGTCAGTGCCGTCGATCCGCTCCATGATTTCGCTCAGTTGGTCGGCCAGTTCCAGCACCTGATTCGGAAGCGCTGTGTCGGGCGAACGCCACTCGACGGTCGAGAATTCTTCCCGGAGTTTGACCGGTGTCCAGACCGCACTCTCGGGACTGAAGCACGACTCGACTTCCTTTCGATCAAACCCGGCAACGATCGCTCCGGTCACGAACTCCTCGTACCGTTGCTGGAGATGAGTGGCCCACTCCTCAGTGTCCTCTACGTAGGGCCACAACTGTCCCTGGTGGGGGAGACTCTCGTAGGCTTTCCACCGGTAGATCTCCGAGCGCGCACCGGCGGCGATGTGTGACCCCTGGAAGTACGGCGAGGAGTTGACAAGCGCCAGTGCGGGATCGAGCGCTGTCAGTGTGTTGAGCTGGTCGATTTCCCGACCGGGTTGTTGCTCGAAGTGGATGTGTGTGCCCGCACAGTGGCGCACGCACTCGAACTCGTCGCCGACGACGCGCTCCTGAATCCGGGTGCGTTCGTGGGGCAGGTCCTCGATGTCACTCCCGCACAGCGGTGTCGCCAGCGGGACCAGGCTCTTTCCCTCGCTTTCGGCCGCGGCGAGAACGCGACCGATCCTGTCGTACAGTTGCTCGCGCAGTTGGGCTGTGGTCTCACAGGGAGAGGTCTTGATTTCTAGCAGTGGCTTGACGAACTCCCGTTCGACACCTGGCGAGGCATCGACCAGTGTGCCGGGCTCTGTGAGTTGGCCCGTATCGTCAATCACCCAGTACTCTACTTCGATACTGCGTCTGAGCGGTCTATTTCCGGCCCTAGGGTGCGACGACCGTCCCGGATCGATTGATCCAGTCATCCCTCGTCACAGAATCCGCTGATTTTCTTCCCGATTGGCTCTCGGGGGGATTCTGACTGATACCACTCTCCCAGTTCGATTTCACTGTAACGCGAATTTAGCATGGACAGACTAACGGAACATCCACATTTAAATAAGTCCTTTGTGCATATGTCTTTCAAGGTCCTAATATACTACACGAACAAGGCTAAATTGGCCAAATAATATTTTGGACAGTCAATAATTGCTGGCACTATCAGTCTGAGCTGGGACCGAGAGGACTCGAATCCCAACGCGGCGGGCTGTCTCACGAAATCGTGCAGGAACACAGCCGGTCGTATCACTGGCATCCATCCGACAGTATCGTACACGACGGGTCGACAGCCGACAGTATAAGAGGCTCCGCCAGTGTAACTCTCGGCATGGACGGGGCACGGTTGCCGGGGACCAGCACCGACGACGCCGACCAGATCGTTGCCCACGTCGATATGGACTGTTTCTACGCGGCCTGTGAACGGCTTCGCGAGCCAGCCCTCGAGGGTGAGCCACTGGTCGTCGGTATGGGGTTCCAACCGGGCAAGCGTCACGGTGCAGTGGCGACTGCGAGTTACGAGGCCCGCAAGTACGGCGTCGACAGCGCGATGGCGATCACCGAGGCCCTCGAACGACTGCCACGGAAGATCGATGCCGTCGACGACCCCGACCTGGACGTGGCCGAGGCCGGCTACTACCGGCCCGTCGACATGGCGTTCTACGAGTCCGTCAGCGAGGACGCTCGCTCGATCCTCCACGACAGGGCCGACGTGGTCCGTGAAGTCAGCATCGACGAGGCATACCTGGACGTCACCGGAGAGACGGAGTGGGAGTCGGCCCGGCAGTGGGCCCGGTCGCTGAAAGACCGGATCGAGGACTCGGTCGGCGTCACTGCGAGCGTGGGCGTCGCGCCGACGATGAGCGCCGCCAAGGTCGCCAGCGACCACGACAAACCGGACGGCCTCGTGGTCATCGAACCCGGCGAGGTTCGATCCTTCTTCGCCGACCTGCCCGTCGAGAAAGTCCACGGCGTCGGCCCGGTGACGGCCGCCGAACTCGGCGACCTGAGCATCGAGACGGCAGGCGACCTGGCGGCGGCCGATCCAGACGTACTCGAAGACCGCTTTGGCGAGCGTGGCCTCGAAATCTACCGTTACGCGCGCGGTGAGGACAGTCGTGAAGTCACGCCCCGTGGTCGGCCAAAGAGCCTTTCTCGGGAGTCCGCCTTTACCGAAGCGACGAGCGAGCGCAGTGAGATCGCCGACCGCGTGCGGTCACTCGCATCCTCGGTCGCCGACCGGGCCCGGTCGAAAGACGCACTCTACCAGACGATCAGTATCAAGGTGGTCACGCCACCGTTCGATGTATACACGCGCGCTCGCTCTCTTCCAGGGCCGATAGACAGGCCCGCCCTCGTCGAGGATGTGGCCCTGGAACTGCTGACGGAGTTCGACGACGAGCGGGTCCGGAAAGTCGGCGTCCGGGTGTCGAACCTCTCGTTTACCGAGGGCGAGCAGGCCAGTCTCAGTGGGTTCGAGTTAGACCCGAACGATTCGAACGCTCTCGAACCGCCCGAGGGACAGTCGACACTCGCAGCGACCGAGTGGGGCGACGACGGCGACGACGAGCGAGCAGACCTGTCGGCGGGTCAGACGACCCTCGACGAGTTCTAGGCGACGCCGCTTTCTAAGTTCTCCAGTAGTTTCCCCACGAACATGCCCGCGCGCGGGGAGAGCTCTTGTTCGCCGCTTGCATCGACGGGATAGGCCGCCAGCGTTTCGACGAAGCGCTCGCTGTGGGTCATCGCCTGGAGCATGTCGACCACGTCGACCACCAGTCCCTCGTCGGCGGTGTCCATCTCCGGATGGCGCTCCTTGTAGGCATCAGAGTAGCTAATAGTCCACGCCGGCCCGCCGACGGCGTCGAGGACTGTCTCTAAGGGTGCCACTTCGAGTCGGTCCTCGCCGGTCCCGACGTACACCGTCCCGCCTTCGACGATTGTCCGGTAGCGTGTCATCGCGTGGTTATCGTACCAGATGTGAGTCTCGCGTAAAGATGTTCCCACGACACAGGACAGTAGTACGAGAACCGAATCACTTCGATAGAGCCTGTTCGGCGGGTGACAGGCGTCTGACGGAGAGTTATGGGCTGGCAGGGACTGATATATCTCAACGCGCATGGCAGAGACAGAACACATCACCGTCGCGACGACGAGTTCCGGCGTCGGCGGCCAGGGCGAACCCGGCCGTTCGGTGGACCTGCCGGTACTGGAATTGTTGACTGGGCGTGGGTTCATCACGGGGAAGTCGGGCGGCGGAAAGAGTATTCTGGAAGGCACTCCTGTCCATACTCGCAATGGTCGGCAACCGATCGAGGATGTCGACGAAGGGCAAGCGGTACTCTCTCTCAATAAGCACACGTACGAACAGGAGTTCCGGGAAGTACAGGCGACGATCGAACACTCCGACGATCGACTGCTAAAGATCACGCTCGAAGACGGGACCGAACTCGTCGGGACGGAAGATCACAGTTTCCTCACGGTCGATAATCTCGAAATCGTCCCAGTACGGGGAGACGAACTCGAAGAAGGAACGTGGATGCCAGTGGCACGTGAACTGCCAAGTGCCGAGTCCGTGACTGATATCGACCTCGCGGAGTACGTCGGTGACGCCAACAACGTCGTCGTGGACGGCGAGACGATACGCAGTGGCTCCCGTACGGAGGATCGGTGCGTCGACCTGGATTTCGACGCTGGCAAAGAGATCGGTCTCTATCTGGCCGAGGGATCGTTCGACTCGGGCGAAACCCTCCAGATTTCGAACGTCGACGACGACATCCATGACTTCCTCGACCGGCGTGGTTTCAACGTGTACGAACGGACCTGTAACAAGGGGTTCCAGCCCTATGCGAGGTTCCTGCGCACGGAGTTTGGGTCCGGTGCCGGCGAAAAGTCGGTCCCGAACTGGGCGTTCGATGCGCCGGCACCGTTCCGGGCAGGACTCCTCTCTGGGTACTTCGACGGCGACGGTACGATCGGTTCGGACGAGGTAACCGTCATCTCGAAGTCGCCAGCCCTGCTCGATAGGGTGCGTACCCTGCTCCGTCAGTTCGGCATCTCGTCAACGGTTCGAGACAAGTTTACGGTACACGACGGCGACCGCCAACGGTATCGGCGTCTCCGCGTCGATGCGTTTGCTATTCCGGCGTTCCGGGAGGTTGTCGACTTGAGCGTGGCTGACAAGCAGTCGAAACTCGACCGGTTCGCTCAACGACTCGACGACGGCGACACGTACAACCGAAAGGACATGATCCCGAACTTCGGATCGGTGTTGAACGCCGCCGCCCGTGAAAAGGGATGGACGACCGGCGACAGTCATCAATCTGCCGGTGCCAGCCTCCACCAGCACACTCGAAAGCAGAAAGTCGGACGTGAGACCTACAACCGACTCGTCGACGAACTCGGGATCGAGGGTCGCGCCCGTGCATTTGGGCGATCCGACGTTCAGTGGAAACGAATCGTCTCGATCGAGGCCGTCGACGAGGAGCGAACAGTGTACGACCTCGATGTCGAGCACAACGACAACTTCGTCGCCGATGGCGTGTTCGTCCACAACTCCAACACCGCCTCGGTCATCGCCGAGAACCTGTTGGACAATGGCTTTGGACTGCTCATCGTCGACATCGACGGCGAGTATTACGGCCTGAAAGAGGAATACGAGATCCTCCACGTCGGGGGTGACGAGGAGTGTGACATCCAGGTCACCGTCGAACACGCGGAGAAAATCGCCTCGCTGGCCCTGGAACAGAACGTGCCGATCATCCTCGACATCTCGTCGTTTCTGGATCAGGAGGAGGCCGAAGAACTGCTGACACAGGTCGCAAAGCAACTGTTCGTCAAGGCCAAAAAACAGAAACAGCCCTTCCTGATGCTCGTCGAGGAGTGCCACGAGTGGATTCCCGAGAAGGGGTCGGTCAACGAAGTCGGGAAGATGCTCATCAAGATCGGCAAGCGCGGGCGCAAGCACGGCCTCGGCATCGTCGGCATCTCCCAGCGCCCGGCTGACGTCAAGAAAGACTACATCACACAGTGTGACTGGCTGGTGTGGCACCGCCTCACCTGGAACAACGACACCAAGGTGGTCGGGCGGATCATCGACTCCGAGTACGCCAACGCCGTGGAGGAGTTGGACGACGGCGAAGCGTTCCTCATGACCGACTGGGCCGAATCGATCCGCCGCGTGCAGTTCCACCGCAAGCAGACCTTCGACGCCGGCGCGACGCCGGGCCTCGACGACTTCGAACGCCCCGAACTCAAGTCCGTCAGCGAGGACCTGGTCAGCGAACTGGAGACGATCAGCGACGAGAAGGCCCAGACGGAGGACCGCATCAGGGAACTCCGCGAGGAACTCGACAAGAAGAACTCTCGCATCGCCGAACTCGAAACGGAGTTGCAGGACGCCCGGGATATGACACGGATGGCCGAGCAGTTCACCGATGCACTCCTGAACCACGTCGAGGGGTACAACCCCGGTCGGACCGAGAAGGAGAAACAGCGCAAGCGCCAGGCCCGCCTGACCGGCGACGCGATGACCAGCGACGGCCCTGACGAGACCTCCTCTCCCGACGAAACCACCGGCGGCGGCTTTGGCGACGCCTTCGGTGCCTTCGCCGACGACGGACCGGCTATCGCTGGCGGGATCAAAAACGGTGAGTCCGACGATACCGCCTTCGAGTTCGAACCGGCTGCCTTCGCCGAGGCCTCCGACGAAGGCGACGGGGACCCGGCAGCCGCGTTCGACGCCCCACCGGACGACAGCGACGACGATGTCGTCGAGACGGACGACACCGGGGCCGACGGCGAGGCGGCCTCTGCGGAGGCACTCGCGGCCGAGGAAGCAGCGGCCAACGGGTCAGGGTCGGAGTCCGTCGACGAGCAGGCAAATGAGACACACACCGGATCACCCGGCATTCAGCACCGGTTTCTCGTCGATCTTCGCACAGATATCGCCGAAATGGACGAGAAGACGCGTCGTATGCTCGCGTACTACGTCGAACAGGGGTCGGATACCCCGCTGAACGCCCACTTTTCGGCCGGTGGCAGCGGCGACCGGACGAACGCCTACGCGCACAACCGACAGCTACGACTGGCTGGCTTCGTCGAACACGTCGGTCGCGGGCGATACGCGCCGCGACTTCAGGACCTCGTCAGGGAGTCGGCACCCGACGACCTCCCGGCTAGCGACGTCGTCGATGCCGTGATGACGCTCCGGGAGACGATCACCGTCGAATAGCGGGGAGAGTGATCGGGAAACTGGTTCTCGCTGGCTTATTCGGTAAGCGGTGCGACGAGGTCTTCCAGCGCCGCGCGCGGGTCGTCGGCCTTGGCGACGCCGCTGGCGAGCAAGACGCCCGTGGCACCCAGTTCACCGGCGGAGACGACGTCGTCGCCGGTCGAGATGCCGGCCCCACACAGCACGTCGACACTCTCGTCGACGGCAGCGGCCGCCTCGACGGCGTCGCGGACGATGTCCGGGTCGGCCTTGCTCACGGGCGTTCCGGTCCCGATCAGTGCCGGTGGCTCGACAGCGACACCGTCCGGTCCGAGCGCACTCGCAGCGGCAATCTGTTCGGGGTTGTTCGCACAGACGATCGTCTCGAAGTCGGTTCGCTCGGCCGCGTCGAGCGCACCGTCGATATCTGCAAGCTTGAGTCGGTTCTCGGAGTGGTTCAGGAGCGTGCCGGTCGCACCCGCATCCGCGGCTGCCTCCGCGAGCGTGCTTCCGGTGTGGCTTCCGTGTTCGACGCCACTGACGTGCTGTGCCCACGTCTCGACGCCGGTGTCGGCAACGGCGTCGATGTGGGCCGCCTGGGGTGCGACGCCGACGCGAACGCCGGTGTCGTCGCTCACGTCGGCCGCTGCACTGGCTACTGCAATCGGATCACACGGGTATGCCTTGAGGTTGACTAAGACGAACATACAGCAGTATCACCTCAGTCTAGGCTGAAATACGTTGTGAGACCCCGCTATCTGCAACTGGAATGTGGCCGCTATCGAGGACCGATCTATCGATCTCAGGCTTCGAGCGTCAGTCTTTCCGCTTGACCACGTCACCGAGGGTGTAGTCGCCACTCGAAGACCCGCCGTCCCACTCCTCGTCGGTGTCCGTGCCACCGGCGTTCAGCGAGATGTCGAGTTCCCGTTCGAGTTTCGTCTGGACATCGTCGCTGGGGAGCGTATCGCCACGCTCGAGTTTCCGGATCAGGCTCGCTTTCAGGTTGAGTTCCCGCGCCAGGTCCTCCTGACTGAGGCTGCGAGACTCCCGAGCGTTCCGGATCCGGTCGTCGTAGTCCTGTGCCAACTCGTCCATCTCGTCGAACATGTCGTTGCGGGGACGACTGCTGGAGCCACTCGAACCCGAAGTACCCGAACTGCCGCTGTCCGAGGAACCGCTCGAAGAGCTGCTGGTCGAGTATTTCGTCGACGTCGAAGCACTCTCCTCTGTCCGGACTTCAGTCCCGAAATCAGTACATTCGTCGCAGACGTCGAGTTCGGCACCTTCGATCTTCACGCGACTCGGTGAAGCGACGTCTTTCCCGCACATCTCACACTGTACCATGCCTGCTGATTCGTCACCACGCGGCTTAAATCGTACGGCGTCGCCGCGTCGGCACCAGGATTCACTCTAACGCTTGCATCGAGTAGTAGAACCGCTGCAGTGCCGTCAGGTGACCGACGATGGCGAAGACGACGAGCAACCAGCCGATCACTGTCAGGCCCTGGACGGACTGGGAGACGACCGCTGCGACGGCGGCGACGAGGCCGATCAGTGCCAGTCGGTCTGCCCGTCCGAGCAACCCGCCGTAGACGCGGTCGAGGTCCACGGCCTGTGCCTGTGTGCCGAGATACGAGGTCATCAGTACGCCCGTCACTGCCGCGAGACCGAGGTCGTACCGGCCGACACCCGCCGCGAGACCGACGAGCATCAGGATGTCTGCATAGCGGTCGAGAACGTGATCGAGGAAGTCACCGCCTGCGGAGGCAACCGCCAGTTCTCGTGCGAGTGCACCGTCGACGAGGTCGAGCCAGCCGTTGGCAAAGACCAGTACCGCGCCGACGGCGTACAGCATCGGCTGGTCGCCGGCGACGTAGAAGGCCCCGCCAGCACCGCCGGCTAGGGAGAACGCAACGACGCTGACGGCGTCGGGCGACAGTCCGAGTCGCTTGGCGAGAACGACGAACGGTTCGAGCGCACGGTCGGCCAGGGGGCGAAACTGGTCGAGGGTCATAGGTAATCGATAAACGAGACCGTGCCGGCGCTTGGCTCCCGCTCGCCCGTGACGGCGGCCGCCACGTCGTCGGCGACCGCTTCGACGGTGCGGTCGGTGGTGTCTATCTCGTAGACGTTTGCGGTTCCGTGGCGCTCGACCGCTTCGCTCAGAATTATGTCCAGCGCCTCACTCTCGGCGTTTTCCTGGACCGAGGCCGCGCTCTCGCCACGCTCTGTGAGGCGGTCGACGATAGTTTCGGGATGAGCGCGCAACACGACGACGCGGTCGGCCGCGACGTTGTGCGCGAGGTGGGACTCGAAGAGCACGTCCGTCCGACCGTCGAGGAAGTCGGCGACGGCATCGAAGTCAGCGACGACGCTGTTCCGGTCTTCGTCGATGCCCGCATCGAGTCCACCCGCTTTGATATACTCGTTGAGGTGGATTACGTCGAGGTCGGTATCGAGGTGCTCCGTCACCGTCGTCTTGCCGGTCCCCGGCGTGCCTGTGACCGCGACTCGCATCAGGACAGCACCCCGTTGACAATTTCGACGGCCAGTTTCGTGTCCTCACGGGTCCCGCAAGTCAGTCGGATGCACTCTGGCAGACCGAAGCTCGAGCAGTCCCGGACGATGACGCCCTCGTGCTGTGCGGCGTCGGCCACTGCACTGCCGTCCCCGACCTCTGCGAGGACGAAGTTGCCGCCGCTCTCCCAGGTCGGCGCGTCGAGGTGCTCGTGATAATACTCGCGTGCCCAGCGAGCGGTCTCGACGGTCGTTTCGCGGTGGTCGTCGTCCTCGAGTGCAGCGAGTCCGGCCCGGCAAGCGAGTTCGCTCGCGGCGAAGGGCGTGTTGATCCGCGCGTAGGCGTCGGCCCACGCCTCGGGGACGAGACCGTAGCCGAGTCGGACACCGGCCAGGCCGTACACCTTCGAGAACGTCCGGAGGATGGCGATGTCGTCTCGCTCGTCCAGCAACTGTCTGGCGCTCGGCCGTTCGGTAAACTCACCGTAGGCCTCATCGACGAGGGCGAGCGTCTCCTCGTCGGTCCGCTCGGCGATTTCGACGATGGCGTCGGTGGTAAACTCGCTGCCGGTCGGATTGTGTGGACTGGTGAGATAGACGATGCGCTCGCCGTCGTAATCTTGCAAGACGGTCGCTGCGGTCTGTGCGAAGTCGTCGGCTTTCGAGAGTGTGTACTCCCGGACGTCACCGTGGTGAAAGCGCGCGCTCATCGGGTAGTACGCAAAGCCCGGCGACGGGACCAGCACTGCGTCACCCGGCTCCAGCATCGCTCGTGCGAGATAGTCGAGGACGCCGTCGCCGCCGTTGCCAAGCCACACCTGATCGGGCGACAGGTCCCAGCACTCGCCCAGTCGCTCCGCGAGGTCGGCGTGGGAGGCTTTCGGGTAGGAGTGCATCCGCTCTGTGGCGTCTCGGATTGCTTCGACGGCCTTCGGACTCGGGCCGTACATGTTCTCGTTCGACGCGAGTTTCACGAGGTCGTCGGGGTCCATGCCCAGTTCGCGGGCGACTTCTTCGAGTCCTCGCCCGGCGCGATAGACACTGTGGGCCGAGAGGTCCCGTGGTTTCATGCCCGAAGCAAACAGACGGCGGGGCTTAAGCGTGCTCACTCCGGCCGAATTCCGTCTCTCGCTGCCGCGCGTGTAACCGATCCCGACCCTTTGATTACGGTCCAGTTCACAGCAGTGGCCATGGGTGCTGTACTCGCTGGAATCTACGCCGTCCACATGGCTTTTGCCGCACTGTGGACGGGGAGTGTCGTGTTCGTGACTACCGCAGTGTTGCCGACAGCGATGTCAGGTGACAGCAATTCCGGACCACTCTCCTCAATGATCGGTCGGTTGCAAACCGTTTCACGCACGAGCGCGCTGCTGTTGTTCCTGACGGGCGGCCATCTGGCGGCGACGCAGTACGGCGCGACCGCACTGTTGTCCTCGTACCGTGGCTATCTCGTCATCGCCATGCTCGTCTTCTGGTTCGTCCTCGCCGGTCTCGTCGAGGTCGGTTCGGCCAAACTGACCGACGGGTTCGACCAGCAGAAACTCCGGGCACCCGCTCGCGAGGCCAGGCCCTTCTTCCTCGGGGCGAGTGTCGTCTCGCTCCTGCTGTTGCTCGACGCCGGAATCTTGCTCGGTTTCTGATAGTGATTATCATCAGAGTCGCTCGTCGAGTTCATCGGCACAGCGAAGCGCCAGCGCACCGATTGTCAGCGTCGGGTTCATCGACCCGGCCGTCGGGAACACGCTCGAAGAGGCGATCCAGCAGTTCGCGAGGTCGTGGGTTCGCAGGGTCGGATCGACGACGCTCTCGGTCGGATCGGTGCCCATCCGCGTCGTCCCCATGTGGTGGTAGGCCGGGCCGGTCGACGCCGGGCCAGCGGTCCAGGCGATCTCGGTCCCCAGTTCGCCGAGGACGGCGTGTTGGATCTCGTTAGCGCGTGCAATCGTCTGCCGGACGCGGGGTCCCCACGACCAGTGAATCTCGGGGACCGGGTTGCCGTGGTCGTCGGTCGTCGCCCCATCGAGCGTCACGCGATTCTCCCGACGGGGTGGCTGGCCGACGAGACCCCCCATTGCGATGTTGTTGCCGTATGCCGAGCGAATGTCCGACAGGAGCGCGTCGCCCCACTCCTCGGCGTCCAGTGCCATCTCGACCGGCGAGGGACCGGCGTAGTTCAGGAACTCCAGCTTGATCGGCGAGAGCGGTCCGGCGGCGGCCGGCAGGATGGTCTCGCCGTCGCGGGTGAGTGACTGCCCCGGGTCGTCGTAGAACTGGTGGCTCTCGCTGGTGATGAAGCCAACGTGGTTCTGTCTGGTCTCCTGGTCGATGGTCCCGCCAGCGCCGGCAAAGAGGTGTTCCATGAAGTACCGCCCGACCGCCCCGGAGGTGTTCGCGAGGCCGTCGGGATACTGGGTGGAGCGCGAGAGCAAGAGGAGGCGCGGAATCTCGATGCCCCCCGCTGCGAGGACGAACTCGCGGGCCGTCTGGCGGTGTTCGGTCCCCTCGGGCGTGGCATACACCGCACTCTCGATGCGGTCGCCGTCGTCGCCCGTCGCCAATCGCTGGACCGGTGCGCGGTCGATGACCCGAGCGCCCTCGTCTTCGGCTTTCTCGATGTGGTTGTCGGCACTGTATTTCGCGCCGGAGGGACACACCGGCTGGCAGGTGCCGTAGCCGACGCAGGCGCTCCGGTCGTCGTACCCCTCCGAGTTGCGCGCGTTGGGAACGCTGTGGGTCGTGATCCCCAGTCGCTCGCAGGCCGGCGCGAACAGCGAGTCGCTGTAGGACGGCTCGAACGCGGGCATCGGATGCGGGTCCTCGCGAGGCGGCGCGAACGGGTTGTCCGAGGCCCCCGCGACACCGAAGGCCGACTCCACTTCGGCGTAGTAGGGCCGTAGCTCCTCGTAGCTAATCGGCCACGGCGGATCGTCGTTCGGCAACCTGCCGGCGAAGTCGCTCTCGTGGAGACGCATCACCATCCCTTGCCAGTGAAGCGTCGATCCACCGACGCCCTTCACGCGAGCAGTGTTCAGCGGGTAGAACTGCTCGCCCGCCGTCGAGAACTCGTCACGTTCGCCGCCCATCCCCCAGACAGACAGGTCCTCGTGGCCCGGTCGGATCGACCGCTCCATCCGCTCGGGTCTGTCCTCGAAGTCGAATCGCGGCCCCGCTTCCAGCACCACCACGTCGTGGCCAACGCTTGCGAGACGGTGAGCGACGAGCGCACCCGCTGGTCCCGCGCCGACGATACACACGTCCTGCCGCGGTGCCGGCGTGCGTTTCACTGAAACCACGTTTACGCGTACCGGTCTGCGAACTCCCATTCACGCCGAAAGAGTTCTTCGACGCCGTGGTCGAGCATCGCCGTTCCCAGTGGGCTCACACGATAGTAGGAGGACAGGCCATCTCGGTCGGGGGACGACCGTTTTCTGTTCTGGACCAGTCCGACGTCGACGAGCGTATCGAGGTGGTAATGGAGCGTGTTCGTCTCGATAGCCAGTGTGTCGGCGATCTGGGTCGCGCTCAGGTCGCCGTTTTGCCCGAGCGTTCGCAGGATCTGAAAGCGGATCTCGTTGCCGATAGCGCGCTGCATGGCCAGGTACTCCGACAGGTCAAGGACGCTGTCGTCGGGTAGCAGTGGCTCGGGAGGCTCTGCCCCGCCCGTGTCGTTCGTCGCGTCGGCCATACGTGAACGGTCGACCGCTCTTTACTTAGTCATTGCTGAGTCAGTATTTATTGAAAGTAGTCGCTTTTATATATTAGAGAAGGATACACTCGCTTGTGCGAGATCTGCTGTTGGAGACGCTGACGCCCGTTCGATACCGACGATTCGACATCCAGCACGCGCGAGGTGTCGTGGGCTATGAACCACGGGATAGCGACGAAGGATGAGAGACCGTCACAAGACGGGAACTGATCAGGGAATTCGAACGCTGTGCTGGAGCGTTCCGACACCTTCGATTTCGATTTCGACCTCGTCGCCGTTCGAGAGCGGACCGACGCCTGCAGGCGTCCCGGTTGCGATCACGTCGCCGGGTTCCAGCGTCATGTAGTCCGTGATCTCCTCAATCAGTTCAGGAACGGGGAACATGAGATTGTCGATAGAGGAAGACTGCTCGATATCGCCGTTGACACGGGTCTCGATGGTCGCATCGTCGGGGAGATGTTCGGGAGTCGCGACGAGTGGGCCGATGGGACAGGCGTTGTCGAAGGCCTTGCCCCGGACCCAGTTCTGTTCGACGCTCTGGTCGTCGCGGTTCGAGATGTCGTTGACGCAGGTGTAGCCGGCGATCACGTTCTCGGCGTTGCGCTGGCTGACGTTCTTGCACTGTTCGCCGATGACGACGCCGAGTTCCGCCTCGTAGTCGATTCGCTCTTTGTCTGGAAGAAGCGTCACCGTCTTGTTGTGGCTGGTGACGGTGTTCGGTGGCTTCAGGAAGAGGAGGGGTCGGTCCGGCACGTCCTTGCCTTGCTCGTCGGCGTGGTCAGCGTAGTTGCGGCCGATGCAGACGATTTTCGTCGGTTCACACGGCGGGAGCACGTCGACTTCTTCGGGTGCGTGGGACTCGTCACCGAACGCGATACGACCATACGGCCCGGCCGCGGCCGTGACGACCGGTTCGCCGTCCTCGACGGTCCATCGACCACCACGGACGTTTCCGGCAGAATCCCGAAATCGAACACGCTTCATACGGCCGGAAACACGGCGGGTACTGATAAGCGTTTACAGACGGCAGACGAGGTCGTGACCACGGTCACTGCGCGGTGACTGCCTCGCGACGCTCGCGGAGATGAGTGATACTGTCGGACGTAACTATCTGAAGATCCTCGCCACCCCGGGGTGGCGAAATCCGTCACGGACTTCCGTCCGACAGTATAAGGCACCTGCGACGAAACGGGTCGAGATCTCGGCGGCGTTCATCGACTCGGTCTTTCGCTGGCCAGATTCGAATGTGCGGCGGGTCGAAGAGAGCCGTCTGTCGGGCCGACCGAACTGCTTTTGAGCAGGCAATGGCTACCGACCCGCAATGAGGCTACTCGTCGTCGGTGCGGGGGCGATGGGACAGTGGTTCGCCGAGAGTGTCGCGACGGGTGACGACGACGTTTCGTTCGTGGACACTGACCGGGCGACCGCACAGAACGCGGCTGCTGCGGTCGGTGGCCGCGCACTCACCCCGCCGGTCGAGGAGCCGTTCGACCTGGTGTGTCTCGCCGTCCCGATGCCGGCCGTGGCCGCCGTCGTCGAGGAGTACGCCGACTGTGCGACCACGGCGATCTGTGACGTGACGGGCAGTATGCGCGAACCAGTCGACGCGATGCGGGCCGCCGCGCCTGACCGCGAGCGGATGAGTCTGCACCCGCTCTTTGCCCCGGAGAATGCGCCCGGCAACCTCGCAGTCGTTACAGACGTAGACGGTCCGATCTCCGAGACGATCCGTGAGCGACTCGCAACCCGTGACAACGACCTCGTCGAGACGACGCCGGCCGAACACGACGAGGCGATGGAGACGGTTCAGGCCAGCGCCCACACGGCCGTCCTCGCCTTCGCGCTCGCCGCCGATGACGTGCCCGACGCCTTCCAGACGCCGGTCTCTGCCAGCCTGTTCGACCTCGTCGAGCAGGTGACTGACGGTGAGGCGCGCGTCTACGCCGACATCCAGGCGGCCTTCGACGGTGCCGACGACGTTGCGGCCGCAGCACAGGAGATCGCGGATGCCGACGACGAGACCTTCGTCGAACTGTACGAGGAACGCCAATGAACGACGAAACCCGTGAAGCCATCAGATCGAACGCGAAGTATCTCAGGCAGGTTCGACCGATAGACCCCGAGGAGGTCTGTTCGTACGTCGAGAGTCAACCACACCCGGCCGTCGTTCGACAGGTGCTGCGCGAGGAGGCGCTGGATCTGGCCCTGATCGAGCGTCCGGACGGCACCTTCGAACCGGTCGAGGAGGCCCCCGCAGAGACCAGTTTCAGCGGCGTCGACTCCTTCCCGGCGGAGTACGCTCGCCGACTCGAAGACCTGCTGGTCGAGGCCGAGGGCGCGGGGTGGCCCGAGGGAGAGAGCGGTAACCGCTTCCGCAACCGTCTCCGGGAAATCAAGGAGCGGTACCGCCAGCAGCAGTCAGTCGATTACGACGAGGTGACGGCGCTGGCGTATGCGCTGTACCATCTGCCCGATTACTACGCCACGACCCAGTACGTCGTCGCCGACCTGCTCCGTGACGGTCTCGTTCCGAAGCGACTGCGCGTCCTCGACGTGGGTGCTGGCGTCGGCGGTCCCGCACTCGGCCTGCTCGACCGTCTGCCGGACGACGCCCTCGTCGAGTACCACGCCGTCGAACCCAGCGCCAGCGCCGACGTGCTCGACGCGATGCTCGAAACGACTGGACCGAACGTCCATACGACCATCCATCGCACGACGGCAGAGGCATTCGACCCGGACGGCGCGTTCGACCTGATCCTCTTTGCGAGCGTCCTGAACGAACTCGATGACCCGTCGGCCATCGTCAAGCGGTACCTCGACTCGCTCACAGATGCGGGGTCTGTCGTCGCGATCGAACCGGCCGACAGGAACACCGCGACCGGACTGCGACGGATCGAGCGCGCCGTCGCTGACGACGGCCCCGCTACCGTGTACAGTCCGACAGTCCGGCTGTGGCCCCACCAGTCCCCATCGAGCGAGTCCTGGTCGTTCGACGTGCAGCCAGACATCGACGTGCCGGCGTTCCAGCGCCAACTGGACGAGGCGGCGACCGATCACTACCACACGTCGGGCGAGTTCGTCAACGTCGACGTACAGTACGCCTATTCGATCCTGCGAACCGACGGGAAGACCGCCATCGAAACGCGGGGTAATCACGCGACGGCGGCCAAGATGGCCGATGCCAAGTCCCACGTCACCGACCGGATCGATATGCTGGCCGTGAAACTGAGTCACGACCTCGCTGACGGTGGCAACCCCCTCTACCTGATCGGCGACGGGAGCCAGGAAATCGACCACTTCGCGGTGCTGACCGAGGAATCGATACTCAACGAGGACCTGCGGGCGGCCGACTACGGCGATCTCCTCTTTTTCGAGAACGCGCTCGTGCTGTGGAACGACGACGAGGACGCGTACAACGTCGTGGTCGGCAGCGAAACCGTCGTCGACCGCGTTCCGGCGTGAGCGTAGTGTCTAACACTTGCGAATCCTTGCCATGTGGCGTCGGTGTCCTTTTGCCGTTCTCGCTCTGACGGGGTGTATGGACGAGCAGCCGTCGATCCTCCTGACGAACGACGACGGTATCGAGAGTGTGGGCCTCAGAGCACTGTACGATGCCCTGGCAGAGGTTGGCGACGTAACCGCCATTGGGCCACAGGACGACCAGAGTGCGGTCGGACGGGCAATTTCTCACGAAGTGACTGTCCACGAACACGAACTCGGCTACGCCGTGGAGGGGACGCCGACGGACTGCGTCGTCGCCGGTATCGAGGCGCTAGTCCCCGATGCCGACATCGTCGTCGCTGGCTGTAACGTCGGTGCGAACCTCGGTGCGTACGTCCTCGGCCGATCAGGGACGGTCAGCGCGGCCGTGGAAGCGACCTTTTTCGACGTGCCGGCCATCGCCGTCTCGATGTACATCCCGGTCCGAGAGGACACCGCTTTCTCCGACATCGAGACCGATTACGATAGCTACAGGGAAGCGACCAGGGCGGCATCGCACCTCGTCGACCACGCCTTCGGTGCCGGCGTCTTCGAGCAGTGTGACTATCTCAACGTCAACGCGCCCGTCGCAGAGTGGGGGCCCGCAGAGATGATCGTCACCGACCCGTCGGAGGTGTACCAGATGGGGGCCGAACACCACGACGGGACGGTGACCCTGCACGACCGCATCTGGGAACGGATGGCCGAGGGTGACATTCCCGACCCGGATGGGACCGACCGCCGTGCCGTCGTCGACGGCAGGGTCAGTGTCTCACCGCTGACGGCACCTCACACGACAGAACACCACGAGGCACTTGACGCACTGGCCGAAACCTACGACAGTCGAGAGTGAACCAGTGGGTGATGTGTGGTAGTGATTATTGTCGCCGATTACCGAGTCGGTCGCGTGCTATCGTGCGATCTATCCCGGAGAGACCGACAATAATCACTGTGACGACAGACACGACGGCGGCACATTGACGTGGACTGGTAGCATGTATCGTTCGCAGACGAACAGTTGCCGATATACCAGGGACCGCTCGGACCACTGTTTATTTACTACCCGGTCGATATCTCGCTATGGGTCGCTTCCGCAATGGCGGACTCTTTCTCTTCCTGTCGGTCCTGTGGGGAACGTCGTTCATGGCGATCAAGGCCGGTCTGGCATTCATGCCGCCTGTGCTCTTTGCGGCGCTTCGCTACGATGTTGCCGGGGTCCTGATGCTCGGCTTTGCGGCCACCACGACGGACTACTGGCGACCACGGACTCGGGGAGACTGGACGACGGTATTCGTCGGTGCGACGCTCATCATCGGCCTGTACAACGCGTTCCTGTTTATCGGAGAACAGGGCGTCACGAGCGGCGTTGCGGCTATTCTCATCGGCATGAACCCAGTTCTGTCGACCGTGTTCTCACGACTGTTCCTGCCGAGCGAACGGTTGACGCTGGTCGGACTCGTCGGTCTCACCTGTGGCTTCATCGGCGTCGGTCTGGTCGCTGGCCCGAACCCATCGAACGTCCTCGCCAACGACCTCGTCTTTCCGGGGTTCGTGCTGCTTGCGGCGGTGTGTGTGGCCCTCGGGAGTGTCCTCGTCCAGCGCATCGACGGCGGCATCTCTTCTGAAGGCATGGTCGCCTGGTCGAACGCACTCGGGGCCGTCCTGCTCCACGCCGTGAGTTTCGGTTTGCCGTCGGAATCGCTGGTGCAAGCGGAGTTCACGACTGGCGCACTCGCCGCGATTGTGTATCTCGCCGTACTGGCCAGTGCCGTCGGCTACTTCATTTACTTCGAGTTGCTCGACCGACTCGGTGCCATCGAGATCAATCTCGTCTCATATACGGCCCCGGTCTTTGCAGCCCTCTCCGGGTGGCTCGTGCTGGGCGAATCGATCGATCCGCTCTCGGTTGTCGGATTCGTCGCGATATTCAGCGGGTTCGTCCTGTTGAAGCGCCAGGCCCTCCGTGCGGAAATCCAGACATTCCGGTCGAATGTGGAGTCTGGATCGGACGCCGAGGGGTGAAACGCGGATTTCCACGACATCGTTGGACGGCACCGGGTTCGGCCTGGCCATCGTCGCTGGAATCGTCGAGGCACACGGCTGGGAGATCACAGTCACGGACAGTCGACAAGGCGGTGCGCGCTTCGAGTTCACTGGACGGCCATGAGGGCTGACGGATCGTACCTCCGGCGAAGCGCTCGCGTTCGGTGCGACCCGACGGACGACGAATCGGCAGATGACAAGCCGGAGCGTCATGGATACCACCGAACAGTGTCCGGGGCAGCACGCGGCTACCCGACGGCTGCAACCGGCGGCGCGATACCTCGTAGATCACTCCAAAGCCGGTGTAGATGGCGTTTGAGAGTCGTCCATGTCGTACAGCAACTCTCCCTCTACGAACCGTTTCGTGCGACGATCAGTCGGGTCGTCGAAGATTTGGGCTGGTGGGCCTGTCTCCACGAGTTCACCGTCGTAGATGAATCCGACGCGATCAGAGATGCGTCGAGCTTGATTCATATCGTGCGTTGCGACGATCACCCCGACACCACGTTCCTTTGCCCGGAACATCGCGTCCTCGAGGACAGCAGTGTTCCGGGGATCGAGATTTGACGAAGGTTCGTCGAGCAACATGATCTCCGGATTCACAGCGAGTGCCCGTCCAAAGGCGACGCGTTGGGCTTCCCCGCCCGAGAGCGAGAGCGCGTTCTGTCCGTCCTTGTCGATCATTCCGACTGTTTCCAGTGCCGTCTGTACCGAATCGGACATCGATTCGTCGTCGATGAACCCGACGACTCGCTCTCGAATCCGTTCACGCCACGATTTGCGGACGCGCTGTCCGTACATGACGTTCTCGTAGACCGGTGCATTGAACAGACTCGGTTCCTGGAACACCATACTACTCTGACGGCGAACCCCGAGTCGTTCCTCCGCAGAGAGTTCCCAGACATCTGTGTCTTTCCACGCGACCGTTCCGGAATCTGGCCGCTGGAACATCGAGAGGAGACGGAGTAGCGTCGTTTTCCCGGTCCCGGACGGGCCGACGAGGGTGAGAATTTCACCGGTCTCGACACCGATTGTGACGTCTTCGAGAACGCGTTCGTCGCCATACCCAATCGAGACACCCTTTGCTGTCAACGTCATGCTGATCGTTCTCCTCGGCCCTTGCTTCGAACCCACGATCCCAACCCGTTAACGCCGAAGACGAGAACCAGTAAAATCACGCCCAGTACGAAACCGATCTCGTAGTGTCCTTGTCTCGCCTCGACTGTAATCGCTGTCGTCAGTGTTCGCGTATAAGACTGCCCGTCGCTGAAGACGATATTCCCGCCGACGATGAGGATCGAGCCGACTTCGCTGATCGCTCGCCCGAAGCCAGCCAGGATCGCTGTGATGATGCCGTACCGGGCTTCTCTGATAACGACGATTCCGACATCGACATCCGTACCACCCATCGCGAACGCTGCATCGCGAACGGACTGCTCGACGCTTTCGACTGCCGAGAGACTGATACTCATGATGACCGGGGTCGCAAGAATGAATTGCGAAGCGATCATCGCCTGCGGGGTGAATACCAGATCGAGCGTTCCGAGTGGCCCACTGTTCGAGATTACCAGTAGGACGGCAAGCCCGACGACGACACTCGGAAACCCCATCCCTGTATTGATGACCGCCGTCACGATGCGTTTCCCGGGGAAATCGGTGAATCCGACGAGGACAGCGACTGGGAGACTAAAGAGTGTGCTCAACCCAACGGCAGTGAAGCTCACTTGCAACGAGACGAGGATGGTACTGAGGATATACGTCCAACCGTTGTCGGGGAGTTGTGTCAGGAGTGGGAGAAACACCGTTAGTAGTCAGTGGGGACCTTGTTGTCGACCCAGTAAAGATATTGTTTCTCTCGCTTCGAGAGCGACTGTGCCTGTCCGTGGGAGTATCCCTGCGGGACGTGCTGCTTGACGTTCATCTCTTCCGTGATGGCGTTGGGGAAGAACAGTTGCGAACCGTTTACAGTGTAGTTCTCGATCATCGATTGGCCCTGCGGACTCGTGAGAAAGCCGATATACGCCATCGCGGCCTGATAGTTCACGTCAGGGTGTTTGGCCGGATTCACCGCCATCACACCGTAAGGGTTCTTGAGCAACACCGGTCCGCCCCTGAGCGGCCCCTGGACGTGGATGACGAGGTCGACTTCGTTTTTCATTGACAAGTACGTCCCACGGTCTGCTAACGTATACGCACCCATTTGACTCGTCTGGACGAGTGTATCGCCCATTCCTTTCCCGATTGCACGATACCACTCACCGCTCGGGTCAATGCTGGCCTCGTCCCAGATGACGCACTCTTTTTTATTGGTCCCCGAATCGTCGCCTCTCGAAACGAATGTGGATTCTGTTTCAGCGATGATCCCAAACGCTGCGGTGGCAGTGTCCATACCGTTGATAGCTGCCGGATCGTCGTCCGGACCGACGATGACGAAGTCATTGAACATGACATCCCGACGATTGACGCCGAAACCATCCCGCAAGAACGTGTCCTCTGCATTCCGCGCGTGGACGAGAATGACATCGGCGTCGCCGTCTCGTGCCGTTCGAAGACTTGCTCCCGTCCCTTTCGGAATCGTCTTGATCGTAACACCGCGGTTGTCCTCGAATGTCGGGTGAATAGCGTCGAGAAGGCCCGTGTCGAAGGTACTCGTGGTTGTCGCCAGGGCGAGTTCACTGTCTCCGACCGCTCCAGATTCTCGTTCTCCGCCCTGGTTCGATTGGGTCTGGGCCCGGTTCTGTCTCCGTTGCGTACAGCCAGCGAGTCCACCCACTGAACCCACACCAGCCACGCGAAGGAAGGTTCGCCGATGCATCGTACTAGATACAACGATGGTCCGGTCACCGAAAGTGTTTCCGGCGTGTGTCTGATCGTTCCTCGTGATGTCTCGGGGAAGTCCAGCAGCGAGAACGAAAAGGGGGTCGCGAGCGGAGCGACGGGAATCGCTACGGTTCGAGCACGACTTTCGTAATGGCTTCGTCTTCGGCTTCACGGTTGTCGAACTTCTCGTACATCTCCGGGGCTTCGTCGAGACCGACCCGGTGGGAAACGACCCAGCTCGGATCAGCACGGCCCTCGATGATCATGTCGCGTAGTTCACTGTTGTACGCCTTGACGTTACACTGGCCGGTGCCGAGTTTCTGTCCTTTTTCGAAGAGTTTCCCGAAGTCGATGCCGAGGCGGCCCTGGGCGGCCATGTCATCGGGTGCGTTGGGGTCCTCGGGGACGTACAGTCCCGGGATGCCGAGTTCGCCAGTCGGTCGGACGACCTTGATGAGACTGTTGATGACGACTGCCGGGTTCTCCTTGGCGGGTTGGTAGGAGTAGTCGTCACCTTTGCTGGTCTCGGCGGGGTCGAGCGCCTGGTAGCCGACGGCGTCGACACCCTTGTCGACCTCACCGCCGTGTTCGTCGATGATCTGTTCGACGGGGTCGCCGTCATCGAAGTTGATCGGGTGAGCGTCGCAGTGGTCCTCGGCCAGTTCGAGGCGACTGGGGACTCTGTCGACGCTGTAGATTTCTGAAGCACCCTGAATCTTGGCGCTGTAGGCGGCCATCAGGCCGACCGGGCCCGCGCCGAAGACGGCGACGGATTCGCCCGGCTGGAGGTTCGCCAGACGCGTACCGTGCCAGCCAGTCGGGAAAATATCCGCAAGCATCGCGAAGGAGTCCTCGTGTTCGTCCCCTTCTGGCAGTTTGAGCGCGTTGAAATCGGCATACGGAACACGGAGCTTCTCGGCCTGTCCCCCCTTATACGGTCCCATGGCCACGTAACCGTAGGCACCGCCGGCGAATCCGGGGTTGACGTTCGTACAGAAGCCTGTGTACCCGTCCTCACAGTTCTGGCAGAATCCACAGGCGACGTTGAAGGGCAGGACTACCCTATCACCCTCCTGAAGTGTCGAAACGGCCTCGCCGACCGCCGAGACTGTTCCCATGTTCTCGTGGCCGAAGACGATGCCGGGTTCTGCGGCAGTCCGGCCCTCGTACATGTGGAGGTCCGAGCCACAGATTGCTGAAGTCGTGATGTCTATAACGACGTCGTTCGGATGTTCTATCTCTGGTTCGTTTACTTCTTCGATTGTAACGTCGTATTCGCCCTGATACACGACGGCATTCATACTCATTGTTTGTGTGACTCCATTGTCACTCTGG
>PXRO01000050.1:141451-169304 GCA_003021685.1 Halobacteriales archaeon QS_4_62_28
CCGGGCCGAGTGGTCGACTTATTGATGGTTATCCCTCTCCAATAGTTCTATACTGATAGACACAGAAGTAGGCGTATGTGCCAATACTGTAGCTACCAGTATCACGATGGCTGGACGGCACTCCTGACATACGACGACGTGTACCAGTCCACGATGAGCCAGGAGACAGAATCCAATTACGGGTTCCACGAATCCTGGGACGAACTCCGTGAGGACGTTGGCTACGTGGCCACAGAGACTGACTAGCTCTCCCGTGGGAACGGACCAGAGCGGGGTTCGATCTCTTCTTCGTCAGAAAGCAGGCAGTCATCCAGGGCGTCTTCTATGCGGTCCCGGTCGAACCCCTGGCCGATGAACACCAGTCGCGTCGACGGGTCGTCGTCACCCCACTCGCCGATTGGACCGGCCTGAACTGCGGGACCGGCCTGACTGACGCCCAGAACTGTCTCTGGCCGACTGGCGACCCACGCAAACCCTTTGGCACGGAGAATATCGCCGTCCCATCCGTCGAGCCACGCATCGAATCGTTCGGAGTGAAATGGCCGGTTGCGGCGGTAGACGAACGAGTCGACCCCGTGTGTCTCAGCGGCCGACTGCTCGGCGTGGTCGTGCCCCGAGTGGTCGCCCCCAGTGAGTGCCTGTTTCCACCCCTGCTGTCTCTTGGCTTCCTCGAAATCGAACAGTCCCGTGTCGAGGACAGTGGACGGATCGACTTCCGAGTAAGTCGTCCGGTAGAGCGTCGCGCGTGGCTGGAGTTCACGGATCGTTGCCTCGATGGCCTCGAGTTTCTCGTCGGGCACCATGTCGCATTTGTTCAGCAGGAGTACGTCACAGAACTCGACCTGGTCGATGAGCACCTCTGAGAGCGGTCGATCCGGATCCGGGGCAGCGTCGGGCAGTGATTCAGCCGGATCGAGCGCCTTCCAGAATCCGTAGGCATCGATAACAGAGACGGTCGTATCGAGGTGGAAGGTCTCCGGGAGACTGCCCTCATCTGTCCCGACGGTGAGTGTCCGGGCGATCGGGATCGGTTCGCTGATACCGGAGGCTTCGACGACGAGATAGTCGAACGACCGTTCTTCGGCCAGTCGAGTTGCCTCGGTCACCAGGTCGTCCTGCAGACGACAGCAGATACAGCCATTCGAGAGGTCGATGACACCCTCCTCGGTCTCCTCGCCAAGCAGTTCCGCGTCGACGTTGAGTTCGCCCATATCGTTGACGATGACCGCGATATTCCGGTCGCCAGGGTCGTTGAGAAGGCGGTTGACGAGCGTCGTTTTGCCCGCACCGAGTGGGCCGTTGACTACCGTTATCGGAACGTCTTTAGTCAGCTCTAATGACATATTGTGGGACAAAGAGCCTCTAGACAATGAAACCATCCCCCGATGAGACGACTGTATCAGTAGTATGTGATTGTCGATTAGGCAACCGTGGTACTGTCCACGGCAGCGAGAGTCATTCTTCGACCTGCCCTGCGAGTGGCGTCTGATCGTCGACACATGCAGCGAGACCGAGTCGCTGGACAGTATCGTGCGTCGGCCGACCGTCAGGACCCCAGCCTCGCGTCTCGTAGTACGCATCGAGCATCGCCTCGAACCGGTCTTCATCGACCGCCTGCCCTTTGTTCGGGCCCGATTCCAGCGGCTGACCCAGCACTGCTGGAAGTGCGTCGTCAGCCCGTGAGAACCCCTCACGGACGTTGAACAGGCGAGTGAGTGTCCAGATCCGCTCGCCGACCGTCCGAAGGCTCCCCTCGGTGTCGAGTCCGACCGCATCCAGCCACTCAGCACCGAGGTCGTCGAACACGTCACCCACGAAGTCGTCGATGATGAGACTCCAGAGGACAGCGCTCTGGTCCTGTTCGCACACGACGGCCTCGACGGTCTGAGCCACGTCCCACGCTTCGAAGACTTCGTCTTCGACCGGCATCGCTCGCCGGTGGCAGGCACCGCGGTCGCTGGTCGCGTAGGCAAGCGCCATGCTCTGGGCACCCCGTGGATCGTACGCAGGCAGTTCCATCGCTTTCACCGTCGGCACGAGGTCGTCGCCACCGAACCGCTCGACGGCGGCACTGACACCGTCTGCCAGCACGTCACCGAGCGGTGAGTCGCGGGCCGCGATCTCCGAGAGGAGGTCCCGGGCCTGGGCGGGGTCCCCGAAGCGAAGTGACCGTTCGAGGCGTCCCTCGTCGCTCGCCCGGATAGCCCACGCCACCGCACTCCCGGCACTGATCAGGTCGATCCCAAGACGGTCACAGAGGCCGCCGAGGTCGGCGACTGCCCGTCCGTCGTCGATACCGAGTCCCGCACCGAGTGACATCGCCGTTGCGCCGCGGGGGACGCTCTCGCCCGAGTCCGTCTCGACTCTGAATCCGCCGGGCTGTGCGTCATTTTCGTCGTCGTATTCTCGCTCTCGGGCCAACTCACGTACGGCGGCGACACCGATTTCGGCAGTCCCTTCGAACGCCCCGTCCTGCCAGCCACGGGTCGGGAGAACGCCGGTCGCGTTGGCGAAGTCCACTGTCTCGACGGTCCCGCTTGTCTCCAGCCACTGGCCAGTGTCGGATTCTGCGTATCGCTCGGCGTACTGTTCGCGCAGGGCTTCGAGACCGGACGGCGGGTCGCCACGCGCAACGACTGTTTTGAGCCGTTTCGCACCCATGACTGCGCCCGCGCCGCCGCGGCCGGCGTGGTGTTCCCCGGCGTCGGACGCGATGGTCGCATAGGCGACTCGGGACTCACCAGCGGGACCGATACAGGCGACGGCGGCATCCGGGAACTGCTCGTCGACGGCGACGGTATCCTCGCCCCACGTGTCAGTCGGTTCGATCCGTGCGGTGCCGTCCTCGACGACCAGCTGGACCGGGCGGTCGGCCTGCCCGGAGATCAAAATGGCGATTGCATCACCGATGGCCCCGGCGAGCGCACTCGGGAAGTCGCCACCGCCATAGGAGTCGAGAAACCCCCCTGTCAGGGGAGACTTCGTGACGGCAGCGTACCTGTCTTCACCTGGGAGTACCCCCGAAACGGGACCGAGCACGAGCAGCAAGACGTTGTCCGGGCCGAGTGGGTCGGTCCCGGCGTCGAGTTCCTCGTAGAGATACCGTGCGCCCAGTCCCTTCCCGCCGACGTACCGGCGTCGCCACTGCTCGGGGACGGCGACTCGTTCGACCGATTCCGTAGAGAGATCGACCCTGAGGAGGTGGTCACGTGCTGGGAGAACCATGATCCTGTGAAATTCGCGATTGTCGTGAGTTCGCTGGCGGCGGAGCGTCTCAGTGGCGACACGATACGCAGAACGTGGTGTGACAGTGTATTCAAAGTTCTGTCTGAGCAGTGTCTGCAGTCGGCACTGTCCACTTGCTATCTGTGTTTACCCTGCTAATCTAGACAAAGAAGTATTTCGAGGAAAATATTTTATAGATCCGGAACGAGGCCGTCGTATGACAACTGGGGTATGGTTGATCGGAGCACGGGGTAACGTTGCGAGTCTCTCGATGGCAGGTGCCCGAGCCATCGCGAGAGGGGTCGTGGACTCGACCGGGATGGTGACGGCCAGTTCACTGGACGCCTACGCCGCGCTCGTCGACGAGCACGACCTCTCCAGACGGCTCCAGCGACTCTACGACTACGCAGGGCGCTGCGACAGCGAGGAACAGCGTCGCCACGCAACCACAGAATAATGGGTGAGAGATTGGAGACCGGATCTGGACCGGAAAACGAAGACGCCGGGCGGGCGATCATCCTCGATATCGTCGGTCTGCAACCGCAGCATCTCGACGCTGGACTGGCACCGAACATCGAGAGCGTACTGGAGAAACGGACGGTGGCCTCACTCGAACCGCCGTTCCCGGCCGTGACGGTCCCCGTTCAAACGACACTGGCGACCGGGCGCTCCCCCGCCGACCACGGGGATGTCGCCAACGGCGAGTACAACCGGGACCAGGACGTGGCTGCGTTCTGGGAGCGCGACCGTGGTGACCGGAATCGCCTGTGGGAGGCGGTAAGCGACGAGTCGAACCTGACGACTGCCGTGCTCTTTTTCCAGCACCTCGTCGGGACCACAGCAGATGTCGCCGTCACACCGTCCCCAATCGAGGACGAGAACAACGACATGATCGAGATGAACTGCTGGACGAATCCCGACGGTTTCTACGACGCTCTCCAGTCGGAGTACGGGCACTTCCCGCTACACAACTACTGGGGTCCGGCCGCCGGCGAGGCGAGCAGCGAGTGGATTCTGGATGCTACGCGAGAGACAATCGACCGCTACGATCCCGATTTGCTCTGGGTCTACGTTCCGCATCTGGACTACGACGCGCAACGACACGGTCCCGGATCGGCGGCCTTCGAAGACGCCGTCGCGACTGTCGACGAACTCGTCGGAACGTTCTTCAACTGGCTCGGATCGACGGATCGCTGGGCGGAGACGGTCGTGAGCGTCGTCAGCGAGTACGGCTTTCAGGCAGTCGAGACCCCGGTGTTCCCCAACCGTTCGCTCCGGGAAGCCGATCTACTCACCGTACAGGACGACGGCGAAGGCGGCGAGGAGGTCGACCTCGCTTCCTCTGGAGCCTTTGCGATGGTCGACCACCAGGTGGCCCACGTCTACACGGAGCAGCCAGAGGAGGTCCGTCGCGTACTAGAGACCCTCGACGGCGTCGACACTGTCCTCGGTGAGGACGACGTGAAAGAACGTGGTTTGGACAACCCCAGCACCGGTGACCTCGTCCTGCTCGCCGATTCGAACGCCTGGTTCCAGTATTACTGGTGGCTGGACGACGACAGCGCGCCCTACTACGCGACGGACATGGATATCCACGCGAAACCGGGCTTCGATCCCTGCGAATTGTTCTTCGGCGAAACGGGACTCGCGTCGCTGGATCCGACAAAAGTGTCCGGGTCACACGGCCGCGTCGACGAGTCAGCGTACGGATTCTTCGGACTCGGCGGCCCCGCGGCACCCGAGACAACTCTCGAAGCCGATGTCGTGGACGGGCGGTCCGTCGCCCCGACAGTCGCAGATCTGCTCGGGATCGCCGACTCGCTTTCCCTGCCCTTCGAGCGCTCGTCAGTACTCCAGTAGACCGGTGGACGCGAGCAGTGAGACACAAACGGTACGTCCACCGGTATCATCCGTGTTGGCCCGAAGAGGAGCACAAATCAGTCCAGATACGGTTCGAGGAACTCGTAGGCTTCTGCCGCCGCTTCGTCGGGCGCATCCGGATACGTGTACAACTCCAGGGTCGCAAAGCCGTCGTAGCCGATGTCGTCCAAGGCTTCGAACATCGGCGCGAATTCGAGACCGCCGTGGCCGGGGATCAGATGATAGTGTTTCCCCCGTCGTCCACCAGCGATGTCTTCGAGGTGAACACCAGTGATGTGTCCGGCACACTTGCGGATGCTCTCGGCGGGGTCCTCGCCGTACACCGCCGCGTGGCCCAGGTCGAGGTTGACGCCGAGGGAGTCACTGCCGACATCGTCGATGAGAGCGAGAACCTCGTCGGTGCACTCCACGAGGAGTCCCGGTTCGAATTCGATGCCGACGGAAACGTCGGTCGGTTCGGCGTACTCCGTGATCGCTTCGAGCGAGTCGAGAAGGTATTCCATGGCCTGTTCTGGCGGATTTCCGGGTAACGGTCTGCCAGTCGCGACACAAACCGCCGGCGCGTCGACTGCTTCGGCGAGATCAATCGCACGCCGAGTGTACTCGATCCGCCAGGCCCTGTCGTCGTCGTCGGCCGTGACGATGGTCGGGTCGAAAAACGCTGATGGCGGTGCATCGTCGTAGTAGCCCGTAACCGTGTTTGCGTTCACGTTCGAGACGTCGATTCCCGTTTCGTCGAGTGCCGATGCGAGCGCCTGCCAGTCCCTCTCGTCGAACGCTGGAAGGTAGGCGTGGGGCCTGTCGGCGAGGAGTTCCACGCCATCGTACCCGTGTTCGTCGATTCGCCGGATGGCCGCTGGCAGTTCGAATCGCGTGTACGCGTTCGTCGAGAAGGCTAGTTGCGTCACGGTTGTTGTTCTTTTACCCGTTGTTATATTCTTTCTGTCCACCGGAACAGCAGACAGAAGTATTCGTCATCTGATGGCTTCCGTCGCGTACATCCGAATCGCTGTCCGATCCCGCGAATCAACTCACGTCGACGACCCTGGCGAGGGCAACGGCCGGGATAAAAAAGACCACCGCTGCGAGGGACCACTCGATACCCACCGTCGCGGCAAACGCCGCAGTCAGTATCGTTAAGCCGACCACGCAGGCACCGACGGCCGGTCCAATCGTTCTGGGCGACGGATGGGCGTAGGCCGCTCGTAACGGCTGGGCTGTCCAGACGGCGAAACCAACGAGAAGGGTAATCGCGACGGCAGTGCTGGCGGGGGAGGGTGAATTGACGACGAGCGCTCCGACGACCCCCACGACAGCGACGGCGGTGCCCACCACGGCGGCCGACACCGCCAGGGAATCGCTCTCCCCAGTTTCGGTTTCAGTTTCGGCCATATATGTAACACCGCTGATGTACAGCACGATGATCGCCGGGATTGAAAGCGCCTGCACGGGGAGGACAGCCGGGGAGAGGGCCGCCGCTGTACCGAGGAGGACGTTCGTACCCCGGCAACCACCCATGACCAGAAATCCCGTCGGCGACCCGTTGAACACCCCATCGTACGACAGGATCGCGAGGGCGAGGACGGCAGCAACCACGCCCGCGGTCACGCCACCGGAGAGAGCGGCGACGGCGACACCGCCGCCGAGCAGCGTTCCGCCGAAGAGCAACGCTTGGCGACGAGAGATGTCTCCAGCCGGAATCGGGCGGTCTGGCCGCTCGCGGGCGTCCTCGGTCGCGTCGAAGTAATCGTTGAGCGTCGTCCCGGCGGCGTACAGAAGCATCGATGCGACCGAGAGGCCCACGATCGTCTCCACTGGGACGACGTGTCCGAGACTGGCGGCGATTGCTGCACCCAGAATAACGTCGGGCGGGGCAGTAAAGAGATTCGGGACCCTGACGAGTGTGGCGTAGGCCGCCAGCGGTCTATAAAACTCCGTTGTTCGCGAGGACTGATCGTCGTGCCCGGTCATGTAAGATGGATCGGACGCGGGGGTAGGTCAGATCCAGCCATGATCTTCGAGATACGTCATCGCGTCACGGGCAGTCTCGCGTGGCGTCTCCTCGTAGGGATACAATTCAATCGTGACGAATCCGTCGTAGTCGTTGTCCGCGAGTGCCTGCAGGAAACCGTCGATGTCCATCGCGCCGTCGCCCAGTTGCGTATGCTCGTGCGTTCGATCAGCGGGAATGTCTTCGAGGTGATAGTGATTCGTGTGTGCCGACAGTTTGTCGATCAGATCGACTGGGTCTTCCTCGACACAGAAGAAGTGGCCTGCATCGAAGTTACAACCGACCCGCGGCGAACCGATCTGTTCGGTGAATTCGATGAAGTCGTCCGACGTTTCGATCAATAGATCGGGTTCTGGCTCCACCAAGATATCGACCCCGACCGCCTCTGCTGTCGGCGTCACTGCCCGTATCCCTTCGAGAAACAGGTCCATCGCTTCTTCGTCGGATGTTCCGTTCGGGATCGGACCGCCCGGTGTGAGTGAGATGCTCTCCGCGCCGAGTGCGCCCGCAGTTTCGAGGGCGTTCTTCGTGTGTTCGATTCGCGCCCGACGGTCTTCGACGGCGGGTTCGAGGAACGAGGGGTGGTGGAACCCTTCGGTATCACGGCTGTACTCGGCCGTCTTGCTTGCTTCCGAACGTTCGAGAGCGCTGAGCATGAACGCGTTGCAGTTGCTGACCGCGATATCGTTGGCCGTGAGACAGTCCCGGACCGCCCTAACGTCGCTTTCGTCGGCAGTACCCGGGAAGATGTGTGGTTCGTCGAGCAGTATCTCGACGCCATCGTACCCGATCTCGCCCAGCGTCGCGATGGCGTCTTCGAGTTCGTGCTGGCGAAACGCGTTCAGTGAGAAGCCAACATCCATGAGTTACACCTCGTAGTCGAAGTTCGGCGACTGGTCGAAAAAGTTGCAAGGGTTATCGAGGACGACTTTCCGGACCGCCGCTCGATCCCAGCCCCGGTCTAGCATCTTGTCGCGGGCCTTCGGGACCGCCAGTGGATCGGACGGATCCCAGTCTGCGGCGCTGTTGAGCATCATCTTGTCGATGCCGTACTCTTCGAGAAGGTCGATCACAGTCTCGTCGTCGATCTTTCCGGGGTACAGCGTGAACCCGAGCCAGCAGTCAGTCTGAAGTGAAATGTCGACCGTGTGCTCCGTGTTGTGATCGATGACGATGCGCTCCTCGGTGACGTCCTCGTCTTTGATCATCTCCACGATGCGCTCGGTCCCCTCGGCTTTGTCCGTATGGGGCGTATGAATCATGACCGGCAGTTCGCGCTCTTCGGCCATGCGGAGTTGCCGCCTGAAGGCATATTCCTCTTGTTCGGTTCCCTGATCGAGACCGATTTCACCGACACCGACGACGTTTTCTCGGTCGAGATACTCCGGGACGCGATCCAACACTCGCTCGGCCATGTCTGGATAGTTTGCCTCCTTCGGTTCGAGGCCGATCGTAACGTAGTGGTCGACTCCGGCCGTTCGCTCGGCACGTTTCGTCTCGAAGTCGATGATCTGTTCGAAGTAGTCGAAAAACGACTCCGCATGCTGTTTGTCCTGTCCGCTCCAGAAGGCGGGTTCGATACAACACTCTACACCGGCCAGCCTGGCTCGCTCGTAATCACTGGTTGATCGAGAGATCATGTGCATATGAGGATCAATAATTGGTATAGACATGTTCTACGACCTGGTTTATTGATACTTAATGGTTCCTTTTTATTTCTGTTATCTATACTATAATAAATTCTGATGTATGTCTGGAACGTTTTCGAAGTATCCCAATTCACCGGTGGATATCATCGATATTTTAAACTATCAGTGCCGAATACATTTCGAAATTCGATGTGTTTGCTGTCGGGCCAGCAAGACGACGTGTCAGGATGAGAGGTACTGTGGTGACCGAGAGTTCACATCCCGCGAGAACTAAATAATTTAGTAATCGTAGAATATACTATCGTTTTTTCGGAGTTCAGTAACCGGATACCGCTGAAATGTGTTACTATTCGTAGTGTTTTGAGTCTCGATACATACGTGTAGTCATCGCGGCCGGAACACAGTGATCTGGAACGAGAAACCTGGCCAGCAGTTGATCTGTTTTGCCTGCGGTAAAACGAAAGAATACTTCGATTTCGTATATTTTAATACACTCGAATGTTGGCAGTCAGATCCGTGTTGATCGCAAAACTCCGTGATTCAGACGACGGCACACGACCAAAGAAACTGAGTGGCCTGCAACTGGTAGCAGGCTCTGCCGCGAGAGTGCCGCATCTTTGCATTTATTTAATACTTCGTGTTCAGACAGGTAATAACAACCTTACTGATGTTAGAGGGGATCGGTTTGATCAGTCTGCCACGACATGACAACTATGAGTGTCATTCGTTTTCGATTGTAGAAAACGGTGTTACTCGTACTACCGACTGTCCGTCTGTCACGGATTTTGGGACTCTGAGGTCGCGAATAGCATGACACGGTGATAGCGAACAAACGATACGCTGATACTGAAGTTCAGTGATAGTGACTGTTGTACGTCTTTACGGGATTGATCGCACGACAGCGTGCGACCGACCCGGTAATCAGTTACAACAATCACTATGAGAGCAGTATCGAGAGGGGGTCACGTCAAGTCTGGAGTCGGCCGGTCGTATCCATCGAAAGCAATTATTTAACGCGATCTCGCGATCAGACAGGGTGATAATCCTATTATTGTTACTATTTATATATTAATCAACCAATACGACATCGAAAAGTCCTTTTTGAAATATGTTTTATTAGATCTGATATTTCCATCCAGTCGTCTCATTCGAGTTGGGTTGTACATATAATAGAGCTGTTATCGGCCTCGCCGCTTTCCCAGGGCGAAGTGACTTTATTCGTCCGAACGGAGTTTCGTGTATGAGAGGTGGTCTGATCGTCGCCGGCGGCCGTTCGACGCGCTTCGGCGAGGAGGACAAGGCGCTTGCTACCCTCGCCGGAACCCCGATGATACGACGGGTTGCCGACCGCATCGGCCGGGTCGTCGATAGTCTCGTAGTCAACTGCCGCGCAGACCAGATCGACCCGATCCGGGACGCGCTCACAGACTACGACCTCGACACGACGGTTGCTCCCGACGAGAAACCCGACAAAGGGCCGGTGGCAGGGATCGCAACGGGTCTTCGCGCCGTGGAGAGCGAGTACGCCGTCGTCGTTGCCTGCGACATGCCCTTTATCGATCCCGACTTCGTGTCGTATCTGTTCGACCGGGTAGCAGGCCACGACGCCGCGGTCCCCAGGCCCGATGAGTGGTTCCAGACCACACAGGCCGTCTACCGGGCCGACGCGATGGCCGAGGCCTGCGAGGGCGCGCTGGCGCGTGGCGAGCACAGAGTAGTCGAACCGATCAACACTCTTGATTACGTCGTCGTCGACCGCACGGAAATCGAGGCACGCACCTCCCTGACAACGTTCGAGAACCTCAACACGCGCGAGGCGTTTGAGGCGGCGCAAGATCGTTTCTAAACGGCAGCGACCAGCGGGTTCTCTGCGCGCATCTCGGCGAGCACGACCCGTGGAACGTCTGCACGGTCGTGAATTTCGGCAGCAATCTCACGAGCGGTCGCTTCGAGTTCGTCGTCGTCGACCATATTGATGAGCGGAACGACGGTTGCGCCGTCGGGAACGCCCTTGCGACCGCCTTGGTCGCTGGCCAGGACCGTCGCAACGTCGACTGGCCGAATGAGGGTACCCTGCTCACGGCCGGTGAGTTCGGCCACGCGCTCGACACGATGAACGCGCTCCTCGTTCAATGGGTGCCCGACGACGTGAGCGCTCGCAATTGGGACGACTGTATTCGCACTCGCAGGAATCTGGGGTTCGCGAGAGCTCGGTGCCTTGAACCGGCGCATTCGCGCGCCGTCAGCCTTGACCAGCACCGGACGGGCGAAATCGGCGAGTTCGTCGACTGTTTCCGGATCGTAGCCGAGATAGCGGTCCTCGCGCTCGCGTTTGGGAACGACGCCGATTGGCCAGGAATCAGTTCCTTCGACAGCACGAATCGGGTCGTCAGTCACTGCCACCCGTGCAACCCAATCGTCGAAGATCGGAATCCGGACCGTCGCCGTGACGACTGCACGTTCGAGGTCGGCAGCCAGCGTCGCCATCGTCGTCTTCTTGCCGCCAGCACCGACGAAACAGGTCGTGTTCTCACGGGCGTTCAGTGCATCGACGATATTCATTCGAAGGATCTACCAGCGGCGTGAAGAGCGACGCATATAGAGCTATCTCTAGTCATACTGGCGCCTGTCACCGTTTCGTGATATACCGGTGGACGGAATGTTCGATACGTCCCAGCCATCACAGTCCTCGATCTAAACGTATCACTGCTTCCTCCACCGATATATCCGCGACCCCGGGGTCACAGGTCCGTGACAGACGGGCAGCCAGCGGTATCAGTGATAGTATATGTTTTCATTAATACAGACGGTGACATGGATCGAAGCGAGAACCTATTATGACATACATAGCTTCAGCAGACATACATAGCAATCATAGGCAGGTTCTTTTTGTGTGCACATTCAAGATTCAAGCGAGTAATGACAGCCACTGATTCCCGGACGGGAGACGACGTTCCTGCGAAAGCGATACTCGTCTGTCCGGACTCGGTCACCAGAGCCGGTACGATGGTAACTGGAACGTCGTCGAAACCGCTCGAAAGGCCCACTATCTGTGTCCGGACTGTGGGACACAGATCACGTTCGGCCCACGAGTCAGCCCGCTCCGAGTAGTCCCGTCAAATACTGGCAGACATGGCAGGACGACCTGCAGGCATGGTAACGACTCGATGGAACTCGCTAATCCAAGCCGGGAGGACGCCGCCGTCAATCTGACAGTTCAGGAGATCAGCGGCGCAATCGGGGATTCTGCGACAGTCTTGCCGGTCGTCGTGGCTGTCGCAGTGCTAACTGAGCTTTCGCTGTCGGTGATGCTACTCTGGTTTGGCTTCTTTCAGGTAGTCTGGGGACTCTACTACGGTGTCCCGATTTCCGTCGAACCGATGAAAGCACTCGCGGCACTGGTCATCGCGGGGGCGGTTTCCGCCGGTGAAGTCGTCGTCGCTGGCCTCCTCCTGGCAGTCATGCTCACGACACTAGGCGCGACACGTACGCTCGAAGCCGTCGAACGGCACGTCGGCGACTGGGTTGTCCGTGGCATCCAGGTCGGCGTTGGACTCGTCCTGCTGGAAACAGGAATCGGTCTCGCCGGCGACGGTCCCGTGCTCGCACTCGTTGCGGGAGTCGTCTTCATTGGTGTCGCGCTCGCGCGCTCACGCACGCTGAGTGTCTTCGCCGTGTTCCTACTGGGGGCCGGCATCGCCGTAACGGAGATGGGACTTCCGACGCCGACACTCCCACCAGTCGAGACTCTCCTCGTCTTCTCCGCGGAGTTCACCGCCCAGTCAGTCGAGGCGACGCTGGCACAGCTCGCGGTGACCGTTGGCAACGCGGCAATGGCGACATCGGTGCTACTGGGAGACTATTTCGACCGCGATATCTCCGCCGATCAACTCTCGACGAGTATGGGAGCCATGAACGCTCTCGCAGTCCCACTGGGCGGATTCCCGATGTGTCACGGCAGCGGGGGCGTCGCGGGAAAGTACGCCTTCGGCGCGCGGACGGCCGGCGCGAATATCGTGCTGGGCGTTGGCTATATTTTCCTCGCGTTGCTTGCGGTTGGCCTCGTCACGGCGTATCCGACTGCCGTCCTCGGCGTCATTCTGATCCTCGTCGCACTCCAGTTGGCATGGACCGGCGTGTGTGAGTCGGATGCGGTAGTGCTGGCCGGAGCAGTCGGTCTCCTCAGTGTCTTCGTCGGCTTGGGAACCGCATTTCTCGCAGGGATCGGTGTTTACAAGCTGGGACAGATCCTGAACCGGCGGGTCAACTGACGGGACCTGCAGGTCGACCTACAGGGAGAATTCGTCGGTGAGATCCGTCGAGGAGACCATCCCGATGTAATCGTCGTCGACGACCGGGAGATGGCTGATCCGGAACGTCTCCATCATCGCCGCCGTCTCGCAGAGGGGCAGTTCCGGTGGGACTGACTCGACGGACTCCGTCATTACGTCGCCAACGACAGTGTGAAACGGATCTCGCTCCGCTGCAATCGCGTCGCGGATGTCGGTACTGGTGACGAGCGAGGGTGGTGCAGTCGTCACGAGGAGTGCGCTGATCTCGTTTTCACGCATCTTCTTGGCCGCTTCGACCAGCGGCGTGTCTTCTGTAACGGTAATCAGTGGCGTCGACATCACGTCTTTGACGAGGGTCTGGGTCTGCATTACCATAGTCACGGCGACGGATCGGGGGTGTTTTGATGTTTTGTTCTCACGAGGGAAACACAGAGGACGCCACAACGTATTGTATTTCTTATATTATGTGACCGGTTCCTATTCGAGTGTCTCACCCACCGTTTCGGGGCCGAAGAATCCGAGGAGGAGCCCCGTCGCGAGGAGGACCACCGCGAAGGGTGCAAGCGCAACGGCGTACCCGAAGGAAACGAGCGAACCAGCGAGGATCGGTCCGACGACGGCCGCAATCTTGCCGAGGCCGCTGGCGAATCCGAGTCCGGACGACCGGACCGCCGTCGGGAACAACTCCGTCGTGTACCCGAAGATGACAGCAAACGCACCAAACAGGGAGAATCCGGTCGCGAAGAGACCGGCGAGCAGGGCGGGAGTGCCGTCGAGACCGAGGCCCACGTTGACACCGGGGAGCGCGAGCACGAACAGCGCCGTCGACAGTCCCGCGAGCACGAACGATGCGGCGAGGACTCGCCTGCGACCCAGGCGGTCGACGACTGTCGATGCAGTCAGGACGCCCAGCAACTGGAACACGCCGACGGTGGTGAGATAGACATAAAGGCCGCCGACGTACCCCGCTGCCTGAATCGTGTCCGGCAGCCAGATGAACACGCCGTAGTACCCGAGGTTCAGTCCCGCCCAGACTACAGAGATCAGCAGTGTGCGTCCCAGAAGGTCTGGCTGTAGTAGCCGCCCGAATGACGGCTGGACCCCCTCTCCCGACTGTAACTGCTCGGGGGAAACGTCGGTGTGGCTCCCGTTTTCGGCCGCTATCGCTGTCAGTCGGTCGCTGGCGGCAGACAACTGTCCCGTCCGAGCGAGGTAGTACGGTGACTCCGACAGCTGCGTGTGAATCAGTCCGACGAACAGTATCGGTGCACCGGCAGCGAAGAAGGTCACCCGCCACGCGGCGACGCCAAAAACGGTCGCATCGGTGCTGCCGGCCGGCAGTGTGGCCGCTGCCAGCAGGACCGTCAGCAGGTTGCCGAGCGCAAAGAACCCCTCCAGGTAGGCGAGATACCGCCCACGCCACCGGGTCGGGACGTGCTCCGAGAGGTACGCCGCAGCCACCGTGACCGCGGCACCGACCCCGATGCCGGTCAGGAATCTGAACGCGACAGCAGAGACGAACCCGGTCGCCAGTCCGGTCAGTGCCGTACAGGCGGTGAAGATGCCCACAGAGACGACGAGAGCCCGTTTTCGTCCGTTCCGGTCGCTGTAGCGTCCACCCAGACTGGTACCGAACATCATCCCGAAGAGTGTCGCACTGCCGAGCACGCCGACCTCGACAGCCGAAAGCTCCCACACCGCCTCGTGAATCGGAATCGTGAACGATATGATCAGAATCGACAGGGCGACGCTCGCCCAGATTCCACCGACGACGATCAGCAGTCGGCGCTGAAAGCGGCCGACCGGCAGGGAGTCGATGACTGCGCCGACGGTAACAGACGTGCCCTCCGCGTCGGTCGCTTCGGTCTGTGATGGCGTGGCCACATCTCACTGCACGCGGTGGAGCCACTCATACGTTCTCCTCGCGGCACTACTCCCGCACCGAGTCGAGAATGAGTTGCTGCTCGACTCGCTTTGCCTTCTGCTGGGCATCGTGGACGGCATCGACGTTGACGCTCATCGACGTGATCCCAGCATCGACGAGTTCCTGGATCATCTGGGGTCTGGCGGCCGCCTGTCCGCAGATGCTGGTCGCGACGCCGTAGGACTGGCACGTTTCGATGGTGTCGGTCAGCAACTGGAGAACGGACGGATGGAGTTCGTCGTACCGGGCCGCGACGTTGCTGTTGTTCCGGTCGACGGCGAGGGTGTATTGGGTGAGATCGTTCGTGCCAAAGGAGACGAAATCGACGCCGGCTCCACAGATGGCTTCGCTTTCAAGCGCGCTTGCTGGCGTCTCTATCACTACTCCCCAGGGCCGCTTGTTCGGATCGATCCCGACCGCCTCCAGCAGTGATTTCGCCCGGTACACGTCCTCTGCGTCGTTTATCAACGGGAACAGTATCTCGAGGTTGTCGTAACCCATCTCGTATAGCGACTGGAACGCTTCGAGCTGGAGTTTGAACGTCGCTGGTTCGTCGAGCGAGCGTCGGATGCCGCGGTAGCCAAGCATCGGGTTGTGTTCGACGGGTTCGGACTCGCCGCCGTCCAGTTGGCGGAACTCGTCGGTCGGTGCATCGAGCGTTCGGATGCGGACTGGGCGGGGATAGAACTCGTCGGCGACGGTTCGCATCGCGTCACTGAGTGAGTTCACGAAGGCGTCCTCGCCGTGCTGAGCGACGTAATGCTCCGGCGTCGCACCTGTCGACAGCACCATGTGTTCCATCCGGAGCAGGCCGACGCCGTCGGCCCCGGTCGCGGCCGCCCGCTCTGCAGCCTCGGGGATAGAGACGTTGACCTTGATCTCGGTCGCAGTCATCGGTTTGACGCCGCCGCGCGTGGGTGTAGAGGCTTGCTCCGTCTCCGTCGCGGTCGTCTTCTCACTGGTAGCCCCGGCCGTGCCGTCCCTGACGACGCCGCGGTCGCCGTCGATGGTCACCCGCTGGTCGTCGGTCAGGACGGTCGTCGCGTCATCACAGCCGGTTACCGCAGGGACACCGAGTTCGCGGGAGATGATCGCGGCGTGGCTCGTCATCCCGCCCTCGTCGGTGACGAGACCGCCAGCCCGCTTCATCGCCGGCACCATATCCGGCGTCGTCATCTCCGTCACGACGATGTCGCCCTCGTTGACCTTGTCGAGTTGGTCGAGTGTCCCGACGATGCGGACCAGCCCGGTTGCACTTCCCGGACTCGCGCCGAGTCCATCGACGAGCGACCCGTCAGCGGCCTCGTCCATCTGCGCGTCACCGCCGGCGTGATCTTCGTCAATCGTCGTGATTGGACGAGACTGCAGGAGGTAGATGTCGCCATCGTGTATCGCCCACTCGACATCCTGTGGCTTGTCGTAGTGGTCTTCGACCAGGTCGCCGAGTTCACTCAGTGCGTGCAGTTCCTCGTCAGACAGGACGCGTTCATCTCGCTTCTCCTCCGGGACGGCCCGTTCGAGCGTCTGGCCGGTGTCGGTGTCCTGAACGTACATCTTGTTCTTCGTCGAGACGGTGACCGTCTCGACAGTCCCCGCCTGTCGGTCGTAGGTGTAGTGATCCGGTGAGACGGTCCCGGAGACCACGGCCTCGCCGAGTCCCCAGGCAGCCTCGACTGTCAACTCCGGCACCCCAGTCGAGGGGTGGCTGGTAAACATGACACCCGACTTGTCGGCGTCGACCATCCGTTGGACGACGACGGCGATATCGACCCGCTCGTGGTCGAACCCCTGCTCGTCGCGGTAGTAGATCGCGCGCTGGGTAAACAGCGACGCCCAGCACTTCTTGATCCGGTCGAGCAGTTCCTCGCGGCTGACGTTGAGAAACGTGTCCTGCTGGCCAGCGAACGACGCGTCGGGCAAATCTTCGGCGGTCGCAGAGGAGCGAACGGCAACGACCGGATCCCCTTCGAGACTGTCGAACGCAGAGAGGATCGATTCCCGCATCCCGTCGGGCCACTCGGCTTCGAGGATCAGTTCGCGCGCCAGCTGTTCGGCCTCGGCCAGTGCCCGCGAGTCCTCCGTGTCGATGTTGACGGCCTCAAACAGTTCCGGCGCGATGCCGGACGCTGTAATGAACTGTCGGTACGAGGCGGCAGTGACGCAGAACCCGTGTGGGATCGGTAATCCGTGTGACGATAGTTCTCCCAGTGAGGCCGCTTTGCCACCGACAGTATCGACGTCGCCAGCGTGTGCTGCGTTGAGCCAGGTAACGGTCATCACTGGAACGTTCTGGAGACCCGCTCATGAACATTTCCCCACGAAACCCACAGAGATCGGCTGAAGCATACAATTTCAACATATCCTCGTAATGATACATCGCGGAATAGACCGGTTGTTTATTAGAAGGACGTTTGAAATGTCGGTCGATGTCAGTGCGCCACACAGTGCAGCCACCCAGTATCGCTGGATCGGTATCGTCTCCGGTTCGAACAGTCCCACAGTCCCTCGCCGATGCACGAGTTAGCCGCGAGCGGGGTGTACTGATACGATGATCGCTGTCGGCGTGAACGGCTACGGAACCATCGGAAAACGTGTCGCAGACGCCGTCGCTGCCCAGCCGGACATGCGCGTCGTCGGCGTCAGCAAGCGGTCGCCGAACCACGACGCTCGTGCGGCCATCGAACTCGGATACGGCCTGTACGCGGCCGACCCGGACCGAACAGACGCATTCGAGGCACGCGGAATTCCCGTCGCTGGTCCGATCTCGGAGTTGGTCGAGCAAAGCGATGTCGTCGTCGATACGACGCCGGCCGGCGTCGGCGAGACGTATCGCGACCTGTACGAAGAGTGCGACACTGCTGTTGCCTACCAGGGCGGTGAGGATGCTACTATCGCGCCACACAGTTTCTGTGCCCGAACGAACTACAGCGATTCGCTCGACAGCAACGCAACACGGGTCGTCTCGTGCAACACGACGGGGCTGGCACGAGCCGTCACGCCGTTGCTCGAAGCGTACGGCGTCCGTTCCGTCGACGCGACACTGATTCGACGCGGCGGCGATCCGACACAGACCGACCGCGGGCCGATCAACGACATCCTCCCGGACCCGGTAGACGTTCCATCCCACCACGCACCGGACCTGCAGGCGCTCCTGCCGGATCTCGACGTGACGACCAAAGGCGTCACCGTTCCGGCGACGCTGATGCACCTTCACAGCGTCACAGTGTCGCTCGACACCGACCCAACAGCGAGAGAGGTCAAGGAACTGCTCAGTGACGAAAACCGGATCGAACTCATCACCACGGCGTCTGGCTGTGACAGCTGTGCGGAGATCCAGGAGTACGTTCTCGATACCGGTCGGCGACGTGGCGACGTGTGGGAAAACTGCGTATGGGCAGACTCCATCGACGTTACTGACGGCCGCCTTTCGTTCTTCCAGGCGATCCACCAGCAGTCAGATGTCGTCCCGGAAAACGTCGACGCGATCCGTGCACTCACCGGCGAGATGGACGCCGAAACGAGCCGGACCACGACGGACGAGGCGCTCGGCGTCGGGATGTAAGCAGCCCCTCTCGGCAACTTCCCCTGTTTCGAGGCTGCACCGTTCCGGTGTCCGGCGGTTGTTATTTAACGATGGGCTGCGAGCGCATAGCTATGAGTGGAGAATGTTATTTCTGTCACGGACTCGTCCTGTCGGGCGAGCGCGACCACATCGTCCTGGACGGACATGCGGACCATCAGGTGTACCTGCACGAGCGATGTGCTGCAGGGCGGAACGTCATCGAGGGATCCGCGGAGTCGAGCGAACGAACCGTCACCTGCCCGGAGTGTGGGGTAGTCGAGACGCGCTGACTGCCGGAACAGAGAGCCGTCCGTTCCGGCCGGATCGCTCGTGGCGTCACACGTATTGTCTCTTTTCAGATAAATATAGGTTCGACTGCGTCGTCACGGTGCCGGGAATGTCATAGGGAGCGGGTAAGCCAGTGCCGACTCCGGGTCGGTGTCTACTGGTACATAGTGACAACGATCCCTATCAGGGCAAGTCGACTGCGACGCCAGACTGGAGGCTTGCCGCCTTGACCGTGTTGTACATCAGCATCGCGATGGTGAGCGGACCCACACCGCCGGGAACAGGCGTGATGGCGCTTGCTTTCTCCGCTGCGCTCTCGAAGTCGACATCGCCGACGAGTTCGTACCCCTTCTCGTTGTCGGCGTCGACGCGGTTGATCCCAACGTCGATAACCACGGTGCCATCCGAGAGCATCGAGCCATCGATCATCTGGGGCACGCCAGCGGCAGCGATGACGATATCGGCACTGCGGGTCCTTTCGGCGAGGTTCCGGGTTCGAGAATGACAGATGGTCGTCGTCGCGTTCCCCCCCTCGCCGTACTGGATCAGGAGGTTCGCCATCGGTTTGCCGACGATGTCCGAGCGGCCGACGACGACGGCATCTTTCCCCTCCGTCTCGACGCCCGTTGCGGCCAGTATCTTCTGGACGCCGTGGGGAGTACAGGGTTTGTATCGGGCGTTGCCGGCGACGAGACGGCCGACGTTTTCGGGATGGAAGCCGTCGACATCCTTCATCGGGTCGATGCTTTCCAGGACGGTTCGCTTGTCGACGTGGTCGGGTACCGGCATCTGGACGAGGATGCCATGAACCGCCGGGTCCTCGTTCAGTTCCTCGATACGGTCGTACAGTTCCTCGGCCGGTTCGTCCGCATCGATTTCGTGGTGATACCCCTCGATGCCGATTTCCGCGCAGGCCTGCTGTTTCATCGAGACGTACGTCTCGCTGGCCCCGTCGTCGCTCATCAGCACCGTCGCCAGCCCCGGGGTGACGCCGTCCGAAGCGAGCCGGTCTGTACAGTCTGATACGTCATCTCTGATCTGGTCTGCAATCGCGTTTCCGTCGATTATCGTGGTCATTGTTGTTTGGGTCCTCGTAAGTGATGCTCGATTGGCGACTCTGACCCGCGTCATATAGCTACCGACGTGGAATATGCCGTGGATTGAAATCCCGGGCAGAGTTCCAGCACGATTCAGTGTCAACTTTCGCTCAAATGAACACTGTATCGATAGGATACACAACCCACGCAAGATTTTTTGCCGGGCCAGTGCGTCCTTTTATACAACTGTATCCGGGCTATACAATGGCCACGTAGACATTCCAAGCAAATGAACGAAATAACGGTCGTCACCGAACAGGCATCGTTCGTCGAGACTGCCACCGACGCACCCGTGGGTGCTCGCGTGCCGGTCGAAGTACGCATCACAGTCTCGGATCCGTTCGAGGCCTACCGTCGAGCACGCAGGCACGACACTGACGGGTTCTTCCTCGAAACGACCGGTGGACAGTCCGGGTGGGGTTACTTCGGTGTCGACCCGGTCGAGCGGGTCGAAGTGACCGAGGACGACACTACCCCGGACGGCGAGAGTCCAAGCATCGGGGCTATCGATTCCGTGCTGGACCGCGAGCACCTCGTTCGCGGGGACTGCTCCGTTCCATATCCCTGTGGTGCGTTCGGATGGCTCTCCTATGACGTTGCCCGCGAACTGGAGGCGTTGCCGGCGACGACCATTTCCGATGGTCTCCCGCGACTGCAACTCGGCGTCTTCGACTGTGTCGCTGCCTGGGAGGAGCCACACGGCGACGAGGCAGCGGTTCACATTACTGCCTGTCCTGTCGTCGAGGAATCACCGGAAACAGCGTACGAAGCAGCTCGTGAGCAAGCCGTCGCGTTCGCCGAGGCGGCCCTGCATGGCGACCGACACGTCCAGTCCCGGCCAACTGCCGTCAGTCAGGCGACGTTCGAAAGCGAGTGCGGCGAGGCGGCCTTCGCCGACCGAGTCCGAACGATCAAAGAGTACATCCGCGACGGCGACACGTTCCAGACGAACGTTTCTCACCGTCTGGTGGCACCGGCAGCGGTCCACCCAGTCGACACGTACGATGCGGTTCGGCGGGTCAACCCCGCGCCCTACTCCGGATTGCTGGAGTTCCCGGGTGTGGATCTCGTGAGCGCCAGTCCGGAACTGCTGCTCGATGTCGAGGGCGACCGACTGCTCACCGAGCCAATCGCCGGGACGCGACCGCGTGGTGACACCACCGAGGCCGACGAGACACTCGAGGAAGATCTCACGACCGATGGGAAAGAGCGCGCCGAACACGCGATGCTCGTCGACCTGGAGCGAAACGACCTCGGGAAGGTCAGTGAGTACGGCAGTGTCGAGGTGTCGGAGTACCGCCGCGTCGACCGCTACTCCGAAGTGATGCATCTCGTTTCACTCGTCGAAGGCCAGACGCGCGAGGACGTGAGCATTGCCGACGCCGTCGCAGCAGTGTTCCCGGGTGGGACTATCACTGGCGCGCCCAAACCACGGACCATGGAAATCATCGACGAGGTCGAGACGACGCGACGTGGCCCATACACCGGGAGTATTGGCGTCTTTGGCTTCGACGACCGGGCGACGCTCAACATCACTATCCGGACCCTGGTCCACCACGAGGGCGAGTACCGTCTCCGCGTCGGTAGTGGCGTGGTTCACGACTCGGTTCCCAGGAAAGAGTACCAGGAGACACTCGACAAGGCACGGGCACTGGTGAACGCCGTCGACGAGGCGCTGGGCGAGCAGGGGTCCTTTGCCGTCGAAACCGCGACCGACCCGATGGAGGGCGTCCGATGATCCTGATTATCGACAACTACGACTCGTTTGCCTACAATCTCGTCCAGTACGTCGGCGAGTTCGAGGACGTGACCGTTCGACGGAACGACGAGATCGACGTGGCAGGGATCCGGGAACTGGACCCGGACGGAATCGTCGTCTCGCCGGGGCCGGGCACGCCGGCCGATGCCGGCGTCTCTATCGATATCTTCGCAGAGACGACGTATCCCGCACTCGGGGTCTGTCTGGGCCACCAGGCGCTGTGTGCGGCCAACGGTGCACCGGTCGGCCACGCACCCGAAGTCGTCCACGGAAAGCCATCGCCGGTCGGTCACGATGGGACCGGCCTCTTCGAGGGCATCGATAACCCGTTCGAGGTCGGCCGATACCACTCGCTGGCCGTCGAACGCGAGGACCTGCCGGAGAACTTGATCGAGACCGCACACACGTCAGACGAGGAAGACATCGTGATGGGCGTTCGCCACGTCGACCGACCACACCTCGGGGTCCAGTTCCACCCGGAGAGCATCCTGACCGGTGCCGGCAAAGGGATCGTCGAGAACTTCTGTTCGTCGATCGCCGGGAACTGACACTGCCGGCTGTCACTGTGCCATGCCATTCGCGACCCCGGTGGTCCCTACATTCGTTACAGACGGACAGCCGGCAGTATGAACCGTACCGTTCCGGACACCGCGCTAATCTTCGTCAGGCGGTTCGATGTCGTGGTGTGTCTGGACTGTCGGAAGCCTGTCGACGAGTTGCCTGAGAACTGACGTGTGGCCCCTCTCTTGCCGATAGAACGTCATCGTGAGGCCACTGAGGGCGACCAGCGAAAGCAGTGCGAATGGCCCACCAGTCAGAACAGCTAAGGCCTGCAGCGTTTCGCTCCCGCCAACGAGCAACACGGCGACAGCGACCAGGCCCTGGAAAACGCCCCAGAAGACGATATTGCTGGTCGAAGGAGCGAGGCCGCGACGCGTCGCCAGAATCGAGACGACGAGCGTCGAGGTGTCTGCCGACGTCGTGATGAAGGTGATAATGAGTGCCAGAAAGAGGAGCATCAACAGCTGACTGAGTGGCAGGGAGGCAAACAGCGAGAAGCCAGCGACGGCCTCCGAGCCACCGCGCTGAGCGATTGCAGCGAGGATGCTCGCTTGCCCGGTGTGCTGGGCCCACAGCGACGTGCCGCCCAGAAGCAGGAACCAGACCATCGTCGCCGCCGAGGTAGCGATGACACTCGTGAACACGACTGTTCTGACGCGTCGCCCGCGCGAGAGTGCGGCGATGAATAGTCCGGCGAAGGGTGCCCACGAGAACCACCACGACCAGTTCCAGATGGTCCAGTTCGCGACCCACTCACCGCCAGTGTGCAGGCTCAGCGGAACGAAGGTGACGACGTAGCTACCGAGCGCGCTCACGCCCTGCTGGGTGATAAAAGAGCGCGGCCCGATTGCGACGAGGATCAGTGCAAAGAGCCCGAACAGGACGACGTTGAGGCCGGCGATTCGGCGTATACCCCGATGAACGCCAGTCACCGCCGAGAGGACGACCAGTACTGTCAGTCCGCTCACGAACAGGACGGGACCGAGGCTCCCCACAGAGACGCCCCACTGGAAGCCGATGCCGGTGAGGAACTGTTCGCTGACGAGCGCAATCGATGTCGCGATGCCCCCGATGGTCGCGAACACGGCCAGCGTATCGACGAGTCTACTCCACACCGAATCGAGGCCGTCGACCCCGAGAAACGGCGCGAGAATCGTCGAGACCCGCAGCGGTGCGCCTCGTATGAATACGAAGTACGCAATCGGGACGCCGATAACGGTGTAGGCGCTCCAGGCCGAAATGCCCCAGTGGAACAGCGAGTACGTCAGTGCGCCGCCGACCGCTGCGCTCGTTCCCGCCTGGCCACCGAAGTAAGGCGGGGGAGTCTGGTAGTGAAAGAGCGCCTCAGCGGGCCCCCAGAAGACTACTCCGGCGGCGATACCGGCAGTGAAAACCAGCGTGAAGTACGTCGGGTAGGTGTAACTCGGTTCTGTTTCGGGCCCCCCGAGCTTGATCTCTCCCCACGGGCCGAGCAACAGAAAGAGACAGTAACAGACCGCCAGAAAGATAACGCCGAGAAAGACCGGCCCGCCGGACTGCAGGATAGTGCTCGTAGTAGCGTCAACAGCACTACTGACCCTCGTAGGAAACAATGCCTGAACCAGAAAAAACAGCCCGAAAACGGCCACGGGGAGTGTCAGCGTGAGCGAATCCTGTTTGGTCACGAACTCCCGGGCGACGTGGACCGGTCGAGTCTGGCGGATCCCAAGCAGGAACGGTTCGCCGGCCTGTTCGTCCTGATCAGGAGAGTACGGAAGCACAGCCAGATACCCCAGTCCAGAGGTGAAAAAGACGAGCGAAACGACAAGCCACGTCTGGCCTGACACTGCCGTTCCGACGAATTCGGGAAAAAAGAATCCGGAGAGGACCGTGCCCCCGGAGACGATACAGAGCGGCAGTAGCAACTTGGCGAACATTCGTTCGACGCCAGACGCGGCCGCTGTTCCCATATATCAGCATGTGGGAATCGTAAACATATAGCATTTCGGTGCACCGGAGCGACCAGCGGCCGTAATTTAACCTTTCAAAAAATTCACAGTCGCCGGATCAAGTGTCGACTTGTTCACATGATCTGAACACTGCATAGACCGTATCGCTCTCGATAGCGATTCCGATCCCGGTCCTGAATTGAGACCGGGAACGAAAGAGAGCGTCCGTCTCATCGGCGGTCTCGATTGCATCGGCGATAGCGACGGCAGTGTCATCGGTCGCTGTCCCGTTCTCAACGTGGACGGCGGCTGGAACCTGTGTACAGACTAATCGATGGTTCGGGATCGAACGGTCGTCCCCAATCGGATCCTCGGCGGGGCGCTCCGCAGACGCCCGGTCCGCAATCGTATCAGTGGTATCCTGAGCGATGCCGCGCACGAATCGATCACGATGCATTGGTGCGAGGTCGCGCGCTGCCCGTTTTTCGTTCAGTTCGTTCCACGTGACATCGCGAAGGCTGTCCTCGCGGTCGCTGGTCGTATCCGCTGGCAGCAACTCGCCGTTGCTGAACTGGACACCACCCTGGAGGAGCGCGAATACGACGAGAAATATCGCGCCGATGGTCAGCGGACTGAGACCGCCTCGCTGTGATGCCATACCCCGCTACAGGGGCTGGAGACGTATGACAGTACCGTCCGAACGCCGATGTCTTACACCGTCTCTACCGGTGGACGTAACGTTTGATACTTCTCAGCCGTCACGGTCCCGGCTGAATATATCATTGCTTACGTCCACTGGTATCGTCCGGGTCGAGAATGGACGCGACGGAGTCGTCGACATCGTCTTCGATGACGGACTTGCCGAGGAGCTGGCCGCCGATGGTTCGGGAGTTGATGACCCGGTCGGCACCGACCGACGCGAGTTTCCCGATGTGCTTTTCCTCGTTTGCCGCCGCGACGATCCGAACGTCGGGGTTGACGTTGATGGCCGCGAGGACGGCGAGAACGTCCCTGGCATCGTCGTCGCTCCCGACGACCACACCGTCTGCTGACTCGATCTGTGCGTCCCGGAGCACGTCTTCGTCGGTCTGGTCGTCGGTGAGGACGTTGATACCCTCAGTGTCGAGCGCCGAGGCGACCTCTGCATCGGGTGTTACCACGGCGACAGCAGTGTCGTCCGGGATCGTGTCGAGCAACGATTCTGTCAGGTCGCCGTGTCCCAGGATCAAGATGTGATCCTCGAGGAGCGTGAGTTCTGATGCAGTCATGTTTCCGAATGCATTCGCCATTCTGGATTCGATTGCCGGACCGATGAGTGCACCGACAGCGACGGTGAACGCACTGGTCCCGAATACGATAATCGAGAGCGAGAACCACTTTGCGGCCGGTGTCGTCGGTGTGATATCGCCGTAACCGACAGTCGCGATGGTGACGACGACGTAGTAGACAGCGTCACCCCACGTTTCGAGTTCGAGAAACTGGTTTCGGAGGCCGTAGGCACCCATCGTCCCGTAGAGACCGACACCGACAATAGAGAACAGCGACGCGATCTGTAGCGGTGAGAGGTCGATCGATCGGTCGAAGCCGCTCCGGTTCCGAACGAGAAGCGGGAAGGTGACGAGAATGATCAGCAACAGCGGGATATCCGTCGTCTGGAGCGTCGTCAGGGGGAGAACTGCAAGGACGGGCAACGCGACGACAGCGACTCGCCAGGCGAGGCGCTTGCGCCTGCGGAGTCCGACTATCACGGGGCCGAGCAGGAACGCGATCAGAACGCCGGCAAACCGAGCAAAGCCCACTGATATGGGGAGCACTGATACGAGCGGGCCATTGAGTGCGATTGTCGTCTGGCTCAGGTTCGACAGCCCCGTCACGAACGCCAGCAGCGTGATGATACCCGTCAGGACGACCGTGGGTCTGGCACCGGAGAACTGCTCCCAGTCGATGAACGGAATCTTCTTGTCGGGATAGAACAGCTCTTCGAGAGCCGCCTCGGTTTGCGTGTCGGTTCTATCGACCACACCGGCTGTTCGGTAACGAGATATAAAAAGGACCCGCTGGTACCATCCAGCGACTGGTTTTCGACCAGCAACCGGCAATATCAATGCCTCCCGACGTCTCACCACCAGGTATGGAGTTCCACCAGAGCGGTCCATTCGCACGACGGATGCCAGTCGATAGCGCATCGTCGGACAGATCACCGACAACGCCGGGAGGGCAGGCGTGAACTCGGCCGTCCTGTTCGGGCTTGGGACCATGATCGCGTGGGGGTTCTGGATCGTTTTCGGCAACGTGGCTTCGAACGCCATCGATCCGGAGATGGCGGCGTTCGTCTCCTATGCGACCGCGGCTATCGTCACGGGCGTCTACGCCGTCACCTCCGACGCGTCGCTCGCGGTCACGAACCGCGGACTCGTCTTTTCAGCCGTCGCCGGTGTCGCCGCCGCAATCGGGGTCGTCTCGACATTTATCGGCGTCACTATCGGGCCGACGTCGACTGTCGCGACCATCGGCGGGATGTACTTCATCACGGCCGCCGTGATCAGCGTCCTCGCTCTCGGTGAGCCAGTCTCTGCCAACAAAGTCGCAGGTATCGGTCTCGCGCTCGGGGCGATTGTCCTCATCAATCAGTAGTCGACACCGCAACTCTATTCCACGAACCATATGTTAACTGTCAGGTCGTGGGACCGACCGATAAGCCAGTCGCATTTAAGACACCGCCACGGGTAGTCCGGTGCATGAAGCGCGTAATCAGCACCGACGACGCACCGGCGGCAGTGGGCGCGTACAGTCAGGCGACGACCAACGGCGACATCCTCATTACGGCCGGACAGTTGCCGCTGACGACCGACGGCACGTTACTCGACGACGAATCTGTCGCAGATCAGACACGCAAGTGCCTGGAAAACGTCGCGGCGATTCTCGAATCCGAGGGGCTCTCGCTCGCTGACGTGCTCAAGACGACGGTGTTCCTCGACGACATCGACGACTTCGAGGAGTTCAACGAGGCCTACAGCGAGTTCTTCCAGAGGGAACCGCCGGCCAGGAGCGCCGTTGGCGCTGGCGCGGTGCCAAAGGGCGCTGCTGTCGAAATCGAAGCCATCGCGACGACGGAGTAGCGCGGCCCCGCAGTACTTTTTCCAGCAAGCGGTAGCGCGGAGCCTCCGTCCTCAAGGAGTGACCGACCGCCGCAAGGCGGGAGGGAGCGAGTAGGATGGGGTAGTTTACCGCAGTTCCATCTGTTTGGCCCGCTCGGTGGCGAGGTCGGTCACCGCTTCTAGACTACTATCCGAACGGTCGGCGAGGACGCGCAACAGCATCCCTAGCTGGACTGCGGCGGCCTCGCGGAGTTCACCCGCCTCTGTCGTATCGTTGCCGAAGTAGTACTCGTGGCGGCCGTCCTCGTGGACGATGCCGGTGTACACTGATCGCAGTTCGTCCTCAGTAAGTGCGTCTGCCGCCTCCGTCTTGACTTCCTCGAATCGTGGGTTCGTCATTCCGTCGGATACTCGAACAGCGGCCACTAATCGCTTCGGTGACGCAGACGGGTACTGTTTGAATAAACAACCGTGCCGAAACATCGGAGACACCGAAAGCCCTCGTACAGTTGCAGTCCCGCGGCTCGCTGCGCGCGCTTCGCGTGCTTGCCACGAGGGACTCTCCGAGTCCCTCGGCC
>PXRO01000051.1 GCA_003021685.1 Halobacteriales archaeon QS_4_62_28
ACTCGACCGCGAGTGGGAAGACCCAGAGCGGGTAGTTATTCCACAGGCCGAAGGAAAGCGCGTCGAACCGTGACGGCCGCGGAGGGGGCAACTTCCCGCGGGACCGCGACGACGTGCTGGTCAGGATCACACCAGCGTGACACCGTGTCGGTGTTCGCCCCGGCGAAGACGGGGCGAACACGAGACCACGAGCCACCAGCGTCGATGCGTGGCTCCCTCCACTGCTCCTATAAGGACATCTACGGCATTCGTCCGGTTGAGCGGGAGCTTTGGAACACGGTTGTCTGGCTGAGTTGTGGCTTCGATCGACCGCTGTCGAGAGACGCGGTCGATCGCTTTCTCACCGACCTCGAACACGTCGAACTCTTCGAGAAATTCGAAAGAGAGGTGCTCAAACAACGCTAACGTCTCTGTCTCCGCGACACTGAAGAACGACTCTACCGAAGGGTGATCTTGCAGGGTCGCTGAACTCATTCCACCTCAGCGTTCACTCTGCTCTTTGGTGTGCTAATCGTTCTATGACACCCTCGCTACTCTAGCAACCGACACGGTGTCACGTTGGCGTGATCCTGACCAGCACGTCGTCGCGGTCCCGCGGGAAGTTGCCCCCTGCGCGGCCGTCACGATTCGACGTGATCGCGTACAGTGCCCCCTCGGGACCCTGCTCGACGTGACGGACGCGTCCGAGTTCGTCGCCGAAGAACGCGGTCGTCGCGGCGTGATACGCGCCGTCGTACCCCTCGCCGTCGTAGACCGTCTCGTGATCCGGTTTCGGTGCTTTACCCTCGGCCGGCGTGATGGTCGCAGCGATGATCTGCTGACTGATCAGCCCGCCATACAGGAGGCGGTTCTGGAGTGCAGGCACGGCATCACCCGTATAAAAGACGCTGCCGGCGGGTGCCCACGAGTCGGCATCCGCAACTGGTGGCCGATACGACGTTTCGGTGTACGGATCGAAGTCGCCGCTGTTCCGGGCCACCGGCCAGCCGTAGTCCTCGCCGGCCCGTAGAACGTTGATTTCGTCGCCACCGCCCGGTCCGTGTTCGGTAATGACTGGGGTCCCGTCCGGAAGCCAGGAGATGCCCTGTGGGTTCCGGTGGCCGTAGGTGTACACGCGTGGGTCCGCGTCCGACCCGATATCCGGGTTCGATTCCGGGGCAGAGCCGTCCGGTCGAACTCGGAGTGTTTTCCCGGCCAGACTGCCGGTGTCTCGCGTTCGCTCGGTGGTTTCGAGCGGGGCATCGGCGTCACCTGTCGCGATCCACAGGTAATTGGCCGGGCCAAACGCGATCCGACCGCCGTTGTGGTAGGTGTCTGCCGGTATGCCGTCCACGATTGGCCAGGACGCTTCGGCGAGGTCGGACGCCGTCGTGTCGAACGCGACGACACGGTTGCGCCGACCGTCATCAGTCTGTGCAGTGTAGTACACGTACACGAGTGGTGGATCCGGGTACGTCGGATGCACGGCGATCCCCAGCAATCCACCCTCTCCACCGGGGACCAGCCAGCTCCCATCGTCTGAACCCGGTTCGATGGCTTCTGCGTCGATGATATCTGCCGGTTCGGCGATAGTCTGCATCTCGCCAGCGTCGAGGGTCACGACCCGGCCGGTTCGCTCGGTGACGAACAGTTCACCCGACGGCGAAAACGCCAGATCCCACGGGATTTCGAGTCGCTCTGCGAGAATCTCGATGTCGAACGACCCAGCAGGTGCGTCGGTGGGTGGTTTCCACCCCGAGTCGTATCTGTCCCACGTCGTCACGTCGTGGGTAACGTTCGTTGCTTCGGGCATTGCTCCCGCTCCGCTTGTCGATTCGACACCTGAACAGCCCGCAAAAAGCCCGGTCGCCGCGGCGACAGTGCCACCGCGGAGCAACTGTCGACGTGACACCCCGTACCTCGTTGCGTTGTCGCCCACCATTGTTTTTTGGTGCCCCTAAAACTATATCGGTGTTTCGATTTCTAGCGTTCCCGTTCGCGAAAGCTAAAACTTAACCCTACGACGGCCCGAGAAGTCAGTAATGGCTTTTGAGGAACTCCTGGAGGATCCCGTCATACAGAAATACCTCCACGAACTCGTCGGACCGAAGGGAATGCCAGTCGCTGCTGCCCCGCCGGACGGCGAAGTGACTGACGAGGAACTGGCCGAGGAACTCGGCCTCGAACTCAACGACGTTCGACGCGCTCTGTTCATTCTTTACGAGAACGATCTGGCATCGTATCGACGACTCCGTGACGAAGATTCCGGGTGGCTCACCTACCTCTGGACGTTCAAATACGAGAACATCCCGGAGAAACTCGAAGAGGAGATGTACCGGCTCCTCGATGCACTCGAAAAACGAGAGGACTACGAGCGCAACAACGAGTTTTACCTCTGTGAACACTGTGGCATCCGCTTCGAGTTCGACGAAGCCATGGAGTTTGGTTTTCAGTGCCCCGAGTGCGGTGATCAGGTCGAATCCATGGAGAACACCCGCCTCGTCGACGCGATGGACGAACGAATCGCGGAGTTGCGAGACGAACTGAACGTCGAACACGACGCTGAGGCCTGATGGTCGTACTCGCTACGAAACTCTACGTCGACGGCGATGCCCGCGAGCGTGCGCTCGATTCACTGACCTCGCTCGTCGGCAACGAACTGGCAGACCTCGACGTGGAGTACGATGTCGGCGTGAGAGACGACGACTTCCCGAGTGTCACCATCAGCGGCCCCGACGAAACCATCGCCAGGAACCTGCTTCGTGAAGCGTTCGACGACACGGTGCCCGATCACGAAACCGGCGAGACCTACACCGGAACTCTGAGATCGTGGGACGACGACGGGTTCGTCCTCGATGTCGGCTTCGGGAACTCCGTCCGAATCCCGGCCGAGAACATCGGACTCGGACAGGGCACCCCCGAGCAGATCCGGACTCGCTTCGGTCTAGTCCAGCATCTCCCCCTGGAGTTCGTCGCTGGCGACTCGCCGCGACTCAGTGACGCGACGCGGGACGAACTGTACGAATGGACACGCGACACTGGTCGCGTCAACGTCAACAGCGCGACGCGCGCAGAGGTCCGTGCAACGGTCAACCGGGCCGGCCACGCGACGGACATCGTCACGGTCGAACGACTCGGGCTGCTCGAACAGAGTGTCGTCTGCCGTGACGGGACTGATCCGCCGGGACTGCTGTCGAGTATCGGGCAGTACGTGCCGGCGGAACTGCTCTGTGTCGTTCCATGATGCGTCGGCTCGCACTCCTCGGTCTAATCGCGGCGATGATTGCACTCGGCGGCTGTACCACGCTCTTTGGCCCCGGCGAGCCGGATCCAGAGAAACTCAACGAGTCTGCCGAGTACGAGTGGAACGAGGATCATAACGCGTCTATCGTCGTCGAAGAAAACCAGTTCAAGGCCGTCTACAACGTCGGTAACATGTCCGAACTGAGGACGTACAGGCAGGATGCGCTGGGCCAGGAGAGCCATCTGGAAGTGTCTGCGGTGCAGTATCGGTATCCTAATGGGACGATCATCAGGGCCAACGACTCCCGGCTCTCGGTCTCCCAGACCCGTGATCGCACGATACTCGACGTGCCAAACGAGAGCGGTGGCCGGGTCGCCTTTAGCGCACCGAGACAGGGCAAGCAGCTCGCGCTGCCCGTCTTTGTCGGCGGCAAGACAGAACTGACGCTCCCGCCCGGTGCGCGCGTCGGCGTTCCGCTACTCTCGAAGGTGAGTCCGCCGACAGACGACCGGTCGGTGACGAACAACCGGATGACACTGTCCTACGAGAACGTGACCGCACAGAACATGAACGTCCGGTACTATCTCCAACGGGACCTGTGGATCTTCGGCTCGATCTTGGGCGGCGCAATCGTGATCGGGACTGGCGGGGCGCTCTACTACCTGCGCCAGATCAAGAAACTCAAACGCCGGCGCGAGGAAACCGCCATCGATATCGACACCGACGACGACGATTTCCGAGACGACGGCCCGCCGCCGGGTATGCGTTAGATCCGCAACGAGACGACATAACCCCTTTACTGACGGACCACGAACGGCGTCGTATGCACGTCGCGCTGGTCACTGTCGGTGACGAACTCCTCTCCGGAGACACCGCCAACACGAACGCCGCCTGGCTCGGTCGCCAACTCGCACAGCGCGGCGTCACCGTCGAGCGGACGACAGTCGTGCCGGACCGCCTGAGTGACATCGCCCGCGTCGTCAACGAGCACCACGCCGAGTACGACGCCGTCATCGTGACCGGCGGTCTCGGGCCGACACACGACGACAAAACCATCGAAGGCGTCGCGGCGGCCTTCGGTCGCGATGTCATCGAGAGCGAGCAAGCCCTCCAGTGGCTCGAAGACCACGGCGGCTACGAGCGAGCGGACCTGGCCGACGGGACCGGCCACGTCCCCGAAGGAAGTCGCGTCCTCCCGAACCACGAGGGCGTCGCGCCTGGCTGTGTGGTCGAGAACTGCTACGTCTTGCCGGGCGTTCCAGCGGAGATGAAGCGGATGTTCGAGGAGATAGCAGACGAATTCAGCGGCCAGCAGCGCCACGTCGTGACGGTCGAGACGGACGAACCCGAGAGTGCGCTGCTAGATCGACTCGCGACAGTCCAGGAACGGTACCCGGTGAAAGTGGGGAGCTACCCCGGCGAGCATGTCAGCGTCAGGTTCGAAGGCGTCGACCGCGATCTGGTGGAAGACGCGGCGTCGTGGTTCCGCGAGCGCGTCGAGGAGTCGGCCGATGGGTGACGCTGGCTCTCGTCACGTACGACGTCACTACCGATAGAGATGGGTGAGCCAGAGAGCGGTCGCGAGGAGGCCTCCGACGCCGACGACGAGACCGGCGAGGTCGATGATACCGGGCTGGACTCCTTCCTGCAGCGGGATGAACATACCCGTCTTTTCGCACCCGGTGGCTTCAATGGTCCGTTCCCGGTTGGCTTTTGCCGGGGCCACTCTAACTGAGAGTATGCGCCGAATCGGTGTCGTCGTCAATCCAATCGCCGGGATGGGTGGCCGCGTCGGCCTCAAAGGAACGGACGGGAAAGTCGAGGCGGCCCGCGAACGCGGTGCAGCGCCGCGCGCACCGGGGCGTGCCGTCGCGGCCCTCTCGGCCCTCGCCGAATACGGCGACGAAATCGAACTGCTGACCTGGGGCGAACCGATGGGGGCCGGCGTTGCCCGCGAGGCGGGCTTCGAACCGGTCGTCCTCGGTGGGCCGGCGACGGCGGCACTAACCGGAACGACCAGCGAGGACACGCGCGAAGCGACTCGGGCGTTCGTCGAGGCGGGCGTCGACCTGATCCTCTTTGTCGGTGGTGACGGGACGGCCGTCGACGTGGCAGAAACCCTCGATACACTGGACGAGGACACGCCGATCCTGGGCGTCCCGGCGGGCGTGAAAATCTACTCGTCGGTCTTTGGCGTCTCGCCCCGGGCCGCCGGCCAGATTGCCGCCACCGTCACCGACACCGAACAGGCCGAGGTCAACGACATCGACGAGGACGACTATCGAGAGGGGGAAGTCGTGACGGAACTGCGGGCCGTCGCGACAGTGCCCAGAGCCGAGGAACGCCAGTCCTCGAAGCAACTCGGTGGCGGCTCCGTCGAGACGCTGGCTGAAGCGGTCGCCGAAGACACACGGGAGAGCGTCACCTACGTCCTCGGGCCGGGCAGTACCGTCGGTGCGATCAAATCCGCGCTCGGTTTCGAGGGGAGTCCGCTCGGTGTCGACGTGTGGCACAACGGTGACGTGCTCGTCCGGGACGGCAGCGAATCCGAGATTCTGGCTGCGCTGGGCGAGGACAACGTCATCGTCGTCTCACCTATCGGTGGACAGGGTTTCGTCTTCGGGCGCGGGAATCAACAACTCTCTCCGGTCGTGATCGAACAGTGTGAGATAACCGTCGTCGCCTCGCGACGCAAACTGGACGACATCGGCGTTTTGCACGTCGATACGGGCGCTCCGGAACTCGACGAGGAGCTGCGAGGCTGGCTCGAGGTCCGTGTCGGGGCCTTCGAGCGCCGCCTGATGGAAGTTGCATAGACGAACTGAATGCGCACGGAGATCTCGGTGTTCGGTCACCAGATCGTGGCACTCGTATACAGTATTACGATTCACCGGGCATATACCCGTCTATAGACAACATTAAGGTCAACTGCGACAAGTAAAGGGCATATGGAAACTCGAAAAGTCCAGCGACTGGGTCCATCGACCCTCGCAATGACGCTTCCAGCAGAGTGGGCCAGCGCCCACGATGTCGAGAAGGGTGACGAGGTGTCACTGCGAATCGGTGGAAACGGAACGCTGACTGTGCTGCCGGAGTCGATACAGGCAGAGGAATCAGAGGCGATTATTTTCGCAGAGGATCTCGATGCAGACGCCGTCGAGCGCGCCATCGTCGCACAGTACGTCCTCGGCCGGCGTATCATCCACGTCGACGCGGGCGAAGGCGAGACGCTCACCTCCGAACACATCAACGCCGTCTACAACGCAGAAACGCAGTTGATGGGTCTGGGCGTGATCGAGGAGACCCCCGAGCGAATCGCTATCCGGTGTTCTGTCGACCCCGAGGACTTCACGCTCGACAACCTGCTCGAACGACTCGAATCCACCGGGAGCACGATGCGAAACGAGGCCGTCAAATCCCTCGCCCACGGCAACCCGGACCTCGCACAGCGTGCGCTGAACCGCGAGCGACAGGCGAACAAGATCTTCGTCCTCTTGCTTCGCCTCATCTTCACGGCCTACCAGAACCCGAACCTGGCACGCGCCATTGGCCTCGACGACGGGTTCCCGCTGATCGGCTACCGGTCGATTGCGAAAAACCTCGAACTGACCGCCGACAACGCAGAGGACATCGCCGAGACTGCACTGGAGTCAGAAGATCACACGCTGACCGTCGAATCCTCGACGATGCGACGGATCCGGGATTTCACCGATCAGGTCAACAACATCACGGCGATGGCCGTCCAGGCGGCCGTCGAGCGCGACTACGACGCCGCAATCGAAGTGCGCCAGCAGTACGCCGAAATCGGGAACCGCGAGACCGAGATTCTGGAAGACCTGCCCGAAATGGACAACGAATCGCTGCTGCAGGTCCGTGAGGTGCTCGTGAGCCTCCAGCAGACCGCCGAGTACGCGGTTCGAAACGCCGAAATCTCGACGAATCTCGCGCTCAACGAGGAGTCAGCGCATACTGAAATCAACTGACGGCGCTGCCAGTGGTTTGACGGCATATTAGAGGACGCCGTCGTCCGTGGCGGTTTCAGTTGGCGTGGCTGTCCCGCTGTTAGCCACAGTCGTCAGGAGATCACCGTTGGCGGTTTCGGTATCGAGGGCGCTGTCGCCCGCTTCGGTCGAGTCGTTCACCAGGCTCGTCTCGGTCGACGTTTCCAGCAGTCCATCGTCAGTGTCGGTCTGCGTCGGTGTCGCCGTCTCGGCCCCTGCGGAGTTTGCACTCCCCGACGACGAGGCGTTCTTGGTCCCGAAGATGTCGGTCTCGATCTGTTTCTCGTAGTCGATCGAGTCCATGTCGACACGGAACTGTTCGCCCTGGACCTCGACGATCAGGTAGAAGTCGATGTACAGATCCGTCACCTGATTGCGCTGCAAGTGCGTGACCCACCACTCGTCGAGGTTCTCGTTGCGGATGGCAGTGTCAGCCCGAATCGTTTCGGTCGACGCCGGATCGATCACGTAGCCACGCTCGGTTTCGCCGGCCCCGACGGGAACGTCGTTCATCGTGATATTGTACCCGACTTCGGTGACGGTATAGGGAACCTGTTTCGGGTTGTAGACGGTGAAGTCGAGATCCATCGGCGTTTGCTGGCGGGTCAGGTTGGACCGGTCCCACGACCCGCGAGTGCTGTTGATATACAGCACCGGATCGCTGATGAGTGGCTGGTTGGCATCGACCGGCCGTGTCTCGTCGGAGTCAAACTGACCGATGATGTCGGTGTTGATGGTCTGTTCCTGGCCAAAGGACGTGGATTGACCGCCGAGCGTCGACGACGTGGCAGTCCCATCGATTTCGACCGCCGTGGTTTCGTTCTCGCGAATGTGGGTGTACCACCACTCGGGAATCTGCTCGTTGTCCATCGCCGTTGTGAAAGAGAGCGTCGAGTTACCGGACTTGATGTCAATTCCCTCCTTGGTCCCCGCAGCGATGTCCACATCGTTCATCGCGACGGTGTAGTTGACCGTCGTGCCCCCGAGTGAGACGCCCACCGGATTGGGATTGTTCACCTGGAGATCGGTGTGGACGAGCGTGTTAGTTTCGTTGACCGTCCCAAAGCGGTTCTCGACGCCCCCGACGCTCGGTGCCCCAAGGACCCCGAGTGCGATCCCACCACCGGTGAGGACGGAGACACTGAGGACCGCAATACCGACGATTTTGAGTATCCGACCCATTGATCAAATGGTGGCAGATGGACAGTCATATGTCTTTGGGCTGGGCCGCCGATCCGGTAATTCCGATACATTAAGTAGCCACTGGGGATACGTCCTACCATGACAACGATGTCCTCGAAGACGGATATGGGTGTCGGGCTGGGGCTTCTCTTCTCGATTCTCGCAATCGCTGGGGCAATCGCGACGACAGTGTTCGGGTACACGTACGCGGTCCAGCACGCAGCAGGTGAAGCATCGCACGCGCTCCAGGTCAACAGTGGCATCGCCTTCGGTGTCGCGATGACTGCCGCTGCACTCGCAATCGTTGCGATTCACCTGTACGATAACTAGGTCCAATCCACTACTTCTCACCTGGTAGTACCCCGCTACCGCTCATCGAGCACCGCTGAAAGGAATCGTTAAGACGATCAAATACGTACATACGACCATGGGAGATATCAGCGAGGAAGATCGGCAAATCCTCGATTACCTTCGGGACAGTGTCTCTCGGGGACAGAGCTACTTCCGCTCGAAAAACATCGCCGAGCAGCTCGGCCTCTCGTCGAAACAGGTGGGTGCTCGACTTCCGCGACTCGCTGAGGAGGCCGACGAAGTCGACATCGAAAAGTGGGGACGGGCCCGGTCGACGACGTGGCGCGTCACGCTGAGTTGATACCCACTGTCGATACTGCTAGTCGTCGATACGGGTCGACGACGTTCCGAAACGACGTACCACAGTTACCATCTGGTGGTGGCGACGGTGCAACAGCGCATTCGCCGTCTTTTTGCCATCGTACTCCTGAACAAGTCGTATGACTGTCCGGGTCGAGCGAACACTGACGGTGCCGGCACCGCCCGAGCGCGTCTGGGAGTTCATTGCGGATCCGGACAGCCGCGCAGCACCGATCAGCGTCATCGAGGAGTGGGAGGTCCACGAGGACGGTTCCGCGACCTGGTCTCTCTCCTTGCCGATTCCGTTGCTCGATAAGCGAGTCGCCGTCGAGACGAGAGACGACGAGCGGCGGCCACCGGAGTACGTCAAATTCACCGGTCGGTCGAAAGTGATGCACGTTCAGGGCGAGCACATCCTGGAAGCCGTCGACGAGGGCACGACATTGACCAATCGTTTCGTCGTCGATGGACGACTGCCCGGTGTCGAGCGGTTTTTCAAGCGAAACTTCGACGCGGAACTGGACAACCTCGAACAGGCGCTCCGGGCCGAAATCGAACAGACATCATGAAGATCGGACTGGGACAGATGACGGTCGAACCGGCCGCAGTCGAGGGAAACCTCGAGAGAGCGACGAGGCTCGTTTCAGACGCGGCCGAACGTGATGTCGACCTCGTCGCGCTCCCGGAACTGTTTGCGACGGGCTACTTCGCGTTCGACGCGTACGCGCGAACCGCCCAACCACTCGACGGGCCGATACTGGCCGAAATGCGTGGGGCCGCGAACGAACACGATGTTGCACTGCTGGCCGGCTCTATCGTGGAGGACCTCGAAGCGAGCAGGAACCGTGGGTTCGAGACGCCTGCCGGGTCGGGCTATGCCAATACGGCGGTGTTGTTCGATAGCGACGGCAGGCGTCAGTGTGTCTACCGCAAGCACCACCTGTTCGGGTACGGGTCGGCCGAACAGGAACTGCTGGAACCCGGTGAACGACTCCAGACGACCGATGTTGGTGGATTTACTATCGGAGTAACTACATGTTACGATCTGCGGTTTCCGGAACTGTATCGGGAACTCGTCGACCGGGCTGTCACGCTCGTCCTCGTCCCCAGCGCGTGGCCCTATCCCCGGATCGAGCACTGGAAACTCCTCCCTCGGGCGCGAGCGGTCGAGAATCAGATCTACGTCGCGGCAGTCAATGGTGTCGGCTCGTTCGAAGAAAACACCCTTCTCGGACGCACTTCCGTTTACGATCCGTGGGGAACGACGGTCGCCTCGGCGAGTGACGGGCCGGCGCTGGTGACCGCCGAACTCGATCCCGGCAGGATCGAAACGGTCCGGGAATCGTTTCCGGCGCTCGACGACCGCCGGTAACCAAGCGTTTAAGTTCGATCAATCGGGAGTACTACACGCCGGCGCGGCGCTTTTCACGTCTCCGCCGGCAAGAATCTCGGCTCGCTGCTCGGCCACGGTGGCGATCGCCAAAAGGCTGTCCGGACAGCCCTCCTCGGCGTCCCTCGTCCACGCCACTCCTTTCGGACGCCACGCTGAACGAGATTACCAGCGGGTAACTACTCCTCGTCCGTCTTGATATCCGCAGAGAGACCCTGTGCCATCTCGATATCGGTCGCGTTGTTGACCGTCCAGGCCGTCCGATCAGTAACTGCCTCGATGGCTTCGCGGGCGTGGGGCGGCCCGCTGCCTGACATCTTGACACCTCCGAACGGCAACTGGACCTCCGCACCGATACAGGGGAGGTTCGCGTAAGCGAGTCCTAATTCGGCGTGGTCCCGGAAGTAGTTGATCTGCCGGTAGTCTTCGGCTATAATCGCACCGGCCAGTCCGTACGGCGTCGCGTCGTGTATCTCGACCGCTCGCTCGATGTCGCCGGAGTACTCGATCAGTGCGACGTGTGGACCGAACACTTCTTCGGTGAGACAGCGCAGATCCGGATCGTACTCGATTTCGTAGACGAAGGGGCCGACCCAGTAACCGTCCTCGTGACCGCCGGGAATCTCTTCGGGAGCCAGTTCGGCCCGGTCGACGAGCACCTCGCCGCCCTCCTCGCGTGCCAGGTCGTTGTAGCGCTGGAACTTTTCGATCTGATCGTCGTCGACGACTGGCCCCATGAACGTCTCCTCGTCGAGTGGGTCGCCGACCGTGACCGACTCCGCCAGGTCGACGAAGCGAGCTTTGAACTCGTCGTACACGTCCTCGTGGACGATCAGGCGTTCCGAGGAGACACAGCGCTGGCCGGTCGTTTTGAACGACGACATCACGGCCGAGTGGACGGCGATATCCAGGTCGGCAGTGTCGGTGATGACGACGGCGTTTTTCCCGCCCATCTCACAGCAGGCACTCCGGCCCGGCTCGCCGCCGATAGTGCCGGCGACCTTGTGCCCGACCTCGGCAGAGCCGGTAAAGAGGACCGTGTCGACACGGTCATCGTCGACGATAGCGTTGCCGGCGTCGCCAAAGCCCTGGACGAGATTGAACACGCCATCTGGAATGCCCGCGTCGTCGAACATCTCCGCGACGATCTGGCCACACCAGGGCGTTTGTTCGGCGGGTTTCCAGACCACGGTGTTGCCCTCGACCAGCGTCACGGCCATGTGCCAGAAGGGAATCGCGACCGGGAAGTTCCAGGGCGTGATACAGCCGACGACCCCTCGTGGCTTGCGACGCATGTACGAATCCTTGCTCGGGATTTCACTGGGGACAATCTCCCCGTGTGGGTGCCGGGCGTTGCCGGCGGCCCACTCGACCATGTGGTAGGCCTCGACGACATCTGCCCGGCCTTCAGAGATCTCCTTGCCACACTCCTTCGTGACGATTTCGCCCAGTTCGTCCGTCCGGTCCCGGAGTTCGTGGAAGATGTCCCACAGATGTTGAGCGCGGTCGATAAACGAGAGGTCGCGCCAGGCTGGTGCGGCCCGGTTTGCGGCCGCGACAGCGGTCTCGACATCTGCTGTCGTCCCGCGTCGGAACTCGCCGAGTCCGTCGCCAGTCGCGGGATTGACACTCTCGAACGAGTCCGTTCCGTCACCGTCCGTCCACTCGCCGTCGATGTAGTGTCGGGACGGACTGCCGGTCTGGGATGTCATGGAACATCGAAACTTGTTCGTCAACGGGCAAAAATCTATGTCTCGTGATGCCGCGACACAGTATGAGAGTCAGCTGCGAGAGCGTCGCGACAACGATTCGATAGCCGCGTCGAAGTCCTCGCGGTCGATAACGACTGTCGCTGCACTGTCGGGTGCTTCGCCGGGGTCGATGTCGTCTGCGACTGCACGGATGGCTCGCATCGACGCCTCCCGGACGAGCGCCTCGATTTCGGCCCCGGAGTACCCCTCCGTTCGGGCGGCGAGGTCGTCGAGATCGACATCCTCGCCCAGCGGTTTGCCGTCAGTGTGGACGCCGATGATCTCCCGTCGGGCGTCCCGGTCGGGGTCCGGAACCTCGATGTGCTGTTCCAGTCGCCCGGGACGGGTGAGTGCCTCGTCGAGCGTCCCCCGCCGGTTCGTCGCCGCGAGGACGACCAGGTTCGGGTCCTCGCTCACACCGTCGAGTTCTGTCAGTAACTGTGAGACCACGCGTTCGGTCACCTCGTGGGTTTCGCCGCGCTGGCCGGCGATAGCGTCGATTTCGTCGAGGAAGACGATACTCGGCGCGGTCTGGCGGGCGCGCTCGAACACTTCCCGGACGGATTCTTCTGACTCGCCGACGTAGCGGTCGAGCAGTTCCGGTCCGTTGACGTGGATGAAATTGACCCCGCTCTCGCCGGCGATGGCCCGAGCCAGCAGCGTCTTTCCGGTGCCGGGTGGGCCATAGAGGAGGACGCCGGTCGGCGGATCAGTCTCTGTCGCGTCGAACAGCGGCCCGTAGGCGAGGGGCCACTCGACGGCCTCTGTCAGTCGATCCTTGACGTCGTCGAGACCACCGACGCTGTCGAAGGTGACCGACGGGGACTCGGCGACGTACTCTCGCATGGCAGACGGATCGACCGTCGCGAGTGCGGTCTCGAAATCGTCACTCGTCACGTCCGGGTCCTCGCTCTCACGCCGGAGGGCGTTCATCGCCGCCTCCGTCGTCAGCGAGGCCAGGTCCGCCCCGACGAACCCGTGGGTCTGGCTGGCGACATCGTCGAGTGCGATACTCTCAGCCAGAGGCATGTCCCGCGTGTGAACGTCCAGGATCTCACGGCGGCCAGTCTCGTCGGGCACCCCGATCTCGATCTCACGGTCGAACCGGCCACCGCGCCGGAGGGCCTCGTCAATCGTATCGACGCGGTTGGTCGCTCCGATGACGACGACGCGGCCGCGGTCTTCGAGGCCATCCATCAGGGTCAGTAACTGGGCGACGACACGGTTTTCCATGTCGGCGTCTTCGTCGCGCGCCCCGGCAATCGAGTCGATTTCGTCGATAAAGAGGATCGACGGCGCGTTCTCGGTCGCCCGTTCGAAGGCTTCGCGAAGGCGCTCTTCGGACTCACCCTTGTACTTCGAGACGATTTCCGGCCCGGAGATGGTACCGAAGTAGGCGTCAACCTCGTTTGCGACGGCGCGGGCGATCAGCGTCTTGCCGGTGCCAGGGGGGCCATACAGGAGGACACCGCTTGGCGGATCGATCCCGAGCCTGTGGAACTGCTCTGGTTCGGATAGTGGCATCTCGATCATCTCCCGGATCCGGTCGAGTTCGTCGTCGAGGCCGCCGATGTCCTCGTAGCTCACGTCGATACTCTCGTCCTCGGAATCGACAGTCTCCGTTGGACTGTGGGGCTGGGTGGTCGTCGACGAGGACGCTCCCGCCTCTTTGTCGCCCTCGTATGGCAGGACGGTCAGGCGAGTGTTCTCCGCGACGCGAACGGAGCCTTCCGGTGTGGTGGAGCGAACGAGAAAGGTCCCCAGCCCTTCGACGTGAACCCGCTCGTCCGGCTGGACCAGTCTGTCGACGAGTCGGTCACGGACTGTGTGTTCGTAGGACTCACTGCCCGGCAGTGGCTTCGCTGGCTGGACGGTGATCGTCGTCGCGTCGTCCACACTGGCATTTTCCACTGTGACGGTATCGCCGATGTTGACCCCAGCGTTGGCTCTGGTGTCGGCGTCGACGCGGATGAACTGCCCGCTGTCGTCTGCGGGCCACACCTTGACGACGGTCTTTCGGTCACCGACGACGATGACCGGGTCACCACTGAGAACGCCCAGGCGACTGCGTGCCGACTCCGGGAGCCGTGCAATGCCGCGTCCGGCGTCGCGCTTGTTGGCCCCCTCGACTTCGAGTTCGATACCGACCGATTGGCCGCTCATAGATCCGATAGTCGACCGACGTCCTTGAGCGTTCTCACACCGTGGTGATCGCTCACGGAGTAACGCCTATACCGAAGGGGTGTGCAGAGATTCACATGGTCGTCCAAACCGAACGGGACGAAATGACTTGGTACAAGTGTGAGCATTGCGGGCTCATGTTCGACGACAAAGGGGACGCCGACCAGCACGAACGGAACTGCGATTCCGAAGAGCCATCGTATATCCAGTGACAGTCTGAGTGTGAGCGGTGACGGACAGCCGGCAGGGTACTACACCGGTGGACGTACCGTCTGATACATCTCAGCTGTCACGGTCTCCGGCCCGACTATATCACTGCTTCCGTCCACCGATACACTTCTCACCGACGATTTCGTAACTCTGCTCGCCCATCTCGTCTTCGACGAAGACGAAGACGCGCCCACGGACAGTCTTCGGCTCGGCCTCGACTTCGATACGCATCGACGTATCCCGGACGGTGACACCCGGAAACACCGCTTCTTCCTCGTTGTCGAGAATGATTCGACCGACACCAGTCCCGTCGAGAATGTCGTCGTGAGTGCTGAGATCGTTGACGTACAGCAACACGCCCTGTGTCTCGGTGGGGTCGGTTACCAGTACGTGAACGTCCTTCGCTGGCGCGGCGACGACGCGGTCCTCGGTCGTCCGGGGCACACCGCGGTAGAACACTTCACGGCCATCGTTGTACTCCACGATGACGCCGTTCTCGTCCAGTTCGACCGAAAGCGTCTCCGGTGGGACATCGTTGCGGGCACTCATTGCTCTGTGTTTATCCGGGGACCCTGAAAAGCGACGCGTTCCCCCGACGATGCGTCGGTCTTCGTTGGCCGTGCCTGATAGCCATTCCTGTCGAAACGGTGTTCGAACGTCTGACGTACCGGTCGTCACAGTCAGGTTCGAGGACGACTCGCAGGCCGTGTCCGGGATTCACCAGCCACGTTTTTGCAATTGTAATGCGCCACGGCGATGGATCGACAATCGACAGGCGACCGCCACAGGTAAATACGGTCCCAGAGGAGAATGAGACGATGCAGGGGAAGGCAGCGGCCCCGGCGGCCGGCACAGTGTTGAACGCGCTCGCGACCCACCGCGGTTCGGCGTTCGCAATCGACGAACACACCCGTGCGACCGTCGATCTATTTACCGACGAGGGGAGTGATGATGGAGACGAAGAAATCGTCGGCGAAGTCGACGGCGCTCCCGACGCAGACACGCGACTGATCGAAACCTGCGTCGAGTACGTCCTCGACGCCCACGGCGAACCGGAGGTGTCCGGTGCAATCGTCCGAACGGAGAGCGACGTGCCGATGGCTTCGGGTCTCAAGAGCAGTTCGGCGGCCGCGAACGCGACAGTGATGGCAACGCTCGATGCACTAGAAAAGACCGACCGGATGACTCGCGAAGACATGGCGCGACTGGGCGTGATGGCCGCCAGAGATGTCGGTGTCACCGCGACGGGCGCGTTCGACGACGCCTCAGCCTCTATGCTCGGCGGCGTTACAGTCACGGACAACGACGGCGACGACGTTCTGGCCCACGAGACCGTCAACTGGGACGTGCTGGTCTGGTCACCACCCGAACAGTCGTTCAGTGCCGATGCGAACATCCGCCGATGTGAACAGATCGCACCGATGGCACGACTCGTCGAGGACCTCGCGCTCGACGGCCAGTACCAGCGGGCAATGACGGTCAACGGCCTCGCGTTCTGTGCCACTCTCGAATTCGACACGGAACCCCTCGTCGAAGCCATGCGGCAAGTCGAGGGCGTCTCGCTGTCGGGGACTGGTCCGTCGTTTACCGCCGTCGGCTCACGCCCCGCACTGGAGCAAGTCCGGGAGTATTGGTCGGAGCGCGAGGGTCAGACCTGGCTGACGACCACTCAGACGGAGGGAACCCACACGCTATGAGCACGAACCCAGAGGACATGAATCTCGACGAACTGCGTACAGAGATCCAGACCATCGACCGGGAACTGGTCGAACTGATCGCCCAGCGAACTTACGTCGCCGACACTATTGCAGAGGTCAAAGACGAGAAGGACCTGCCGACCACCGACGAAGAACAGGAACAGACCGTGATGGACCGCGCCGGCGAGAACGCCCAGCGATTCGACGTGGACGCGAACCTTGTGAAGGCTATTTTCCGGCTTCTGATCGAACTGAACAAGGTGTCCCAAAGGCGTTCCCGGGAAGACCAGTAGGAGGAGTTACTCCTCGTCAATTGATTCTAACGGAACTCGTGATACCTCAATGTCATCGTAGCCCGTCTCTGACGAAAGCACGTCCATGCCCCGCGTTTCCGTAGTCGCCGCGTGGAACGCGTCGAAGGCCGTCATCCCCTCGTCGTAGTAGTTGACTGCCTTCAACACAACTTGCTTTTCCTGTTCATCGCGCACGGGAACGAGTTCGAGGAGATTCGCCACGAGCGAAACGTAGTCGAACTCGTAGCGTTCTCGGGCGAGGACGAGTTCGAGATACGAGAACGCCGAGGTTTCTACCTCGTGTTTTCCGAGCGCATCCTCGGCCGAACTCTGCAACCAATCTGAATCCTTGGCGAGCGCGAGCAGGAAATCCGTCTCGACGTACACTGTCATCTATCGGCGTCCGTCGCTTGAGCCTCGGCTTTTGCCTTGGCTTCGATCTTCTCTCGGATTTCTTCGGTGGATGCGTCGCGCAAGTCGCTTGCCGCTTCGCGGACTGCGGTCAACGGGTCGTCCGCAACCGGGATGAGTTCGATTCTATCCTCGTACTGGACGATGTGGTACTTCTCCCCGTACTTCTCTCGTATCTCTTTCGGGATGTACAGACGTCCCTGCCTGTCCGTTTCTGTTGACATAGACGAAACTACAATGTTACGATAAAAAAATCTTACCACCCATCATCGTTTGGTGGTACGAAATGGACGCCTTATTGGTTCGCACGGGGATTTCATCTACTCGAACAAAGTCGAGCAGCATAGTAGTCGGTAGCATTCAGCGTTCTACTTCGTCTACGCCACTGTACTCTCAGTACTGAGCAAGCCGAAGGCGGTCGCAATTTTCATGGTATATAAAGAGCGCAGTAGTGTCAATTTCGAGAAGTCATTCCGGAGGGATAACATGTTCAGTATCATCAGTCAGGAGTGTAAGAAGACCTGTAGGATACAGCGGTACGTTACCCTGCTCAAAGACAGAGAGAGGCTTCCACTCAGCAGTGTAAGTGATGCCACCGTCATCGTACCCTTCCAAATATGGTGTATCGTAGAGGACGTCCGGAACCGCGATCTCGTAGACGAGAACCACCTCGTGTCCGGGAGAGTCATCGAAGGTGAACACGTTTTCTATCGTGCCGAGATAATCGCTCACTTCCACCTCGATATCAAGTTCCTCTTGAAACTCTCTAACGAGCGCATCAGT
>PXRO01000052.1 GCA_003021685.1 Halobacteriales archaeon QS_4_62_28
CCCGGAACTCCCCGAAAACGAGTGGCTCTACCCCGCGCTGACACCGATGTACTATCCGACGGCTGACGACGAATGACGGAATCGCCCGTCTCCGATCAGTGTGGATCGACGTTCGACGGTCCGTCGATATCGAGTCGTTCGCGCCGGCGACGCTGATCCGCGCGGGCCCGTTCGTCGACCGCCGCGGGATCGACGATGGATTCCAGTTTCGCTTCGAGGGACGCTCTGACCTCGCGATATTCGGGGTCACCTGCGAGGTTATCCGTCTCTTCGGGATCCGCGTCCAGGTCGAAGAGCTGCGCCGGCCCGTCCACGTAGTGGACATACTTGTAGGGACCCCGGCGGAGCATGGAGAAGCCGTGACTCACCCCGTGAGCGTGGTATTCGCTGAAGACGACCCGGTCCGGGTCCGGTTCGTCCGTCCCGGTGGCGACAGGAAGCAGTGATCGCCCTCGCCACGACGGGTCGGCCGGGACGCCCAGCGCGTCGGTCATCGTCGGGAGCACGTCCAGCAGCGAAACCGGCTGCTCGACCGTTCGACCGCTCTCGACTCCCGGGCCCCATAGCAGGAGTGGCACACCGGCCGACTGCTCGTACATGCAGCACTTCCACCACAGTTCGTGGTCGCCCAGCATCTCGCCGTGGTCGCTCGTGTAGATGACCAGTGTCTCCTCGGCCTGCCCCGTTCGTTCGAGTGCATCGAGCACGTCGCCGATGTACTCGTCAAGCGCCGTGACGAGACCGTAGTACGCGCTTCGGGTGCGTCGGAGCGTCTCCTCGTCCAGGTCTCTGCCGTCGAAGTGATCCCGGAGCTGGTCGAGGACCGGATGGTCGTCCTCGGCCGGATAGTCGTCCGGGAGGTCTCTCTTGGAGTCCGGATACCGCTCGTAGTAAGCGCGCTCGACTTCGAGCGGGAAGTGTGGAATGAGGGGATTGACCGAGAGCAGCCAGGGGTCGTCACTCCCCTCGCGGCGTTCGATCCACTCGACCGCTCGCTCGAACCTGTTCTCGTCGCAGACGTCGTCGGGGCCGTCGGCGTTGTACCACGCCTCGCCGTCTTCGACTGGCCCGGCCCGCTCGATCCGATCCCGGCCGCCGGGTCGTACGCCAGGGGGGTCGCGGTAGAGACCGAAGGTATCGAGCGCCTCCATGTGCGATGTCAGCACCTGGTCGTCGAACCCGTCGTCGACGTCCGGTTCGAAGTGGAGTTTCCCGATGGTCGTGTGATCGATCCCGTGGTCCGTCAGGTGGTGGCCCCACGACGGGGGTGAGCCGTCGTATGGAGCCGCGTTGTCCCAGTACCCGATCTCGTGGACGTATCGGCCGGTCGCGAAACTGGCCCGTGACGGAACACAAAGCGGGCTAGGACAGTACGCGTCGGTACAGCGGACGCCCTCGGCTGCCAGACTGTCGAGGTTCGGCGTCTCGACGTGCGGGTGGCCGGCACATCCGAGTGCGTCCGGTCGGTGCTCGTCGGACAGGATTAGCAAGACGTTTTTCGCGGCTGGCACAGGTTGGCTTCGGACTGTCACCTGAAGTAAGTACCCCCGACGACCACCCCCGTTCCAGTGACACCATACGGACATACCCCGGCCATTTAACTTCGCGAGCGCCGATATAACGATCATGCCATTGACAGTCGAGTACTGCCTCAGTAGTTGCGAGACGGATCTTGCATCCACGGTCGACACCGACGGTGTCGCGCTCCGGGAACGCCGGTGTCTCGAACAGTGCGGGATCTGTCGGAACCGCGCGTTCGTCCTCGTCGACGGTCGACTGGTCGTCGAACCCGAACTGACCTCGACACTCGAATCGCTCGCCGATGTGGAGACCGGGGGAGACCGATGAACGTCCTGTTCGTCTCCATCGACAGTCTCCGCCGGGATTTCCTGGGGGCCTACAGCGACCGGCCGACGGTCGTCGACTACGACGTGGAAACGGACAACCTGGACCGGTTCGCGCAGCGGGCGACCGTTTTCGACTCACACTACGCGGGGAGTCTCCCGTGTATGCCGGCGCGGCGCGAGTGGTTGACCGGCGTCAAAGAGTTCCCGTGGCGACCCTGGGGACCCGTCGAACCGTTCGACGAACCGGTCGCGGAACTCGCCCGTGACGACGGGATTCTCACCCAGCTCGTTACTGATCACTTCCATTACTTCCAGCACGGGAGTCACGGTTACTACGAGGATTTCAACGGCTTCGAGTTCGTCCGGGGGAACGAGTACGACGCCTGGCAGACGAGTCCGAAGCACCCACCAGAAGCGTTCTGCGACCAGCTCCTCGACCGGGAGACCGATCCAACCACGTCGATGCAGTATCTCAACCGGAACGCCTACGCCCGCAACGCCAACGGCTTCGACGAGGAGTCGGACTACTTCGCCCCGAAGGTGTTTTCACGGACTGCGGAGTGGCTGAGCGAGAACCGGGACTGGGAACAGTGGTTCTGTTATGTCGATAGTTTCGATGTCCACGAACCGTTCGACGTGCCGGAATCGTACGCGTCGATGTACACCGACGAAGACCCGACCGATCCCGACCTGCCAGTCTGGCCGTACTACGGATCGGTCGACGAGGGCCAGAGTGAACTCACGGACAGGCAACTCGCGTTCGTCCAGTCACAGTTTGCCGGCAGTGTCACTATGGTCGACCGGTGGTTCGGCCGCGTCCTCGAGACGCTGGACGAGGACGGGTTATGGGACGAGACGATGGTCATCGTCACCTCCGACCACGGCTTCGCACTCGGTGACAACGGCTGGGTGGGCAAGAACGACTTCACGGTCTACGATGTCATCGCGCACACGCCGCTCATGATCTGGCATCCGGAACAGGCGGCCGGCGGTCGCGTGTCGGCACTGACGACGGCCGTCGATCTCTACGCGACGATGCTGGACGCGATGGCTGTCGAGCGACCGGCCGACACCCACAGCCGCTCGCTCTTACCCCTGGTCCGTGGGACGAGAGCGGACCACCGCGACGCCGTCCTGTTTGGCTACTGGGGTTCCTCGGTCAACGTCACCGACGGAACCTACACCTACCACCGCCCGCCGGAATCCGACTCCGAGACATTGTGTCACTCGACGACGATGCAAAACCCCCACTCGTGGTTTACGCCACCCACGGCACGGACCGACCCCGACGCCGGTGCGTACCTCCCCTATACGGACGCCTCGGTCTGGCGGTATCCGGCCGATTCCTGGTTTCAGCATCGCGACGAACGACTGTACGATACGGCCAACGACCCCGAACAGACGACCAACGTCGCGACAGATGCACCAGAGACTGTCGAGCGGATGCGCACGCTCCTCGAACGCGGTCTCGACGACCTCGACGCCCCGGAGTCACAGTGGCCACGACTCGGACTGTATACCGGTGGACGTAAGCAATGATATATTCAGCCGGGGACCGTGACGGCTGAGAAATATCAAACGTTACGTCCACCGATATAAACACTGGTCGTAACGTTTACTCCCGGGAGCGACCTACGTTGGCCTATGACAGACGACCCAGCATGCTGTGGGGCCGCCCGGGACGAGGAACTGCCCTCACACGGCGAGGGAGACGACGGTGCCAGTCCCCGCCGAGCGACCGACCCGGCGACGCCGGACGACGACCGTACGACTGCGATGGTTCGACTGGAGGGCGGGACGTTTACGATGGGGACGGACTCCGACGTGGGATTTCCCGCCGACGGTGAAGGGCCCGCTCGCGACGTGACTGTCGACTCTTTCTACGTCGACAGGTACGCCGTGACGAACGCGCAGTTTCTCGATTTCGTTCGCGAGACGGACTACACGACGGATGCAGAGCAATATGGCTGGTCCTTCGTCTTTCAGGATTTTTTGACCGACGACGCACACGAACACGTCCTCCGGAACGTCGAGGAGGCACCGTGGTGGCTCGCCGTCGAGGGGGCGACCTGGCTCCGTCCGTTCGGTCCCGAGTCGAACGTCATCGAGGACGACCTGCTGAAACACCCGGTCACCCACGTCTCCTGGCGGGACGCGGCGGCGTATGCCGACTGGGCGGGCAAGCGGCTCCCGACCGAGGCCGAGTGGGAGTACGCCGCCCGGGGCGGTCTCGACGGCAAGCGCTACCCGTGGGGTGACGAACTGAAACCCGACGGACAACACCGCTGTAACATCTGGCAGGGCGACTTTCCCGAGCACAACACCGGTGAGGACGGTTACCGCGAGACGGCACCGGTCAACACCTTCGAACCGAACGGATACGGCCTGTACAACGTCGCGGGCAACGTCTGGGAGTGGTGTGGCGACTGGTTCAGTGCCGACTACCACACGACCGACGCGTACGACCACGAGAATCCGACCGGACCCGACGACGGCACCCAGCGCGTGATGCGCGGGGGATCGTACCTCTGTCATCGCTCGTGGTGCAACCGCTACCGGGTCGCCGCCCGGTCGAAGAACACGCCCGATAGCTCGACCGGCAACATCGGTTTCCGGTGTGTGGTCGACGCAGTGACGGCGTAACTGCCCCAGTTCCAGTTGCCCGGAACGACTTTCAACGGCGTCTGCGTGTCCTGTGGTATGGCTCGAACGCAGCCAGTCTCACCGCCGGCAGCATACTCGTTACAGTGGGGTGATCTGCACAAGCATCTCACCGGACCGGGAACGGATATCAGCCGTCTCGACGACATCGTCTCTGCTGGAGCAGACCATCTCGATTTCCTCGCCGTGTTCTGTTACCCGTTCAAATGGTATCGGAAGGGGCGAGAACGTGGCATCCGCGAAGAGACGGTCGGGAACCGACCCGAGTTCGCTAACTGGTGGGCCCAGATACAGTCCACAGCACAACAGTGGCTTTCCCCCGACGAGTTCGTGACGTTTCCGGCCTACGAGTGGCACGGCAACCGTCGCCGGTGGGGCGATCACCACGTCGTCTACCGGACGGAGGGATACCCGCTCGACGACGAGTGGGAACTGCCTGCTCTATGCGAGAACATGGCACCTCGTGATGCACTGGTCATCCCCCACCATACCGGCTATCTCCCCGGCGAGCGAGGGAAGGACTGGGACACCTTCGACCCGGAACTCTCGCCCGTGACCGAGGTCTATTCGAGTCACGGGTCGAGTGAGGGGGCCGCCACTCCCGTTCCGATGGACGAGAACGCCGACATGGGTCCCCGGACGAGCGGCGGAACCTTCCGAGACGCGCTCGACCGGGGGATTCGAGTCGGCGCAGTCGCGTCGAACGACGGACCGGGATTACCGGGCACCTGGAACAACGGCATTGTCGGTCTGTGGGCGACTGAACTGACGCGCGACGGGATCTGGGACGCGATTCGGGAGCGCCGGACATACGGTGTGACGGGAGACCGCATCGAACTCTGGTGGGAACTCGACGGCACACCGATGGGGGGACTCCTCGAAGCGTCCGATTCTGTCACCGCTCGCATCAGCGTCGACTGCCCGCAGCCACTCGACAGAGTCGAACTCGTCCACAACGGCCGCGTCGCCAGAACGTACACACATCCCGCCCCGGATCCCTCGGGAGCAAACGGCCTGCATCGCGTGCTCGTCGAGTTCGGCTGGGGTCCGACCTCGGAGTACGGCGATTTCGACTCGACCGAGTGTTCCTGGTCCGGAACGGTCAACGTCACGAATGGCGACCTTCGACGGGTCTGGCCGCGGTTTGTCGGACTCGGACAGACACACGAACTGACTGACGACGGCTGTCACTTCGACCTCGTGACCGCGCGTGGTGAACCAGCAGACCGCATTCTCCCCGAGTCGGCACCCAAGTCCCATCGACAGGCGCTCATCGTCGAATACGTCGGGACTATCGATACTGATCTGGTCGTCAGCCTGGACGATCACGACGATAGCACGGTCTCACACGAAGCGGCTGTCGAAGACACACATCTGTTCCCATTTCTCGAAGAGTCCTGGGACCGACTCGCTACGGAGTTCGACCTCGGCCGAGACGATATCGACAACGAGGACATCGTCTATCACAACGCACGCAAGGTCCGGATCAACCGGGCGTTCCACCAGTCTGCCTGTGGTGCCGGTGTCGTGTTCGACGATCTCCCGGTTGCGGACGGCTGGAATTATTATTACGTGCGAGCGTCACAGGACGACGGACAGTACGCCTGGTCGTCCCCGATCTGGATCGATAACTGAGAGTCCACGACAAGTATGGGTATTTTGATCCTAATATATGCATTACGGATATAAGTAGAAGTACACGAAAGAGATCGGTATCAATAGAGCATATAGAATCGTATCCGGATCTGTGAATGCATACGTGTATTTTTGTAGCTATAGAATCGAAGTATGAATACAAATCATGGGGCCGGTACATGGAACTGGAACCAGCGGGTGACCTCACAGACGGCGACGAGGTGGTTCCCGATTCCGACCTCGCGTACTCGCCGTTCTGTTACAGCTGGTCGAGCCAGTCGGCCGCGCGGGACTCCGTCGTCTCGGCGAGATCGGCCAGTTCGGCCGCGTCGTACCCTGCCAGATCGTCGACGGTGTCGATCCCGGCCGCGCGAAGACGGTCGGCGTAGGTCGGGCCGATACCGCTGACCGTTTCCACGCCAGTCGCATCTCCGAGGTCGCTCTCCTCGGCCGCTTCTGCCGTGTCTTCGGGCGATTCGCTCGCTGCCTGCCGGTTTCGTTCCTCGTACCAGTCACACACGTCGGGCCAGAGGTTTTCGTGGGTGCTCGAGGACACCGAAAGGCCGATGTGACCGGTCGAGTACTCCATCGTCGTCACGTCGTCGCTCCCGATGACATCGTTGAACGGTTTGGAGGCCGCCGGGGGAACGAGGTGGTCGTACTCGCCCATCAACTGGATGACGGGCATGTCGATGTTGTCCAGATCGGCGTGCTCGCCGCCGATCTCCAGGCGATTGTTGTAGAGGTCGTTGTTCTGGTAGATCTTCTCGAGGAACTCGACGTAGGCCTCGCCGGCCACGTCGACGCCGTCCGAGAGCCACTGCTCCATCCGACCGAAGTTCTCGACGAAATCCTCGTTTTCGATGTTCTCGGCCAGGCGGATGTACTTCGAGACGTAGTTGTCGACCGGGTCCATCAGCGCAAAGCCCACGTCGAGCATCTCCGCGGGGACGTTACCGAAGGTGTCGACCACGTCCTCGGAATCGTAGTACTCGTCGTCGCCCCACTGTTCGAGAACGCCGCCGGTCTGGTCGAAACAGAGGCCAGCGGCCATCAGGCCGAGCGCGTTGACCTTCTCGGGGTAGAGCGCGCTGTAGATGGCCGACATCGTGCCACCCATACAGTAGCCGAGAACGTTGATCGCATCCTGACCCGACCGGTCGGCGACTTCGTCGACGCAGTTCTCGATGTAGCGGTTGACATAGTCATCGAGCGTGAGATGCTGATCGAGTCGGGACGGCTCGTTCCAGTCGATCAGGTACACGTCGTGGCCCGCTTCGAGCAGGCGTCGGACGACGGATCGCTCTTTCTGCAGGTCGAGGATGTACGGCCGATTGATCAGCGCGTAGATGATGAGGATCGGAATGTCCTCTTTGTCCGCCTCGGGAACGTCGATGCCGGCCGCCTCGGCGTCGTAGTGGAGGAGTTCGAGCTTGTTCTCCTCGTAGACGACATCAGACGGTGTCTCGCCGACCTCGACGGACTCCATCGTCTCGATGCGCTCGGGAGCGATCTGGCTCCGCTCGGTCGCTTCGGTCATCGCTTCCAGGGACTGGCGCTGCCAGTCGAGCGCTGCCGTGAAAGGGTTGACAGAGTTTGCCATGCGTTACTCCCCGAGGTGGTCGAGAATCCGGTCGAGTTTCTGTTCGATCTCGTGCTGACGACGTTCGAGTTCGACGAGGCGCTCGCCGACCTCTTCGACGTCCTCGCGCGTCGAAAAGCCCATCCGGGCGATGGAGTCCTGCCCGACCTCGTCGGCCTGCTGGCGCATCTCCATCATCGTTTCGACGAGCTGGCCGTTGGCCGCGGCGAAGGCCGAGGTGCCCATCACGTGCTTGAACGCCTCGTTGGCCGACTGGAGCCAGATGTCGCGGAACTCCGTCGGGTCGACATCCTCGCCCTGGGCGGCGTCGCTCGTGCGTTCGAGCATCTGCTCTGCGGCACTCATCCACTCCTCGTAGGCCTGGTTGTACCCCTGGATGCCCTCGGCGACGTTCTCGTCCTCGGGAATCGAGTCCTCGACGGCGTCGGCCCACGACTCGACGAAGGCGGCCTGTGCTCTCATGTTCTGTTCGACCGATTCGGAGACGGCGTCGTTCATCTGCTCGACCATCTCTGCCCACTCGTCTTGAACCTGGTTTGTGTCACTCATTGTATGATATTTCGAATGTTCGGTAAAAAGGTGCGACGGTTTACGCCTCGACGGCGTCGGCGGCCTGCTCCTGCACTTCGCGGACCTCCTCCTGGACTTCTTCGACCTGATCCTGGAGACCCTCGAGTTGCTCACCCCACTGCGTGACGGCCTCGACGGACTGGTCTTCGAGGTCCTCGTGGGCCTCGACGAGGAGGTCGATCTGCTCGTCGAGTGCGTCGACGACGTCGCCGGTCATCTCGTCGTAGGTCTCTGCGCCCTCGACGAGTTCGGACTCGACGTTCTCGAAGGCTTCAGCGTGGTTTTCGAGCAGGAAGTCGTACTGCTCGTCGACAGCCGTTCGGATCTCCTCGACGGTGGGTGCGACGCCCGGGACCGTCGATTTGACGGTGTCGAGATAGTTGTGAACGGCGGTCTGGGCGAGTTCGACGCCGCGGCGCTGTGCCGACTCCTGGCTGTCGAGGCTGCCGATGAAGGCCTCGTTCACGTTCTTCTGGAACTCGATACTCTGCTCGAAGGCTCGCTGGCTCTGCTCGATTGTCGCGCGCTGCATCTCGAATGCCGTGGTGACTGGGGTCGTGTACTGGCTCATGGTATTACTCCGTTCGGTTCCGCTTGACCGGGAGAACGACTGCCTGGACGATGTCTCCCTCTTCGATGTCGAGGGCCTCGCGCTCGGCGTCTGGGATACTGATGCGTCCGCCACTCTGGACGCGAGTCTTGAACGTCGCCATCTGGCTCATCGCACCCAGCTGGTTCATATCGAGACCGGGGACAGTGCCACCGGCCGAGAACAGCTGTTTCATCATCTCCTGCTGGGACTCGATTGCCTGCTCGCTGGCTTTCTGCATGCCCTCGAACATCGGGGGCCACATCGTCGCGTCGTTCTCGTCGGTCATCGGGTACTACTACCTACACCTCTCAACAGTATAAACCTTACGCTCATTACCATCTGCTACCATCTATTACCATCAAATGGAATAGCCGCTGTCAATGGTTCGGAAGTTAGCACTGTTTAATCGGCTACTAACGGGCGGTACGGACCGTCATACTACAGAACAGCTACTACCACCATGTTTTAATACCGGTAGTACCAAATATCACCCAGCGATGAGTTCTGAATCTTCTCGAAATCCGCTGCTGGACACGTGGACTGAAACGTCCTCACACGTGTTCAACAGCGTTGTCGCGGCCAATCGGGCAGCCTTCGCCGCTTTCGGTGTGCGGCCGGACGAAAACGGTGACGGCAACGCACTGCCCGCAGATCGTATCGAAGCCGACGAAGACCTCCCGGAATGGCACGTCGAACTGAGCGCCGACCACGCCGACCGACTCGGCGTCGGCGACCGCGTCGAGTTCACCAAGCGCATTTCGGACAACGACGTCAAGCAGTTCGCCGCCGCGAGCGGTGATACGAACCCGCTCCACCTCGACGACGAGTTCGCCTCCGAGACCCGCTTCAGGGGCCGCATCGCTCACGGGACACTCGTCGGCGGCCTCATCAGTGCCGCACTCGCGCGCCTGCCCGGACTGACGATTTATCTCTCTCAGGACCTGGAGTTTCACAACCCGGTCCGGATCGACGACCGCCTGACGGCAGAATGCGAGATCGTCGAGGACCTCGGCGACGACCAGTACCGACTCACGACTCGCGTCGTCAACGACGACGACGTGATCATCGACGGCGAGGCGGTCGTCCTCATCGACGACGTGCCAGCGGAGTAGTTACACGAACTCGCCGACTGCCCGATTGAACTGCGCCGGCCGCTCTCGCGGTGGCCAGTGGCCGCATTTCTTTATAACCGCTAACTCACTGTCCGGCAGTCGTCCGCTTGCCCGTTCGGACCACGACACCGGCAGCAGTGGATCGTCTCGGCCGTGGATCAGCAGCGTCTCCGTTGTCAGGTCGGACAGGCGCTCGGTGTAGTCCGTCCGTAACCCGTCGGCCTGGAACTCGTGGCGCTGCCAGGAGCGCATCGTTCGCATCGTCGCCGGCGACACCGCGTCGTGGACGTCGTCGACGAGTTCGTCGGGCAGGCTCCTCCCGGCAAGCCCGCGCAGGCTACTCCGGACGGCCATCCGAGAACCGACACTGCCCCACAGCACGCTGTCGGCGAAGGGCACCCGGAGAGCGACACTCGCCCCACTGCGCCAGTAGGCGTCCTGACCGAGGCCGTAGCTGTCGACCAGGACGAGGCCCTCGGGGTCGCCGCCACCGAGTGCGTGTCCCAGCGCGACTGCACCGCCCATCGAGATGCCGACGAGTCCGGCACCCCCGATTTCCAGTTCGTCGATGAACGCCGACAGCGTGTCGACGTAGTACTCGGTCGTGTACGTCCGCCGGGGTTTGTCACTGGCACCGTGGCCGGGCAAGTCCAGCGCGTACACCGTATGGTCCTCGGCAAGCACCGGCATCGCGTGCCGCCACGAAACCGTCGCCGCGTCCAGTCCGATTCCGTGTAGCAGGATCAGCGGTGGCCCCTCGCCACCAGCGAGATAGCGCACGTCGACTGCCTCACCATCTACCGGTAGCGTCACTCGGTTCGATTCGATTGCCACATTCATTTGCCCGGCTTCAGTGAGCCAGCAAAATGAGCCTTCGGACTCCGGTCACTACAGGACGATCTTTCGTGACGGTCTGGACCGATCACTCCGTCGACGACGCCGACTCGTCGTCGTACGCGCCCTGTTCGTCGAGGCGGGCGCGTTCGCGCACGACCGAGGGCGTCCGGCAGCGACCGCGTTCGCCGGTGACCTGCGGGACGGTGCAGTTGTTACAGCTCTCACAGAGAGCGTCCTCGCCGTCCAGCAGACGCCGGCCGAGGCGTGGCTCCGCGTAGAACGGTCGGCCGAGACCGACGAGGTCGACACCGGGCCGGCGGTCCCCGTCGCCTGCCCCCAGCAGGCGGTCACAGGTCTCGCGTGTGCGAATCCCGCCCTCGCACAGCACCGGTACGTCGATGCGGTCCCGGACGGCCCGGCACAGGTGGGCGTTCCACCCTGACTCCCGGTCGAATCGCCGGGCCTGCAATCTATTGAGCAGTTTGAGGGCCCGTGCGTAGTGTGGGCTGCCGAAGGCCGCCGCGTAGTCGGCCTGCAGGTCTGTGGCGTCCCACGCCCGGTCGGGGTAGGCTCCACGGACAATACTCATGTCCCAGAACGTCGAGACCTCGACCGGAACGACGGCGTCATAGCCCACGTCGACGAGGGCCGTCGCCAGTCCCACGGCGTCGTCGAACGAAAGATACCTACGAACGAATTTCGGTGCCACAGTCTCTGCAGGCACCTTTGTAACCAGCGGAACGTCGCCGGCGTGGTCGCGAACCGCATCGTGGATAGCCGCGAGAAATCGTCGCCCGCCCGCCGCGGGTTCGCCCGGATCGGGGCCGAACTCGTCGTCCCGACGGTTGTAGAAGGGCGAACAGAACTGCTGGACGATACTCATGTTGGCCCCCGAGAGGTGGATGCCGTCGTAGCCAGCATCGACGGCATAGCCCGCCGCACGCCCGAACTGCTCGGCGAGGTCATACACCGCCGTCGTCGAGAGCACCCGCGGCGAGAGGTCGATCAATCCGGCCCGGTCCAGCACCCGGAGTTGCCACGGCGGCCGGGAGACCGCCAACTGCTCCATCTCGGGATGCTCCCTGCGGTATCCGGCGTGCCACACCTCCATGCTGCGCAACCCGCCCTGGGCCAACTGGAGGAAGATCCGCCCGCCGTGGTCGTGGACGGCACCGGTCAATCGCGACAGTTCCGCGACGAAGTCGGGGTCGTGGACCCGCGTCATATTCGGTGCGGCACACCCGCTGTCGGGCGTGACGATGCTCGCTCCCTGGAAGACGAGACCGACACCCGAGGCGGCCGTCGGTTCGAGTTCGTCGATCAGCGTCTCGACCGCACCCTCGCCGTTACCCGCACACTCCAGTAACGGCGCACGATAGAGCCTGTTCGGGAGGGTGAGACCCCCGATCTCCACTGGATCGTCGAGACTCGCCATCGCGTCTGGCTTGGGACAGGAGGAGGGTAAGTGTGACTCCCGGACCGAGTGGAGAGAAGACGACCAGTTATCGACGGCTGATCGCTACTGTTCGACAGTCAGCAACGCCACGCGCTCGCGAACCAGGTCTGCCAGCGCGCCCGTCGTCGCGGCCAGTTCAGCCTCGTCGATAGCGAAAAAATCACGGACGAGCGATGGGTCGTACTGTCCGAGCGTTTCGGCGGGGTCGAGCAGGTCACCGACTGCCTCGCTGGCGGCTTGCTCGTCGGCCCCGTCGGGGTCGTGGACGACGACGACCGCTGGCTGGCACCCCTCGCCGATGCCCATCGTCAGTGCGCGGTTGATCTGGCGTCGGCCCGCAGCGTACAGCAGGACCTCGACGGCCCGGTCGCGGGCAATCGTGTCCCCGCGATCGAAGGCTCGGTCGGCGAGTGCCACGGCCCGTTCGAGGTGAGCGTGGTCGACGACATAGCGGGCGTCGAACGCCTGGACGATCAGGCCGTGGTCGGTCCCGATCGATCCCAGTCGCTCGACGAACGCCTCGACATCGTCGACAGTCGCCTTCCCTTCGACGACTTCCATCAGAAATCACCCAGGTTGGCCTGATCGTCGTCGGCATCCTCGATGGGATCCTCTCGCCTGCTTTCGGTTCGTTCGTAGGAAATTCTTTCGGACGGTTCGACATCGTCCATCGACGGGTTGCGGTGGCCGGCGTTTTCGAGGACGTTCTCGGCGGTCTGTTCGCGACCACGGAGTGCCGCCAGCACGACCGACTTGTCGGCATCCCGCAGGTCCGCACGGCTCTCGATACCCGCGTCGAACAGCCGTCGGGCGCGTTTGCGGCCGACACTACGGACGCCCGCGAGGTCGACCAGTTCCTCGCGGACACCGTGTTCGACGCGGGTTCGGGCTCTTCGGATCGCCGGTGCGGCGTCGAGACCGAGTTCGCTCGCCAGCGATTCGGCTGCACCCAGTAACCACTGGGCGGCCTCGACTTTGCCGCGGATGTCGCCGGGGCCGACGGCGTAGCGGTCGGTGATCTCGTCTTCGTTGACCTCGCTGGCCCAGTCTTCGAGCATGCGTGCGGTTTTGAGCGCGGAGAGCCAGTCCTCGAAGCGATTGTCCTCGAACTCCGAGGGCATCCGACCCAGGAACTCGCCTTCGCGCTCGTAGGCGATCTGGCTGTACTCCTCCTCGTCGCCCGAGCGCAGGTACAGTTCGTACATGTCGGGCGTCCGCGCGACGAGGTGGTAGAGGCCGAGAGCGGTCGGATCGCTGGCCCCGCTGCTCTCGCCGTCACCGTCGGCCAACTCACTGGCCGTCGTAAAGCCGGCCGGTTCCGCACCGTCCTCGTCAGCCCCGGACTGGGATTGCTGGGCTCCAGCGCGCAGTCCGTCGATGATTTCGGCGGCACTCATCGGGTCCAGATAGAGCCGTGAGACCGTGTGCCCCAGCGAGGTGGCCGACAGTTCCTCGTCGTCGCGTTCGAGGAAATCGTTCTGCTGAAGATAGCCGAGCGCCTCGTCGACGACACGCTCTAACTGACCGCTCTCGCCGGTCTGGGTCGCGTACAGCGTCCGTTCGAGAAACTCGAGGAGTCCGGTCCGGGAGCGTGCAAAGCCACTCGCGACGGTCGCGAGCAGGTGGGTTCGCAGGGCCGGTTCCGCGGCGAGTTTCGAGCGGACGGGTTCGGGATCGGCCCAGACGTAGCGCTCGAACAGTTCGTCGAGTTCGTCGTGACTCGATGCGATCAGGACCGCCTCGCCGTAGGGGTCTCGTCCCGGTCGCCCGGCACGGCCCATCATCTGGTGGACCTCCAGCACGGAAAGGGGCGTCATGCCCCCCGCAGTGCCGTCGTAGCGTCGCCAGTCCCTGACGACGACGCGTCGACTCGGAGTGTTGACACCCGCCGCGAGCGTCGGCGTGGCGCTGACGACCTTGATGAGTCGGTCCCGGAAGGCTCTCTCGACGAGTTCGCGGTGGCCGCTGGCGAGTCCGGCGTGGTGAAACGCCGTCCCATCGGCGACAGCATCGGCCAGGTCGTCGCTGGTCTCGGTGTCGCTCACGTCCCGTATCTCGCTCGCCACGTCGGCGAGTTGCTCGCGTTCCTCGCCGGTCAGGGCGTCGCGAGTCACGTTCTTGAGTCGGCCTGCAGCGGCCTCGGCGTTGCGCCGGGAGTTGACGAAGACGAGCGTCGACCCGTCGTCGGCGAGGGTGTCCCTGACGACGGCAGCGGTCTGTTTCTCGCTGTTCCGGACCGGGAGTTCCGTCTGGCTACCGTCTTCGAGATGGAGCGCCTGGCCGTAGTGGACCCCTTTCTTGAGCGAGATGGGTCGCCAGTCCGAGTCCACGAGGGCGGCGTCCAGCCAGTCGGCCAGTGCCTGTGCGTTGCCGATGGTCGCCGACAGCGCGACCGTCTGCATGTCGGGGTTGATCCGCCGGAGTTTCGCCAGCGTCACTTCCAGTGTCGGGCCACGTTCGGCGTCGTCGACGAGGTGGACCTCGTCGCTGACCACGCAGGCCAGGTCGTCGAGCCACGGCGCGTCGTTCCGCACCAGCGAGTCGACCTTCTCACTTGTCGCGACGACGATATCCTTGCCTGCGAGCCAGCCGCCGTCGGACTCGTAGTTCCCGGTCGAGACGCCCACGTCGAGACCGTACTGTTCGAACTGCTTGAACTCGGCTTGCTTCTCGCTGGCAAGCGCCCGCAACGGGACGATGTACAGCGCGGTCCCACCCGCGCTGGTCGTGCTGTCGGCGATGGCCGACACCATCGCTAGCTGGGCGATCAGCGTCTTCCCACTCGCAGTCGGGATACTGGCGACGAGGTTCTCGCCGCGGGTCACTCCGGCTTCGACAGCCTCGGCCTGGGGTGGATACAGTTCCTCGATCCCATCGGATTGCAGGTGCTCGGAGAGCCACGAGGGCACACCGGGCAGGTCCGCCACGTCCATTATCCCCTGATTGGCTCCTCCCGTGGTTTAAACTGTCGCCCGGCTACGATCGTCTGTATCCGTCGCAAGGGCTTAACATTCTGGATACCGTGTATGTGGTATGGATCGAGGTGGGGGAACACCGATTTCCGTGTTGCTGGTCGACGACGAGCCCAACGTTGCCGATCTCACGGGCTTGCACCTCCAGCGTCAGAACGACGCGTTCGAAGTGACAACCGAATACGACGCCGAGGCGGCACTCGACGCCCTCGAAGATGGGATCGACTGTGTGGTGAGTGACTACGAGATGCCCGGCACGGACGGACTCGACTTCCTGCGGGACGTCCGCGAGTACGATGAAGACCTGCCCTTCATTCTCTTCACCGGCCGTGGGAGCGAGGAAATCGCAAGCGAGGCTATCTCGGCAGGCGTGACCGACTACCTCCAGAAAGGGACGGGGACCGAACAGTACACGATGCTGGCAAACCGACTGGAGAACGCCGTTGCCCGACGACGCTCGGAGGCAGCGGCCGTCGAGACGAAAGGGCGATACCAGTCACTCGTCGACAGTTCACCGAACGCGATTCTCGTCCATCAGGGAGCAGAGGTACTGTACGTCAACGACCGTCTCACAGAACTCGTCGGTGCCGACGACCCCGAGATGTTGCACGAACAGACGCCACTGGATTACGTCCACCCGTCTGATCGCGAACGACTGGCAGAACGTGTCACCGCGGTTCTGGAAGACGGGGAGCCGGTCGGCTGGGCCGAGTGGCGACTCCAGCGGCTCGACGGCGAGACTCGCCGCGTCGAAAGCACTGCCGCCCCGGTCCGCTACGACGGCGAACTCGCCTCGCAGGTCGTCGTTCGCGACGTGACCGAGCGGTACGAACGGGAGCGACGCCTCGAAACGCTGCACGAAGCGACGCGACGGCTGCTGGTCGCGTCTGATCGGAAAGCGGTCGCGGAGATCACGGCCGATGTCCTGCAGAACGTGCTACGAGAGGAGTTCGCCGCGTTCTGGTCGTACGACGGCACTGACCTCTCGATCCTGGCGGCGACGGATCTGGCCTGCGAGATGGCGATGGACGACGCGTCACTCGACTCGGTCGCGGCCCTGCCCGAATGGTCTATCGAGTACAAGACCTTCGAGGCGGGCCACCCGCGCGTGGTCACGGGCTACGGGGACCGCGAGGATACGGTGACCGACACGCTGGCGACGACGTATCTCGTTCCCCTGGCGGATCACGGCCTGCTGGGTATCGCCTCGACGGAACCCTACACCGTCGAACCGGCCGAACAGGAACTCGTCGGTATCCTCGCCGGGTTGGTCGAGGCCGCTCTCGACCGTGTCGATACCGACAGCGACACCACTTAGGCGCTCTCGGTGCAAGCAGCGGTATGCGCATCGAGTACGACCGCGATACCTGTATCGGGATGTTCCAATGTGTCGCCGAGTGGAACGCCTTCGAACGCGACGAGGACGCCGGCAAGGCCGTTCTAGCCGACAGCGAGGAGCGCGAGGAAAACCTGTTCGTTCGAGACGTACCCGACGACGCCGAACTCGACGCGAAGTTCGCCGCACGCGCCTGTCCTGTCGACGCGAT
>PXRO01000053.1 GCA_003021685.1 Halobacteriales archaeon QS_4_62_28
AGGAGATACCGCGTCCCTGCCGGGACGCCGAACCCGCCACACCCCTCGCGGGGCTCACGTACTGAGCACGAACTGGAGTACACCCCTCGGGTGGAATCTTGCCCCCGTCGGACGGGACGGACCCACGCACCGTTTTGCTGGGTGCGATGGCCGCCCCGACCCCGAACGCGGGGAAACCCCGGCGTCGTCGGGCCGCGCCCGACTGCTTGCGGGATCTTCGATCCCGCTCTGTTTACGCCGGGGAGGATGTCATTCGGCGAAAACTCGACCATCCGAACACGGATCGGATCCTACTCTTCGACGGACTGGACGGGCGCGACTTCCGTCTCGTCGCGTTTGGTGGGGCCGTGATAGATTGTCCTGCCGTGCTCGCGGTCGAACAGGTGAATTTTCCCCGGGGGGATGCTGAAGGTCACCCCGGCACCGATGCCGGGTTCGTTCGCCGCTTCGGACTTGATGGTCAGCTTGTTCGGGGTTTCCAGGTAGATGATGACCTCGCTGCCGGTCGGTTCCGTTACCGCGACCGTCGCGCTTCCCGCCGGCTCTTCGGGTTCGAGAACCAGGTCCTCGGGCCGTATCCCCAGGACGTACTCGCCGGGGTCGAGCCCCCGGTCGTTCGAGAGCGCGAACTCGAAGACCTCGCCCGAAACTGTCGTTCCATCGAACGTGACGGGCGCGAAGTTCATCGTCGGCTGGCCGATGAACCGGGCGACAAACTGGTTGTTCGGGCGGTTGTAGATGTCCTTGGGGCCACCCGACTGCAGAATCTCTCCGTTATCCATCACCGCGATGCGATCCCCCATCGTCATCGCCTCTTCCTGGTCGTGGGTGACGTAGATAGTCGTGATCCCCAGGTCGGTGTGGATCTGCTGGATCTCGGTACGAAGCTGGAGGCGCAATTTGGCGTCGAGGTTCGACAGTGGTTCGTCCATCAGGAACACCTTCGGGTCCCGGACGATCGCCCGGCCCAGTGCAGTCCGCTGTTTCTGGCCTCCCGAGAGCTGAGCCGGGCTCTTGTCCAGCAGGTCCTCGATCCCCATCATCTCCGCGAAGTCCTCGACGCGCTCGTCGATTTCGACGCTCGTGAGGTCGGCAGACTTCTCCAGACCGTAGCGCATGTTCCCACGGACGGTCTTGTGAGGATACAGCGCGTAGTTCTGGAAGACCATCGCGATGTCCCGGTTCTGGGTCGGGACGTCCGTGACCTCGCGGTCACCGATCCATATCGAGCCCTCGTCGACACGTTCGAGCCCGGCGACCGAGCGTAGCGTCGTTGATTTCCCACAACCCGAGGGCCCAACTAGCACCAGAAACTCGCCGTCGGGGACAGTCAGGTCGATGTCGTCGACTGCAACGATGGTCCCCTCGGGGCTATCGAACCGTCTGGTGATGCCACCGAGTCGTATCTTCGCCATGGGTGTCAATGTGTAGCGATTACGTAGTAAAGGTACCGGTCCATAGGTAATTTTAAATACTCCAGATGCAATGGATCTTGCAACTGGCATACGCAGCGACCCGTCCGGAACGACGCTCAGGGACGTTCCGGAATCAGCCGGTGTACCATGCATGACAGCTGATATGATAGCAACGAGTTGGACGCATTCAGGGGACATCGATCCGTTTAGAGGTGCTCATGGCAGACGCCACTGGAGTCCATGGAGTCTCGAACGGAGAGTAAAACAACTCTCGGAGGCCGGCTCCGATGGCATCGGCCTGTTTCATGGCGATTTGCTGCAATTGCGGCGACACGGTACTGATTTTACTCACAATGAGAGGTGAGAAAAACGATGGCACGCTCTCCTAACGATCTGGGAGCGACTCGGTCGCGGATTCGACGGGTATCACGCACACTGGAACGTCGCTATCCCGTCCGTTGGGTACTCGCGGCTCCTGCTTTGGTACTACTTGCAATATCTGTTGCTTTGCCAATACTCCTTACAATCCTTCTTAGTTTGACTGATGCCGGGCTCGCGGGCGATCTTCCTGATTTCATCGGGTTCGACAACTACCTATTTCAGGCTATATTCAATGATCGGTTCTACGGGGCGATTTTTACTACAGTAGTTTTTATGATTGGGGCTGTGTTCTCACAGTTCATCCTTGGATTCGGTTTCGCCCTCCTGTTGTGGGGCCAGAAGAAGCGTCGGAAGTTGTTTCTCACACCACTTCTGGCACCGATGTTCATCACGTGGGTTGCCGTTGGTCTCATCTTTCGATTCATTTTCAACCAGGAGTTCGGCATCGTTCCGCATCTGCTTGGATTCGTTGGGCTTGGCAACGTTCCCTGGTTATCCGATCCCACCTTTGCACTCGTGACGATCGTTATTGCAGATACGTGGCAGTGGACGCCGTTCATTATGATTTTGATCCTTGCAGGGTTGGAGTCTCTCCCTAAAGCCCCCCACGAAGCAGCAAAGACCGATGGAGCGAGTGACGTCGAAGTTTTCAAGGATGTCACACTTCCACTCATGAAGCCAGTACTCGCGATTGCGCTGTTCATACGGACTATCGAAGCGTCGAAACTCTTCCCCAAAGTGATCACGATGACAAACGGCGGGCCGGGCACCGCAACGGAGAGCATAAGTTATCTAATTTATAAAACGGCTTTCACCAATTTCCAGATTGCGCCGGCAGCCTCTCAGGCTGTCTCGGCGACTCTGATGGTACTGGGGTTTGCTCTCGTATATTGGTGGTTGCAGGTACGAGGTGAGAACTATGGCAGATAGCAGCGCATTTGAGACCGGGAGGGGCAGACAGCTAGTTCGTGACGCACTCTTGATCGTAGGGAGCTTAATTTTCGTTTTCCCGGTCGTCTGGATCGCTTGGACAGCGTTCAAACCCGCTGAATTATCGTACAAACCGGGAGCGACGGAGTTCACGCCAACCCTGGAATCGTTCACTCTCGTTTTGACCGAATCAAGCGTGCCGCTGTACTTCTTCAACACGCTTGTGATTGCGATGGCAACGACTGTTATCTCGCTGACGGTGGGTGGACTGGCCGCCTATGCCATCACACGGTACAGGTCCTGGGGTCGGAAAATGTACTTTCTCTTTTTAATCCCGATACTGTTGCCACCCATTACACTTGTTGTCTCTATGTTCTTCGTCTACAACATCTTCGGCATCACGGACTCGCGTGTCACCATTGTCCTTGCGCAGATGAGTTTCGCAATCCCGTTTGCCGTCTGGTTTCTCACCGAGTTTTTCAGGGAACTGCCTGTGACCTTGGAAGAGGCGGCCATGGTTGACGGAGACACGCGCATCGAAGCGATCCTCTATATTTTGGTACCGAACGTTAAAAACGGGATCTTTGCGGCCGGTGTTATCATTTTCATTTACTCGTGGAATAATTTCCTCTTTCCGCTGTTGCTGACAGGTGAGGGGTCTCGGACACTCCCGGTCGAACTAAACAATTTCAATACGTTCGAGGGATTGCTCGTCGCGCAGATGTCAGCAGGAATACTGATTACGATCATTCCAGTGCTAATTCTGGCATTTTTCGTTCAAAAACAACTCGTTACCGGGATCGCCGTCGGAAGCGGCGTTGATTGACCGAGCGAATCGATACCGTATCTGCGCGAAGGGAACGGCAACCTCATAGTTATGGATAGTGCTGCGGGACAGTATCCGGTGAAATCACAGCCGATATATGCCGCTTCCAAGTGGTGGGCTCGTGGGTTTGCGTTGAGTCTGTCAGGGACCATGGAGCGGCACGGTATCGGTGTCACGGTTTTGCAACCATCGGAGGTTCGGACTGAGATTACCTCTCCGAAAGGAGTCTCCCGTGCCGAGCAACACGACCCCGGTGAGGTCCTATCCACAGAACAAGCCGCGGAAGCCATTCTAATCGCTGCTTCACAGGAAGAGCCGGCAAACGTCGCCCAGCTGGACCTCTATCGTCGGGGTATGCTTAATTTCCTGTAGTTCGTTCACTGTAGTATGTTTTCCACTCGCTCTATACCGGCCGAGATTGCTTCCTCCGGGGTCTTTTCTCCTGCAACCGCCTGGGAGAGTTCGGTGCCGAAATCCTGTACAACCTGATTCGTCCCTGGGACGTTCGGCCATGGTTGAGCGTTGTTAAGCAAGGATTCCTGGATCTCGAAAAATGGCGGATTCGTTTCGATAACTTCCTCATCTGCCACGACGTCTGGCGCAGTCGGCACGGCACCGTTCATCGCTCGCCGTTTCCGCGATTCGAATGATTCGATCCATTCGATGAACTGCCAGGCTGCCTCCGCTCGTTGCTCATCAAGGTTGGCTGGGATACTCCATGACCAACCGAACAGTGGGGGTCGTTTACCTGGAACTTGGGCTATTCCGACCTTGTCTCCAAGTTCCTCGACTATCGGCGAGAACAGCGGGACATAGGATAACATGCTAAAAGCTTCTTCGTTCGTCATGGCTTCTGTCGAATTAATGAAATTCCACTGCTTGGACGCCTCCGGCGCCCCTTCTTCCATATTTTCGATATATAGTTCGAGAGCTTCGACCGCGGCTTCCTTGTGATCACCGAGCATTACCTCACCGTCGGGGGTGACAAACTCACCGCCGAGGCCATTGAAATAATCCATATATTCGTCATGGATCATCGGACCTCGCTGACCATTCATTGCACATCCGTAGAAATCCTCGTCTGTACTTTCTGTGATGAATGTACAGAGGTCGACGAACTCTTCGATAGTCTCCGGGACCCTGTACTCTCCGTCGTATTGTTCTTCCAGATCCGGGTCCTCGAGGATGTCTTTACGATACATCATCACATGCGTGTAGTGAAAAAACGGGATACTCCAGACTGTGTCGTCATACGTCGCTGTCGCTTCCCAAACCTTGTCGTAGTAGGTGTCCCCGCTGACGACATCGCTGTCACTTATTCGACTCTCGAGCGGTTCGAGCAACCCCCCCTCCGCGAAGTCGCCTGGCCAGTAATGGTCCAGTGGTGCGATGTCTATACCCGGGTCGCTGGATTGGAGTTGCGTCGAGACACGCTCTGTCATTACCTCGTAGGAGATCACGTCCATCTCGACAGAAATACCTGTTTCCTCCTCAAACTCCGGCACCAGTGGCTCTAGCGCTGCCGTGTCTGGGTTGTTCTCGGCGACGATAGTGATCGAGTCTGCAGGCTCGACGTCTCCGCCACTTTCACCGGTACTACCTCCATCTCCGGAACACCCTGCTGTGAAAGTGAGTCCTGTTGTGCCGACCATTCCGAGTGTTTTGAGGGCCTTCCGTCGAGGAAGAGGTGGATCTGCATTGGCCCGACGTTTTCTTCTGTTGGATTCGCTGCTACAATCGCCGTTTGGTCGGTCCATGTCGTTATCGGTCATTTTTAACTCCGCTTTATCCGGTGGCTCTTGCTTTATGAACGGTCCGAATGACACCAGTATGAGAGCATTAATAAATCATTTTATCAATTTCATTATATTCACAACACAGATTCTCCGGTACAGACCCACGCTACGCGTCTATGAAGTACAATTCCGACCGCCCGTTTAAACAGCAAAAATTTATTTACATCTGTCGTTCACATAGCTCGTATGTCCGTTATCGAACGATTCCAATTGGATCAGCAGTCAGCCATCGTGACCGGTGCGAGCCGGGGCATCGGGCGAGCAATTGCAGATGGGCTTGCCGAGGTCGGTGCGAACGTCGTCATCGCGAACCGTAGCGAGGACCCTGGACGACAGGCTGCCGAAGAACTCGCCGACGAGCACGGCGTCGAAACACGGTGGATCGAAACCGACGTCTCCAAAGAGGCGTCTGTACGAAACATGATCGAGGAAACCGTCGATGCGTTCGGCACCGTGGATGTCCTCGTCAACAACGCCGGCATCGTCTCGCTGTATCCGGCGGAGGAACTGGAACTCTCGGAGTTCCAGCGGATCATCGATGTCAATCTGACTGGTGCGTTCCTCTGTAGCAAGTACGCGGCACGAGAGATGAAAGACACCGGCGGCGGCAGCATCGTCAACATCTCGTCGATGTCGGGCAAGATCGCAAACTACCCACAGGGCGAGGCCCACTACTGTGCCTCGAAATCCGGGATGGACGGATTCATGACCCAGGTAGCCTCCGAGTGGAGCGAGTACGGCATCCGCGTTAACAACATCAGCCCGGGGTACATCCTGACGGACCTGAATCGCGAATACGTCGACGACAACCCCGAAATGGCCGAAACGTGGAAGGCCAACATGGTGATGGACGAGTTCGGCACGCCCGAAGACATCGCACCCCTCGCTGTGTATCTCGCTTCCGACGCCGCCTCGTACGTGACCGGGGAGAACGTCGTCATCGACGGTGGGTACACGGTCAGGTGAGTCACGGCCGGCCCGGGCAGCGGCGGTTCCCCACCGCCGAACGTCTCACCGGATACAATGCCTTCGTGTCGGGTGCCCGTCTTCGCCCGATGGGTGATCTCCGCGCCGTCTCATAGTGACTGTCGTAACTGATGACCGGGTCGGTCGCACGCTGTCGTGTGATCGATCCCGTAAAGACGGACAACGGTCACTATCAGAGTCCTTGGTAACTGCCGCCGTCAATGTGGAACTCGTGGCCGGTGACGAAGCCGTTCTGGAACAGCAGGAAATCCAGCACCTGGAGCAGATCCTCCCGGTTCGGCGTCCGCCCGAGCGGCACGTCCTCCCGGCGCTCGCGGAACTCCGCTACCGAGAGGTCGTGTTCCTCGGCCCTGCGTGCGTAGTTTTCCTCCAACATCGGTGTGTCGATAGAACTGGGACAGAGCGCGTTGACTCTGATTTCCGGCCCCAGTTTGGCGGCCAGACACCGGGTGAGCATGATCGCTGCCGCCTTCGAGGTCCGGTAGGGTATCATGACTGGCTTCGGTTTGCGGCCGCTGATAGACGACGTTACCACGACGTGGCCGGGGTCTTCGCCCCGTTCGAGCAGCGGGAGCGACTCGAGTATCGTGAGGAACACGCCGTCGAGATTGACACCAATGACCGACTGCCAGTCAGCGTACGTGGTTTCCTCGAGCGTGATGGGGCCACTGACACCGGCATTCGCGAACAGGTAGTCGAGTCGTCCCTCCTCTCTCTCCACACTCTCAAGTAAGGCCTCGACGGACGACTCCTCCGTGACATCGACGCGGCAGGCACGCGCACTTCCTCCAGCGGCCTCGAGTTCCCCGGCCGTCTTTTCGGCACCGGCCCGGTCGATGTCAGCTAAGACCACGTCGGCACCCTGGTGAGCCAGCCATCGCCCGATACTGGCACCGATGCCGGAGGCTCCGCCCGTGACAACCCCAACCCGCCCCTCGGCACGGGTCGAATCGTCGTGGTGGAACTGTACACTGTTGCTGTCGGGACTCTCCGTGTCGGACGAATGGTTCTCGGAATCGAGCACGTGCACCGCTTTTTGCCCCCAGCGGTTAAGCGTTTTCGCCGGGCTACCTGCCCGCGGAGTCGATCAGAAGCACACCGAGTCTGTCGTGTCGTCGATCGAGTTTCGAGGAGTGTGTCGGTCGCGTCGAGTTGTGGTTATCTCTCACCGATAGCGATCGTGACGTCGTGTGCAGCCAGCGTCTCTCGGATCTCGTCCGAGACAGTCTCGTCTGTAATCACGAGGTCGATGTCCGAGAAATCGCAAAATTGGACGATGTTCTGGCTGTCTAACTTAGAGTGGTCGGCGAGGACGACCGCCCGCTGGCTGTTCGCGATCATCAGTTCCTTGAGTCGGGCTGCGTCGTGATACGCCGTGGTGAATCCAGCCTCGGCGTCGATTCCCTCCGTCCCAACGAAGGCCAGGTCGAAGTTCATCTGTTCGATGGCCTGCTCTGCGAGCGGTCCCGTGAGTCGTTGGTGATCCTTCTGGAACCGTCCACCAGTGAGTCGGACCTCCGCTTTGCTGTCGCCCAACTGGTAGGCGATGGTCGGATGATTCGTGAGTACCGAAAAGGGCAGGTCCTCCGGAACCGCCGTGGTGACTTCCAGTGTCGTCGACCCGGCACCAAAGGCGACCACCTGTTCTTCGTGTATTTCGTCGACTGCCCGTTGTGCGATCGCTCTTTTCGCGTCCTGATTCTGGATTTTCCGTTTGTCGTACTCGTTGACACGGTCGACAACTGGCATCGCCCCACCGTGCGTTCGCTCGATGAGGTTCTGGTCGTCGAGGTAGTCCAGGTCACGCCTGACCGTCGTCTCTGAAACGTCCAGTTGCCCGGAGAGATCCTCTACCCGACACCCGTCCCGGACGGTCACGAGTTCGACGATCCGCCGTCGCCGCTCTTCTGGGAGCATGGTCGGACTAGTTGAGGCACCTCCACATATTCCTTTCCCCAACCGGCACCTTTATTTGTTACTCACCGACACGAAAGGCATGGTGATCTAACACGTGTTCATCGGTATCGATACGGGTCACACGAACGTGACAGCCGTAGCGTTCGACTCGGACTGGTCTGCCGTAGCCGAGCATACGATCGAGGCGGGAATGAACCAGCCCAGAGACGGCTGGCTCGCGATCCCGATAGAGGATCGCTGGGACACCGTCGTGACGTGTCTCAAAGCGGTGGCCGATGGGATCGACCAGCCGGTCCGGGGAATCGGTCTGGCAGGGGCTGGTGGGGGGCTCTATCCGCTGGATGCCGATTGCGACCCCGTCAGGGACGGGATTCCGGCACTGGACGGGCGTACGCGCGGCGGGATGTTCGAGCGCTGGAAGGACGATGGGACCCGCCGGCAGATCTCGGAGATCACGGGTATTCCGTTGCCGCCGGGTGGCGCGCTCGCCACACTCCGGTGGCTCAAGGAACACGAACCCGACAACTACGACGCGACCGAACACGTCCTCAACCACAAGGATGTCGTCCGGTACAAACTCACCGGCGACCTCGCTAACGAGATTAGCGACGCCTGTTTCAGCTTCACCGATTACCGGACCCAGGAATACGACGACACGCTGCTGGAACTGGCTGGCGTCCCAGACAAGCGCGACGCGTTGCCCGACCTCGTCCAGAATGCTTACGACGTCGCCGGCTACACGACGGCGGAGATCGAGCGTGTAACGGGTATCTCGGAGGGAACGCCGGTCGTTGCGGGTGCCCACGACGCCTGCGCGAACACCCTCGGCGTGGGAGCGCTGGGGACAGACACCGTCACGACGGCCGGCGGGACGTGGTCGCTCTCGACGATGGCAATCGACGAACCGGCGGTCGATCTCGATCAGTGGTGTTGTGAGGCGTTCCTCGAAGCGGGCACTTACATGCTGGAAATATCGATGCCGACCGGAACGATCGCGCTGGACTGGTTCGTCGAAGACCTCTGTGAACCCGAGCGCCAGCGGGCCGAACGCGAGGATCGCGTGATCTGGGACGTCATTGAGGAGACCATCGCGGGCGTCGAGACCAACGCCATATTTCACCCGTTTTTGTTCGGCAATCCGTGGGGGTACATGTACGAGGAGACAGCCTCGGGGAGTTTCACAGGCTTGCGTCCATCCGATGGGCGCGTGGAGATGCTCCGGGCAGTCTACGAGGCCATCGCGTTCATGCACCGCTGGCAGGTGGATCTCTTCGACGAGGCGTTCGGTGTCGAGGAAGTCCGGTTTACCGGCGGTGCGGCCCGGAGCGATTTTTGGGCAGGCATGTTCGCAGACGTCATGGACAAGCCGATGGTGATCACGACTGCCGACGAATCGGGCTGTCTCGGTGGGGCCTTGCTCGCCGCTATCGGTGTCGGTGAATTCGAAGGGCTGGCCGACGCCGCCGACGTAGTGACTGTTCAGCAGGTCTACCGTCCGGGCGAGGCCGACTACGAGAAACCGTACCGCGCCTTCCGGGCGTTGACGGACCATCTGGAAGGAGTCTGGGACACGCACAGAGAACTCAAGGACGGCTAAACAATCGCGTTTCTGTCGGTCGTCGAAGCGACTCTGATGCCGAGTCCCGTGTCCGTCACTCCGGCACTCGAATCGATAACTCTCCCGACTGTGTCTCCGAGTACGCGAGGATGGTGTCGGCCTCGTCCCCTCGAACTGCGCCAGCAATATCCTCCGGCAGTATATCGGTGGACGTGCGCACTGATACATTCAGCTCGGACCGTGACGGCTGAGACGTATCAAACGGTACATCCGCCGGTATATGACCACTGCTGTCCCTCTTCGTTCGCACGTGTGCAAGAAGGGTTTAAGTGCTGAATGAGTAGTTAATATAAATATAAGAAATCAGGAAAAAGTAATCAAATTCGAACCGGGACTCGTGCCCGTATTGTACGTGAAAAATCGTTATGTTCCGAGGATCGAGTTGTCGTTCGTGTTTTGTCTACATTTTTTGTACTATATTTATGATTTTATGTGCAGAAACATAATCTTCCGGGAGACAGTGGCAAATCCTCGATTACGACCATACGATTGTAATGGGAGCTATAGTAACATTTGTAATCGATTGCTCGTCCGATCGCACGCAGTCGCGCAATTAGGTGAGTGGAGACGTGCAAATGCTACTGTAGTCGTGTTTTCGTGCGCGGTCGCTGAGCGCATCGCCCGCACTGTATCCGTGTGGGATACGGTACTGCGAACCACCACTCGTACTGTCGGACCGAAGTCCGTGACGGATTTCGCCACTCCGGAGTGGCGAGAATCTTCAGATAGGTCCGTCCGACAGTATTACCACGACCTGCTCGCTTCGCAACTTCGAACGGTGGCGGCTCAGAATAATATCCATACGGCTGTTTTTCATTACTCTCAGCTGTTACGTGAGTATTTATCTCTCGACAGGTAATATTTACTCCATGGAAAGCCCGTCCAGCGCCAATCTTTATTAGCGTCCTTGCGAGTAGGAAAGGTATGAAACCTGGTATCGAGGAGCGACCAGTCACGTTCGAGGTCAAGAACGTCGGGGGAATCGACGAGACGACAGTCGAACTTCCGGTCGGCGTGACGGTTCTCTCGGGAAAGAACGCGACGAACCGGACGTCGTTCTTGCAGTCGATAATGGCGGCGATGGGGAGTTCTAACGCGACATTAAAGGGAGACGCCGACGAGGGACACGTCGAACTCTCGGCCGGTGATCAGCACATCGAGCGAACGCTCCGTCCGACGGCCGACGGTGACGTTCGGATCACTGGTGATGGACTGGTCGACGAACCAGCAGTCGCCGACCTGTTCGCGTTTTTGCTCGAAACCAACGAGGCACGGCGAGCAGTCGCGCGAGGGGACGACTTACGCCAGATTATCATGCGCCCCGTCGATATCGACGATATCAGGAGCGAGATACAGCAACTCACCGACGCGAAAGGCGAGATAAACGATAAACTCGACACAATCGAGTCGCTCAAGCACGACATCCCCGACCTCGAACAGCAACGGTCCGAACTCCAGTCCGAAATCGAGGAGAAACGCGCCGAACTCGCGGAGACGGAGACACGCATCGACGAGACCAATCACAGTATCGAGGAAACGCGAAAGGACCACGACCGCCTCGAGTCGAAACTCGACGAACTACGCCAGAAGCGAGCAGACCTCGCCGAGATCAGGGAGAAAATCGACGCCAAATCGGCGCGAATCGAGCGCCTGACCGAGCGACAGCGAGAACTCCAGCGAGAGCGGGACGAACTCGACGAGCCGTCGGTGGAGACGGAGGCATTCGAACAGCGGATCGATCAGCTCAGGCGGGAGAAACGATCACTCAACAACCAGACATCGGACCTACAGAGCGTCATTCAGTTCAACGAAGAGATGCTCGAAGACGGCGAATCTGCTGTCATGAACGCGATCAACGACTCGCCGGAGACGGTCGGTGATGTTACCGGACAACTCCTGGGAACGGACGACTCCGTGACCTGCTGGACCTGCGGTTCGAGCGTCGCAAGCGACGAAATCGAGGCGATGCTTGCGGACCTGCGGGACATTCGTCAGGAAAAGCTCGATGGTATCACCGACATCGAGCAGGAACTGGACGAACTGAAACAGCGAAAACAGGAGGTCGAGCGCCAACGCCGCAAGCGGTCGGAGATCGCTACCTCGCTGTCAGAGATCGAGGCGAAACTCGCCCGGCAAAAGGAAGTAGTCGACGATCTCACCGAACGTCGATCAGCACTTACCGAGGCGGTCGAGACCCTCGAAACCGAGGTCGATGGGCTTCGGTCCGAAGATTTTGACGAGGTGCTCGACCTGCACAAACAGGCGAACCAGCGAGAGTTCGAGATCGAACAACTGGAGTCAGAGCAGGCGGCAGTCACGGAGAAACTCGAAGCCAAAGAGGCCCAGATTCGTCGCGAGGACGACCTGCGAGAACGGCGAGCGGAACTGCTCGACCAGTTATCGGATCTGCGAACGCGGATCGACCAGATCGAACAGGAGTCCGTCGAGCAGTTCAACCACCATATGGACGCCGTCCTCGAAATGCTGAACTACGACAACCTCGAGCGGATCTGGATCGAGCGTATCCAGGAGACCGTCCGAGACGGTCGTGAAGCCGTCGAGCAGACCACGTTCGAACTCCATGTGGTCCGGAGCACGGAGCGTGGCACCGCCTACGAGGACACGATCGATCATCTCAGCGAGTCCGAACGCGAAGTGACTGGCCTCATTTTCGCGCTTGCGGGGTATCTCGTCCACGACCTGCACGAGATGGTGCCGTTCATGCTCCTTGACTCACTCGAAGCAATCGACGCGGCCCGGATCGCCGCACTCGTTGACTACTTTGCCGAGCACGTCGACTACCTCGTGGTGGCGCTCCTCGAAGAGGACGCACAGGCGCTCGACGACGCCTACAACCGGGTCCACGAGATATAGCATAGCTGACTACCCGGAGTGACACTCACAGCCACCGCGGCGGAGCAGTTCGATGATTCCGAACTGGGTATCACAGTCCTCACAGAGGATGTCGACAGAGACGAACACCCGGAAGCTACCGACCGTCAGACGACCCGTCTTTGCCAGTCGTGATACTTTCTCTGTGGCCACGTTCTCCGTCCGGACGATGAGACGCTCCATCCCGTCGAGTTCCTTCTCGACCTGATCGCCGTCGCTCGTCTGCTCGTACTCTGCTTCGCGAACGTCTTTGAGGTAGTTCCGGATCGCCTGGTACGTTACGAAATCGTCAGTCAGCGCGTTGACGTCGACATTGTTACGCTTGAGGCGGGCCTCGACTTCGACGGCGCTGCCGGCGTTGTTCTCGTCGGTCAGGAGGTCGTAGTAGTTCTCCCCCTCACGTTCGAGCGGGTTCATCCCGGCATCGCGGAGTGCAGACTCGACCAGTCGCCGATTGAAGTAGTCCTCCAGATCCCTGAGACTCTTCCGCTTGCGACCGTCGCCCGTCCAGTGTGCTTCTAGTTCTTGGCCGACGTTTCGCAGGTCGTACTCCTCGATGAGGCGCTCGACTTTCGTCGTCCGTCGTCCGCCGTCGTCAGTCGTCATACTTCGGGAAACGAGTCTGCACTGCTTATCTGTTGTGTCACGGTGGCTGCTGTCCGTCTTCCACGGCGTGAGCCGTCGGACGAAAGAGAGGGCGGTGGACGTGCGTTCACAGGCGTGCCTCTTTCCGAGAAGCGTCGCCTCTCGGCGTTACTCAACGATGCCGTGTTCCGGACTGCAAATGGCAGTTGAGTAGTGCCTGTGGCTGAAGGTAGGGATGGTGTTATTTAACTATTTTCGTTCACCTATCAATCGAGGCGTTCGAATCGCCACTTCTGGTTGTCGCCATCCCACCACTCCCACTGCATACTGCGGGCACCGTCGGCCGTGGATGCGTCCTCGATGTCGAGTGACCAGCCACTGTTGACGTTGACGGCGCGGTAGATGCCGTTCTCGACCTCGTGGATGTCCCACTGCTGGTTGTCGCCGCCCCACCACTCCCACTGGACTGTGTATGCACCCTGTTCGGTCGAGGCGTCCTGGATGTCGAGGGCGTTCCCGCTGTTGACGTTCTCGAACCAGAAGCGCCCGCCACTGATCTCGTGGGCGATCCATTGCTGGTGGTCGTATTCGAGATAGTCCCACTGCTGGACCGCATCCCCGTCGCTGGTCCCGGCGTCCTTGACTTCGAGTGTCTTGCCGCTGTTGACGTTCTCGATTCGATAGGTGCCACCGTCGACCAGGCCGCCACTGTAGCTGTACAGTGTCAGGCTTTCTAGCGTCGCCGTCCCGCCGCTGGCGGTCAGGCCCGTGTCGGTGCTGGTTTCGTCCGGGAAGATCTGGTTGGTCATTGTCTTCTCGCCGTCGTTGGCAATCGACGTGATCGAACTCCGGTCGACCAGGACGCGGAGCTTGACCGTGCCATCACTGCGGGTCGTCAGGGGCTGGCTCGCGGTGTCTTTACTGGTGTCACCGAAGTAGTTCCCGGCGTTGTTCCGGTCGAGGATCAGTTCGTCGGTGACGCTGTCGTAGATGAGTAGCGTCTCCTGTCCGATTCCCCCGTCGACACGCGTCTTCAAAGTCACGCTGTCGGCATCGCCGGGATCAATGACTGCGAGAATCTCGTAGAAGGGTTCGCCGACGGTTTCGTGATCGTCCAGCGGATCGGTGTCCGCATCGATTGTCTCATTGCTCAACTCGACGAGTGTCCCCGTTCGCTCGTTGGTCAGGGCACTGTCGAGCGTCTGTCTCGGAACGATTTCGCTCCCCGTGTCTTCGAGTTCGACACGGCGGGGGAACGACTGGGCCCCTTTCCAGCCGTTGTCGGGCGTGTCCTTCGCATAGTCCCAGTGGTTCATCCAGGAGAGCATGAGTCGGCTGTCCGTCGCCGGTTCGTTGTCCCAGGACTGGCCGCCATAGAAGTCCCGGCCGGAGTCGGCATACACCGTGTTGTCGACGGTGAAAGTCGTCCCGTCGAAGTGGCCGATGTGGTGTTCGACGTGGTCCCACTCGACGGAGACGGTCATCACCCAGCGACTCTCGTTCGTGTTCGTGACGGGTAATTTGTAGAGGTCCGGACACTCCCAGCCAGCGCCCCCGGACTCGTAGGTGCTGAGATACGTCCAGTCGATGAGATCATCTGATTCGTAGATTTCGATGCCTGCCGGTCGGTCCGTGCCGTTCGCACTCACTCGGGCGATAACCATCCGCCAGTTGCCCGTCGGTTCGTACCAGAACGGGTTGGGGTCGCGCCAGTCGTCGTGTCCGTCGGCTAGGACGGGATTGCCCGAGTACTTGGTGACGGTGTCGCCGCCGTCGGTACTGTAAGCGATGCGCTGGTCCTGCTCGCCGGTATCGTCGTGGTGGCCGGTGTACATGCAGACCATCGCATCGGTGCCGAAACCGGACGTGTTGTTCTTGTCGATGACCGCACCGCCCGAAAAGGCCTGTATAGTGCTCGTATCGGGGATTTTGGTACCGTGCTCGGTCCAGTGTCGCAGGTCCGTGCTGGTGGCGTGGTCCCACCGTCGGTGGTTCTCACCTGCCTGGTAAAACAGGTGGTAGGTCCCGTCGTAGTAGACCATCCCGTTGGGGTCGTTCATCCAGCCGTCTTCGGGCGAGAAGTGGTAGTCCGGCCGGTACGGTTCGGCACCGTTGGTCGCGCTGGCCGTCCCGACTGCGTCGGGAACTCCGGGCACGTCACTCCCCAGAAGTCCAGCCCCGAACACGCTCGCTGCTGCAGTTTTCAGCAGTCCACGTCGGCTGGCTGATCGCCCGGTTGTGTCCCGATTCGACTCGCTATCGCTGTCGATGTGGTTGCCTGACATGGCCTGTCACCTGTGTGGGGCTCACATGCCCCGAACCTATGCCATGATTTACGGGGTACATTATTTATAATTTTGGTAACAACGTCTGGAGTGGATCGCAGCCATCATGTAGCAAGAATGTCGCTCTACTGCCGGCTGTAACTCCGGTACTCTAGGGTGGCGTACTCGGTCACAGACGGACAGCCCATCGTATCCGCGAGCGGATTACCCAAGCAGGTCGAGAGCCGTGAGCGACAGTCACTCCAGCGCTCGAAGGATGTCGTAACAGCCACCGAGCGGGTGGTACCCGGTCTTGACTTCGGGCGACGGGTCGATGTCCTCGTGGATTTCGTTGTCGCTGGTGAGCTTGAAATACCAGTTGCCGTACTTCTTGTTGACCATGTGCTCCCAGGCGTAGTCCCAGATGCGGTCGTACCAGTCCCAGTACTGTTCCTCGCCAGTCGCTTCCGCGAGGCGGGCGGCGGCAGCAAACCCCTCACCGAGTTTCCAGTAGTACTTGTCGTCGGCGATGGTTTCGCCGTCGCGGTCGAAGCTGTAGACGAACCCGCCGTGCTCGTCGTCCCATCCGTTCTCGACGGCGGCGTCGAAGAACTGCTGTGCGCGGTCGAGCAGCCAGTCGGCATCGTGGTGCTCGTCGAGGTGGAACAGCAGTTTCGTCCACTCCATGAGATGGCCGGGCTGGTAGCCCCACGGTCGGAAGAGGTGGGTCGGCTGGTCGCGGTTGTACTGCCAGTCGTGCTCCCAGTCGGTGGTGTAGTGTTCCCAGAGCAGACCGTCGCCCTCGTCGGCGAGTTCGAGCGCCAGACGCTCGGCGATACTGTACGCCCGGTCGAGGTACGTCTCGTCGCCGGTAGCCTCGTATGCGGCGATCATCGCCTCGCACATGTGCATGTTGGCGTTCTGTCCACGGTAGTCCTCGACCTCGCCCCAGTCGGCGTCGAGTTTACCCTTACAGAGGCCGTGCTCGTCCTCCCAGAAGTGCTCGTCGATGGTCTGGAACGTCGGTTCGATGTGGTCGGCCGCTCGCGGGATCCCGGCCTGGGCCGCCGTCGAGAGCGCAAAGAGGACGAAGGCGTGTCCATAGCAGGTGCGCTGGGGGTCCTCGACCTCACGGCCCGAGAGGAGCCATGGGTAACCGCCGTCATCCTGCTGGTGGGCTTCGAGCAGGAAATCGACGCCGTGGTGGGCAGCGGAGTGACACCAGTCGGGGCCGTCGAGCATCTTCCCGACGCTGAAGTTGAAGATGAACCGACTCGTCGAGACGACCATCTTCGATCTGGCGTCGTAGACGTGGCCGTCGCGGTCGCTCAGCTGAGAGATGTATCCGCCAAACCGATGGTCGACACAGTCCGGATAGTAGAAGTTCAGGAGCGTCCTGACGTGCTGGTTGAGCCATCGTTCGTCCCGAAAGATCGATCCGTTTTCCATGTGCGGCGATTCGACGAAGACCGTATTAAATCACGTGATAGCGTCTCTCGGTCACAGGATCACGATGAGACGGCCAGTTTCGACTGGCCCGGAGACCCATTCGGAGGCGAGCACCGGTATTTATTTATGGTAGTTAATGGAAGTACACGTAGACTGCTTGAGCCAGCAGTACATATCATGACAGCAGATACCACTCATCCACGCATCGAGGTGGAGAACGTCCAGAAGCGATTCGGCACCGTCGAGGCGTTGTCGGGAGTGAATCTCGACCTCAAGGGCAACGAGATCCTCGGTCTCGTCGGCGACAACGGCGCGGGCAAATCGACATTCGTCAAAACACTTGTCGGCATCCATCAGCCCGATGCTGGCGAGATCCGCTTCGATGGTGACCCGGTCACGATCAACGGTCCCAAGCACGCCCGCAAACTGGGCATCGGGACGGTGTATCAGGACCTCGCGCTCGTCGACGAACTCTCCGTCGCCGAGAACCTCTTTCTCGGGCGGACGCCGGTCAAGAAGGTCGGCGGCATCCTGCCGCTGATCGACGCCGAGCGGATGAATTCCGAGGCCAAGCGTATCCTCAGCGAGCGTCTGAACATTCACGTCGATCCGGAGACGCCGGTCGAGTACCTCTCGGGTGGGGAACGGCAGGCCATCGCCATCGCGCGAGCACTCGTCAGCGACCCGGATATCGTTCTCCTCGACGAGCCGACCTCGGCACTGTCGAAGGCGGCGGTCGAACACGTCGAGGACCTCGTCATGCAACTCAAGGAGTCCGGTCACTCGGTCATCCTCATCGACCACAATCTCGAAGAAGTGCGCTCGATGACCGACCGGATCGCCGTGCTCTTCCAGGGCCGCGTCGTCGATATCGTCGATACTGACGAAGTCTCCCGCGACGATCTCGTCTCGATGATGGTTTCGGGCCAGCCCCTCGGTGCCGGGGACAGTACCGCTCATTCCATCGACCAGCAATCCGAGACGGACTCAACCGGTTCGTCAACGGCCTGATACTGTCGTTCGATCTGTTTGTCCACCATGTATGTACCCACGAGCATCCCATATCTATCTACAATGTTAGTAAGGATTAGAAAGGTTTAAGTAATAGCACCGAACACCTACTGTCGGGAATACATCCCGTTTACCCATGACCAGCAGAAGAAAGCTCCTGAAAGGGATAGGCGCGGCCTCGACTATCACTCTCGCCGGTTGTTCCGGCGACGGCGACGGATCCGGCGACGACGGTGATAGCAGCACAGACACGGCAGACAAGAGCGGCGATCAGGGGACCACCGTCGGTGACTCCGACGGGTCCAGCGACGATGGCCAGCACTTCGGCATCTCGATGAAGTCGATGGGACAGGCGGGCCTGTTCGTGCAGGGTCTGGCCGGCAAGTGGTACACCCAGGACATGGACGACGTCGAGATTACGATCCTCGACGCCCAGTTCGACGCCTCGAAACAGACCCAGGACGCGATCAACCTCATCAACCAGGGAATCGACGGTCTCCTGTTGAACCCCTACGACGCGAACGCATCGGCCCAAATTGCCGAGAAGGCCGCCGAAGAGGACGTTCCGGTGATGAACTTCGACACGGCGACGCTGTCGAACGACATCAAACTCGGCGCACTGTTCGGCCAGTACCGCGGTGGCGAGGTTGCCGCCGAGCGGTTCACCGACATGATGGACGAGCAGGGGATGGACAGCGCGAAAGTGATCACCAGCGTTTTCAACTTCTCGTCCTCGACGAGCCAGCAGCGTCTGTACGGCTTCACCGAGAACGTGCCTGACGGCGTCGAGGTCGTCAGTCGTGTCGAGTCCAACGGAACGGCCGAGGACACAGCACCCAAAATGCAGAACGCGCTCCAGGCCAACCCTGACGTCGACGCCATCTACTCGAACAACGTCGGCAGCGGGATGGGCGCACTCCAGGCACTCGATCAGTTCGGCCAGTACTACAAGAAAGACCACGAGGACCACGTCATGTCCTTCGGTATCGACGGCGGACCGGAACTCAACCAGCGGATCAAGTCCGGCTACTACGACTTCGCTGTCGACCAGCCGCTCCACATGTACGCTCCGCTGACGCTCGAACTGATGTGGGACTACCTGGAGGGTGGCGACGATGCGCTCCCGCAGGTCGGCGACACGGTCACGCCCGGTGAGGACCTGAGCCTCGAAAACAAGGAAGTCTTCGGCGTGAAACCGTGGGAAGAGCAGTTCTGGGGGCCGGCCGAGATGGTCGAGTACGAGGCTGACGACGAAACCTGGTGGCCGTGGATGAAGTGTGCACACGCGATGATCACCGAAGACAACGCCGATGCCTCCTATCTCTACGGGAACGTCGCCCGTGCCTACGAAGACCAGAACTAACAGCTAAGCGAATGAGCGCACTATCCAACCTGAGTTCGTCGATTGAGGACCTGCAGGGGACGGATCGAACGCGGTTGATGCTGTTCGCGCTGGACAACCTCATCTGGCCGATCCTGTTAGTGGCATTTATTGTCTTCTCCCTGCTCCTCCCCGAGATATTCACAGAGTACCGGAACATTCGGTTCCTGCTGTACACGAGCGCAGGACTGGGTGCCATCACCCTCGCGGAGGGGATCGCCCTCATCAGTGGCAATTTCGACCTCTCGGTTGGTTCTGTCGCCGGGTTCTCGGCGATGTTCGCCGCACTGTTCCTCACGGAGTGGTTCCCTGGTGCACCGGGTATCGTGGGCATCCTGGTACTCCTGACGGTCGGCGGTGCAATCGGGTTGACCAACGGCGTGTTCATCGCCAAGTTCGACGTCAACCCGTTCCTCCAGACGCTCTCGACGCTGATCATCTTCGAGGGCGGCATCCTGGTGCTGTCGTCACAGTCGGTGTACGGACTGCCGGACAGCTACCTGTGGCTCGGCGGTGAAACGGTCTCACCCCCGCTCCTGCCGGAGATGCCCGTCGCTGTCTTTGCCATGTTCGCCCTGTTCATAGGCACGTGGTTCTTCCTGACAAAGACGCGGTTCGGCCGCTCGATTTACGCGGTCGGGGGCGACGAAGAGTCGGCCTCCGAAGCGGGGATCAACACCGACAGGGTCGTCATTAGCGTCTTCGTGCTTTCGGGGATATTGTCTGCGATTGGCGGCCTATTGCTGACCGGATTCAATGGCGGGACGACGCCGACGCTGGGGACGGCGTCGCTGTTCCCGGCCTTCACGGCGGCAGTCATCGGCGGAATCAGCCTGTTCGGTGGCCGCGGGAACGTGCTCAACTCGCTTGGCGGAGTCCTGTTGCTCGGCACCATCGGTGCCGGCCTGGTGATGCTGAACGTGGACCCGCAGATCGTCCAGACGGTCAATGGGCTGGTGCTGTTCGCGGCCATTCTGCTGTACACCTTCGTGCAGCGATACCGCCAGCGCCTCCTCTCTGACCTCTAGACGGTCACTGCGTCTGATCGCCGGCGACACAGTTCGGCCGGGTCTCGATTCACGGGATAATATAACGTCCATATGGATGTTATTTAACGCGGCCTTTCCATCCGTAACGAGTGCTCGACTCGTGCGTTTATCGAAGAACACCGACCAGTGATGTTCACATAGCGTTCGGTAGCGTGGAGTGCACATCGAACGAGGTAGACGTTCAACTCGATATCACGGTGGAATGTCTACCGGTATACTGTCGGCTGTAATTTCGTAAAGATCTTTCCAGCTCCGGGACGGCAAAATCGTTTGCGGATGTACAGCCGGTATGGTAGCATTTGCCATCACTTGATCCTGAATCGACGCTGATGGAGGCATGACAGATTTCGAACCGGTGTCGCGACCGCTCAAAACGCCGTTTTGTCGCTCGGTCGATAAAAGATACGCTGTGAGCGATCCGCCGGTCGCTGATACCGGTCTGCCACACTGGACCGGAACGACCGTCGTGTCGCCGAGTGTGTTTCTTTCGAAGAATTTATCCCACATATGAGCGTATAGGTATCAATTCCATGTCTCGACGGACAGCCATACAGGCGGTCTTGCGAGTCCATCTGGAAAACGTTCGGGAGAACCTCAGCACTGGTGTCTCGCTGATGGTCCCGTTCGTTACGATTGGTGGGATCTTTCTCGCACTCGGGTACGCGTGGGCAACGTTCTTTGGGGTGGGTGTCCAGCGGATGTCGACCGCGACAGGATCGGTGAGCTGGTTCTTCTCTAATATGGGCCAAAACGGACTCGCGGTGATGATTCCGGTCCTCGGTGGAGCAATCGCTTACTCCATCGCGGGGCGACCCGGGATAGCGCCGGGCTTCCTGCTGTCACAGATCATCCAGGACGGTTCCGTACTCAGGGTCACAGCCGAGGTCATCGGACTCGAAGCGGCCTCGTCGGGAGCGGGGTATCTCGGCGCGCTGGTCGTCGGACTGGTGACTGGTCACGTCACGCGCTGGCTCAAGAACCAGCAGATGCCGAGTGTGCTGGGGACGGCAAAACCGTTCATCATCGTCCCCGTCGGAGCGACACTCCTCCTGTTTCCGGTGGTCCTGTTTGCCATCGGCGTCCCGGTTGCACTCGCACGGCTCGAACTGATGCAGTTACTCTCGGGCATCCACGGTGGGCAGGCACTCGTGGTCGGCACTGTCCTCGGTTCGATGATGGCGTTCGATATGGGCGGGCCAGTCAACAAGGTCGCGTACGTCTTTTCCTTCGAGTTGAGTCTCTATGGCATCACCGAACCGATGGCGGCGGTGATGATTGCGGGGATGACGCCACCGATTGGGATGGCGCTGGCGAACTACTACGCGCCCGAAAAGTACAGCGAAGAACTGTACGACAACGCACGGAGCAGTATCCTGCTGGGCTTCGCGTTCGTGACGGAAGGTGCGATTCCGTACGCCGCAGAGGACCCGCTTCGAGTCATCCCGGGTCTCATGGCCGGCAGTGCCATCGCAGCCTCGGCCTCACTGCTGCTCGAAATAACGATGCCTGCGCCACACGGCGGTATCTTCGTCATGCCGCTGTCGAACGCACCGCTCCTGTTCCTGGCGGTCATCCTCTTTGGCTCGGTAATCACGGCAGTCGCGGTCACCGCTCTCAAGCCAGAGGACGAGCGAGTTCTCAGCGACAACACGAACAGCACGACATAACGTATATATTATAATATCCGGAAAGGATGCGTCAGATGGTATGTCCGGACGCTCTATCGTAGAAGCTAGCCGCGATGACGCAATACTGCCTTCAGAGTCCGCGGTTAGCCGTCTTTCCATACCATACGAGAGAACCGACGGTCGGTCTGGCGACGAAACGACAGCCCGGTAGATCGACATCAAAAACGATTGTAATGCGCTCTGAACCACTTACGTTGTCCTGATGACCGGTTCACCGACGACAGACGGGGAAATGTCGTTACTGAATAAAGACCATATACACAGATTGTAAAGCGTTCTGTTATTTTAGCAGTTGTGTCGGTGTCATTAGCGACTGGTCCAGTCCTGATATCGCTGCTTGGCCGAAGCGCCATCCCTTTGCTCGTGAGGCTCGGAAGAAATCACAGATGCAGGTCACGCTGCTTGGGACCGGCGACACGACTGGGACGCCGACCGTGGGGTGTCACTGCGACACCTGCGAGCAGGCCCGCGAACGAGGGGTCGAGCGCACCCGATTTTCAGTCCACGTTCACAGCGAGACGACCGGACAGTCACTGCTCGTCGATTGTAGCCCCGACTTCCGCCAGCAGTTCCTCCGCGAGGCAGTCCCGTTGCCCGACGCCGCACTCCTCACGCACGTCCACTTCGACCATCTCGACGGACTGGGCAACGTGTATCGCCTGCTCGACTCGCTGCCGGTGTACGCCGCAAACGAGACCGACCCCGTGACCGGCAAGAGCGTCGCGGAGAGCGTCAGGGACCGCTACGACTATCTCGATGTCGTCACAGTCCACGGCCGATCCCCCTTCGAGAGCTTCGAAGCGGCAGGGTTCGAGGTGACGCTGGTCCCCGTTGTCCACCCGCCGCTCGTGTCCTACGGCCTCCGGATCGACGACCCGGTAACCGAGACGAGCCTCGCGATTTCGGGCGACACGAGCTATGCCATCGACGAGGACGCGCGTGCGGTGTTACGAGACGCAGACCTCACACTCGTCGACGGCATCGTCACTGCCGAACTCTGTGAGCACCACCCGGCTGGTGGCGACCACTACGATGACGACGGCGTCCCGCGAACGTTCGGGACGAAACACATGACGCTGACCGGCGCACGCGCACTGGCCCGGGACCTCGCGGCCGACCGCTACCGGATCGTCCACACCGCTCACTTCGTCTCGCCCGACGAGGCCTTCGCTGACGACATCGCCGTCGACGGCGAGCGGTTTTCGTTGGCTGACCTCGACTGTTAGGAAAACCGATCCAGGCCGGACTGGCGGCGCTTTCGGCCGTCGGGGTCTGGCTCCCAGGGTGTTTGCTCCCCGCGCAGACCTGTCCGGTTGATCTCGGGCGGATCTGCTGGCTCGTGGCCGTCACACTCAGTTCCACACTCCTCGCTGGCCCGCACCGGACGGTCCTTCCAGGCACAGTACGGGCGGCCGTCAGCATCCGGCGTACACTGCGCACACGCGGGAAGGTCGTACGTTCGCCACCCTTTGCCGTAAGCCCGCTCGGCGAGCCGACGACGGGCACGTGCCTTCTCCGTGGCGGAAACGATCCGAACGTCCGTCCGACCCGGGTGGCGTTCGATCAGTTCGACGCCCGCATCCGGGACCGGCAGCAGCGCGGCCTCGCGAATTACCTCGCGCTGGCCTGTTTCGGGGTCGAACCGCCAGACACCGACTGGGTCAGGGATGCGGTTGAGGTGGGCACCAGTGACGTGTGAGGCCGTCGCCAGTACGACCTCATCGACGAGCGCGAGCGAGACATCCGTTCGCAACTGCGTTTCGAGGTCGCCGGGTCTGCCCAGATCCGGCTTGTTCTCGATAGCCACGAGACGGTCGAACCAGTCGGGATAGCGCACTGTCTGGCGAACGTACGTGCGCCCGCCCCGGCGCTCGCGCTCGAAGAAGCCGCGTTCGGTGGCGATATCGACGGCACGTTCGGCACGCTCCGGGTGACAGTCGAAGGCGTCTTTCCAGTACCGGGCTCGGCCCGGTCCCACGTCGGCCTCGATGGCATTACTGGGAAGTTGTTCGGGCGTGATCTGAGCCCGCTCCTCGAACTCCGGTCCCGGTTCTATGCGGATCACGTCGGCGACGCGACGGCCGTGAACGCTCGTGGCGAGCTGGCGTGCGACGACGGCGTCGCTCTCGATGGCCCCACAGAGTGCGAGTTCGAACGCGAATTCGCGCACACGGCGAGTAGGGGGTCAGCCGACAAAAAGCGAGCGCCCACATTGGATGAACCAGCCCGCCAATTTATGATCCAATAGTGCGTACGTGGGGACAGATGGCTGCTGTGGGTAACGCCGGTGGGGAGGGCACGTCCCTCGACATCCTCGTCGTGGACGACGAGCCCCAGATGGCGGATCTCGTCGGAACGTACCTCGAACGGACAGACGAGATCCTCCGGGTCTCGACGGCCACGAGCGCCAGCGAAGGGCTGGAGAAACTCGACGACGATGTCGACTGTGTCATCAGTGACTACCACATGCCCCAGATGGACGGCCTCCGATTTCTCGACCGGGTCGCCGACCGCGCCCCCGACGCCGTCAGGATTCTCTACACCAGCGACGACGACGCCGACGTGATGGTCGCCGCCCGCGAAACGGGAGCCGATTACGTCCACAAAGAAGTCTCGGCCGAGCAGTACGCCGCGATGGCAGCTCACATCCGCCGCCGAGTCGGCGTCGACGGAACCTGACCGGGCCGGTCGGTGACTCGGAGCGGCCAGGAGACGACGGAGAGACACCACTGCCGGGCGCAAACAGTAGGTTTATCAGGCGCAGGGGGCGAATCCCTACCAAGATTACTCCCGAGATGACATCGCACAACCAACCGGAGGTGAACATTGGGCTCGTCGGCCACGTCGACCACGGAAAGACGACGCTGGTCCAGGCACTCTCAGGCGAGTGGACGGATCAGCATTCCGAGGAAATGAAACGCGGGATTTCGATCCGACTCGGCTACGCGGATGCCACGTTCCGCCGTTGCCCCGAGGAAGACGAACCCGAGGCGTTCACGGCTGACGAGCACTGTGAGGACCACGGTGTCGAGACGGACCTGTTGCGGACAGTGTCCTTCGTCGACGCACCGGGTCACGAGACGCTGATGGCGACGATGCTGTCGGGCGCAGCGATCATGGACGGTGCCGTCCTCGTCGTCTCCGCGACCGAAGACGTGCCACAGGCACAGACCGAAGAGCACCTGATGGCACTCGACATCATCGGCATCGACAACATCGTTATCGCCCAGAACAAGATCGATCTGGTCGACCGCGACCGGGCCCGCGAGAACTACGACCAGATCACATCCTTCGTCGAGGGAACCGTCGCCGAGGACGCACCAATCGTCCCGATCAGTGCCCAGCAGGGCGTCAACATGGATCTCCTCATCGACGCGGTCGAACGCGAGATTCCGACGCCCGAGCGAGACCCTGGGGCCGAGGCCCAGATGCTCGTCGCCCGGAGTTTCGACATCAATCGTCCCGGCACGACCTGGGAGAATCTCAAAGGGGGTGTCCTCGGCGGTTCGCTCGTCCAGGGCCAACTCGAAGCCGACGACGAAATCCAGTTGCGCCCCGGCCGCGAAGTCGAAGAAGGCGGCAAGAGCGAGTGGCGGCCCGTCGAGACCGACGTGCGCTCGCTCCAGGCCGGCGGGCAACCCGTCGAACAGGCCACACCCGGTGGCCTGCTGGGCGTCGGGACCGGACTCGATCCGGCGATCACCAAGGGTGACGCGCTGGCTGGCCAGGTCGCCGGCATACCCGGTACCTTGCCGCCGACCCGCGAGCAGTTCACGATGGATATCGAATTGCTCGAACGCATCGTCGGCGACGACGGCGGTGAAGTCGAGGAGATCTCGACCGGAGAACCGCTCATGCTGACGATTGGCACCGCGACGACTGTCGGGTCGGTGACGAGCGCGCGCGGTAGCGAGTGCGAAGTCGCGCTCAAACGACCGGTCTGTGCGCAGGACGGTGCGAAGATCGCAATCAACCGACGTGTCGGCGCTCGCTGGCGGCTGATCGGCGTCGGGACGCTCCGTGGATGATCGTTCTGGATACGAACGCACTCATGATGCCGGTCGAATGTAACGTTCGCGTGTTCGAGGAACTCGATCGACTCGGGTTCGATTCGGGCGAGTGGCTCGTCCCCGAGTCGGTGATCGAGGAACTCGACAAACTGGCCGACGGCGGTGGCGAGGAGGCCACCGCAGCCAGTGTCGGCCGCGATCTCGCCAGTCGGTGTTCGATCCGCGAGACGGCGGCCGACTACGCCGACGATGCGGTCGTCGAACTGGCCGACCGCGAGGAAGTGACACACGCTGTGACGAACGACGCACCCCTCAAACGACGGTTGTTGGACCGTGGCGTTCCAGTAATTAGTTTAAGGGGGCGGAACAAACTCGCCATTACTCAACCATAACATGTACAAACGGGTTCGACTCCGCGATACGGTCGAGGTGCCCCCCGAGCACCTCGCGGACGTGACGCCAGAGCTGGTCAAGAAGCTACTGCAGGACAAACTCGAAGGACGGGTCGACGAGGACGTCGGCTCGGTCGTCTCCGTCATCGAGGTCGAAGACATCGGCGAGGGTGCAGTCCTCCCGAACAAGCCCGGTGTCTACTACGAGGCCGAGTTCGACGCGCTGACTTTCGATCCACAGATGCAGGAAGTCGTCGACGGCGAGGTCGTCGAAGTGGTCAACTTCGGCGCGTTCGTCGGGATCGGTCCGGTCGACGGACTCCTGCACGTCTCACAGATCAGCGACGAGTATCTCGCCTACGACGAGGAGGGCCAGGCGTTGGCCTCCCGGGAGTCCAACCGGACGCTCGGCGTCGGCGATGCCGTCCGCGCACGCATCGTTACCAAGAGCATCGACGAGCGCAACCCCCGCGACTCCAAGATCGGCCTCACCGCAAAGCAGGTCGGCCTTGGCAAGCAGGGCTGGCTGACCGAGGAACGGAAGAAACGCGCTGCACAGGCCGAAGCCGGTGATAACTGATGGCTGACAGACTCGTCTGCCGTGACTGTCACCGCGTCCAGGACGCCGAGGCCGAGGAGTCCTGTACGGCCTGTGGTTCGACGTCCCTGACCGAGGACTGGGCCGGGTACGTCGTCATCGCCCACCCCGAAGAGTCCGATATCGCCCGCGAGATGGAAGTGACCGAACCGGGTCAGTACGCGCTGAAAGTTCGCTAACGTGTCCGAGTTCGTTCTCGACCTTCCGAAGGCGCTGCGGCAGGACCTCAAAGAGCCGCTGGGCCCGCTGTACACCGACGCCGACGAACTGCTGGCAGCGGCGACCGAACCGGTCGTGGCTGTCGGTGACATCGTCACCTATCATTTGCTCCAGGCCGACGACACGCCAGCGGTCGCACTGGTCGACGAGCGGACGAAACGGACCGACGTCGACGAGGAGATCCGGGAGGCAGTCGGGGGGTTCGACCACCGCTACACCGTCGACAACCCACCGGCGACGCTGACGGGAGACCTGCTCGACGCACTGCTTGCCAGTCTCGACGAGTCGGGGACGACGCTGATCGTCGTCGACGGGGAGGAAGACCTCGCGGCACTTCCGGCAGTCCTTGCAGTGCCCGACAGTGCGAGTGTCGTCTACGGCCAGCCAGACGAGGGGATGGTGCTCGTGACGGCCGACGACGCGTCGAAAGCGCGGGCCCGCCAACTCATCGACGGGATGGACGGGCCAACCGACGAGGCACTGGCATTGCTGGCATAGCTTCCGGGACTGTCACTGCAAGACGTGTATGTGGCGCACCAGCGACCGGTGGACCCGGCGCTCGAACCGCGATTCGACGGTCCAGCCAGCGTCGCGGGCGGCTTGCTCCCACGAACGGTCGGCGACGAGGACAGCGCGTGGCGCGATCCGACGGGCTTCATCGAGCGTACCAGAGACGACGGTGTCGAGTTCGCCTTCGATTTTCGACTGGCGGCCGTAGGGGGCGTCGAAGACGACGGCATCAGCCGCGTCGTCCCGGATCGGGAGTGCTGTTCCGTCGGCGCGGGCAACCGCGAAGTCGTCGAGATGCGCAGCGAGATTCTCCCGGGTGCCCCGGACCATCTTCGACTGGACGTCGGTGCCGAACACGTCCGCGCCGACGAGACCGGCCTCGATCAGGATGCCGCCGGTGCCACACATCGGGTCGACGACCCGCTGGCCCGTGCGCGCACCGGCGATGGTGACGATGGCGCGGGCTTCCAGTGGGTCCATACTGCCCGGCTGGCTGAACGGGCGGTCCATCGGCGCGCGCTCGCCGTAGTCCCGTGTCGAGGTGGCCGCGAGCCAGCCCAGTGCACAGACGCCGTCGGCATCGTCCGTGACCGCACGTTCGTCCGTCGCTTGCTGTGGACCGGCACTGAACAGCGCCCGGAGTTCGTGGTCGGGGTCGTCCAGGTCGACCGAAAACCCTCGTTCGACCAGCACCTGCCCGAGTTCGCGCTCGACGCGCTGGGTATCGATCTCGGTCGTCGAACGAACGTCGACGGCCCTGACCGCGACCGAACCGCTGCGTTCGATAGTCGCGGCGGTCAGCGCGACGACGGCACTCTCGTGGTCCGACTCGCAGGTGGCCAGCAGCTCGCTGGCCCGGTGGGTAAAGGCGAGGTGGGCCACACGGTCCGTAATGGCACGCGCGGTCGCCAGCCCGGGTGCCAGTAGTTTGACATCGCTCGTGGCACTCGCCGCTTCACGGGCCGCGAAGGCGTCGTCCTGACCGGCGAGTTCGAGAACGTACACGCACGGGACTGGGAACGCGACGGCTTTCAGCGTGCCGATCCGAACCTTTTCAGCGAAAATATACCTTGTCTGACATTACGGGCGTGCGACCTGTCAGTCCGTGCCATCAACCTTTATAAGCCTTAAATACATGTTTTAAATCGAGACATGGTTGACCCCAAGGAAACCATCAATATCGAAAACGTCGTCGCCTCGACTGGCATTGGGCAAGAGCTCGACCTCCAGAGCGTGGCGATGGATCTGGAAGGGGCGGACTACGATCCCGAGCAGTTCCCCGGTCTCGTCTACCGCACCCAGGACCCCAAGTCGGCGGCACTGATCTTCCGTTCGGGCAAGATCGTCTGTACCGGTGCGAAAAGTACCGACGATGTCCACCAGAGCCTGCGTATCGTCTTCGACAAACTCCGAGACCTGAACATCCAGGTCGACGAGGATCCGGAGATCGTCGTCCAGAACATCGTCACATCGGCTGATCTCGGTCGGACGCTCAACCTGAACGCCATCGCAATCGGGCTGGGTCTGGAGAACATCGAGTACGAACCCGAACAGTTTCCCGGTCTCGTCTATCGACTCGACGACCCCGACGTGGTTGCACTCCTCTTCGGTTCGGGCAAACTCGTCATCACGGGTGGGAAAGAGCCAGACGACGCGAAGGAAGCCGTCGACAAGATCGTCTCGCGACTCGAAGATCTCGGTCTGCTAGAATGACATCCTCTCCGGCCTGAACCCGGGTTCCCCCACGCTCGGGGTCCGGCCGGTCCCGACGCCAACGGGGGTGAGATTCCGCCGCGTGGGCGTACTCCGAAGTGATGCGACTCACGCCCGCCGTGAACAGCATTGGGTCTCCGGTAGCAGCAGTGTTCAGAGAAGAGATCGAGAGAAACGCTTACAAAGCACCGAAAGCCCTCGCGGCACTCGACCGCTCCGGGGCTCGCTGCGCTCCTCGCCCCCGGCTGCGGTGCTTTCGTCGCCCGGGAGGGACCGACCGCCGCTCGCCCTTTCATCCACCAGGTATCGGCTGGTTCACCGACTGAATCCTGGCGGATGAAAGGGCGAGTGCAGTTGCGGGAACCCCGGCGAAGCAAGCACGCGAAGCGCGCGCAGCGAGCCGTGGGACTGCAACTGCACGAGGGCTTTCGGTGTCTCCGACATATCCGGTACGGTTGCTTATTTTAACAGTTCCTATCGAGACAAACGAGAAGAGTGGACCATGGATCGGCCTGATGGCCGAGCAATTGTGCAGAATCAGGCGTCTCGACGGTGATCGCGGCCGAGACAGAGAGAGACCACGTGGAGCACGAACGTGGCCACGAGGAAGAACGGTTCCCGTCCATCCAGTCCACCGATCACGAGCGCGGGATACGCAAGTGGGAGCGCCACAGCGGCCCAGAAAGCCGTGGTTTCAACCGGGCGAAAGACGAGGGCTTGGAGGGACTCTACGTCGATGTCGGAGGGATCGGCGTCGAAGGGCGAGGCGATGGACATGGAACCGTTTTCCTCGCTTACGTCTTGGTCGGGTGTAATCATATAACGGGTCAACCGTTGAGAAGATTTAGCACGGTTCAATGGATGTAAGGCAGTTTTTACAACTGTTTACGAACCGTTCGACGGGTTTGATAGTGACTGTTGTAAGTCTTTACGGGAGTGATCGCACGACGACGTGCGACCGATCCGGCAATCAGTTACAACAGTCACTATGAGACGGGCCGAGAAGGCCCGAAAAAATTTATGAGCTATTCTGGCGCTGTATCAGCGGCGCGGATCGTGTGTCGAGCCAACGAGCACGGAGACGATGTGAACGACGAGCAGTCCTGACACCGCAACAGTCGTCGCAGGCCCCTCGACGAAGAGCAAGGGGAAGTAGACAGCCGGCAGGACGATTGCGAGCCAGAACGCCGCCGCCCGGAGGACCGTCGCAGCGCCGTTTGGGAGCCGTCGGAGGCGACGCACGACCACCCGAGACAGGGAGACGCAACGCTGGATCGTATTGTGCATGCCCGACATCGGGGACATGTACATGTTAGTTGCGAAACTATTTAATAGTGGTGTATGGTATCATGACACATAAGATATGAGATGCATTGTTGTAGTAACGAAGCAACAACTGAAGACAAGACGAAAGAACTGAGCAGTACACATATGCTGATCCCGTGAGACAGAGCGCTATGAACGCTGTCTGCTTCGATATGGATGGGGTACTCGTCGACTCGGAAGACTACTGGATCGAACGGCACCGTGAAACGATCCTGCCGACCGCGGTCCCCGACCAAACGGTCCCCGTCGAGGACGTAACGGGTATCTTCTACGAGGAAGCGTACGATATCCTCACCGAACAGTACGGTGTGGCTATCGACTACGAAGCGTTCGTCTCGCTGCACGAGGACGCCGCAGACCAAATCTACGGCGAAAAGGTCCAGTTGACGCCGGGTGTTCGGACGGTGCTCGAAGACCTCCGATCAGCGGGCGTCCCGGTGGCGATGGTGACGAGTTCCCCGCCAGAGTGGTACGGAATCGTCCTCGAACGGTTCGGCCTGGGCGACCTGTTCGACGCCGTCGTCAGCGCTTCGGATCTCGATGGACCGGGGAAACCGGAGCCAGCCATCTACGAGCGCGCCGCCGCCGAACTGGGCGTCGACCCCGGCGAGACCCTGACCGTCGAGGACTCCCAGCACGGCACCGCCGCCGCCCGTCAGGCCGGAATGACCGTCGTCAGTTTCGGTGTCGGTGCGGCCGAAGGCGCGACCGAGCACGCCGATTTCGTCGCGGAGACGCCAGGAGAGATGAGCGAAATCGTGCGCTCGCAAGTCTTCGCCTGATACTGCCGGCCGTCTGTGAACTGGATCTGCCCGCCGTTGCACTACTCGACAGTGACGGTCCGGCGCTCCACGACCGACGGAATCGGGAGTTCGGGGAAGGTTACCTCGATGGCGAAGTCGAGTTCGTCGGCGTCACCGCCGAAGGCCGCGACGGGAACGGTCGCTTGGCCGAGATACGACGGTTTGGTTGTCATCTCGTGGCCGTTGACCGTGACGCGGATGCCCGTGCGGGCGCTGCCGGCGACGGATCGGACCGTCACCTCGTGGAATTCGCGCTCGCCCCGTTCGATCCGGTCGGGGAAGTCACCCCACTCGACCACGACGGCAGGGAGTCCCTCCGCGTTAGAGACGACGCGCTCGGCGACGCTCTCGCTCAGACCGGCCGCGACCAGCCCGGAGACGCCGGCATCGATCACGTCGGCGGGCGTGCGCAACCCCTCGGCGGCCAGCGTGCGTGCCCGGCCGGGACCGACGCCGTCGATGGCCGTCAGTCCCACGGCGTCCCCGCTGACGCCGTTCTCGACGCGGGCCTCGACGCGGCAGGCGAGGGTCGCCGCGGCCGGCCCGGCGAAGCGGTCGAGGAAGGCCCGCAGTGCCGCGAGCATCCGCAGGGCGTTCTGTTTGATCACCCAGGCGTCGCTCTGGAGTTCCGAGGGGGTCGTCCCCGACATCGACGAGCGCAGGATAGCAAGCACCTTCCGCTGGCCGGCCGAGAGGTCCTCGCCCCGGGAGCCAAGCACCGCGGCGACGGCGTTTTCCTCGTCGCTACGGGCACTGACACTGTCGAACTCGGAGGCCCCTGCGACCGCCCGCAAGACGGCGTCCTCGTCCAGCGAATCGGGGTCATCGGCCGCCCGATCGGCGCAGTCCTTGAACCGGCGGGCGGTCGCCAGCCTGAGGTAGAAATCCGAGGCTAACCGGCCGAGTGGGGTCCCCTCGACCGAGAGGTCGTCCATCTCGACGAAACCGTCGGTGACCAGGTCCGAGAGCGTCTCGCTGACCTGCGCTCGGAGGTCGCTGCCGGCGGTGTACTGGGCCGGCGCGCTCTGTGCGCGCTGGTAGTAAAACGTGGTTTCCAGCCAGTCCATCACGTCCTCGACGTCGCCGAGTGTCCCCAGCGCGATTTCGGCGTTGAGGTGGGCATCGAGGTCTGCCGCGAGACGGGACTCGATGTCCTTGCCGTCCCGGAGCAGTCGTCGGTACCTGTCGGCGTCGGCCCGGTCACAGACGATCCAGGCATACCCCATGTCGTCGTAACCTGGCCGGCCCGCACGCCCCAGCATCTGGAGCACGTCGAGGGGACTCATATCGACCTCTCCTTCCAGCGGGTCGTGGAGTTTCGTATCCCGGATGACGACACAGCGAGCGGGGAGATTCACACCCCAGGCAAGCGTCGATGTCGAGAAGAGCAACTGGATCAGGCCCTCCTTGAACCACGCCTCGACGCGATTCTTGTCCTCGCGAGAGAGACCCGCGTGGTGGAAGCCGACGCCGTCAAGGACGGACTGGCGAAGCGTGTCGTTGTCCAGTTCGGCGGCTTCGGTATGGAAATCGTACTCGCCGCGGGCCCCCATTGGCACGTCCCGTTCGGCGATTTCGTCGCGAGCCTTCTTTGCGGCCTGGACGGTGTCCTGACGCGAGGAGACGAACACGAGCGCCTGCCCCTCCTCGCGGATGTGAGGTTCTGCCAGGTCCAGCGTACGATACAGTCGCCGGTACTTGTCGGCAAAGGCGTTCTCGCCGTGGCTGTAGGTCTTCACGTCGGCGTTCAGCGGTACCGGCCGGTAGTCCTCGCCGAACTGGAAGGTGGTTTCATCGGGGGCGTCCAGCCACGCCGCCACGTCCTCGACGTTCTCCATCGTCGCCGACAGCGCGACCACGCGAGGATCACACAGTCGGCGGAGGCGTGAGACCGTCACCTCCAGGACCGACCCGCGCCGGTCGGAATCCAGCAGGTGGACCTCGTCGATGAGACAGCAGTCCACGTCGGTGACAAAGGAGTACCGCCGCGAGTCGTGTTTCCGGGTCGCCGAGTCGGCCTTCTCGGGGGTCATCACGAGGATGTCGGCCCGCTCGGCCCGGCGGGGGTTCAGGTCCCGTTCGCCCGTGACGACGTACACTGAGTACCCGAGGTCCTCGAAGCGTTCCCACTCGCTTTCCTTCTCGTTAGTAAGTGCGCGCAACGGCGCGAGAAAGAGCGCCGTCCCGCCCGCGCGCAACGTCTTGGAAATGGCGATTTCGGCCAGTGCAGTCTTGCCGCTGGCCGTCGGCGCGCTGACCACGACGTTGTCGTCCCGGTTCAGTAGCGCCGGTAGTGCTTCGGACTGCATCCGGTTGAACTCCTCGAAGGGGAAGGCGTCGGCGAACTCCGGGAGGACCGCCGCGACCGCGACGACGGACTCCCTGTCGGCGCTCCGTGACACGTCAGGCACCGGGGGCCGGGCGGGCAAAGGCGTTTCTATCGTCGCGAGCGAGTGGCCGTTCCGAGAACGGGGCGTGTCTGCCAGTGCGGGGCAACGCCCAAGGTGACAGCGAACGAACTGTTTCTATGGCACAGCGTGATCTGGCGAAATCGCTCGAATGTCGGTGTACGCGATGCAAGTACAACAGCAACGGAACCTGTGGCTACCAGGGCCGACTCCTCATCAACTCGAACGGCGAGTGTGAGATGATGGAGACGGGGTTCGGTGGCCCGCCCGGCCCACACGGACAGGACACTGACATGGAGTGATGCTGTGCCGATCTTCGCGAACCCAACGTCTTTTGTGAGACAGTCCCAACGTTCGCGCAATGAGTCGCACACGCAAGCCCGACTGGCTGAAGATGCGGCCACCGTCGGGCCAGCGCTTTACCGAGATCAAGCAGTCGTTGCGCGAGCGGGACCTCCACACGGTGTGTGAGGAGGCCAACTGTCCGAACATGGGCGAGTGCTGGAGCGGCGAGAGCGGCCCCGGAACGGCGACGTTCATGCTGATGGGTGATCGCTGTTCGCGTGGCTGTAACTTCTGTGATGTCGAAACCGGTGGGATGGAGCCACTGGATCCCGACGAACCCGAAAACGTCGCCGACGCCGTCGCCGATATCGGCCTCGATTACGTCGTCCTGACGAGCGTCGACCGGGACGACCTGCCCGACCAGGGAGCGAGTCACTTCGCCGAAACGATCCGAGAAATAAAGGAGCGCGATCCGTCGATCCTCGTCGAGTGCCTGATCCCGGATTTCCAGGGCGAACCGGACCTGGTCCGGACGATCATCGACGCCGATCCGGACGTGATCGCGCACAACGTCGAGACCGTCGAACGCCTCCAGTGGCCCGTGCGGGACCGTCGGGCGGGCTACGAGCAGTCGCTGGCGGTACTGTCACGGGTCGCCCGCGAATCCGACAGTTACACCAAGACGAGCCTGATGCTGGGCGTCGGCGAGTACGCCCACGAAATCTACCAGACGCTCTCTGACCTCCGGGCGATCAGCGTCGACGTGGTGACGCTGGGGCAGTATCTCCAGCCCTCACGCTCGCATCTCGAGGTATCGGGGTACGTCCACCCCGACGCCTTCGAGACGTGGCGACGAGTGGCCGAGGAGGAGCTGGGCTTTGCGTACTGCGCCTCGGGGCCGATGGTGCGCTCGTCGTACCGTGCGGGCGAGCTGTTCGTGGAAGCGGTGTTAGAGGGCGAAGACGTCGACATTGCTCGCCGGCGCGCCCGTGCTGGCGACTGATCGACTCGACGCAGCAGGCAGGCTACCGACTCGACCCGATGTACTATGTCGGCCGGGGAAGTAAGGAGAGCAACATGGACGATCAGTGGCCAGACGAAGGCGAACCAGACGACGAACTCCCCGGCGAAACGGGGTCAGTCGAGGAATTGTTGCGGTCGGGCGACGTACTCGAACTGGAACCGGACGGGACGGATCTGCGCCTGACCGAGCGATTCGAGCAGGCCTGGCACGAGCGCATCGAGCAGATGCGTGGCGGCGACCGGGCGACCAGATGGCTGGCGGCATCACGAGGGATCGATCCCGATGAAATGACGGTCAGCGACGACGAGGCGTTCGTTCTCACGCACGACGGGGAGCAGATCGGTCGTTGGCACTCCAGGGCGGCGTTCCTGGCGACGCTGGTGGCCGAACCGGTCCTGAACGAGTGGCTCTCGATGGATCGGCTGGCCGAACTGCCCGACCGGCAGCGCAGCGAGCTACCGGCGCGACTCAGCATGTTCCTCGAACGCTGTCCGATCTGTGATACTGCCCTCACGTTCACCGAAGACATAGCCGAGGACGGGACGCTCAGCGTATCACTGGACTGTCATGACTGTGGCGCGACGGTCGCAAGCGGGTTCGTCGAAGAGAGTTAAGACCCTCGTAAGATATTATTATCGGGCATTATTCGGTCGGCGATATGAACCCGCGAAACGCCTATGCCCGCGGCGAGCGAACGTGTAACACATGTCACACCAGGGCAGGTGGTTTCTCTGAGCGTCCTGCACCGCGATCCGGCAGATCAGATACAGATACTCACCGAGGACGGGACGGTCCGAGAGGGCGCGTCAGTGCCCGACCTGACGGACGAGGAGCTCGTCGCGCTCTACCGCGAAATGAAGCTCGGTCGGCACTTCGACCAGCGGGCGGTGAGTCTACAGCGCCAGGGCCGGATGGGAACGTACCCACCGATGGCCGGTCAGGAGGGGGCACAGGTCGCAAGCGCTCACGCACTGGCCGACGACGACTGGCTCTTCCCGAGTTACCGGGAACACGCCGCGCTGTACGCTCACGGCTGGCCGCTCGACCAGATTCTGCTGTACTGGATGGGATCCGAGGCAGGCAACGACCCGCCCGACGGGGTGGCGGCCTTTTCGCTCGCGGTCCCGATTGCGACCCAGCTCCCCCACGCGACCGGTGCGTCGTGGGCGTCGAAACTCCGGGGCGAGGACGAGGTACACAGTGTCTACTTCGGCGATGGCGCGACCAGCGAGGGGGATTTTCACGAAGGCATGAATTTCGCCGGCGTCTTCGACACGCCGACTGTCTTTTTCTGTAACAACAACCAGTGGGCAATCTCGGTTCCTCGGAAGCGCCAGACGGCAAGCGCAACGCTGGCCCAGAAAGCGACGGCCTACGGGTTCGAGGGTGTCCAGGTCGACGGGATGGACCCGCTTGCGGTGTATCAGGTGACGACCGAAGCCATCGAGAAAGCCCGGGATCCGGCCGACGGGGAGCGACGACCGACGATGATCGAGGCCGTCCAGTACCGCTTTGGTGCACACACCACCGCCGACGATCCCTCGGTGTACCGCAACGAGGAGGAAGTCGAGCGGTGGCGACGCAAGGATCCCATCCCACGGATGGAGACGTTCCTGCGGAACAACGGCCTCCTCGACGACGAACGGGTCGACGCCATCGAGCAATCGATTGCCGACGAAGTCGACCAGGCAATCGACGACGCCGAGTCCCACGAGCGGCCCGACCCCGAAGAGATGTTCGCCCACGTCTACGAGGAGATGCCCCAGCGTCTGCAGGAACAACTGGACTACCTCGAAGCGCTACGTGAACGCCACGGCGACGAAACCCTCCGAGAATGAGCACCGAGACACAGAACCTGACGCTCGTCCAGGCGGTCAGGGACGGGCTCTACGGCGAGATGGACCGGGACGAAGACGTGATCGTCATGGGTGAAGACGTCGGCGAGAACGGCGGCGTCTTCCGGGCGACCCAGGGCCTCATCGAGGAGTTCGGCGAGAACCGGGTGATCGACACACCACTGGCCGAATCGGGCATCGTCGGGACGGCAATCGGGATGGCCGCCCACGGAATGCGGCCGGTGCCGGAGATCCAGTTCTCCGGATTCATGTATCCGGCCTTCGACCAGCTCGTCTCGCATGCCGCACGCCTGCGGACCCGAAGCCGCGGGCGATTCACCTGTCCGATGGTCGTCCGGGCCCCCTACGGCGGCGGGATCCGCGCGCCGGAACACCACTCCGAGTCCAAGGAGGCCGTCTACGTCCACGAACCCGGCCTGAAAGTTGTCGTCCCGTCGATGCCCAGCGACGCCAAGGGCCTGCTGACGGCGGCGATCCGGGACCCCGACCCCGTCGTCTTCCTCGAACCGAAACTCATCTACCGGGCGTTCCGCGAGTCTGTCTCGGCCGCGGAGTACACCGTCCCACTGGGCGAGGCCGCCGTTCGACGCGAGGGCGAGGACGTGACAGTCGTGACGTGGGGCGCGATGACCCGCCCGACGATGGACGCCGTCGAGGACCTGGCTCCCGACGTCGACGCCGAAGTGATCGACCTCCGGACGCTCTCGCCGATGGACACGGAGACAGTCGTCGACTCCTTCGAGAAGACCGGCCGGGCCGTCGTCGTCCACGAAGCCCCGAAGACCGGCGGCCTCGCCGGCGAGGTGATCGCGACCATCCAGGAGGAGGCCCTGCTCTACCAGGAGGCCCCTATCGAACGGGTAACTGGCTTCGATACGCCCTATCCGCTCTATGCCCTGGAGGACTACTACCTCCCCGAACCTGCCCGTATCAAAGACGGTATCAGCGACGCCGTCGAGTTTTAGGCCATGTTCGAGTTCGAACTGCCGGATCTCGGCGAAGGTGTCGCCGAAGGGGAACTGCTCGCGTGGCACGTTGCCCCCGGGGACCACGTCGACGAAGACCAGGTACTCGCGGAGGTCGAGACCGACAAGGCCGCCGTCGACGTACCTTCGCCCGTCGCGGGCACGATCCAGGAACGCCAGTACGAACCCGGCGATATCGTCGAGACCGGTGCTGTCCTCGTCACAATCGATACGGACGAGGCCGGAGACACCGACGGCGAAGCGACCGACGAATCGTCGACCATCGAGGGAACGTCGACCGAGGAAACGTCGACCGGAGGTGGACGGGTGTTCGCGCCGCCGACTGTCCGGCGACTGGCCCGCGAACTGGGCGTCGATCTCACCACGGTCGACGGCACAGGGCCGAGCGGTCGGATCACCGAAGGCGACGTGCGTCGCATCGGTGACGGCGAGGGCGAGCAGAGCGCGGGCGAGGCAAGCGGTGCGGGAGACGGCGAGACAGCCGTCAAATCGGCCGTGCGTCCCGTCGGTGACGACGAGGACGAGCAGAGCGCGGACCGCGACCAGACACTGGCGACGCCATCGACTCGCAAGGTAGCCCGCGAACTGGGCGTCAACATCGATGCGGTCCCGACTGACCAGATGCGCGACGGCCAGCCATACGTCGACGAAGCCGCAGTGCGTGCCTGCGCAACGGAACTGGCCGCCGGAGAGGAACCCGGGGAAACCGTCGCCGCGACGGCCGAGAGCGAGCCAGCGATAACGGAGACAACGGCGGAACAGGTGCCAACAGAACGCCGAGAACCATACCGCGGGGTTCGCCGAAGGATTGGCCAGCAGATGCAACGCTCCCGGCAGGAGGTCCCGCACGCGACTCACCACGATCAGGCCGTCGTGTCTGGACTGGTGGAAGCCAGGGATCGACTCGAACCACTGGCCGAGGAACGGGCGATCCGCCTGACCTACACCCCGTTCCTGCTGAAATCGGTCGCGGCGGCACTCGCAGACCACCCGATCCTGAACACCGAACTCGACACAGAGGCCGAAGAGATCATCTACAGGGACGAGTACCACATCGGCGTCGCGACGGCCACCGACGACGGCCTGGTGGTCCCCGTCGTCGAGAACGTCGGCGAGAAGGGGCTGCTGGAACTGGCCCGCGAGGTGAACGACCTCGTCGAGCGGGCCCGCTCGCGTGACGTCGCTCGCGAGGAGTTGCAGGGCGGAACGTTCACCGTCACCAACTTCGGCGCAATCGGGGGCGAGTACGCCGACCCGATCATCAACGTGCCCGAGACGGCGATTCTGGGCACCGGTGCGCTGAAAAAACGACCGGTCGCTGCGGGCGAGACGCGAACAGAGCGAGCGTCTCGGGACGGCAAGCGGGGAGAGCGAGGGGCCGACCGAAGAGAGAGTCCTCGACAAGTGCGACCCGCGAGCGGCGAGGTCCTCGCGAAACCGACGTTACCGCTGTCCCTGGCAATCGACCACCGCGTGATCGACGGGGCCGACGCAGCGCGATTCGTGAACACGCTCAAAGAGTATCTGGCCGATCCGACGCTACTGTTGCTGTAAACTACCCTCCCCTACTTCGCTCGGGGGCGAGAATATCGCGGAACCGAAATTACGGGGAGTCTCGGAAAACCGCGATTGTTTAACGAGCGTTTTACGCCGTTTGTTAGATGACGCGGTTCTGCAGGTAATCGAGGTGCTTTGCGTTGTAGACGATTCTGACCTCGTCGGCGTCGGCGCTGCCGATGCAGGTCAGACGGACGTTTTTCTCTTCGACTTCCTCGTCGGAGAGAATCTGCTGCATGTCCATGTCGATTTCGCCTTCGATGACGATGGCGGCACAGTTCGCACAGGCACCGGCACGGCACGAGAAGGGCCAGTCGTAGCCCTGTGCCTCGGCGGCTTCGAGGATGTATTCGCCCTCGTTGACATCGAGGGTCCCGTAGTCCTCGTCCGAGAGGTCAGCGTCAGCGGCTTCCTCGAAAACCGGGTCGTCGTACATGTCCCAGCCGTTGTCGTCCACTACTTCGTAATTAAGGTACTCAACTGTGGGCATCACTTGACCGGTTTGCTCGCCGCACTGTTAGACTTTGCTGTTCGAGGCGAATAATGGGCGAATCCCGCTCAAAAAATCGGGACAAACTTGAACACCAGATAGGCGGCAACCGTCGCGACCGCCGGAACGATATTCTGGGTGAAGATCACGCGAGCAGTCGTCTCGGGTTCGAACAGATCCGCAGCCCTGGGGATGTCCTCCGGTTCGCCAATCGGTTGTTTGTTCGTCTCAGACGGCGTGCCGGCACTCCCGCCGACAGTCGGTGCATCCGGTGCGTCGGCAGTCAGCGCGCCGACGGAGACGTCGGGCGTCTCACCCTGGACCGTCTGTGAGATCTTCGTCGTTCGAGTTGCTCGCCCCCAGCCCAGGCCGACGATACTCATCGTCGCGATGATAACGAAACTCGCCGGGATCCCGAGTGCCGAGAGGAACGTGACGATCGTCGAACTGACGACCGCGACAAGCAGGGCCGCCAGTAGCGGGAGATCAGTCAGATCGTTCCCGACGGTGTCCATCGTCCGGCGAGCAATCGTGAACGCACCCAGTCCGATTGCACCGCCGCCGAGCAAGATTGCAGGTGTCATCTGGAGCGAACCGTTGCCAACGAGGGGAGCAACGGCGTTGGCGACGTTCGACGCACCGGCCGAGAAGGCCATGTAACAGCCGATCCCGACGACGAGAATCGTCCCGGCGAGTTCTCGACGGGTCGTGTTCTCGCCCAATACTGGCCGGGGCAGTCCGCCAGGGCGGTCGAGATAGAGCAGTGACCCCTCGGACTGTGGGATCGCGAACCGTTCGACCAGTGCCGGGTAGAAGTACCGCCCGATGACGCCGCTGATCCAGAAGGCGATCACCGGCGAGACGAGCCACCAGGTGATGATCCGGCCTATCTCGCCCCAGTTGAGGGTCCCCTGCGCGATTCCGAGTCCGGCCATCGCACCGACGGCGGTCATCGACGTCGACGCGGGTACGCCGACGACGTTCGACAGGAAGAGCGCGAACCCGATAAAGAAGAGAACGACGATGCTGACGAGCATCGTGAACTCCGAGGTGACGATCTCACTCCCGAGCGTATTGACTACTTCTCGACCGACGAAGTGGCCCCCGGCGAGCGCAAAAACCGTCATCAGCGCCGCAGCACCGAACTTCGAAACCGTCCCGGCCCCGACAGCGGGTCCGAAGGCGACACCGGTCGAAGAACCGCCGATGTTGAATCCGACGAACGCGGCGACGAGAAGACCGGCGAGGAACAACGCTTCGGCCATACACGAGGAAGGATATCAGCGGGTTAAAACGTACCGACACGGACGCTGTCCGTCGCGACCTCCGCTGCACGGACGATCAGAGTTTCGTGACATACGTCGCCATCTGTCGGTCCGTGAGAAAGGCGTTCTGGTGGGCAGACACCGATACCCTTTCACCGGTCGGTGGCCGACCAGCAGGTATGGTTCCGACGTTTTCGGTGATCCCGGCGGTCGACATGCAGGACGGACAGGTGGTCCAGCTCGTCGGGGGCGAGCGCGGCACCGAAAAGACGTATGGTGACCCGGTCGAGGCCGCACAGCGGTGGATCGAGGCCGGCGCGACGACGCTCCATCTGGTTGATCTCGATGGCGCGTTCGAGGGCGAGCGCCAGAACGCCGACGCCATCGACGCCGTCCTCGACGCTGTCGACGTGGACGTACAGTTGGGTGGCGGGATCCGGACGGCCGACGACGCCGTCTCGCTGCTGGATCGGGGGGTCGACCGCGTCATCCTCGGGACGGCAGCCGTCGAGAACCCCGACATCGTCGCCGAGATCAGCGACACCCATCCCGGAAGCGTTCTGGTCAGTCTCGACGCGAAAGACGGCGAAGTCGTCGTTTCGGGCTGGACCGAGGGGACGGGACTGGACCCTGCGGAAGCGGCCAGTCGCTACGGAGAATTAGGCGCTTCCGGCATCCTCTTTACCGACGTCGACGTGGAGGGGCAACTCGACGGCGTGCGAACAGACCCCGTTGTGCGGGTGGTCGAGGCCGTCGATATCCCGGTGATCGCGAGCGGCGGCGTCGCGACCATCGAGGACGTGCGAGCGCTCGAAGCGGCCGGTGCGGCGGCCGTCGTCGTCGGGAGCGCGCTGTACGAAGGTGCCTTCACTCTCGAAGAAGCCATGGCCGCCGTCGAGTGAATCGGCTGGGGAGGAATGTGGCCGCGGTGCTGTGGTAGTGCGGTGCAGTCCTGATGGACTGAACGGGCGAGTCGAGGGCGTTCGAGTATAGTCGTCGCCGTGGCGACCATCGAGGATATCGGCGGGGCGAGGACGCCACCGAGAGCGTCCCGGACGACGAAAAGCGGTGGCTCGACGCACCCGATGTCGATGGCACGAAGAGCCGTTCGACCGGCGCGAGGCCGGCGTCCGTCCAGCGCCGAACTAGCGAGTCGACGACCCCTCCGACCGGATGAGTTTCGGCAGGATCATCGCGTAAGCCCCGCCGGCGACCAAGAGGGCACCGACGATGGCGGTTTCCATCGTGTTGAAAAGGAGAAAGCCGACCAGCATCAGCGCCATTGCCACCACCTCTAGCCTGGTCTCCATACACACACATCTTCGAATAGTACCAATAAACACCTATCAGACACTCGTCTGACGTTCCTTTCGTACCGGAACACGGGGTTCGGAAGACGGCGGTTTCGTCGCGACGTGCCTCGTGAGTGGGGCCCCAGGAGACACAACCACCAAATAGCCGGACAGACTGCATTGGAACATGACCGACCGAACTGCGGCCGTTACCCGCGAGACGGCAGAGACGGACATCGAGGTGACACTCGACATTGATGGCGACGGGGAATCGACGGTCGACACCGGTATCGGCTTTTTCGATCACATGCTCGATTCGTTCGCGACGCATGGCCTGTTCGACCTGACCGTACAGTGTGACGGCGACCTGGAAATCGACGACCACCACACCGTCGAAGACGTGGCGATCACGCTGGGCGAGGCACTCACGGAAGCGGTCGGCGAGAAGCGTGGCATCCAGCGCTTTGCCGACCGCAAAGTGCCCCTGGACGAGGCCATCGCCGGTGTCGTCATCGACATCTCCGGGCGTCCGTACTTCGGGATCGACGGCGATTTCTCACAGGCCGAGGTGGGCGGCATGACCAGCCACATGGCAAAACACTTCTGTCGCTCGCTGGCGATGAACGCCGGCCTGACGCTGCACGTCGAGGTAACCGGGGAGAACGCCCACCACGAGATCGAAGCGCTGTTCAAGGGCCTCGCACGGGCGCTCGACGACGCCACCCGGATCGACGAGCGCCGCTCTGACGTGGCGAGCACGAAAGGCGAGTTATGAACGACCGGAGCGACGAACCGACGTTCGATGCCATCATGGAACAGTTCTCGGACTCGCCCGGGCAACAGCAGGTGATCCGCCTCCTGCTGGAACGGGGGTTTTCCGTCAACGACGATGGCCGGGTCGTCTCCGGTGGTATCGAAATTCCAAACACTGGCATCGCCCGCGAAGTCGGTGTCGACCGCCGCGTCGTGGACGCGACCTCGAGTGCCGTTTTGGAGGACGAGCAACTCACACGCATCTTCCAGAACATCTCGGCGATTCCGAGCCTGATGGACCTCGCGCCAGTACTGGACCTGACGGTGCTGACCGTCGCTGTCCGGGACGCCGAGGAGAGTGGGATCGTCGCCGCCGTCACGGAGGCCATCGCCGCCCGCGACATCACGATCCGACAGGTCATCTCCGAGGACCCCGAGTTCACCGACGACCCCCGGCTCTACGTCATCACCGACGAGGCCTTTCCCGGCGGCCTCATCACCGAGATTCGCGACCTGCCCTTCGTCCACCGGATCGAGTTGCAGTAGCGAACTGTTCGGGGCGTGATCGCCGCCACCGGTATGCTCGTTCCGGACACCCAGCCAGCGTGTGCAGGTTTTTTTAGTTGCACACCAACGGCCAGACAATGAGTCGTCGACGCAACGTACAGACGTTCCTGCGCGCGCTCGTCACCGAGGTTCGCGCGGAGCGAGTGACGTTCATGGCCGGGAGCATCGCCTATCACGCCTTCGTCTCGCTGTTGCCCTTCCTGCTCGTGGTCCTGCTGCTGGTTACACGGGTGGGCGACGCCGCGACTGCAAGCCGGGTCGTCGCAGCTATCGGGACCTACTTCTCGCCCAATGCCAGCGGACTCCTGACCGGCGTTGTCGAGGGGGCACAGCAGGAAACGAGCCTCTCGCTGCTGGGCGTGCTGACACTGCTGTGGGGTGCACTCAAGATATTCCGCAGTCTCGATACAGCGTTTTCTGACATCTACGAGACCGGATCGGCAAACACGCTCGGCGACACCTTCGCCGACGCGATAGTGGTGCTGGTGGCACTCGTCTGTGGCCTGCTCGCGGTCGGCCTGGTCAGCACGCAGTTGTCCTTCGGTGGCGGCACGGTCGGTGATCTGTTGGCCCGTGGCGTCGCTGTGGTCGCCCTGACAGTCGTCTTCGCTCCCGTCTTCTACGTCTTTCCCGACACGGACGTGACCGTTCGCGAGATCGTCCCGGGAACTGTCCTCACGGCCGTCGGCTGGACCGTCCTCGAATCGCTGTTCCGGTACTACGTCGCCTTCACCGGCACCTCCGAGACGTTCGGCGTCGTGGGAACTATCTTGCTCATCGTCACCTGGCTGTATTTCAACGGTCTCGTGTTGCTCGTCGGCGCGGCGTTCAACGCCGTCCTTGCGGGCCGTTCAGACGACGTCGCCCCGATTGGCTGGGGCGAGACAGAACTGGCCGAAACGACGGACTTCGCCGACTCCCTCGACGCCCTCTGTCGGGACCTCGACGGCACGGAGTCGGTGACGGTGACCGTCGGCGACACCGGTGTGACGTTGCCAGCACCCGACGAGCACGACTGCGGTCTCGAACAGGTCGACCGTCCAGCACTACTGGGCGGTGACGAGGCCCGCGGCCATCTGTCGCTACGCTGGGTGGGTGAGCGATGAGGACGATCACCGTCGAAACGCCGGACGGCGACGTTCACGACATCGACTGCGAGACCGGCCGCGTCCTCCGTGACGTGCTGCTGGAACACGACCTGTCGCCCCACGCACGCCTGGCTGTAACCAACTGCGGCGGTCGGGGACTGTGTGCCACCTGTGGCGTCCGGATCGATGACCCACCGGACGCGGCCCACTGGCACGACAGACTGGCTGACCGCTTTGGCTATCCGCGTCTCTCCTGCCAGATCACCGTCGAGGACGGCATGCACGTTCTCATTCCCGAAAAGCGCGTCTGGGGCCGACGGGAACGGTAACCCGTATCCCGTCACCGGTCGAAGGCCGGGTATGACCAACGAGGCCTACGACACCGTCGCCGGACGTGGCGAGGCCGCCTTCGAGGTGCGGGGTTCGGAGTTCATCGGCCACGTACGGCCGGCCCACACCGTCGAGGACGCCGAGACCGGAGTTAACGCGATCAGCGAGGAGTACGCCGACGCGACCCACAATGTCCCGGCCTACCGCGTGCGGGTCGACCCACTCCGAGAGTATGCCAGCGACGACGCCGAACCGACCGGCAGTGCCGGTAAACCTGCCCTGAACGTCCTCCAGCAACGCGACATCGAGAACGTCGTCGCCGTCGTCACCCGCTACTACGGGGGGACGAACCTCGGGGTCGGCGGCCTGGCACGGGCCTACTCGCGAGCGGTCAAGGACGCCGTCGACGACGCGGGCGTCGTCACCGAACGGCCCCGCGAGACACTGTCGATCACCGTCGATTACGACGACTCGGGGACCGTGCGAGGAATCCTGGAGAGCACTGGCGTCGAGTTCGACGCGACATACGAGGAGCAGGTCAGTTTCGACGTTCGGGTCCCGGTGGCAGATGCCCACGCCCTCCGCGAGCGTCTCGCCAACGCGACCAGCGGCCGAGCAGTTGCCGATTGTTCGTCAGATAACTAGATTCGAACTTGAGCGGACGGCTTCAGCGCGACGGAGATCCTTCTGCTGGAGATCACACCCCACCGCAGTACGGCATATCTCCACCCGAAACAGAGGGGTTCGTGGATCGTCGAAAAACGCGGGTATCTTGCTGAGAAACGACCCTGCTACTTAGGTGGTTCGGAACGCCCTGTCACCAGCATCGCCCAGTCCGGGGACGATGTACCCGTCGTCGTCGAGTCGTTCGTCGACAGCGACGGTCAACAGGTCGGCCTGTGGCACTTCCTCGTCGAGGCGAACGAGTCCCGGCGGCGCTGCCACCGCCGAGAGCACCAGCAAGTGCTCGGGGTCGGGACTGTCCCGCAGGATCTCTTCGAGGACGGCCGACATCGTCGACCCGGTCGCCAGCATCGGGTCGGCGACGATGACGGTATCCGACGGCTCGATGTCCGGTAGTTTCACGTAGTCGACCGAAATCGGGAACGTACCGTCGTCTGTCATTCCGGCCGCTTCATCGCGACTGGCCGAGATGACCCCCTGGCGGGCCTGCGGAAAGGCCGTGAGCAACCCCTCGACGAAGGGGGTCGCCGCCCGGAGGACGTTGACGATGACGACGTTCTCCAAACCCTCGACTCGCTCGCCCATCGTCGTCGTCAGTGGCGTTTCGATGGAGACGTACTCGGTCTCCATGCGACCGTCGATGATTTCGTACCCGCAGAGTCGGCCGAGTCGCACCAGTCCCTTCCGGAAATCGACCTGTTCGGTCTCGACGTCACGCAGTCGGGACAACTCGTCACGCGCCAGTGCGTGCGTGATGACCTGTGCCTCGCCGCGGTCCTCGATTGCCATAGGCGAGGCCACAGGCGGGCGGTGCTTAACTGTTATCAGGCTGTCGTCTCGACGCCCAGTTCGGCCAGCAGCGTCTCGGCGGCCTCGCTGGAGGAGGGTGGCCCGCGAGCGGTGATGAGGTCACCGTCGACGGTCACCGACGTGTCGCTGTCGAGTTCAGCGTCCCACTGTGCGCCGGCCGCCCTGACCTCGTCTTCGACCCAGTAGGGAAGCTTTCGCCCGTCCGGCATCCGGTCGTGTTCGTCGACGATGCCCTCCTCCCACTCGTTGGGGAAGCCAGTCACGTCACGGCCCGCAACGAGGAAGTCACCGTTGTCGTCGCGGGTGAAAGCGAGGATACCAACAGCGTGACAGACGACGAGGGCGACGCCGTCCTCGCTGGCGACGGCCTCCCACAGGAGTGTGCGACTGTGACTGTCCTGGTTCACGTCCCACTCGGTGCCGTGGCCGCCGGGGAAGACGACGGCGTCGTAGTCGTCGGCCTCGGCCGCGGCGGTGGGGATCGGATCGTTCAGTCGCTCGTCGGTCTCGTGGATCTCTCGAAACCGCTCGGCTGCGTCCGCGCCGACCTCGTCGGGGTCGACCGAGCGCTCGTCGATTTCGGGTGGGCTGCCCGACGGTGTCGCGACGGTCACGTCGACGCCCGCAGAATCCAGCGTCGTGAGCGGTTCGATACATTCTTCGCCCCAGTAGCCGTGCTCGCTGACGACAATCAGTACCGATGGCATGGTCACGCTATCGTTCGGTCTGGACGATCAAAAGCAGCGGGTGGAAAACTTATAATCGTGCGAACCAAACGACCTGCGAACAGATGGGCACGCAACCACGCCGTGGCCGTCATAGTGGTTGATTCTACAGGACAATGGAGAACATCGAAGAGAGTATCTCAGGTTTCAAGCGTCGCGGCGGCTGGGTCGACATCGTCGAACACGGCGAACGGATCGTCCAGGCGCTGCGAGAACTGGGGGACGACGACGACGTCGACGAATCCGTGGACGACGAGGCACTCGAAGAGTTCGACGAGTGGCGTCCCAAGAGCCACGAGCGTCTCGACGACGATGTCAACGAAAAGACTGCCGAGCAGGCACACGTCGACGAGGGCAAAGGCGAACAGGCGGGCGAGGATCCGGACGACGACCTCCGGACGGCGGGTGAGAAACTCGCCGACTCCTACGAGAATATCGACGAACCGGACGAGGCCGTCGAATCGTGGGGCGAAAGCCTCGACTACGTCGCCCGCGCGGCGGATTCGGCCAGTCGGAAAGCACTCCGGGCAGTTGAAGACACGGTGTACAAAAACGTCATGACCCAGATCGCACCGTACTACTTCGACAACGGACTCGTGAGCGCAAACGTCCAGCGAGTCAGTGGCGACGACCAGCCGGAGTACATCTTCGAGATCAACATCAACGACGACGACCTCAAAGAACGCGTCTCCAACCGACTGGCTGACTTCGACAGCGATGTCGACCGGTGGCACGTCAACACCGAGAAGGAAGTCGAGGCCGCTGCTGCCGCGGAAGGCGTCGATGTTCCCGAGGACGAAACCGGTAACGGGGAAACCGACGCAAAAACGAACTGATCGCAGTCTTGTCTGCGATCATTATAGGTTTCATGTCGGAGATACAAAGACGAACTAACGGCGCGACGGCGGTTGCCAGTTGTGGTGGTGTTACATAGTACGTTAACTAGTGTCACCCCTCTATTTCAGGTGGAAATATCGGATACGGCAGCCGACAGCCTAATACGCAGGCCGACAGAAACGGAGTGCAGATGGTCGGGGTCAGTACGGTCGCGACGCTGGTGATCGCCGCCGCCGCGAGCCTGTTTATGGCGTGGGCAATCGGTGCGGGGTCGTCAGGGTCAACGCCGTTCGCCCCGGCAGTGGGAGCGAACGCGATCTCGGTGATGCGGGCCGGCTTTTTCGTCGGCATTCTTGGCCTACTCGGGGCCGTGTTACAGGGGGCGAACGTTACCGAGACGGTCGGGAGCGGACTCGTGCTCTTCCCCGACGGGGGCGGCCTTTCGGCGGTTGCAGCGACAATCGCACTGCTTACGGCGGCATTGCTGGTCGCAATCGGCGTGTTCGCTGGCTATCCGATTGCAACGGCGTTTACCGTCACCGGTGCCGTCGTCGGCGTCGGCCTGGCGATGGGCGGCAATCCCGCCTGGCCGAAGTACCAGCAGATCGTCGCGCTGTGGGTCGGGGTTCCCTTCGTCGGTGGCGGCCTCGCGTACGCGACGGCACGCTTCCTTCGCGCCGAGGGCGTCCCCGAACGGTTCTCTGTCGCCGGTCTGGCGGGACTGGTCGGCCTGTTGCTGGCAAACGTCGAGTTCACGGGCCTCGGCCCTGACGGTGGCGCTGGCTCACTGGCGGCGGCGGCCACTCGCGTGGCCGACGGTGGAGTGGCGGTGTCTGTCGCGGCTTCGCTCGCCGTTGCCCTGCTCGTCGCGGTCGTCCTGTGGTACGACGTCCGCGCGAGCGGGGAGGCTGCCCAGCAGCGATTCCTTCTGGCGATGGGGGGACTCGTCGCCTTCTCGGCGGGTGGCAGCCAGGTCGGACTGGCAATCGGACCGCTGGTCCCCCTGCTGGACGACTTTACCATCCCGCTTGTCGGAGTGTTGCTCGGGGGCGGGATCGGCCTGCTCGCTGGCTCCTGGACCGGTGCACCACGCATGATCAAGGCGCTCTCACAGGACTATTCATCGCTCGGTCCGCGCCGCTCTATTGCGGCACTGATCCCCTCGTTTATTATCGCACAGACGGCCGTCTTCTTCGGCATTCCGGTGTCGTTCAACGAGATTATCGTCTCTGCGATCGTCGGCAGTGGGGCGGCCGCCGGCGGGGGAGCGGTCAGTGGTGATAAGATGGGCAAGACCGTTCTGGCGTGGATCGGATCGCTCGCGCTGGCGCTTGGCCTCGGCTACGGCGTGTTTGCGGTTGTTGACCCGCTGGTCGGGTAGCAACTGCGGTCTCACTCTGTCGTCGCTTCTTCGGGCGTGTCCTCGTTTGCGGCGTCTGCTTGCCCGTCGGCAGTTGCCACTCTGCGCAGTCGCGCTTTCATGATTCGGGTGTTCTCGACCTGTTCGACGATGATCTCGACGCTGTCGAAGGCGATCCGTTCGCCCTCCTCGACGAGTCGGCCGGCACGATTGAAAATGAACCCGGCGATGGTCTCGAACTCCTCACCCTCGGGGAGTTCCAGTTCCAGCGCCTCGTTGACCACCTCGATGTTGACCTCGCCTTTGACGATGACCTCGTCGTCGTCGACGAACTCGATTGGCTCCTCTTCCTCGCCTTCGAGGATTTCGCCGACGATTTTCTCGGTGAGGTCTTCCATCGTCACCAGTCCCTCGGTGGTCCCGAACTCGTCGATGACGATCACCATATGCAGTCGTTTGTCGCGCATCTCGGTGAGCAAGTCATCGACGTTCTTGGACTCGGGGACGTGCAGCGTCGGTTCGATCACGTCGGCGAGATTGAGGTCCCGGTCGCCGCTGTAGTGGCGGTCACGGACCAGATCCCGGAGGTGGGCAACCCCGATCACGTTGTCCAGGCTGCCCTCGTAGATCGGGACGCGGGCGTGGCCGCTCTGGATACACTGCTGGATCGCCTCCTCGATGGTGGCGTCGTTCGAGATGGCGTCCATGTCGAGTCGCGGCGTCATGACCTCCTTTGCAATCGTATTGTTGAACCGCAAGGTTCGCTGGAGCATCTCTCGTTCCTCCTCGTCGAGAACACCTTCGCGCTCGCCGGTCTCGATGATGTCCTGAATCTCCTCGCGAGTGACGTAGGAGGTCTCGATGGCCGACCGACCGCCCGTGATCTTGTTGACGATCCGGGTGAGATAATCGAAGAGGACGATCAACGGGATCAGAATCTTCTCCGAGAGGTCGAGTGGCTTCGAGATCCGGAGCGCCCAGGATTCAGTGTTCTCGACGGCGTAGCTCTTTGGCGCACTCTCGCCGAACAGGAGCACGAGTGCCGTGATCCCGAACGTCGCCGCGATCACTGCTTGGCCCTGGGAGAGATACACCGCAAAGAGTCCCGTCGCAATCGAGGACATTGCGATGTTGACGAGGTTGTTGCCGACGAGAATCGTCACCAGCAGACGGTGTGGATCGGCCTTGAGTCCCTTGAGCGTCTCCGCGCCCGGGACTTCGTCCTCGACGAGCGCCTCGACTCGATGGGCTGGCAGGGAGAACATGGCGATCTCCGAGGACGAAAAGAACGCCGAGAGCGTGATCAGCAGGAGAACGACGAGCGACCCGATGACGGTGAACACGGCATCGGAAACTTCGACGATGCCGAGGATATCGACCTGTAGTAGCGAGAATTCGACTCCAACAGGCGGATCAAAGGCCATCAACGCTCACGTTTGCAGTGGACGCGAATTAAGCGTTGTCATGGGAACGATCGAAAGCGTGTCCACCACACACAGGCCCGAAGGGCTTACCGGACGCTCGGACCTAACAGCGGGTGGATGAGCAACACCGACATCACACTGTACCGACTTCAGGCGTGTCCGTTCTGCGAGCGGGTTGTCCGTCGCCTCGACGAGTACGACCTCGACTACGAGTCGCGATTCGTCGAACCGATGCACTCCGACCGAGACGTAGTCAAGCGCCTCTCGGGCAAGCGAACGGTGCCTGCAATCGTCGATGACGAAACGGGTGTGACGATGTCTGAAAGTGCAAACATCGTCGACTATCTCGACCGGACGTACGGAGGTGAAGCCTGATGGACCTGGAGTTCGACGTCGTCGAACTCGGCCCGGCAGACCACCCAGAGGAAGGCGAGACCGCGCCGGATTTCACTCGCCCGCTCGTCAACGACGAGTTCTGGGAGGACGTGGCCCTCTCGGAACTGGTCGCTCGCGACGGCGATCCGACGGTCCTCCTCTTCCACCCGATGGACGGGGCCTTCCCGGCGACGTACATCTGGAACGAGATCCGCAACCGGGAGTGGCACGAGGACGCCACCGTGGTCGGCCTCTCGATCTCGACACCGTACGCCCACAAGAAACTGATCGAGGAGCGCAAACTGGGCGACGATTACGAACTGTACGCCGACCCCGGCAACGGCGTCGCCAGAAAGTACGGCATCGAGAACGACCTCGACGGGATGGCCGGCATCGAAGAACCGCGACCGGCGGTGTTCGTCCTCGACAGCGACCGCACCGTCGAGTACGCCTGGGTCGCCAGCGAGTGGCCCGACTTCCCCGACTACGATACCGTCGAGGTGGCGTTCCGGTAGGGTCGGTGAGTGCCGAGACCGCTATTTTATCGAGGGGGCCGGCATCCGGATGAACAGCACGCTTTTTTCGGCCACACGTAGACCAGTGACGTATGAACGACCTCGACCGTGCGGCCGACGCACTCACGGATGGGGAGCTGGTCGTCTATCCGACAGAAACCGTCTACGGCCTCGGCGCGGATGCGCTCGATCCGGCGGCCGTCGAGCGCGTCTTCGAGACGAAGGGCCGGGATCGCTCGAAGCCGGTTTCGCTCGCGGTGCCGGGCGTCGACGCGGCGACTGAGTACACCGAACCGACCGAGCAGGAACTGGCGTTCATGCGAGCGTTCCTGCCGGGGCCGGTGACGGTGCTGGTCGACCGCGGCGAGGCCGTCCCCGACGTGCTGACCGCCGGGAGCGACCGGGTCGGTATCAGAGTGCCCGACCACGAGGGCGCGCTGGACCTGCTCGCGCGAGCGGCTCCGATCACCTCGACGAGCGCGAACGTTAGCGGCGAGCCAAGTGCGCTGGAAGTGACCGAAATCGACGCGTCCGTGCGCGACGCCGTCGCTGTCGTCCTCGATGGCGGTCGGACACCGGGCACTGAATCGACCGTCGTCGACGTGACGGTCGGGGAAATCGTTCGCGAGGGGGCACAGGCCGACGCGATCCGGGAGTGGCTCGCGTCGGAGTAACTATAGTAGCATTTGCAACCGATTGCTCATCCGATCATACACAGTCGCGCGATCAGGTGAGCGAGGACTTGCAAATGCTACTATAGCCCGGCGAAATCAATCGCCCAGGATACTCGCCAGCGAGCGCGTCTTCGTACCACACTCCTCGCGGAACTCGCAGGGGCGACACTTGGCGTCGGCGTCGACCCGCGAGGGCGGGCCGTCGATGGTCGCTGCGGTCCTGACTGCGCGCCGGTAGGCGGCTTTGCGCCGCGTCGTCAACTCGATTTCACGGACGACGCCGTGGGCGGGATACTCGGCGATGGCGCGCTCGACTGGCTGTTCTCGCTCCCAGGACAGCGCCTTCGCCGCGGCGACCAGCCTGACAGTCTGGGGTTCCCAGACGCCCTGGTCCGGGGGATCGCCAGCGAAGGCAAGCGCGGGCACCAGCGGCGTTTCGAGGACCTTGTGGGCGACCCCGTGACACTCCCGGCCCGAGAGGAATACGTCGCGCTGTGGCGGATCTGCGAGGTCGTCCCAGTAGTCGAGACGACGGCGGAGACCGCCGAGGCGCTCGCGGTAGGTGCCCGGCGACACCTCGATGGGAGCGGCGAGCAGTGCGGCGTCGACGGTCCGCAACGTCTCGTACTCGAAGGCGAGTTGACGCACGTCGCCGACGCCGTCGGGGATATCCGGGTCGCCCGCCCGTCGCCGGTAGTAGAGCTTTCGTGGACAGTACGCCGCCGTCGCCACGTCCCGGAAACTGTGCATGGCCTGCCATGCCCCCGTTTTCGGATATAAAACCTCGGTCCTGGCAGTCGAAACCCCGTCGCTCGTAAGCGTTTTGACGACGGCCGCGCTACCCGGATGCATGGCCGACTGTCCACTCGCGGATGACTGCCCCCAGTTTAGCGAGCGCATCGAGGGGATGGGGTGTCAACACTACGGCGACCGCGGTGGTGCCGAGTGGTGTAACCACTACAATCAGCCGATTTCGGACCTGAAAAGCCAGCCAGTCAAACTCGGCGAGGAAGTCGTCGTCGATGTCGACGACATCCACGAGAGCGGTGCCGGCGTTGGCCGTACCGAGGACGGCTTCATCGTGATGGTCGATGGCCTCCTGCCGCCGGCACGCGCCCGGGTCGAGATCACGAAAGTCCGGTCGAACCACGCCCGGGCCGAAGAACTCGAACAGCTCGAAGTCGAAGACGACGAGGGCGACGGTGACGAGGACGACGAAAGCGGCTACCAGGGCGACGACGAGGACGAGGACGAACGCCTGGGGAGTCGCGACAACTTCTGGGGCGGATAGCGCGTCGTCGGCAACGGGCCAACGGTATGTGGGCAGTTAACGGCATTCTCCGGGCGGAAATCAGCGATATCGGCGGAACCGTCAGAATCGAGCGGGGCCCGTTGACCTGCTGTGGCGTGACGGTGCCGTTTTGCCCTTCGCGTGTGACCGCCCGGATATGGATCTGGAACTCGATGGCAACGTCGCACTGTGTACCGCCGCAACGAGTGGGCTCGGCCTCGCGAGCGCGACAGCACTCGCACGCGAGGGTGCCCACGTCGCCGTCTGTGGCCGAACGGCATCGCGACTCGACGACGCCCGCGAGCAACTGGAAGCGACGGGTGACGGCGAGGTACTGGCCGTGGCGGCCGACATCACCGACCGCGATAACGTCGAGGCGTTCGTCGAGGAGACCGTCGAAGAACTCGGCGGCCTGGACCACGTCGTCACCAGCGCTGGCGGCCCGTCGAGCGGTGATTTCCTCTCGACGACCGAACGCGACTGGTACGAAGCGTACGATATCCTGGTGATGAGTGCCGTCTGGACGACGCGCTTTGCCTATCCGCACCTGCGCGACTCCGAGGCCGGGACGGTCGTCAACATTACCTCCCGGTCGGTGCGCGAGGTCATCGACGACCTCGTGCTGTCGAACTCGGTGCGCCGGGCGGTGATCGGTCTGATGAAGACACAGGCCCGCGAGTTCGCGCCCGAGGTGCGTGTCAACGCTGTCGTACCCGGTGCACACGAGACGCCCCGCATCGAGGAACTGATCGAAGACGCCGTCGAACGTGGCGAGTACGACAGCTACGAGCAGGGCCGCGGGGAGTGGTCCGACGCGCCACTGGACCGGATCGGTAATCCCCGGGAGTGCGGTGACGTGGTCGCCTTTCTCTCCAGTGCCCGCGCGTCGTACGTCACCGGCACCGCGCTTCCCATCGACGGCGGTACGATGCGAAGCTAGCGGCCGTCTGCCAGATGTGGACGTCGAGTGCCGTCATCACGACGACCGCCGTGAGTGGATAGCCAGTCGTCTCAGAACCGGTCTTGCTCGCGCAGGCGCGAGACGACTGCACGAACTCGCTGGGCCTGTTCGGTCGGCACGACGAGCGTTCTGTCGTCGAAACTCGCGACGACGAGGTCCTCGACGCCGACGAGGCTCACGTGCCCGTCCGTCGCAACCACGTTGCTACGGGCGTCGATTGCCGTCGCTTCGCCCATGACGGCGTTTCCGGCGTCGTCGGTCGGGAGGTGGCGCGCCAGTGCGTCCCAGGCACCGAGGTCGTCCCACTCGAAATCGGCGGGGACGACCGCGACCGAGTCGGCGCGCTCGAGGACCGCATAATCGATGCTGATCGGCTCGATAGCCTCGAATCCAGCCACTGGATCGCCGCGGTCGAGTGCACCCACCAGTGGTTCGAGCGGCGACGACCGGGCAGCAGACAGCAACGCCGCGGGCGTCCACGCGAACATCCCGGCGTTCCAGTAGCAGCCACGGTCGAGGTAGGTCTCTGCGGTGGCCCGGTCGGGTTTCTCGTGGAACTGCGCCACGGTCTGGTAGCCGTCTCGGGCCGCCCCTGGCTCGATGTACCCGTATCCAGGTTCGGGACGGGTCGGTTCGATGCCAAGCGTCACCAACCCCTCTGTTGCCACTGCGACCCGGGCCGCCTGCTCGGCGACACGGCGAAAACCGTCCCCGACGACGTGGTCACTGGGCAGAACGAGCAAGACACACTCGCCCACCTGCTCGCGAACACGATGAGCACCGTACACCAGCGCCGGCCCGGTATCTCTGGGCGCTGGCTCCGTGAGGACGGCCGCTTCGGGCGCGTGGTCGTGAATCTCGTCTGCGAACGCCGCCTGTGTGAGAACGTACGTCTCCTCGGCGAAATCAGCCCGGTCGACGGTATTTTTCAGCAGGGACTGCTCGCCTCCGAACGAGAGAAACTGCTTTGGCCGGTCTGTGCGACTCGCAGGATAGAGCCGCGTTCCGGTCCCACCAGCCAGCACTAGGGCGACAATCGGACGCTCCATACGACGTTTTGTCGCGCTCTCCTTCTCAATGTTTCGTATCTTTGGGGAGATATATGAAATAAAACGGCGGCTTCGAAGGACAGCAGAGTGTCTGGCCGAAGCGATCCGGACAGAACGGCGAGTGTGAATCCCTATTGATAAAAGTTCGCATATACGATAGACTTCTTGTTCGATAGCAAAGAGGAGATTATCGAATCAGACAATTTTAACAGGGGATGGAAACGACTTCTCGGCGATGAGTAAGTCCAATCAGGACTGGTGGCCGAATCGGCTGAATTTACAGATTCTCGACCAGAACGCTCGTCAGGGAGACCCGATGGGCGAGGCATTCGACTACGCCGAGGCGTTCGAGAAACTCGACCTCGAGGCCGTGAAGACGGACATCGAGGAGGTGATGACGACATCGCAGGACTGGTGGCCGGCAGACTACGGCCACTACGGGCCGCTGTTCATTCGGATGGCGTGGCACAGCGCCGGCACGTACCGCACCAGCGACGGCCGCGGCGGCGCGGCCGGCGGTCGACAGCGCTTCGCGCCCATCAACAGTTGGCCGGACAATGCGAACCTCGACAAGGCACGCCGACTGCTCTGGCCGGTCAAGCAGAAGTACGGCCGCAAACTCTCGTGGGCCGACCTGATGATCCTGGCCGGAAACGTCGCCATCGAGTCGATGGGAGCCAAGACGTACGGCTTCGCCGGCGGGCGCGAGGACGCCTTCGAGCCCGATGAGGCCGTCGACTGGGGGCCCGAAGACGAGATGGAGACGAACGAGCGCTTCGACGAGCCCGGCGGAATCCAAGAAGGGCTCGGCGCGTCTGTGATGGGGCTCATCTACGTGAACCCCGAGGGTCCCGACGGCCGACCCGACCCGGAGGCATCGGCAGAGAACATCCGACAGACGTTCGACCGCATGGCGATGAACGACGAGGAGACGGCCGCGCTCATCGCCGGCGGCCACACGTTCGGGAAGGTCCACGGTGCCGACTCGCCGGACAACCTCGGTCCCGAACCCGAAACAGCTCCCATTGAAAAACAGGGCATGGGCTGGGAGAACGAGCACGGCTCCGGCACGGGAGCCGATACCATCACCAGCGGGATCGAAGGGCCGTGGACCGGGTCACCGGTCGAGTGGGACATGGGCTATCTCGACAACCTGCTCGACTACGAGTGGGAGCCAGAGAAGGGCTCCGGCGGTGCCTGGCAGTGGACGCCGACGGACGAGGAACTCCACGATATCGCACCGGACGCACACGACAGGTCGGAAACGGAGACGCCGATGATGCTCACGACGGACATCGCCCTCAAGCGGGATCCGGACTACCGGGAGATCGTCGAGCGCTTCCAGGACAACCCGATGGCGTTCGGCATCAACTTCGCGAAGGCCTGGTACAAGCTGACCCACCGCGACCTGGGTCCACCGTCCCGGTTCCTCGGCCCGGAGGTGCCCAACGAGGAGATGCTCTGGCAGGACCCGCTTCCGGCGGTCGATCACGAGCTGATCGGCGACGACGGAATCGCCGAACTCAAAGAAGAGATTCTCGATTCGGAGCTGTCCATCTCCCGGCTGGTCACGACTGCCTGGGCGTCGGCGTCGACGTTCCGCGACAGCGACAAGCGCGGCGGCGCGAACGGCGCTCGCATCCGCCTCGAACCCCAGAAGAGCTGGGCGGTAAACGAACCCGAGCAGCTGTCGACTGTGCTAGAGACGCTAGAAGCGATCCAGACGGCGTTCAACGACTCGCGGCCCGGCGAGACGCGTGTCTCGCTCGCCGATCTGATCGTGCTGGGCGGTGCTGCAGCCGTCGAGCAGGCGGCCCGGGACGCTGGCTACGACGTGGCGGTGCCGTTCGAACCGGGCCGTGTCGATGCCTCGCCGGAACGGACTGACATCGACTCGTTCGAGGCACTGAAACCAGAGGCAGACGGGTTCCGGAACTACCGTAGTGACGACGCCACCCGGCCGGCCGAGGAGTTGCTGGTTGACAGGGCGGACTTGCTGAACCTGACGGCCGACGAGATGACGGTGCTGGTCGGTGGTATGCGCACGCTGGGCGCGAACTACCAGGGGTCCGACCTCGGTGTCCTCACCGACGAGACGGAGACGCTGACCAACGACTTCTTCGTGAACCTGCTCAGTATGGACACGGAGTGGAAACCGACCCCAGACGCCGAAAACGTGTACGAGGGGTACGACCGTGACACGGGCGAACGCACGTGGAAGGCGACCCGCGCCGACCTCATCTTCGGATCGAACGCCCGACTTCGCGCCATCGCGGAAGTCTACGGTGCAGACGACGCCGAGGAGACGTTCGTCCACGATTTCGTGGACACGTGGACCAAAGTAATGCGGCTGGATCGTTTCGACCGCGAGTGATCTGGAACTGCCCGGCTGTATCACCAGGTTTCGATGGTCCCGTCCTGGACGTCTTCGCCACAGCCCTGGCAGTCGGGGTGGTCGGGATCGAAGCAGGCGGGACGGGCCCTGTCGTCGAGTCGGACAGCGCGTCGTTCGGCATAGCGGCGACAGACGATGCGGGCTTTCCCGTCGTCGGTCTGTGGGAGGTCGGCCAGCGCGGAGCGTTTGGCGTCAGTGTAGGCGCTCTTGGCTTCCTCTAGCTGGCGTCCGGCCGACCGGAGCGTCGACTTGAGGAACTGCTGGAAGATGCCCGTTCGCTCGTCGTCAGCCATACGTCCCCTTTTGGCTCGCTCCTCAAGAATCTTCTCGGGGATCGCTCCGGTGGCAGGGCTGTCGACTCGACCGAGCGGTTTCACTTTCACTCTGGTTGACGAGGGTTTATATACAGAGGCGACCAAGTGTCGACCGTCTCCCACCGAAAACACGCGGAGACAGAGACACCATGACAGGTTTGCATACCCCTGCAGAAGAGATACACGAGCAGTTTTCCGACCAGCTCGACGTGACGGTCGACGAGATCGAGGAGCGCCTCGACACGCTGGTCAACGAGTACAAAGTGCCCCTGAGCGAGGCCCGTCGGAGCGTCGTCAACACGTACCTCGACGAAGCCGGAATGGACCGGGAGCAACTTTCGGGTGGTGGCGGCAACGAGGAAGTCGACAACGCCGACATCGACGCGCCCGAGGAGTGGGTCGACGTGACCGCGAAAGTCGTCGATCTGTGGGACGCGACGGCCGACGCCGTCGCCCAGGTCGGGTTGCTCGGCGACGAGACGGGGACGATCAAGTTCACCAAGTGGTCGAAATCCGACCTACCGGAACTGGAGGAAGGGAAGGTCTACAGCCTCCGAAACGTCGTCACCGACGAGTACCAGGGCCGGTTTTCGGTCAAACTCAACCGGACGACGACCATCGAGGAACTCGACGAAGAGATCGAGGTCGGCGACGACGCCGTCGAAGTCGAGGGCGCGCTGGTCGACATCCAGTCGGGCAGTGGCCTGATCAAACGCTGTCCCGAGGAGGACTGTACGCGCGTCCTCCAGAACGGCCGCTGTAACGAACACGGCGAGGTCGAAGGGGAGTTCGACCTCCGGATCAAGGGCGTCCTCGACGACGGGGAGGAAGTGACGGAAGTCATCTTCAACGAGGAAGCCACCGAGGAACTGACCGACATCACCCTCGGACAGGCAAAGGAGATGGCCATGGACGCACTCGACACGACGGTCGTGGCCGACGAGATGCGCCAGACGGTCCTCGGGCGCTACTACCGCGTCGAGGGACCGACGCTCGGGCGGTACGTCCTGGCGAACGAACTCGAACGACTGGACGAGCCAGTCGATGCCGAAGCGATGCTGATCAAAGCGAGGTCGATCTGAGATGGCTGCAACACCCACCCGCGAAGTCGCTCGCCGCGTCTTCGCACGCGAATTCAACGATTCGAGTTACACGTTCAAAGAGTCCGACGACGAGCGCGCACCGGTGTACGTCCTGTTGCCGACGGGCGAACGCGCCAACCGCGTCTTCCTCGTCGGAACGCTCACCGAAACCGAAGATGTCGGTGAGGACAGCGAGTACTGGCAGGGACGAGTCGTCGATCCGAACGGCGACACGTTCTTCATGTACGCCGGGCAGTACCAGCCAGACGCCGCCTCGATGCTCCGGGAACTCGAACCGCCGGCCTACGTTTCCGTCGTGGGCAAGCCACGGACCTACGAGACCGACGACGGCGAGGTGAACGTCTCGGTTCGACCCGAGTCGATCTCCGAAGTCGACGAGGCGACGCGAGACCGATGGGTCGTCGAGACCGCAGAGCGCACGCTCGACCGGATCCAGACGTTCGCCGACGCAGAGGAGAGCACCGAGATGGACGAGTACGTCCAGATGGCCAACGAGGAGTACGACCTCCCGGTCGAGAACTACCGCCGGTCCGTCGTCGGTGCATTAGAGAGTCTCGAAGAACAACAGCGCACTGCCCCCGAGGGAAGCGCAGAATAGCGACCGTCGAGCCGGTTTTTTTTCGCGCTTTCGAAAGGTGTGCGAGCGTCTGACAAATGATTAAATAGGAGGAGATGGCTATACAAATACAATCATGAGCAACAAGAACAAGACAATCTCGTTTCGCGTCAGCCAGGAGAAATTCGAGACGCTCCGTGGCATCGCCGAGGAACGAGACATCTCGCTCTCTGCGGTCTTCCGGGACTACGTCGACTTGCTCGTTGCCCACGACGGCCAGGTCGAAGTCGTCCCCGAACACGAACTCAACGAGGCCACCAGTAGCTCCGAGAGTCCCGGAAGTAGCTTCCCGCCGAAAGTCGAAGTCCCGAAGAGTTTCGTCCGAGAGCACGAGCGGCTGGAACTCGAAGCCGACCACCTGCGCGAACAACTCGAAGAGCACAAACGCTACGTGACCCAGCTTCGCCAGCAACTCGACGAGCACGATCAGGAAGACATCGTTCAGCTGGAGGACCTCGACGGCGAAGAAGACGACGACGCCTCCTACCGGATCGGCAGCTTCGACGACCTAGACTAATTCGTCTCGACGCTCTCTGGCCTGTTTTGTGACCTCAGTCTGCCCATCCACATCCGCCAGCGACTCGACTGCCTCAAGCGTCCGCACCGAATCGTCGAGAAAGGAGAGCACATCGCCGGGATAAGCATACAGCATGTACTCTTCGCCCATCACGTCGACGATGGCATCCGGACCGAGTCCCTGCTCGCGCAACTCCAGCAGGTAGCGGACGAACTTCTCCTCGGGACAGCCACAGTGGGGATTGGCCTGGCACTCACAGTCCAGGAAATCTTCGGCGAACTCGAGCACCCGGTCTCGGGACGCCTCGTTGAGCTTCGATAACCCTGCCCCCTGGAAGAGGATGTCCAGTGTCGCGCCCTTGAACGCGCCTTTCGGGAACGACGTCTCTAGCTGCGAGGCGAGTTGCCGATGATTCTTGATGTAGATCTTGTCCGTAATAGCCACGCGTGGGACGGTGTACGACCGTGGCGTGTAAAAGCATCTCGAAGTGCGTACGGAGTCGTAACGTATATGAGTTCCAGCGGAGTAGATTGTATTGCTTCACCCGTGTCCGGGCTGGGGTAGTGGCATCCTTGAGCCTTGTGGGGGCTCAGAGGCGGGTTCAATTCCCGCGTCCGGACTCCTATAATATATTTTACATAAACGCAAGCGCCAGTTGGAGTTCTACTTTCACTCTGGATGGGTCGAATATAATACGGTACCGGTGCTATTGGGCAGTATGTCTGATCACAAGTGTCCGACATGTGGGAGAGTATTCGAAACCAGGCGTGGGCTCGGAGTACACCATAGCTTGAAACACGAGAAACGACTCCCCAACAGGAAATGTGACCGTTGTGACGAAGAATTTTACAGTGAATACGAAAAGAAGTACTGTTCAGATATTTGCCACGACAAAGCGGTATCGTATACTGGGGAGAGCAACCCGAACTACAGAGGCGGAAAATCGACGACGGCTTGCGAACTGTGCGGTGCGGAGTTCGACTACTACCCATCGGAAAAACCGGGAACGTACTGTTCATCTTGCGTAGAGGAGGAGTCGTGGCGACCGACACGAGACATCTCGGGAGCGAACAATCCTCGCTGGAGCGGAGGCAAAATCACGGTGGAGTGTGAGATTTGCGATGCTTCGTTCAAACGTCATCCGGGCATGATTAACGGCGAAGTGACGCTGTGCAGTCGCGACTGTCATGCGACGTGGCTCTCGGACGAGTTCACGGGCGAGGGACACCCGAACTGGCGCGGTGGTGGGAACGCGGCCTACGGGAAGGGCTGGAACGCGGTTCGCGAGGCGGCACTCGAACGCGACGAGTACGAATGTGTCTACTGTGGGGTAACAGCCGAGAAACTGGGACGGAACCCGGATGTCCATCACATCGTCCCGGTCCGGGTGTTCGTCGAGACACCAGTCCTGATCGAGCAGGACGCCCATACGCTGGACAACGTCGTCTCACTGTGCCCGGCCTGTCATCGTACGGCGGAGTTCGGGCGCGTTTCGCGGGCAGAGTTACGCTGGCGTGGTGGGATCGCTCGTCACGTCTATCCCGATGGTCACGGCTGGGGCTCGAAGACTGTCGCTTCGCCCTCGTCGTCGGCCTTGTAGTTGGGGTTGGATTTGATGATCGTCAGGGCAGTCATGATGTCGCTGCGGGTGAGCAGGCCCCGGAACTCGTCGTCTTCGTCAAGGACGACCAGGCGGCCGACGCTGTTCTGTTCGAGTTCGGTCAGGGCGGTCATCACGTCGTCGTCGGGCCCAACGGCGATCAGTTCGGTCGTCATTACGTCTCCGACAGTGTAGGCATCGCGCTCGACTTCACGGACGGAGCGGGCGTCGTCGAGGGTGACGAGGCCGACGATTCGGTCGCTTCGTTCGACGGGATAACCGGTGTGACGCTCTCTGAACATCGTCTCGATGAGTTCCTGGACGCTCATCTTCGGGTCGACAGCAGTGACCCGGTCGGCGGTGGTCATCACGTCTGCAACGGTGATCCCCTCGAAGGCGGCCCGCATGACAGTCTGGCGGGACTCGCCTTCGGCACCGATGTAGATGAAGAAGGCCAGGCCGATCAGTAGCGGGTTGAACGGTGGGAAGAGACCGAACAACCCCAGGAGAATGGCAAAGCCCTTGCCGACCTCGGCGGCGATTTCGGTGGCCCGGGCGTAGGGCTTGTTCCGGGCGAGCAGCGCTCGCAGGATGCGCCCGCCGTCCATCGGGAAGCCCGGAAGCATGTTGAACCCCGCGAGGGCGATGTTCATCAGGGCGAGATAGCCCAGTACGAACTGGAGGCTGGCCGTCGCGGTGTTCGTGCTCGGGACGAGCAAGAAGCCAATCAGCGAGACGGTCCCGACGAGAACACTGACGATGGGGCCGGCGATGGCGATTGTAAACTCCTGTTTCCAGTTTTCGGGCATCTCCTCGAGTTGTGCGATGCCGCCGAACAACCAGAGCGTGATCGATTCGATGGGGTAGCCAAACCGCGTCGCGATCAGGGAGTGGCCGAGTTCGTGGAGGACGACGCCGGCGAACAGTCCGATGGCCGCTGTGATGCCCAAAAGCCACGGCAGGAGATCAGTCGTCAGGACGGCCGCGTCGAGGTTCCCACCAAACTGGTTGAGCAGGTCCACGGTCGGTGTGACCTGTGAGCCGATGATCCACGCGAACAGTGGCAACACCAGCAGGAAGGTGAGATCCAACTGGATCGGGATGCCAAAGGCGCTGCCGATGCGGAATCGTCGCATAGGAAATTATAGTTCGGGGAGGAGTATAAGCCCCCGGCGCGACGGCAGGCGCGAGTCGGAGTCCGAACCGCTGAAATAGTTTCGTCGTCTCTATCCGTGTGTGTCTCGGCAGGTCGCACGCGTCGACACCCTCTTCCTCCACGAGCACGGCGACGATTACCGGGTCGCCGTCGAGCGGGACGATGACCGGGTGTTCCATGGTGTCCTCGAAATCAAACAGACCGACGCAGGCCCCCGGCCACGTCGACTCCGGATCAAAGACGGGACCAGCGAGGACCTTCGCAGTCCCGACCAGTTCGTCGAACTGGCACGACGAGCGTCCCGAATCAGGATCTCCGAGCAGAGTTCGAAGCGAGCGCGCACCGAACTCCGCGAGATGCTCGATGGCTACCAGCTTTCGGCGAAGGTCGTCCGAACCTGTCGCTACTGTGCCTCTCGCGGGCGGTATTCGCCGATCACGAGCGACACGGCAATCGCGGCAGACGACGAGTTCATCTGCCCGGACTGTGCCCGCGAAGAGCTGGACCGGGAACTCGCACTGAACGGCGGGATCACGGGGGACGCCCACGCACGGCTGGAGGAGTTGCTCCTCGAAGTCCAGGACCTCGACCGCATCGAGAACCTCCTGAAAGGGGAACTCGACCCCGACCTGACGAAGTTCGACGAGATTTCGGCGACCGTCGACGATATCGATCTGGTCCCCGTCGACTCGCTGTCCCTTCATCCGGGAATCCAGAGCCATCTCGAAGGGCGGTTCGACACGCTCCTGCCAGTCCAGAGCCTCGCCGTCGAGAACGGCGCGACCGAGGGCAAGGACCAGCTCGTCGTCAGCGCAACGGCGACGGGAAAGACCCTCGTCGGCGAGATGGCCGGCCTCGACCGGGCCTTGAACGGCAAGGGAAAGATGCTGTTTCTGGTCCCACTCGTGGCGCTTGCAAACCAGAAATACGAGTCGTTCAAGCAACGCTACGGCGAGATGGTCGACGTGTCACTGCGGGTCGGATCCAGTCGGATCGATGGCGACGGCAACCGCTTCGATCCCGGCGCGGATGTCATCGTTGGCACCTACGAGGGGATCGACCACGCGCTCCGGACGGGTAAGGATCTGGGCAACGTCGGCACCGTCGTCATCGACGAGGTCCACACGCTGGGAGAGGGCGAACGGGGCCACCGCCTCGACGGCCTGATCTCACGACTGAAATACTACTGTGCGGAAGGCGAGACCGTCGAGCAGTCCCGGAACGGACGAACGGGCACGGCCCGCGACCAGAACGCCGGCCTGGATGACACCCAGTGGATCTACCTCTCCGCGACGGTCGGCAACGCCAGTGACCTCGCGAAGAAACTCCGGGCGAACATAGTCGAGTTCGAGGAACGGCCGGTCCCAATCGAACGCCACGTCACGTTCGCCGACGGCCAGGAGAAGACCCGCATCGAGAACAAACTCGTTCGGCGCGCGTTTGACACGAAATCCAGCAAGGGGTATCGCGGCCAGACGATCATCTTCACCAACTCCCGCCGGCGCTGTCACGAGATTTCACGGAAACTGGAGTATTCCTCGGCACCGTACCACGCTGGCCTGGACAACAAGCGCCGCACGCGCGTCGAACAGCAGTTCGCCGACCAGGACCTGGCGGCCGTCGTGACGACGGCGGCCCTCGCGGCGGGTGTCGACTTCCCGGCCTCACAGGTCGTCTTCGACTCGCTGGCGATGGGGATCGAGTGGCTCTCGGTCCAGGAGTTCCACCAGATGCTCGGCCGGGCCGGTCGCCCCGATTACCACGACAAGGGGACGGTGTACCTGCTGGTCGAACCCGACTGCTCGTATCACAACAGCATGGAGATGAGCGAGGACGAGGTGGCGTTCAAACTCCTCAAAGGCGACATGGAGCCAGTCATCACCCGCTACGACGAGGACGCTGCCGTCGAGGAGACACTCGCCAACGTCACCGTCGCCGGCAAGCAGGCCAAACGACTCAACGACCGCATGATCGGCGAGGTCCCGACCAAGCACGCACTCGGGAAACTCCTCCAGTACGAGTTCATCGACGGCCTCGAACCGACGCCGCTTGGCCGGGTCGTGACGCGCTTTTTCCTCGCGCCCGATCAGGCCTTCGCCATCCTCGATGGAGCACGCAAGGGCCTGCACCCCTACGATATTGTCGCCGAGATGGAATTACGAGATCGCGAGTGAACACGAGCGGTCTCGGAGATAACGAACGGGAAGCAAAGCGACCCGTGAGCCGCGAGCGTAGCGAGGCACTCTGCTCCAAATCATTATCGCCGTCGTGACGATGCTCGGCATCGCCTTCTTTCGGGGCCTCTCGCCGTGAGAACGTGTAGCGATGGATCGACGCAACGAAACCCTTTACTCTTGGAGGGTCCCACCTGTGCGTACGGGACCATGGGGTAGCTTGGTATCCTTGCGGCCTTGGGTGCCGTTGACCCTGGTTCAAATCCGGGTGGTCCCATATTGCTGTCGCGAACACACTCGTGAGCGACAGCAACGGAAAAGTACACGGATTTGAACCCCGGAAGTCACGCACAGCGAGCGAAGCGAGCGAGCATGTCTTCCTCCGGTTCAATATCCGGGTGGTCCCATATTGCTGTCGCGAACACACTCGTGAGCGACAGCAACGGAAAAGTACACGGATTTGAACCCCGCCAGGCGCGCGCAACGCAGTGAACAACGTCTGGCTTCGGTTCGACATCCGGGTGCGATCACTTCCACCCCGCTTTGCGAACCTTCTTGAGCGAGGGCGCATTACTTCGTGTCTACGCAAATGGCCACAGGCGTCGACAACACCGAACTCACGGACGCGTTCGAGGAGTTCTATCGCAACTACTACCGCAACGAGATCGGTGAACTCGCACAGAAGTACCCCAACGACCGGAAGTCGCTGTGGGTCGACTGGCAGGACCTCTACCGGTTCGATCCGGACCTGGCCGACGACGTGCGCAGCAAGCCCGGACAGATGCGGGATTACGCCGAGGAGGCCCTCCGCCTGTACGACCTTCCGGTTGACGTGAAACTCGGGCAGGCCCACGTCCGGTTTCACAACCTGCCCGAGGCGACCGACATCCGCGAGATCCGCCACGAACACCACGGGATGCTCATCGCCGTCCGGGGTATCGTCCGCAAGGCCACGGACGTGCGCCCGAAGGTGACCAACGCTGCCTTCGAGTGCCAGCGCTGTGGCACGCTCACCCGCATCCCACAGGTCGCCGGCGACTTTCAGGAACCCCACGAGTGCCAGGGGTGTGAACGCCAGGGGCCGTTCCGACTGAACATGGACCAGTCGGAGTTCGTCGACGCCCAGAAGATCCGCGTCCAGGAGTCGCCCGAGGGACTCCGGGGCGGGGAGACGCCACAGGCCATCGACATCAACATCGAGGACGACATCACCGGCGAAGTGACCGCCGGCGACCACGTCTGTGTGACCGGCATCCTCAAGCTCGATCAGCGCGGCGACGACCGCGACAAGTCGCCCATGTTCGACGTGTACATGGACGGGATGGCCGTCCAGATCGAGGACGAGCAGTTCGAGGACATGGACATCACCGACGAGGACAAAAAGGAGATCATCGAACTCTCCAACGAATCGGGCCTCTACGAGAAGATGGTCGGCGCAATCGCGCCGTCGATCTACGGCTACGACCAGGAGAAACTCGCGATGATCCTCCAGTTGTTCTCGGGGGTCACGAAGAACCTCCCCGACGACTCACGGATCCGTGGCGACCTCCACATGCTGCTGATCGGTGATCCGGGGACTGGCAAATCGAAGATGCTATCGTACATCCAGAACATCGCCCCCAGATCCGTCTACACCTCCGGGAAGGGGTCGAGCAGTGCGGGGCTGACTGCGGCGGCAGTGCGAGACGATTTCGGCGACGGCCAGCAGTGGACTCTGGAGGCTGGTGCACTCGTACTGGCCGACCAGGGGATCGCAGCCATCGACGAACTCGATAAGATGCGGTGTGTCACTGGCGACACGCTCGTCCATCTCGATGATCGAGTGGCCCGGATCCGCGATCTTGCTCACGAGGCTACGGCTAATGGCGAGATAGAACAGCTATCGAACGGACGGACGATTCGGGACACCGACCTGACAGCGTGGACGATGGCGGACGACGGCCGAATCAAAAAACGGCCGGTAACTGCGATTCACGAATACGACGCCCCTGAGGAACTTGTTGAAATCGGATTAGAAACGGGGGAACGATTGACGACGACAGAGGATCATCCATTCTTTGTTTTCGAGAACGGCGAACGCGTCGAAAAGAGCGCGGCGGAACTCGACGAGAATGATCGAGTATTTGCACCTGCTGAGGGGGTCTTGCAGGCGACGGACGGCGGGACTATCGTGAAGAGTTCTGACACAAACCACACCCAGGATGTGGTCCGCAAACAAGTCTCCTCGGTCGAGCCAACCGAGCGTGCTGCTGCAACAAAAGTATACGATCTGACGATCGAAGGGACGCACAATTTCGTCGCTAACGGTATGGTAGTCCACAATTCTGAGGACCGTAGCGCAATGCACGAAGCGCTGGAACAGCAGTCCTACCACCCGAATTCGGAGATGTTGCTCGCCGACGGTCGCCGGGTGTCGATCGGTGAGTTCGTCGACGAGAAGATGGCAGCGCGGTCGGACGAAGTCGTGGATGGTGTCGACTGCGAGATTCTCCCGGTTGACGATGTGCGGGTCCACTCGATGGATTTCGAGACGAACGAAGTCGAAAAGCAGCCAGTCGACCGGGTGAGTCGACACGAGGCCCCCGACGAGTTCGTCCGGGTAACGTTTTCTAACGGGCGGGACGTGCTCGTGACGCCGGAGCATCCGATGTTCGTGGACGACGGCGATGTCAGAACGGTGCCTGCCCGGGACATCGAAGAGGGGGCGTTCGTTCCGGCCCCGAGGAAGCTTCCCAACTCGGCCGAACCGGTCGAACTCGATCACGAGCCACAGCGCGGGAAAGAGAAAGACGTCAACCTGCCCGAAGAACTGACGCCAGACTTGGCAGAGATCCTGGGACTGCTCGTCGCGGAGGGCCACTCCTATGCCGGTTCCGCTCACGAAATCGGGTTCTCGAATCAGGACGAGCGTCTCCTCGAACGGGCAGGTGACCTGATGCGAGACGTGTTCGGGATGGAGAGCACAGATACGACAAACGCCGCGGGGACCGTCACGAAGCGGTGGATCTCGACGAAACTGTACCGCTGGTTCGAGGCGAACGTCCCCAAGGTCATGCACACCGCAAGAGACAAGCGGGTTCCCACGGCAGTCCTGGGGGCGTCCGAGGAGGAAATCCGTCGCTTCCTCGTCGGTGTATTCGCGGGCGACGGCGGCGTCGAAACTGAGGCGATGTCGTTCTCGACGGCTTCGGAGGGGCTTGCCGGCGACTACGCAGACGCGCTCTCGAAGATCGGTGTCGCGTCCCGCATCCACCACGACACGGCAGAAGACTCCTGGAAAGTCTACGTGATGGGTGATTCGACCGATCGATTCGTCGAGCGAGTCGTCGATCCGGCAGACGACCGCTACGAGAAGGCCCGGGCCTTCGCCGACCGGAGTACGCAGACACGACGACATCACGACGTACTGCCGACGAGTGCCCCACGAGAGATCCGGGACCTGCGCCGACTCCTCGGCCTTCGGTTGACCGGCGCATTTCGGCCGCATCTCGACGAAGAGTACGGCGTGCAGATCGAGACAGTCCGATCAGAACTCGAAGAACTCCGGAATCGGGCGACGGAAGTCCGTGCGGCAGTCGCCGATTGCGAGACAGTGTCAGCGATTCGGGACGCGATTGGCTGGTCGATGCGCGAACTCGCCGAGCGGATCGGAGAGACGACGAGCACAGTTCGCCACGCCGAAGACGGTGGCTACGACGCCGAACGGCGGCAGGAACTCACCAGCGCGGCGAAAAATGCTGTCGAGGAAGCACTCAACGAGTTCGAGCGCCGGGTAGACGCACTCGAACAGCGATGTGACCTCCGGTTCTATCGCGTCACCGATGTCGAAGTCGTTCCCAACGAGGGTGAGTACGCCTGTGACTGGGTGTACGACGTGACTGTCGAACCGACGAACACTTTCATCAGCGAGGGTGTGGTTTTACACAATTCGATTAGTATCAGCAAGGCCGGAATTAACGCGACACTGAAAAGTCGCTGTTCGTTGCTGGGCGCAGCAAACCCCAAGTACGGTCGGTTCGACCAGTTCGAGTCCATCGGCGAGCAGATCGATCTCGAACCGGCGCTGATCTCCCGGTTCGACCTGATCTTCACCGTCACGGACCAGCCAGACGAGGAGAAAGACGCCAACCTCGCCGAGCACATCATCCAGACGAACTACGCTGGAGAGTTGCACACACACCGCGAGCAGACGGCGACCCCCGATTACTCCGAAGACGAGGTCGAAACGGTCACCGACGAGGTCGCGCCGACCATCGAACCCGAACTCCTTCGGAAGTACATCGCGTTCTCGAAGCGCAATTGCTACCCGACAATGACCGAAGCGGCAAAAGAGGCGATCCGGGACTTCTACGTCGACCTGCGCTCGAAGGGACAGGACGAGGACGCGCCGGTGCCGGTGACAGCCCGAAAACTGGAGGCGCTGGTACGACTGGCGGAGTCGTCGGCCAGGGTTCGCCTCTCGGATACCATCGAGGAGCACGACGCCGAGCGAGTGATCGAGATCGTCCGATCCTGTCTAGAAAACATCGGTGTCGACCCCGAGACCGGCGAGTTCGACGCCGACGTGGTCGAGACCGGTCAATCGAAGACCCAGCGCGACCGCGTCAAGAACGTCAAGGGAATCATTGCCGACATCGAGGAGGAGTACGACGAAGGTGCCCCAATCGACGTGGTCATCGAGCGTGCCGAAGAGATCGGCATGGACGAGTCCCAGGCCGAACACGAGATCGAGAAGCTCAAGCAGAAGGGCGAAGTGTACGAGCCAAGCATGGATCAACTCCGGACGACATAGATGGATCGGATTTCGGCGCTACGGAACATCGAGGACGCGCTGGCGCGCTTCGAGGACGGCGAGTGTTCGCTTGCCGGTCTGGAACGGGACGTGCGAGGGGTGTTGCGAACCTACGCCACCGCCTTCGACGGCGAACTGCGGGCCTATCGTGCAGACGGTGGCGACGCGGATGGCGTTATCGTGCTGGCAGCGTCACGGCCGGCGGCCCGCGAGCGGATCGGCGAACTGGTCGAATCACCGGGTCGGTTCGAGGTCGCGGTCGTCGACAGGTGAGGAGGGAAAGGAATTTTGAGGCTGTGGTGCATCGAACACGGATAATGCAGGCTGTAACCGACCGACTCGACGGGGCAGCGACGGTATTGCTCTGTGCGCCGTCGGCGGGTCGGGACGACGATGCCATCTGCGAGCAGTTGCTCTGTGCCGGGGCGACGGACGGTCGAGAGGTGCTGTGGATATCGTACAGTCACTCATCAACAGCGTGTCTGGACGGTATCCCGAGCGAGGGGACGGAACGGGCCGTGCTGGCGGTCGGGGGGAACGACGACGAGACGGGTCAGGACGTGACTGTCGATGCCGTCTCGAACAAGAGCGATCTCACGGCACTGGGGATCAAACTGAGTCAGTTCCTGTCGACATCGGACGGTGCGATCACGGTCTGTTTCGACTCCGTGACGACGATGCTGGAGCACGTCGACCTGCAGACGGCCTACGAGTTCCTACATACGATCACCCGGCAGTGTTACGCAGAGGGGGCACGGCTTCACTTCCATCTCGATCCAGCTGCACACGACGATACGACGGTCGCGACGATCACCTCGCTATGTGATGCGCTCGTCGTCTTCGATCCGGAACCGACTGTCAGGGTTCGACCGTCCGGCGAGTAGATAATTTTAAATACGTATTGCCTGAATAATCAGACGTGTTCCTCGTGATCACGTATTCGCGGGCGGCACGTCGGTCCCTCCGGAACGTTACTCGCGCACACGAGGAGACGACGATCCGTCACCTGGGACGAGCGGCGTTGCTCGATGGGACGGCGTTTGGCGCGTTCCAAGTGCTTCGACTGCAGGAAAAGCACGGTGGTGACGTCCAGATAGAACGCGTCGAACCGTTCGTTCCGGCAGACGTACCCAGCGACGTGCGACAGGCGGCCAGACAGTACGAGGACCGCGACCACCCCTCGATCCCCTACCGACAGTTCGCCTCGGGTCGAGACCATCCCGACCCCGGTCAGCTACGGGACCGTACCGCGTGATCGTCCGCTACGACGGCCAGACCTGGTGTGGAAGCGTCGCCGACCTGCGGTCCAGCGACCTCGATAGTGGTGACGTACTCACAGCAGTTCGTGGCAAAGCGTCGCCGTGTGGCGTTCACTGTCCGACACCGGACCAGTTCCACGAGCGCGTCGGCCACGTCCACCCGGAGATGGGACTCCGGATACGGACGGCACTCGCCGACGCCGCCCGGTCACGCGGTGCAGTCGCCCCACAGGACGAGAAGCGGGCCCGTCTTCGGGACCGCCGGGATGCAATCGATGTCGCCGGGCAGCCACCACGACGAGCGGATGCGCCGGCGACTGACGTGCGGGCACTGGAAGAACGCGTCGCAACGCTCCGCGGCCGCATTACCGCACTGGAGGAGTGTGAGCAGGACGCCAGCGAGGAGCGGGCGAAACTTCGGGAAGCAGCGGCGCGGCTTTCCGAAACAGAGACGACGCGTCTGGCGGCCGAGGAGTACCGCGACCAGACACGCTCGGATCGTGACCGGCGCGAACAGCGGATGGTACTGGACGACCGGATCGGGAACCTCGAACGGGCGGCGCGTGCCCACCTGGTCGACCGGCTCCGTGACCGATACGAACGCGCCCTGTTCGCGCTCGCGCCGACAGCCGATCCGTTCGCTGCTGACCCGGTGTTCGCGGCCCTCGCGCTCTTGCGGATCGGATCGGTCGCCGCGCCGGTCGTCCTCGACACGGTGCCACTCGCGTCACCTGCGGCGACGGCCACCTGGATCGAAGCACCGGTGATCGTCTGTGGGGAGTGATAGGCCGGTGCTATCCGGTACTGGCTTCCAACGGTCCCTACGAGTGCGGGCCGCGAATTTAAACCGGGAGAGGGGGCCAGTCCGGGCATGGTCACGGTAGATACGAGTGCAACGGCGGTCGACGGGGTCACGCTCGTCACAGTCACCCTGGCTGGCGACGGTGTCGACCGTTACGTTCGTCTCGAACAGCAACTAGACGGTCCCGTCTGGCCACCGCGACGTGAGGGGCGGCCTGCCGATGGCTGGGACGAGGCGGGATACGAGGGCGTCGTGCCCGCGGATGCACGCATCGCACTCGGTTACGCGACGCCTGCACCGCCGACAGAAACGCCCGTCACCGTCACAGCGGCAGAACCAGTGGCGACACGGTGTGACAGCCAGCAGTACGACGGTCACCTGACGGATCCCGACGATGTGGTCCGGCAACTCGGAGACCCGTCGCCACCCCGTGAGGCAGTCCCGCTTCCAGACGAGTCGGGCCGAAAGCCTGTGTCGAAGCCTGACGAACCGACGAACGAGGACGAGGTAGGACCTGTCGTCAAGGCCGCGGCAGACGCTGATTCGGCCGATGCCAGTGATACGGATGCACCAGTGAGGGCCTGGTTCGAGCGAGTCGAACAGCGACTCGCGGCCGTCGAGCGCCTCGATGAGGCCGACTCCGTGCCGGCAGCCACGGCGGCGCTCCGGGCGACTGGCGGGCTGGCGCAGGCCCGGGAGACGACGCGAGCGGTCGAAGCCGATAGACGACGGTTGCTTGCAGTCGCACGGCGGGCCGAAACCCTGGCAGCACGTGCCGAGGCAGCCGACGTGCCCATAGCGACACTGGAGCGTCTGGCATGATCCTGGCTGTCACCGGCGGCAAAGGTGGCGTCGGCAAGTCGACTGTCGCGTACAACCTCGCAGCGCATCTGGACGGTGTCGTCGTCGACGGCGACCTCGGGATGGCTGACTTGCCGACGGCACGCGGGCCGGACCTCCACGACGTGCTCGCCGGGCGCGCGACGGCACTCGAAGCCGTTCGCGAGGAGACGCCCGTCTCGATCCTTCCCTGCGGACGGTCCCTGGCCGGTGCTCGTGCCGTCGACCCGACAGCGCTCGTGACCGCAGTCGAGGCCGTCGAACGAGTCTATGGCACCGTCGTCGTCGACTCGCCGGCAGGGATGCGGGCCGACGCTGGGTTGCCACTGTACGTCGCCGACGCCTGCGTGCTGGTGACGACACCCGCCGAGACAGCACTGGGTGATGCTGTCCGGGTGCGAGCGCTGGCACGCGAACTCGACGCCGGCCTCGTCCGGGTCGTCCTGAATCGGGTCGACTCGGACCCCGACTGCGAGTCCGTCGCCGAACTGCTCGGCGCACCAGTGATCCCGATTCCAGATATCGGGGTGATCGCACGGGCACAGGCCAGCGGACAGCCAGTCTGCCGACACACGCCCGACAGCGACGCGTGTCGACCGTTCGAGCGCCTGGCGAGCACCGTCCGGCAGGAGTGTCGCCACTCCCGATCCTCGTGACGGAGAGAGTGCGGTCTATAGCAGCATTCGCACAGGGAGGATTCCGGAGTCCGAACGCGACGGTCACTCGGTCAACGCCTGGTATGTCGAACGGAGCGTGACCGGGCTGACACCGGCGGCGTCGGCGGCGGTCTGCTGTGTCAGGTCGTAGTCGTGTTCCCGCGCAGCAGTGTACAGACAGCCAGCGGCGACGCCGCCGGGGTTTTTGCCGGCAACGAGGTTCTGGTCTTCGGCGGCGTCGACCAGTTCGGTCGCGCGGCGCTCGATCCGCTGGGGCACATCGAGGTCACTGGCAAAGCGCGGGAGGTACTCGCGCGGGTTAATCGGGCCGGTCGGCAAGCCCAGTTCGCGGTTGATCGCGTCGTACGCCACACGCAACTCGTCGGTGCTCGCCTGAGCGTCGTCGGCGATTTCCTCGACTGTCCTGGCGATACCACTGGTCCGGCAGGTGGCGTACACTACCGCGGCGGCAAAGCCCTCTATCGAGCGGCCGACCAGCAGGTCTGCGTCCTGTGACGACTCGAAGAGCACGCACGCGCGGTCACGGATCGTCTTCGAGAGGCCGAGTTGGCTCACGAGACGCCGGATCTCGATAAAGCCCATCCGCTTGTTCCGGTCGCGCTTCGAGCGGGTCTGTGCCCGGTTGTGTTCCCGGCGCATCCGTGCCATTCGCCGGCGTTTGCGACCTTTGAGTCGCGTCGACCGACCGATCTCCGTCGTGAGGCCACGGTCGTGGCGCGACCGGGTCAGGGGCGCACCGGTGCGGGCCTTCTCTTCCTCGTCGTCGAACGAGCGCCACTCCGGCCCGCGGTCGATCTGGTCCTCGTCGACGACGAGACCACACTCGGTGCAGACTGTCTCACGGGACGATTCATCGACTGTGCCATCACATTCCGGACAACGGGTTGCGGTTACGGCCATTCTATTACGAACTTCGTCGTGATGGAGTATTTAAAGACGGGACGCTCGGCGGTAATTCGAGGGTCGTCGCTGATTTCTACCAACCGGTAACCGGTAGGTATAGTAGCATTTGCAACCGATTGCTCATCAGATCGCACGCGGTCGCGCGATCAGGTGAGTGGAGACTTGCAAATGCTACTATATAGTTCGGCGGAGCGGGCGTGTGACGAAGACAGTCGCGCGACATATCGTTCCAGTAATACGGTACTCTTAAATTATAGCCGCTCCGAGTGACTACTAATGGGGCTCGCAGAGATCGCCGCCGGTATCGAGGTGACCGACGAGCAACGCGACCGCGGTGTCGCGTCGGTCGATCGGACAGCGACATCGCTCGCTGACCGCCTCACGGCAGTGGCCGGAGCGCTCCCGTGTAACGGCACGCGAGCGGCGGCACTCGTCGAAGCGTACGCGGCCGGCAAAAGCGTCGGTGACGCCGGGCGGGCTGCCGGGATTGCACCGACGACAGCAGCAAAGACACTGCATCTGTGTGGCGAACAGGTGTGTCCGCTCACACCGCGCCAGCGCGACATTCTCGAAGACTGGCTCGACGGCCGACTCGCACGGAGTGAAGCCCGCCAGTTGACCGACGCGAGCGAACGGGAGTTCGCCCTGGCAACCTACGTCGCGACTCACGATACGGTGCCAGAGGCGCGCGAAGCGCTCGAAGGCGCGCTCACCGATGCCGACGCGACCGCGGAGAAACAGGCAGTCCTCGGTGATTCAGTCGACCAACCGTCGGATCTCGTTTCCGGTACTCGTTGACAGTCGATACACGACCGCAGTGCGATCAGTGTTGACTTGTTTTAATTGTTGCCGTAGTTCAGGAAGCTCTCAGTCGGGAACGCGAGGTCGAGCGAACAGTTACAGAGCCCCTCTGTCGTGGCTGCGACGGCGGGGGCGAACGTTGCATCCGGATCGACAGCAGTCGGGACGGACACGTCGCTGTCGCCGGTCGGTATCTCGTGGTCGGCGTCGGGCAGTGACGGCGCGTCGTCGGCGAAGTTCGCTACGAGTGCGTCGACATCGAATCCCAGGTCCACGAGTCGCCCACGCATCCGTGGGTGGTGGTCGGTACCGCGCCGGGTCGCCGGTGCGACGAGCACGCGTCGGTCGGCGGCCCGGACGGCCGCGACGGCCTGGTTCGCACTCACGGGTGGGACATCGAGCAGGACGTAGTCGAACCGGCTCCGGGCGTGATCGATACAGGTCTCGAACCGCTGTGCGGCGTCGACTGTCTTGGCGCGAGCAATGCGCTCGAATGGCGCGTGTGCGGGAACGAGTGCGGCCTCGCCGGCCAGGTCCTGCCAGACGTCGACGAGGGCGTCAGAGAAACCGGCCTCGTCGGTCGCGACAGCAGTCAAATCGGGCTCGATCCGGCCACCGATATATGTCGACAGTCCCTGTGTGCCGAATGCAGCGTCGAGCACGGCGACCGAGTGACCGGCCCGTGCCAGGGTTGCCGCCATCTCGACAGTGACTCGTGTCGTCCCGACACCGCCGGCCACGCCGACAAGTGCAAGCGTCTCTGTCATTATATTGCCTTCTGGATCGTCATCGAATAAAAAGGCCCGGAAAGCACACGGTGGACAGACCGACTGTCGGCGTTACGGCTCGATTTCGTCGGCGGTGTCGTCGAGTTCGTCGTCCGACAGGTTCGGGCGGGAACCGAACATCGAGTGGATCGGGCCGCCGCCGTCGCCCTCGAAGCGGGGGACGATGTGAGCGTGGGTGTGGGGGACTTCCTGGCCCGCGGCCTCGCCATTATTGAACGCCACCGTCGTCGCCGGCGCGTCCACGGCCGCTTCGATGGCCGGTACCAGTTCGTGGATAGCACTGTACAGCGCCGTCGCCTCGTCGTCTGGCACGTCGTCGAGGCGCTCGTAGTGCTGTTTCGGAATTACCAGCGTGTGCCCCCGAGCGAGTGGGTTCGCATCGAGGAACGCGAGTGCGTAGTCGTCCTCATAGACGATGCGACCCGGAATCTCTCCGGCGACGATCTGACAAAAGATACAGTCTTGGTTTTGTTCGGGCATAGGCTTGATAGACACCTCGTGGGATTCACCTGGGAGAACGAACGGATGAATCAAGAACGTGGGGGGTGATTCATCAAACATATAGGGATGCCAGCAGGGCCACTCCCTTGACGTATCCGGACTGTCGACCCACAGCCAACAGTAGCAAAAGCAGATTCTGGGTCTTACAGAAAGGTAAATCACTGGCCGCCTACCGTTCCCCGACAACGCTTATCTGGACGCGCCTGCTCTATCATAAGGGAATCACGACGACGGGGAAGAAGATCAGCAAAACCAACCAGAGTGACGACTACTGTTAGTCTTTATTCTATCTTACGTAGATGATACGGTGTCGAAAAGTGAGTGCTAGGCGTTTCAATAGACCACAATTGTTAACTAGCTGGAGGTTAAAAGAAGCTTATGGAAAGAGGTCCAGAGACTGACCGTCGAACGTTTCTAACGACTGTATCATCCGTTACGTTGGCTGGTGTGGCTGGCTGTTCAGGTGGCAGCGACGAGGAACTTTCCGGCGATGGCGATACGCCGACTGATACGTCAGAGCCTACCGACACACCGACGGAAAAACCGACCGACACGTCGACAGAAACCGAAACGGACACACCGACTAACACGCCAACGCCCGAACCCTTCACTGATCTCGTGCTGTCGTCGCCTGAGTTAATCACGATCGATAAATCCTACGACGATGAGGTTGGTGGTGAAGTAGAGATCACGAACGAGGGCGATACACGGACCGCCAGTTTTACAGTTGGATTAGACTGGATCAACAAGGATGGAGAGTACATGGCGACGACGGATCTTCACGGAATCGCCCTCAAACCAAGCGAGACGTGGATCGCGCGCAACGTGGCGTGGCTTGATGTCGAGAACCCGAACGACATCGGTAGCGTCGAGGCGACCGTCACAGACGAATTTCAGCCAAGCAATGTCACGACCTACCCGGATGATATCAATGTCACCGACAGTACGACTCGTGCGAGCGACGAGGAAGTCGTCGTGCGTGGAACAGTCGAGAACAACCGGGATACGAGCGAATTTATCAATGTCGCCGCAAAGGTCTACGATCAGGACGAGAACGTTCTCGCGGTAGACTGGACGATAGAAGAAGTCGAAGGTGGGGATTCGTGGCGATTCGAGGTGAAGCCACAGACACACGGTCGAAACAGCAAGGTAGAGTCTGGAACCGTTATCCCATACATCAACTAATCATTTTATTTCCTTCGTGTAGATGTTCTTTGTGAGCGATACTCACGCAACCTTTATTTGGAACACTACTAAAGTGTATCGTGATGAGCCAACGACACTACATTTGTCCAGATTGTGGGCAGGAATTGAGCTACGAAACGACCAAACACGAAGGGTGCCCGCAGTGTGGCTTCGTTCCGCCACACAGCGCTGACTGACTGAATCGGTCGGAGAGACCCGAAAGCGCCGTGCTGTCGCCAGGTTCGGTGTCGAGCAGTGACCGACGATCTGCAGTCATCTATTTTCGTCTCTATTTTTCGGCCCATATAATTACCCTCGTGTGAATCCATCGTTCGTCGCTCACCATATTGTTTCTATCGTCTCACGGATACGCTCGACGTATGCCGTCCTGTCGTAGCCCAGTCGTGAGAGCCACACCTCCTGATAGCTCGGGTGAAGGAGTGGAACGACGGCCACGCCAAGCGAAGAGCATCGTTTCAGGCCGAGTACGCTGTCGAGAAAGCCGTTCATCTCGATGTCGTCGAGGGCGAACACGCTTCTCGTGGCGTGCTTGCCGATCGTGACGACGGCCTGCGGGTCGACGGTTTCGATCTCCCCACGAAGGTAGGGCCGACACGACTCTAGTTCCGCTCCGGTGGGGTCGCGGTCGTCTTCGGGGTGGCACTTGACCGCGTTCGTAAAGAAGCACTCGTCGTGACCGAAACCGGCGTCGGCGAGCAGCGTCCGGATCTTGCGGCCGCTGGGGCGGTTGGTGTAGGCCATGCCCGTGTAGTTGCCGCCCTGCCACTCGTCGGCCGTGGGATCACCGCTACCGGGCGCTTCGCCGACGACGACCAGATCGGCGTCCAGCGGGCCGTTACCCCACGAGATGCACTCGCGAGCGTCGACGAGGGCAGGACAGCGCCGGCAGTCCTCGGCGAGTGCGTGTTTCTCGTCGGCGTCGGGGAAGGGTGGCACGGGTCGGCGTACGCAGTTGCGGTACCTTAGTCCTTCGTCAGGCGACCACACACAACCGATTGTCCTTTAGTCCCGGCGACGATGTAGTCGGGTATGGAACGATTCGACGCCACCGATGAGGACTCCTCATCGAGCCCCCGAACGCAGTTCGGGGATGTCGACGACCAGTACGACCCCGACACAGTCGAGGAGCGGGTCTCCGAGTACTGGGACGAGGTCGACGCCTACGAGAAGGCAACGGAGCACCGGGCAGACGGGGAGGACTACTTTTTCGTCGACGGGCCGCCCTACACCTCCGGGTCGGCCCACATGGGTCACGCCTGGAACAAGAGCCTGAAGGACGTGTACATCCGCTACAAGCGGATGTGTGGCTACAACGTCACCGACCGGCCGGGCTACGACATGCACGGCCTGCCCATCGAGACCAGGGTCGAGGAGGAGATGGACTTCGAGAACAAGAAAGACATCGAGGCCTACGGCGTCGAGAACTTCATCGACGCCTGCCATGAGTTCGCCGAGGGCAGCCTCCAGGGCCTGCAGGACGATTTCAAGTCCTTCGGCGTCTGGATGGACTGGGGGGATCCCTACCGGACGGTCGAACCGGAGTACATGGAGGCCGCCTGGTGGGGCTTCCAGAACGTCAACGAGCGTGACCTCGTCGAGCAGGGCCAGCGTTCGATCACGCAGTGCCCACGGTGTGAGACGGCCATCGCCAACAACGAGGTCGAGTACGAGGACGTCGAAGACCCGTCGGTCTATGTGCACTTCGATCTCGTCGACCGCGAGGGGTCGCTAGTCATCTGGACGACGACGCCGTGGACGATTCCGGCAAACACCTTCGTCGCCGTCGACGGGGACGGCGAGTACGTGGCCGTCGATGCCGAAACCGACGACGGCACCGAACGCCTCTACGTCGCCAGGCCGAAAGTCGACGAGGTACTGCGGGCCGGCCGGTACGAGGACTACGACATCGTCGAGGAACTCTCCGGCGAGGACCTCGTCGGCTGGCAGTACGACCACCCGCTTCGCGGGGACGTGCCCGATGCGCCCGACGGCGAGGGGGCGCTGCAGGTGTACACCGCCGATTACGTCGACACCGAGGGGGAGGGGACCGGGCTGGTCCACTCAGCGCCCGGTCACGGTGAGGAGGACTTCGAGCGGGGTCGGGAACTCGGTCTCGACATCTTCTGTCCGGTCGGTGCCGACGGCGTCTACACCGACGATGCGGGCGCGTACGCGGGTCAGTTCGTCAAGGACGCCGACGAGGCGATCATCGACGACCTCGAAGCGAAGGGACGGATGCTGTCTGCGGGAACGACGACCCACAGCTACGGCCACTGCTGGCGGTGTGACACCGGCATCGTTCAGATCGTCACCGACCAGTGGTTCATCACCATCACCGATATCAAAGAGGATCTGCTGGACAACATCGGCGACTCCGACTGGTACCCCCACGAGGCCCGGGAGAACCGCTTTCGGAACTTCGTTCGGGAGGCTCCCGACTGGAACGTCTCTCGCCAGCGCTACTGGGGGATCCCGATCCCGATCTGGCTGCCAAGCGAAACCGACAACGGCGAATCGGTCACCTGGAGTGGCGACATGGACGACGCCATCGTCGTCGGCGACCGCGAGGAACTCGCCGAGCGCGTCGACCAAGAGATCGATGCCGGCAGCGTCGACCTCCACAAGGACACCGTCGATGATCTGACCATCACCGAGGACGGCATCACCTACGAGCGGGTGCCGGACGTGTTCGACGTGTGGCTCGATTCCTCTATGGCGACGTGGGGGACGATCAACTATCCATCGGAAACGGCGGCCTTCGAGCAACTCTGGCCCGCAGACCTGATCATCGAGGCCCACGACCAGACACGGGGCTGGTTCTGGTCGCAACTCGGGATGGGGACCGCCGCCGTCGGCGAGAGTCCCTACGAGCGGGTTCTGATGCACGGCCACGCGCTGATGCCCGACGGACGAGCGATGTCCAAATCTAAGGACATCCGCGTCGACCCCAGCGAGGTCATCGAGGAGTACGGCGCAGACCCGATGCGGGCCTTCCTGCTGTCGCTGACCGCCCGCGGCGAGGACATGCAGTTCTCGTACGACGAGACCCAGGAGATGCAGCGCCGTCTCAACATCCTCTGGAACGTCTTTCGCTTCCCGCTGCCCTACATGCGGATGGACGGGTTCGAGCCGGGCGTCGAGACCGTCGGGGACGCGAAACTGGAACTGGCCGACCGCTGGGTGCTCTCCCGACTCCAGACCGTCGAGGCCGAGGCCAGGGAGGCCATGGAGGAGTTCCGCCAGGACCAAGCTATCGACGCCATCCTCGAGTTCGTCGTCGAGGACGTGTCCCGGTACTACGTGCAACTCGTCCGTGAACGCATGTGGGAGGAGGACGATAGCGAGTCCAAACTGGCGGCCTACGCCACGCTGTACCGGGTACTTCGGGAGGTCGTCGCCCTGCTCGCGCCGTTCACGCCGTTCATCGCCGAGGAGATCTACGGCACGCTCACCGGCGACAGCGAACACCCGACCGTCCATATGTGTGACTGGCCCGAAGCCGACGAGACCCTGCGTGACATCACGCTCGAAGACGACGTGACAGTCGCCCGCGCCGTCGAAGAGGCCGGGTCGAACGCTCGCCAGCAGGCCGAGCGCAAACTCCGCTGGCCCGTCCAGCGCGTCGTCGTCGATACCGACACCGAGGCCGTCGTCGAGTCGGTCCGGGCCCACACCGACCTGCTGGCCGACCGCCTCAACGCTCGCACCGTCGAAGTCGTCACCCCCGACGAGGAGTGGGACGAACTGACCTACTCCGCCGAGGCCGACATGAGCGAACTCGGCCCGGCCTTCGGCGACGACGCCGGCCGCGTCATGAACGCGCTCAACGACGCCCGCATCGACGAACCGGATCTCGACACGCTCGAAGCAACGGTCAGCGAGGGCCTCGGCGAGGACATCGATCTGACCGAGGAGATGGTCACGTTCCGCCGGGAAACTCCCGAGGGCATCGCAAGCACCGAGTTCGCGGCTCTCGACGGTGGAGGTGTCGTCTACGTCGACACCACGCTCACCGAGACCATCGAGAGCGAGGGGTACGCCCGCGAAGTGATCCGCCGCGTCCAGGAGATGCGCAAGGATCTGGAACTGGACCTCGAAGAGCGGATCCGCCTCGATCTAAATGTCTCGGACGACCGCATCGCCGACCTGGTGCGCCAGCACGAGGATCTCATCACCGAGGAAGTCCGTGCCGACGAGTTCGGTGCCGTCGAGGACGGTCACCGCAAGACCTGGGAGGTCGAAGGCATCGAGATGGACATCGGGATCGAAGCGCCCGAGACTGACCAGCGGGAGGCCTCGGAACGAGCGAGCGGCGACTGATATACCGGTGGACGTGACGTTCGATGCTTCTCATACTGTCAGACGTAAGTCCATGAAGCATTTCGCCACCCCAAAGTGGCGAGAATCTTCAGATAGGTACGTCCGACAGTATCAGCCGTCACGGTCCCCGGGCTGAATATATCATTGTGTACGTCTACCGGTATACTGCCAGCTGTCAGTCCGTGGAAAATATCGCGAGCTCCGGGGTCGAAAATATCCGTACGAAGTGGCGTCAAACAGTACGACGGGAGCGGCCTCGACAAGTACAAGCGGGGAGGCGACCCGATAAGTACCGGCCGAGAACGACGGTTGGAATTCGGGCGACCGAGCTTTTATATCACTCCGTGACACGTGTTACTAAAAACCAGTTTTATTGTTGTGTACTATTCTATACTAGGTGCGAAAAGAGTAGCCAGAAAGTTCGAATTCTATTGTACAAAGAGCAACAATGTGCCACTATGAGACGACATCCAGTGTCGAAAAGCGTCGATGATATCATTGACAGTTGTCACACTGGGGATAAACGTCGTCTTGCTGCTGGGACTGGCGACGGCCGCTTGGCGACGCCGGACAGAACCCAGCACGAGGATATTCGGTATCTTTCAGGTCGCAGCGGCCATCTGGGCAGGGGTGACAATGATCGGACTCTCCCTGCCACCCGGACCGGTCCGACTCAGAGTCTGGGGAATCACGACCGGGATTAGCCTCCTGGTCGTCGTCCTCTGGCTGGCGTTCATTCTCAGTTATATCGGGCGAGAACGGTGGGTGGCATCGTGGTGGTTCGGTATCGTTGCCGTGCCGCTGGTCAGCGGAGCAGTGCTGTATTTTCTCGCGCCCACGTGGCCGCCATTTATCAGTCAGACGTCCCAGTCGGTGATCACTGCCGGGACCGTCGTTAACGCCTCGATTGGGCCAATCGCCGGCATGCTCGGCGTGTACATCTACCTCGTCTTTTTTATTGGTATCGTCCTGATCGGCAAGACCGTTCTGGGGGGAGACACCCTGTTCGTGGGACAAGCTGTCGCGTTCGTGCTCGGCACGCTGGTGACCGTCGTCGCCAGTGCGCTCGTCATCGGTGGCATTCCCGTGGACGGCTACCCGCTGACACAGGTGGCCCTCGGTGGGCAGTCGCTCTTGCTCGGCTATGCCGTGTTCAGACAGCAGTTCTTGCAACTCGTCCCGGGAGTCGTACGAATCGGGGAGCGAGCAGTCTTCGACGACCTCGACGAGGGTGTAGTCGTCATCGCTGGAACAGGGACGATTATCCGTGCGAACCCGCAGGCACGAGCGTATTTCGAGATCGGAGAACTGGCTGGCAAACCGGCGACCGTATTGCTCGACCGGCTGGGCGTCGATGCGCTTTCGGCCTTACCGACACGCTTCGACCGCCAGGGCCGGTCCTACCAGGCAAAACTCTCAGCAGTGACGAACTGGCGCGACGAATCGGTCGGTCGGACAGTCGTCGTTCGAGACGTGACGCCGCTGGTCAGACGCCAGCAGCGCCTGGAGGTACTCAACCGTATTCTCCGGCACAACGTCCGCAATAGCGGATCGACCGGGTCTTCGAGGACCTGACTATCGAACGTGTGTGCGTATCGACGTTGGTCGAGGATGTCGTCGTTCCGCTCGCCGACCAGCACCCGGGCGCATCAATCAATACGACCATCGAGGTCGACGAAATGCGGAGTGATCGGCAATGGCTCGCGCTGATCCTGAGCGAAGTCGTCGAGAACGCGCTCGTCCACACCGGCCACGACCCGACCGTCGACATCACGATCACTCGAACGGGGGAGGCTGTCGAGATCGGTGTCACCGACGACGGACCCGGAATTCCACAGATAGAAATCGATCCGATCATGGCTGGACGAGAGACGGATCTACAACACGCGAGCAGCCTCGGTTTGTGGGTGGTGTCCTGGATCACCCGAGCGCTCGGCGGGACCATCGACATCGCCGTCACGGGCGCAGGGTCGACCGTCACGATGACAGTTCCGGACCTGAGCGACGAGAGCGCTGTCGAACCACCACCGCTGGCGACGGCCACAGAGCACGTCGACCACGACCTGTAAGTCGCCCACGAAGGGGTCTGGTCAGAGAGGTGGGGACGTTATTACCGTTCATCACCAACGGAGAGCCATGCGCTGGCTGTCACTTCTCGTCGTGTGTCTCGCGGTGACGGCTGGCTGTAACGGGTTTGGTGGTCTCTCGGCCGAGACGACTGTCACGCCGGCCCCGGTGTCAGAGCCAGCGACCAGCAGCACCGAGCAAACACCCGAGAGCGCAATCGCTCCGGGAGTGGGCGGGGGTCGCATCATCGACGCGAATCGACTGGCCAGTGCCCACCGGAACGCGATCCGGAACCGGTCGTACGTCTGGCACGAACACCACAGCGCGACACGGGTTCGGGCTGACGGGACGCTCGAAATCGTTGCACGACTCGAGGTCGAGAACGAACGCAGGTACTACTTCCAGCAGTCGACCTCGTGGTCCGGCCGGAACGTTTCGGAATACACCGAGGGGACGTCCCGCTACCGACGCGTCGTCGAGCGTGCGGGGTATAGACACGTCGAAGAGCCCGCGACCGACGTGACGGCGCGGCTGGGCGACCGGCCAGCGGCCGCGGTCGCGCGGTTCCTGTCAATCGGGAACGCGACTGTCAGGGCCACCGATGTGGATGGCCGTCGCTACTACCGGATCACCGGTACGACGAATTCGATCCCCGAGACGGGCCGGATCAACAACTACAATGTGCGGGCACTCGTCTCGTCGTCGGGCTTCGTGCGGACACTCACGGTCAGTTACATCGAGTACACCATCGACGACCGACGGCGGATCGCGTATCGGTACGAGTACGCCGATGTCGGAAACGCGACCGTCTCGCCGCCGGAATGGGTGACAGAACAGTGGCCCGACAACACGACTGCGACCGGTGGATGAGTTTCTGTCGGTATCGAACTACAGCCACTCGGCCACGGCAGGTGCGGCACTGACTGTACTCACTGGTCGCTCGATGGTGTCGGTCCCGTAGATGGCTTCGACGCCGCTGCCGGCGAGTTTCGTCAGGGCGTTGGCGGCGAGCATCGGATGGACACAGGAGACGAAGACGCGACTTGCCGCCCGGTCGTTGAGGACGGCGACGGACTCGCTCGTCGTCGATCCGGTGGCGATGATGTCGTCGACGACCACGACATCTCGACCGGTGATCGCGGCGTCGCTGGGCGTGATTTCGACATCGCCAGTGTCGTAGTCGCGATCCTTCTCGAAGTAATCGGACTCACCGCGACCGTAGGCGTCCCGAACGGTCGTCGCGAGGTCGACAGCACTTTCGTCCGGCGAGAGAAAGAGCGGGTCTTCGAGGTCAGTCGGCAGTGGATCGGCCAGGACGCCGGCGGCGTCGACCGTGTCGGCTGGTACGTCGAAGTAGTTACAGACGGCGTCTTCGTGGGGATTGACAGTCAGCACGCGGTCGGTGCCGGTCGAGATAGCCCGCGCCATCGCCCGCGAGGAGACGGGTTCACCGGTCTTGAACGCCTGGTCCTGGCGAGCGTAGCCCATGTACGGCAGGACGGTGACGACCTCGCTAGCACCGACTTCGCGAACGGCATCCTGCAACTGGAGGAGTTCGACGTGGGCGTGATCCGAAACTGTCGAGGCGACGACGACGGCCCGTTCGATGTCATCGGGGACGCGAACGACCGACTCGCCGTCGGGAAAGTCCTGGTACTCGACGCAACCGAGGGACTCGTCGCTACCGTCGGCCAGGGCCGCGGCAAAGGCCTGGGAGTCCGAACCGGGGATGATCATGTGACACTCTCCTTGGGCCGGGCTAAACCACCTTTCGGTTCCCCCGGCTACGGCACCGCAACGCCTGCGACGCCGGCAAGCCCCAGCGACCGCGAGCGCCACACAGGTGCCCCGTCCTTGGCAGTCACGGGGTCGATCAGGACGGTGCCGTCACCGGTGACCGCGACCGTTGCCGCGTCGTACGTCACGTCGACGATGCCCGCCTCGGGTGGGTCGGCCGGCCGCCACTCTGTGTCGGTCCGCTCCAGCAAGTCGCCGTCGACGACAGCGTGAGCGCGGTCGCCGTCCCGCTCAGCACTAATGAGAGATGCGTCGCCGTCGGCCTCGACGGTCCAGTTGCCCGCAAAGTAAGCGACCCCGGCCGCCGTCGCGGCGTAGGGACCGCCAGCGGCCACGTCGACAGCAGTGCCGCCAGCCAGTGCCACGAGTTCGCCATCGTCGACCCGGACGACGCCATCGGCCGTCGCCAGCAGGTCGCCGTCGATGGCGCGCACGTTGTCGACGTGACCGACTGTTCGCCACTCGTCGCCGGTGAGTCGGGCAACGCGCCCGTCCGGGCCAGCAGCCACGACGGTCCCGTCGAGTCCGACCGCGACTGCGGGACCGAAGTCGGCGGGCCTGAACGATCCCTCGCTACCGAGCAGCACGTCCTCGTCGGTCGCCACGGCCAGTTGGCCCGCTGCGCCGGCGATATCGTGAGCCAGACACCGGTGTTCGAGGCCGAAGCGACCGATCTGGTCGTCGGAAAGTGCAACGCGTGCCACCCCCATCGCACAGGCGAGATAGGCAATCGTCTCCTCGCGGCGGTCGCCGTACATCCGCTTTTCGGCTATTGCAATGTCCTCGTCACCGGGCATGGGCGGGCCTTCGCGTGGTGTGCTCGAAAGGCTGCCGATGAGTACATAGCTCAAATACTTTTTGTACCGTTCACAGTGTTAATACAATTTTCCGTACTACTATCGAACAACCCATGGTATTTGTGCACGTGACCAGACGGCGGATCGCGCTGCTCGCAGTCGTGGCCCTCGTCGTAGTGGCTGGCTGTTCGGGTGCCAGCAACCAAGCTGGAGGCAGCGACGACGGGGCAAAGACAGGACAGACAGGCGGCGTCGGGAGTTACTACGACGCCACCGGCGACCGGATCGTCGTCCGTGAAGCCAGGCTGAAATTGCGCGTCGAGAACTTCTCACAGACCTTTCGCTCGACACGGACCATCGCAAAGCAGTACGGTGGCTACGTCGGTGATCGCTCACAGGACACACGCGGCGACTGGGCCGAGGGGCGGATGGCGGTGCGAGTCCCCCCGGAGAATTTCTCAGACGCGCGCGACGACCTCGCCGCACTCGGCTACGTCGAAGACGAGTCCGTCTCGGTGAAGGATTTCACCCGGGAGTACAATAACCGGGAAGAACGTATCGCGGATCTCGAAAAGGAGGAGGCAGCACTCGAACGACTGCTGGCCCAGACCAACGAGACGGACGAGGCCAACCGAATCCGGGACGACCTGCGCGATATCCGCGAGCAGATCCGGTCACTCGAGAGCGAACAGCAGTCCATCGAACAGCGAGAGACGATGTCGACGATAACGGTCAACGCCCACGAACCGGTCGGCGAACAACCGCCCCGGAACTACCGCTCGTCGTTTGGCTTCGACGACGCCTTCCTCAAAGCCTTCTACGGCGGTCTGACGGCAGTGAAATACGTCGTGGTGTTCTTTGGCTACGCGATCCCAGTCGGACTGGCCCTGCTCCCACTCGGGGCTTTCGGTCTCGGACTGGTCGCTGGCTTCCGGCGGATTCGCAGGGTCGTCTCGACGGTGCTGTCACCCGAGACAGCGACTGACGACGATCCAGTGGAACGGGTCCAGCAGCGCGCGAGCGACGACACTGAACAGGGCAGTGCCGACGGGGACGACGGCGACGGGGAGAGCCAGAACGGAGGATGAGGCTATAGCGCTTCCTTGTACGCTTCGAGTGCCGCCTCGATGTCGTCTTCGGTGTGGGCCGCCGAGACGAACTGAGACTCGAACTGGTTGGCCGTGAGGAACACGCCCTGGTCTTGCATCGCCGGCCAGAACAGGCGCTGCCAGCGCTCGGTCTCGGCGCGCTTGATGTCGTGTCCATTCTTCGGGCAGCCCTCGGAGCGGTCGCAGTCGGGGTCCTGCACACAGCCGGCGTCACAGGGACCGCCGGCCTGGGTGCCCGCGCCGTTGCGGGTGAAGATCACTTTGAACATCGAGTCGGTGCCGACGACGGTGTACTCGGGGGCCTGGTCGGCGACGATGTCGGTCAGGCCCGACCGGAGTTGCTCGGCACGCCCGTTGATCTGGTCGTACACGCCGTTCTCGGCGGCGTAGCGCAGCGTCTCCAGACCGGCGGCCATCGTCACGGGATGGCCCGAGAACGTTCCGGACTGGAACACGTCGCCGGCGGGGGTGAACTGCTCTACGATCTCGCTTCGCCCGCCGATGGCACCCACCGGGAAGCCGCCACCGACGATCTTGCCGAACGTCGTCAGGTCCGGCGTGACACCGAACTTCCCCTGTGCACACTGCAGGCCACCGACCCGGAAGCCGGTGATGACCTCATCGAAGACCAGCAGTGAGCCGTGGTCGTCACAGAGTTCCCGCAGCGTCTCGTGGTAGCCGCTGATCGGGTGGACGATACCGTAGTTGCCCAGGATCGGTTCGGTGAGGACCGCGGCGATATCGTCGCCGTGTTCGGCAAAGAGGCTGTGGGCCGCCTCGGCGTCGTTGAACGGGAGCGTGAGGGTGTGCGCTGCGAACTCGTCGGGAATCCCGGGACTGGATGGGTGGACGTGATCGCCCTCGCCCTCGACCAGCGTCGACTCCTGGGCCCCGTGATACCCGCCCCGCATGACGACGATCTTGTCGCGGCCGGTGTAGCCCCGGGCGAGTCGGACCGCCGAGACGGTCGCCTCGGTGCCGCTGTTGACGAAGCGAGTCATCTCCACGCTGGGGACGTGCCGGCGAACGAACTCCGCTAGTTCGACCTCGACCTCGGTCGGTGCGCCGTACATCGGCCCCTCGGCGGCCCGTCGCTGGATGGCCGACTGGACCTGGTCGGGCAGATCGTGGCCCAGCAAGAGTGGCCCGTAGCCCATAACGAAGTCCAGATAGCGGTTCCCGTCGGCGTCGATGACGTGCCCACCGTCCCCGCGTTCGACGAAGAAGGGGTAGGGCTGTGTCGCTCGCACTGACGAATTGACACCGCCCGGCATCACCGACAGCGCTCTATCGTACAGCGCCCGCGACTGCTCGTGATTCATGCCCGGATTTTGGACCCGGATCGAAAGAGACTGTCGGTCGCCGCCAGCGGTGTTTGCAGGAGGTCGTCGAGCGAGCTCTGTGGCACCGAAAGCCCTCGGCGCTCTCGCGGCCGTTGAGCGACATATCTTCGGTCACTTCGTTCCCTCAGATAGGGGTCGCTCAGACGACCACGTACACGCGAGAGCGCCTCGCCCTTTCATCCGCCAGGAACGGTGGACTGACCGATTAGCCGAACCAGGGGAATTAGTTCACATTCATTCGAAGTGGTCGCCGCCACCGTCCGCTCCGATGACTGATACCTGCTCGCGTCCGGCGGCCCCGAGCAGCGCAAGTTCGGGGGCCGTCAGCAACGTCCCGGCCGACAGCGTGTCGGTAGCCTCGATATCCCCGGCGGCGACGGCGTTCTCGCCCGGGACGACCGTATGGCGCACGGCCACGTCGTCGTCGCGCCGACTCGTATCCGTCGTCTGGACCACCGCATCCATCGCTTCCGGGACCGGTGCACCCGCCTGGACCGCGACGGCAGTCCGTAGCTGTGTGATCTGGACGGCATCGTCGCCAGCGGCAACCTCGGCGACCACGTCGAGAACGACTGGCGTGGCCGCCTGCGCACCGCTCGTGTCGATGGCGGCCACGGCGTAGCCTGCAACTCTGGCCAGGTCGTGGTCTATGGCCGCCCCGGCAACGTCCACGTCCTCGGCCAGTACCTCGCCCTCGGCCTCGGAGAGGGAAACTGTGGGGCTCACGGTCCGACTCCCGCAGACACCGCCCGCGCGCAGTTCATCGCCGTGCAAGCCCGACGACGTGGCCGACTTCGGGTAACAGCACGTCCTCGACGCCCAGCTGGATCGCGTCGGGACTCCCCGGGAAGACGTAGACAGCCGTTTCCCCGGCGATACCGGCCGTCGCCCGCGTCAGCATCGCGGCGGTCCCGACCTGCTCGTGGCTCAGTCGGCGGAAGTACTCGCCGACACCGGGGATTTCGGGCGCGAGGAGTGGCCCAATGGCCTCGACCGTCACGTCGTCGTCGGTCAGGCCAGTCCCGCCAGTCGTCACGATCACGTCCACCTCGCCCTGCAGGGAGTCGACGGCCGACCTGATCGCATCCGCGTCGTCGCCGATCACGTCCTGGGTGGTGACCGCGTGACCCGCGTCCTCGATCCGCTCGCGGGCGACCGGTCCGCTCTCGTCGTCCTCGGTCGACCGGGAGGTCGAAATCGTGAGGACGGCGAAATCGAGAGCGTCGTCGGTGCCGTGCTGATGGTCGTGGCCATGCTCGTCGCCGCGGTGGTGACCACTGTCACCGTGGTCGCGAGTGTGATCGTGACTCATGGCTCGCCCTTGATTTTCTCAACGACGCGCACGTCCGTCATCCGGGTCGCGGGATACTGGCCGTCGTCGTCTTTCTCGGCGCTTTTGACCATGTCCCAGACGGTCAGGAGCGCGCGCGTCACGCCGTTGAGCGCCTCCATCTCGACACCGGTCTGACCGGTCGAGGACACCTCGACGGTGCTCTCGACACCGTCCTCGACGACGGTGAAATCGACAGTGACGCCGTCGACCGAGAGCGGGTGGCACATCGGGATGTCGTCCCAGGTTCGCTTGACCGCCTGGATCGCGGCGATCCGGGCCGTCGCGAGGACGTTGCCCTTCACGACAGCGCCGGTCCGGATCGATTCGGCCGTCGATGGCTCCAGGTCGATCCGCCCGGTCGCGACCGCACGCCGGTCCACGGTGGCCTTCTCCCCGACATTGACCATCTGGACTGTGTCGTCTTCGAGATGGCTGAACTCGTCCATATCGCCCCCCACGAACCCAGCGTACAAACCGTTTCGTGCTCACAGATCGGCCTTTTTGAACAGTCGGACGGGAGTGTGACTCGCTTCGTGACAAGCAGAACTTAGCGGGCAGCGAGTTCCTGGCCCAGCA
>PXRO01000054.1 GCA_003021685.1 Halobacteriales archaeon QS_4_62_28
TCTTGAGTCCGCCGCCGTTTCCAGGCTTGGCTACCCTCGCACGCTTGCATTGGGTTCCAGAGGGGGGAAGTATATATGCGGTACGGAACAGCACTGTCCGAACATGTTTTCTACCGGTGGGATTAGGAGTCTCGCCGCCGACAGTCCAGTATGGACGAGCACACTCGGGACCCGAGCGTCGGTCCCCCGGCGGGCGACCCGACCGGCTGGCGATCAGACGGTCGCTGGGAGCACGCGACGCTCCGGGGGGCCGTCGTTCACGGTGTTCGCCTGTACAACGCCGGTGAGTACCACGAATCTCACGATTGTTTCGAGAACGAGTGGTACAACTACGGGCGGGGGAGCGTCGAGAGCAAGTTCCTCCACGGGATGGTGCAGGTCGCCGCCGGCGCGTACAAGCACTACGACTTCGAGGACGACGACGGGATGCGGTCGTTGTTCCGGACGGCTCTCCAGTACTTCCAGGGCGTTCCGGGCGATTTCTACGGCGTCGACGTACTCGACGTTCGGACGGTGCTGACCAACGCACTCGACGATCCGACCGCTCTCGACGGCTGGCAGATCCGACTCGACGACGGGTACCCGACGGCCCGCGAGGTCGACTTCGAATTCGTCGAGCAATTCGAGTGATCAGAAGCGTGGCACTCTTTTCGGTCCGGACCGAGTCGTGACGTGTGTACGTCGAACAACTGGGATCTGGGGACCCCGATATCGCGGTCGTGGGTGGGATACACGGCGACGAACCGTGTGGGGTCCACGCCGTCGAGACACTGATCGAAGAGGCACCGGCCGTCGAGCGGTCGGTGGCACTGGTCGTTGCCAACGAGGCGGCAATCGAACGCGACGTGCGCTACGTCGACACCGACTTGAACCGGTCGTTCCCGGGCGACCACGACAGCGAGGCCCACGAGGAACGACTGGCGGCGGCGCTGGTCGAGGAAATCGGGGACTGCACGACGCTCGCGTTGCATTCGACGCAGTCGTACGAGGACATGTTCGCGCTCGTCGACACCGTCGGCGAGATGGAACGACGGATCTGCGCACACCTTTCAATCGACGCGGTCGTCGAGACCCACAGGATAAACGAGGGCCGTATCTTCTCTGGCATCCCCGAGACAGTCGAACTGGAGTGTGGATACCAGCGGTCGGAGCGGGCCAGAGCGAACGCCGTCCAGGTCACGCGGGAGTTCCTGCGGACGGTCGACGCACTCCCCGGCGGCCACGAACGGCCACGGGCGGAGATCCCGATGTTTGACCTGGGCGACCCGATTCCGAAAGCGATGGGCGAGGTGTACGAGGTGTTCGCGAACAACTTCGAACCCGTCGCCGCGGGCGAGGCGTTCGCGGCCACGGACGGCGACCCCGTCGTCGCCGAGACGGCGTTCCATCCTGTGCTCCTGTCGCCGGAGGGGTACGAAAACGTCTTCGGATACATGGCCAATCCGGTCGGCACGATCTAGCTGTCTTTCGGCGTGGCGAACTCCACGAGCGTAAGGTTCCGGTCCAGCCCGCAGTAATCGTGGGGCGGGTCGCCGATGACCTCGTTGATGCGGTACTCCTCGTCGAAGGATCCGCCGGCGGGTTCGCAGTACTCGTGGCTCGGGCACCCGGTGTACGGACACGGGCCTTCCAGTGACGCATTGCTCCCGGCGTAGGCTCCTTTCGAGTCGACGTTGGCCCGGATCGGGGCCGGTTCGACCTCGACTGCTCTGACGCCCTCGTCGTGCATAGCGCAGTCGAGCACCTGGCCGGATTCCCGGACTTCGGCCACACGATAGCGCCGTCCTTCGGTGAGATTGAGGCACTGGTCGCGGTACGGACACCCCGCACAGCCACTTGCTTCCCCCCGGTAGACGAATTCCTCGCCCGCCTCCGCCAGGCGAGTTCCGATGAGTGTGACCGTCGTCATACGACAGTGTATACGGGGCGGCCATTTATATAGTAGCATTTGCAACTGATTTCTCATCCGATCACGTGCAGTCGTGCGATCAGGTGAGTGAAGACGTGCACATGCTACGACACTGCCGGCTGTTCCGGCGTGACGCGTTATCCGTTTTTGTCGGTCACTTCGTCCAGTCGTTCGAAGTAGTCCTCTCGCGGGACCTGGTAGTGGCTTCGGTAGTCGATGCGGCCGGCGGTAAACGCTGCTGCGAGGTCGACCGCCCCCGAGATCGCCTCCTCGCGGGCGGCGTAGCTGTCGGTCCCGCAGTCGACTTCGGGTTCGAGATACAGCGTCACGAACCAGTCCTCGCCGATGCGCTGGCCGCCGGGACGCCGATCACGCCGGCCACGAGTAATGTATATCGTCGGCATGCACGGGGCCGGGAGGGCACTGCCGTCGAAGATATCCGGCCGGAAGGCGAGCACGACCCGTCCTTGCTCCTCGTTCCAGACGATCCACGCCGGCCCCAGCGAGTCGAGTGTCATACAGGGACTCCGGGACAGACAGAAAAGAGTCCGACGGTCCATCGACCGTCTCTCTGACACGCCACCGTACGATTATTTAAATACCTATGGACGATGGCCGACCGATGTACCGCCATTACCGACTTGCGTAGCTGTATTTTCTCCAAATAAAACATTGGAAATAATGGCACACGATACCGGTCCCGAGGAAAGAGTTATGTAGGCCCAAGACTCTTACAATAAATAGTATCGGAAACAGTTCCGACCAGTAGTGTGGTACCAACTCACGTCACTGTGTCCCCGCGACAAGGGTTGGTACGTGAAAACATGGCATGCACCCATCGACCGACGCTTGCGCGCCTCGATTGCACGGACAGCCATAGCTTGCATGTTTCCCGAAACACGCACGTCAGCGCCGCTGGCCCACGGGCCGGCGATCAATTAGACGCTGTGATAGTATGACAGGCACCAAAGAATCACTCGAAGAGTTGAGTAGAGAGTACCAGGATTCCATTCCGGCGGATTTGCGAGTCACGCATCCGTTCGACTGGTATCTGGACGAACTGTACGACGACCCACGCATTGCCCGGAACGCCCACCAGCGCGTCGCCGATATGTTCGACTACTACGGCACGGAGTACGACGAGGACGCTGGTGTTGTCGAGTACAAGTTGGCCTCCGAAGACCCGCTGAACGACGGCGAGAACACGTTTTACGGCCGGGTCGTCCACGAGGCGATGCACGAGTTCGTCAACAAGGTCAAGTCGGGCGCTCGCGGCCTGGGTCCGGAGAAACGGATCAAGCTACTGCTCGGCCCGGTTGGCTCCGGAAAATCTGACTTCGACCGACAGGTCCGGCGCTATTTCGAAAATTACACGCTCAGGGACGAGGGCCGGATGTACACCTTCCGGTGGACGAACCTCTGTGACGTGATCGGAGACCAGGACCCCGCCGACGACGCGGTTCGGTCGCCGATGAATCAGGACCCCATCGTCTTGCTCCCCCAGAAGCAACGGGACAAGGTCATCGAGGACATCAACGAGGAACTCGACGCACCGTATACCATCCGCAACGAACAGTCACTGGACCCCGCCAGCGAATTCTACATGGATCGGCTGCTGGCGTACTACGACGACGACCTGCAGTCTGTCCTCGAAAACCACATCGAGATTATCCGATTTGTCGCCGACGAGAACCAGCGACAGGGGATCGAGACGTTCGAACCAAAAGACAAGAAAAACCAGGACGAGACCGAGTTGACGGGTGACGTCAACTATTCGAAGATCGCTATCTACGGCGAGAGCGATCCCCGTGCCTTCGACTACTCGGGCGCGTTCTGCAACGCCAACCGTGGCATCTTCTCGGGCGAGGAGTTACTGAAACTCCAGCGTGAGTTCCTCTATGACTTCCTGCACGCGACACAGGAACAGACGATCAAGCCCAAGAACAATCCCCGCATCGACATCGACCAGGTGATCGTCGGCCGGACGAACATGCCCGAGTACCGGGACAAGAAGGGCGACGAGAAGATGGAGGCCTTCAACGACCGGACCAAGCGCATCGACTTCCCGTACGTGCTGGGCTATGAAGACGAGTCGAAGATCTACCGGAAGATGCTGCGCAACGCCGACCTGCCGGATATCCAGGTCGAACCACACACCCTGGAGATGGCCGGTCTCTTCGGCGTCCTCACCCGCATCGAGGAGCCAAGCGCCGAGAAGATCGATATGCTCCAGAAGGCCAAGGCCTACAACGGTGAGATCGGTGAGGCCGAGGACGTCGACGTGAAGAAGCTACAGGAAGAGGCCGCCGAGACGGCCGACATCGGCGAGGGGATGGACGGCGTCTCGCCCCGGTTCATCGGCGACGAAATCGCCGAAGCGATCATGGACTCGATGCATCGCTCCCGACAGTTCCTCTCGCCGCTGACGACGTTCAATCACCTCGAAGAGAACCTCGAAAACCACGGCTCGATCCCCGAAGAGAAGTTCGAGACCTATTATCGCTATCTCGAACTCGTGCGCGAAGAGTACAAGGAACGGGCCATCGAGGACGTGCGCCACGCACTGGCCTACGACATCGACGAGATCCAGCGCCAGGGCGAAAAATACATGGATCACGTCATGGCCTACATCGACGACGACACCGTCGAGGACGACCTGACCGGCCGCGAGCAGGAACCCGACGAGCAGTTCCTCCGCGGCGTCGAGGAGAAACTCGACTTACCCGAGGACCGCAAAGACGACTTCCGACAGGAAGTGTCGAACTGGGTGTCCCGGCGCGCTCGCGAAGGAGACACGTTCAACCCACAGGACAACGACCGCCTGCGCCGTGCTCTAGAGCGCAAGCTCTGGGAAGACAAGAAGCACAACATCAACTTCTCGGCACTGGTCTCCAGCGGCGAGATGGACGACGACGAGCGCAACGAGTGGATCGACGCCCTGATCGAACAGGAGTACTCCGAAGCGGGGGCCAAGGAGGTGCTCGAGTTCGCCGGTGCCGAAGTCGCCAAAAGTGAGATGGAAGAGTAATGAGCGGTGAGGATTTCATCGGTCAGGCCGACGAGGCGCTCGACCGGACGTACGAAGAGCCGATGGGCCTCTCTGCCTTCGTCGACCGACTCTTCGAGAACCCGGCGCTTGCCTCCCACGCCTCGAAGTACCTGCTCGACGCCATCGAGGAGGCCGGTACGAGGACCGTCATCGAGGAGGGCGAACGCAAGGAGCGCTACCGCTTTTTCGACGACCCGCACAACGACGGTGAGCACGCGATCCTGGGCAACACCGAGGTACTCAACAAACTCGTCGACGACCTGCGCTCTATCGCAGCTGGCCGGGGCAAAGACGAGAAGATCATCTGGCTCGAAGGGCCAACGGCGACCGGGAAGTCGGAACTGAAGCGGTGCCTGATCAACGGACTGCGCGAGTACTCCCGGACCGACGACGGCCGCCGGTACACCGTCGAGTGGAACATCTCCGGGGCCGGCAGTGGGGGAAGCGGCCTGACTTACGGCGACACCGGTGCCGAGGACGAGGACGACTGGTACCAGAGCCCCGTACAGGTCAATCCGCTGACAGTGTTCCCCTCAGAGGTGCGCCGGGACTTGCTGGCGCAGTTGAACGAGCGACTCGACGACCACGTTAGTCTCCGTGCAGACGGCACGCTCGATCCGTTCTCTCGGGAGGCCTGCGAGTTCCTCGAAGAACAGTACCGCCGCCAGGGTGTCGAGGACCTCTTTTCGGCGGTGACTGACCCGAAGCACCTTCGCGTCAAGAACTTCATCGTCGATGTCGGTGACGGCATCGGCGTGCTCCACTCCGAGGACGAAGGGTCGCCCAAAGAGCGACTCGTCGGGTCGTGGATGCACGGGATGCTCAGGGAACTGGACTCTCGCGGGCGCAAGAACCCACAGGCCTTTAGCTACGACGGCGTGCTCTCGCAGGGCAACGGCCTCCTGACAATCGTCGAGGACGCGGCCCAGCACGCCGATTTGCTCCAGAAACTGCTGAACGTGCCCGACGAGGGCCACGTAAAACTGGACAAAGGGATCGGGATGGACATCGACACGCAGTTGATCATCATCTCGAACCCGGATCTCGAGGCGCGTCTCAATCAGCACGCAGAGCGCGAGGGCCAGGACCCGCTGAAGGCGTTGAAACGCCGACTCGACAAGCACGAGTTCACGTATCTGACCAATCTCTCGCTGGAGACCGAACTGCTCCGGCGGGAACTCACGAACGAGACCGCAGTGTGGCAGGCCGACTCCTGGGACGAGATGGAGACGTGGATTCAGGAACCACTGACCGTCTCGGTACGGGATAGTTCGACAGCAGTGACAGACGTAGAGCTAGCCCCTCACACGCTGGAAGCCGCGGCCCTCTACGCTGTCGTCTCCCGACTCGACGACACGGACCTGCCAAGCGGCCTGGATATGGTCGACAAGGCACTGCTGTTCGACCGGGGCTACCTGCAGGAAGGCGACGAGCGGATCGAGGTCGAGGACTTCGACCTCGGCGAGAACGCCGCCGACGGCGACCACGGCATCCCGGTCACCTTCACCCGTGACGTGATCGCGGACTTGCTCCACGAGGAGCAGGACCGCCACCACGCCGACCTCCCCGTCGAGAACGTCGTGATGCCCCGGGACGTGCTCAACCGGATGGCCGAGGAGCTAGAGAGCGCCCCCGTCTTCTCGCCGGCAGAGGCAAACGAGTTCGAAGAGCGCGTCGTTCCCGTGAAAAATCACGTGTTCGGCGAGCAAGAACAGGACGTGCTCGACGCCGTCATGCGGGACAAGCGCGTCGACAAGTCGACTGTCGAGGAGTACATCGAACACGTCTACGCGTGGGAGGCCGACGAGCAAATCGAGAACGAGCGCGGCGAGTACGAGGACCCGGACCCGCTGAAGATGAAGGTGTTCGAAATCGAGCACCTGGGTCGGTTCGACGAGGACAACTACGAGGGCAACGACCCGGGCGACGCGGTGGTCCAGTTCCGCACCGAGAAGATCATTACAGCGCTGAACCGCCACGCCTGGCAGTCACGCGACGAGACGTTCCGCGTCGGCGATGTCAATCCCAAGGAGATTCCGGTCATCCAGACGGTGCTTGGCAGTCACGACTGGGCCGACGTCAAGCGGACCTACGAGGACTTCGACCCGCGACAGTGGGACAATCCGCCAAGCGGGACCGAGACGGCCGACCTCAAGGAAAAGACGATTCGGAACTTGCGGGAGATGTTCGACTACAGCGGTGCCTCGGCCGAACTGACCAGTCGACACGTCATGAACCAGGTGAGTTACAAATGGGACTGAAAGACGACCTCGAACGGTACCGTGAGGTCGGCGAACAGCGTCGACAGGACCTCTCGGATTTCATCCAGTACGGTGACCTCGGACAGAGCCGCCAAGACTCGGTGAAGATACCGATCAAGATCGTCGACCTGCCCGAGTTCGCCTACGACCAGCGCGACATGGGCGGCGTCGGCCAGGGTCAGGACGGCCAGCCACAGCCTGGCGACCCGGTCGGCCAGCCCGAACCTGGCGACGGTGACGAGGACGGCGAACCGGGCGAGGAGGGTGAGGAACACGAGTACTACGAGATGGATCCCGAGGAGTTCGCTCAGGAACTCGACGAGCAACTCGGACTCGACCTCGAACCCAAGGGCAAGAAAGTCATCGAGGAGACGGAAGGCGACTTTACGGACATCACGCGTACCGGCCCATCCAGCACGCTGGATTTCGAACGCCTGTTCAAGCAAGGTCTCAAGCGAAAGCTGGCGATGGACTTCGACGAAGAGTACGTCCGTGAAGCCCTCAAGGTCGACGGTTGGGGGCCTGCGACGGTGTTCGAGTGGGCACGCGAGAACCACATCCCGGTCTCGAAGACCTGGATCGAGGACGCCTACGAGGAACTCGACGCCGACGAGAAAGACACCTGGTCGGACATCGAAGAGATGGAGGACAACGTCGATCCAGTCGACACGGCGGCCCGCATCCGCAAGGAAGGCGTCGACGAGATTCCGTTCCGCCGCGAGGACGAGCGCTACCGCTATCCCGAAATAGAGAAGGAACGCGAAAAAAACGTCGTCGTCGTCAACATTCGCGACGTGTCCGGGTCGATGCGCCAGAAGAAGCGCGAACTGGTCGAACGTACCTTCACGCCACTGGACTGGTATCTCCAGGGCAAGTACGACCACGCCGAGTTCGTCTACATCGCCCACGACGCCGACGCCTGGGAAGTCGAGCGCGACGACTTTTTCGGCATCCGCTCGGGCGGTGGCACGCGCATCTCCAGTGCCTACGAACTCGCATTGGCACGGTTAGAAGAGGAATACCCGTGGAGCGAGTGGAACCGCTATGTCTTTGCGGCCGGTGACTCCGAGAACTCCTCGAACGACACAGAGGACCGCGTCATCCCGCTAATGGAGGAGATTCCGGCGAATCTCCACGCCTACGTCGAGACCCAGCCGTCGGGGAACGCCATCAACGCAACCCACGCCGAGGAGGTCGAGCGTCACTTCAGGGGTGCAGACGACGTGGCCGTCGCGTATATTTCGAGTCCGGAGGACGTGGTCGATGGCATCTACGAGATCCTGAGTACGGAGGACGAATCATGAGTACCGACGACCACATCCGGAAGCAACGCGTCGCTGACGACCTCGAAGAACCAGTCACCGAGGCAGCGAACCTGGCGAAGAAACTCGGGCTGACACCGTATCCGGTCAACTACTGGATCGTCGACTACGACGAGATGAACGAGTTGATCGCCTACGGGGGGTTCCAGCAGCGGTACCCACACTGGCGCTGGGGGATGCAGTACGACCGCCAGCAAAAGCAAGGACAGTTCCTCGGCGGGAAGGCGTTCGAAATCGTCAACAACGACAAACCGGCCCACGCATTCCTGCAGGAGTCCAACGAACTGGCCGACCAGAAGGCCGTCATCACCCACGTCGAGGCCCACGCCGACTTCTTCGCGAACAACAACTGGTTTGCCCTGTTCAACGACGAACCCGACGCCTCGGCGATGCTCGCGCGCCACGCCGAGACCATCGAGGAGTACATGCAGGACCCCGACATCGACCGTAGCGAGGTCGAGAAGTGGATCGATCACGTTCTGTGTCTGGAGGACAACATCGACCAGCACCAGCCTTATAGCCCGGTCAGCAGCGACGACCGGCCCGGCGAGACTGACCTCGAAGAGGTCGCAGACCAGCTGGAAGACCTGGAACTGACCGAAGAGGTCCGCCGGCAGGTGTTCACCGAAGAGTGGTTGGACGCACAGGCAGACGACGACGAACCCATCACGTTCCCCGAGGAACCCGAGAAGGACATACTCGCCTTCCTGCGCCAGCACGGGATGCAGTACGACGACGACGGCGAGAAGGCCGTCGAGATGGAAGACTGGCAGTCCGATATTCTCGAAATCCTCCGCCGGGAGGCCTACTACTTCGCGCCACAGAAGATGACGAAGGTGATGAACGAGGGGTGGGCCGCCTACTGGGAGTCGATGATGATGGGCGAGGAGAAATTCGCCCGTGACGACGAGTTCGTTCTCTATGCCGACCACCAGGCCCGCGTCCTCGGGTCGCCAGGACTCAATCCGTACAAACTCGGCAAGGAACTCTGGGAGTACATCGAGAACAGCGAGAACCGCCGGGAGGTCGTCGAGCGCCTCCTCAGGGTCGAAGACGTCACCTGGCGGAACTTCCACGACGTGGTCGACTTCGAATACGTCCAGGAACTCATCCAGCCAGACGAACTGCTAGCTGACGTGCCCGGCAACCTCGATGCCCTCGACGCTGACGATCACCGGATCGATGCCGAGGCACTAAGACAGGCCCGGAACGGCGAGATCGACGTCGACGCCTACCCCTGGAAGGTCCTGCGCTACGAGGGGGTAGCAGAACGCCACTACTCGCTGGTCAAGCCCCAGTACCGGGGCTTCGTCTCACGGATTGCCCAGGAAGAACTGGAACGAATCTCCCGGTACATGTTCGACGACGCCCGGTACGACAGCATCGAGGAAGCGCTGGCAGATGTCGAGCACACGCGTGGATGGGACCGCATGCGCGAGATTCGCGAGAGTCACAACGACGTGACGTTCCTCGATGAGTTCCTCTCCCAGGAGTTCGTCGACGAGCACAACTACTTCACCTACGAGTACACCCACTCGTCGGATGACTACCGGGCCACCTCGACTGACGCTGACGACGTAAAAAAGAAGCTCATGCTCCAGTTCACGAACTTCGGCAAGCCGACGATCACCGTCGAGGACGGCAACTACCGGAACCGCAACGAACTCCTCCTGACCCACCAGTACAACGGCGTCATGCTGGACCTCGGGCAGACCAGGGAGGCGCTGAAGCAAGTGTTCGAACTCTGGGGACGACCAGTCAACTTACTGACCATCGACAAGGAGTTCGACGAACACGACGTGGAGGTCGCACGGCGGCGTGACCGCGAACCCGAACCGGAGGAAGTCGGCAAGCGGATCCGGTACGACGGCGACCAGATCACGATCAAGGAAGTCGACTGGTCCGAGGTCGAACACCTCGCGGCCGACGACATCGACTACGACACCAAACCCGAAGACTGGCTGGCCTGATACTGACTGTCGGAACCGATTACCGGGTCAGTTGCACGCTGTCGCGCGATTGACTATCCAAAGACGAATGCTGGCAGGACAGAACTAATTGTGGACAGATCCGATTCGTCCCACTGCTTCCGTGTGAGGGTTCTGAACTACCGACAAGCCGTTAATTAAACTGTTCCGACAATGTTATTGTCGCGCACTCTCCTTTGTCGAGACGCCAACATCCGGTAGCAGACAGTCACCAGATCACCGACTTCGATTGCCGGAGTAGTGTGGAAAGGCGACACAACCTAGAAGAACTCAAATAGGCCACCCATCAACAATTCGCTGCACATTCGGTCCCACAACCACGGCCGTGGGGACTACACACTACCCGCCACGCCGGCGTTGGTGACCCGGACTGCCCGCTAACCGCCCTACATCGACAGCCAACCAACACACAACCACCCAACACGGCTAAAGTCACAATAGAATCGGCACCTAACACATGTCACAACAGAACCACCATCCGGTTGCACGGATCATACGCACATATGCCCGCCCGTATGCCGGTCGCTTTGGGGCTGGCATCCTCCTGCAGCTACTGGCGCGGATCCCCCAGCGGGTTCCCGCCCTCGTCATCGGTGTCGCGGTCGACGCGTTGCTGATCGGAACGGCGGCGTACACGCTGCCGCTTGTCCCCGACGCCTGGATCCCGACTGGCCAGACCGGCCAGTTCTGGTTCACCGTTGGACTGCTCGCGCTGGCCGTGACCCTCCGCGGTGGCCTGGACTGGCTCTCCGCGCTGCTCACCTTCGGGGCGACTATCGACGCCATGCACGACATCCGGATCGCGATCTACGACGCTGTGCTGGGCCTGGAGATGGGCTACTTCGACGACACCGGCTCCGGGAGCGTAATGAGCGTCCTCAACAACGATGTCAACAACCTCAACAGCATCTCGGGCGCGATCAGTCAGGCGATCCTGTTCGGCGGCCAGATCGTCGTCGCCTATGCGTTCATGCTGCTTTTGAACTGGCAGCTCGCGCTGGCGGTCGGTCTCTTTCCGGTCGTGCTTGCGGGCGGGGCCCGGCTCTACTCGCAGCTGCTCGAACAGCGATATACGAGGATCCGCGAGCAGGTCGGGGACGTCAATGACCACCTCGGCGACGTGATCGACGGCATCAGCACCGTCAAGGCCTTTACCAAAGAGGAACACGAATCGAAGCGGCTCGCTGCACACTCCCGTGAGTACCTGAACGCCAGCTGGTCGACGGTCCGACTCAAGATTGGCTTCGACGGGTTCAGCTGGTCGCTGTCGAACCTGACTCACGCCGGACTGCTCCTGTTCGGTGGCTTCTGGGTGCTCAACGGCCCGCCGCTGTTTTTCACCCGGGAGCTGACCGCCGGGACGCTGTTTACGTTCCTGATGTACACGCGGTCGTTTCTCGCGCCGGTCCGGAGCCTGTCGACCAACGTGATCAACACCTACGAGAACGGCCACGCCTCGGCAAAGCGCGTGTACGACACCCTGACCGAGACCCGGACCGTCAATGCTGAGGAGGGCCCAGACATCGAGGTCACGGACGGCCACGTGTCTTACGAGGACGTGACCTTCAGTTATACCGATGAGGACGAAACCATCTCGAACGTCTCCGTCGAGGCCCAGCCGGGCGAACTCGTCGGCATTGTCGGCTCAACGGGGGCCGGCAAGTCGACGCTGCTGAAGCTACTCTTCCGGTTCTACGACCCCGATTCGGGAACGATCCGTGTCGACGGCCAGGATATCCAGGCCCACAGCATCCGGAGTGTGCGTGACGCCATCGGGTTCGTCAGCCAGGACCCGTTCCTCTTTGCCGGGACCGTCCGGGAGAACATCGCCTACGCCGAGCCCGAGGCCGACCACGAGCGACTCGTGCGTGCAGCCGAACTCGCGGGTGCCCACGAGTTCATTACCGACCTCGAAGACGGCTACGACACCGAGGTCGGCGAACGCGGCGTCAAGCTCTCCGGGGGCCAGCGCCAGCGCATCGCCATCGCACGCGCGATCCTCCACGATCCCGAAATTCTGGTCTTCGACGAGGCGACCAGCCACGTCGACAACGAGACCGAGATCCAGATCAAGGAGAGTCTCGACTCGCTGGCGGCCGATCACACGACCTTCGTCATCGCACACCGGCTCTCGACTGTTCGGGACGCCGACCGGATTCTCGTCCTCGACGACGGCGAACTCGTCGAAGCAGGCACCCACGAACAGCTCCTCGACCGTGACGGGATCTACGCGGACCTCTGGCGGGTCCAGATCGGCGAGTTCGACGCCGTCTCGGAATCCTTCGTCGCCGACCGTGGCGCTGCCGAAGCCGGGGAGGTGAGTCGATGAGCGACGCGACGACGATCGCCGAGCAGGCCGACGCCGACTATCCACTGGTCCACCTGCTGAAAGGCGTTGGCCGTGATTCGGCCCCCTATGCCGTGCTCGGCATCGTCGGCCACACGCTCGCAAACAGTATCGGGCAGATGAACGCGTTACTGGTCGGGCTGGCCTTCGATTCTGTCTTTGGCTCCCAGCAGTTCGCGCTGCCGGGCCTGCCACAGTCTGTGGTCCCTGCTGGGACGGCGGACCTGCTGTGGTTCGTCTTTGGCCTACTGGTCGCAGTCAAGGCAGTCGACGTGATCAGTGCCCTGGTCGGGCAGTGGTCGCTGGGTGTCGCTGCACAGCGCATCCAGCACGACATCCGAGTCGCCGGGTTCGACGCCGCACAGCGACTCGAACTCGGCTTTTTCGACAGCGAAGCGACCGGTGACATCATGAGCGTCCTCAACAACGACGTCAACACGCTGGAGAGCTTCTTCGAGAGCGATCTCGAACAGACGGTCTTCTCGATCGTCAACCTCGTCAGCGTGATCGGGTTTATGGCATACCTGAACTGGCAGCTGACGCTTCTCCTGCTTGGCTTCGTCCCGATCGTGATCGTCGCAAACGGCTGGATGGCGAAGCTGTTCGAAGCGGCACACAGCCGCCAGCGACAGACTGAAGGGATGCTCAACGCTCGATTAGAGACGAGTCTCAGCGGGATCGGCGTCATCAAGGCCTTTACCGGCGAGGCCCACGAGTCCGGGCGGACGGCCGCGGCGTCCCGTGAACACCGCGATGCTGGCTACGGCGTCATGCGGATCGCTGCCCGCCGCTGGCCGATAAATTCCCTGATCGCCGGCGGCTGGATGGTTACCTCGTTCGTTCTCGGTGGATACTGGGTACTCAACGGCCCGCCGCTGTTCTTTACCGCCCCGCTGTCGGGCGGTGCCCTGCTGACCTTCCTGCTGTACACCCGGACCCTCAACGGCCCGCTGGGTGTCGTCACCGGTGTCGTCGGCAATTACAAGGGCGCAGATGCCGCCGCCGAACGCGTCGTTGGCCTCCAGCAAAGCGACTGGCAGATCGACGACGATGCCGACGACGCGGCCGACCTCGACGCCGTCGAGGGTCGCGTCGAGTACGACGACGTGTCCTTCGCGTATCCCGGAACCGACGAGCCAGTCATCGACGGAGTAAGCGTCACCGTCGCACCCGGCGAGACGGTCGGCTTTGTCGGCCAGACCGGCGCGGGCAAATCGACGCTGGTGAAGCTATTGATGCGGTTCTACCGCCCCGACTCGGGGACGATCAGCGTCGACGGCCACGACATCACCACGGTCACTCGCGAGAGTCTGCGCTCCCGGATCGGCTACGTCGACCAGGACCCGTTCCTCTTCGACGGCACCGTCCGGGAGAACATCGCCTACGGCGGCGAGGGGCCGTCAGAGGAGGCGATCCGGCAGGCAGCACGCGAGGCCCGCGCCCACGAGTTCATTACCGACCTCCCTGAGGGCTACGACACCGAAGTCGGCGAACGCGGCGTCAAGTTCTCTGGTGGCCAGCGCCAGCGCATCGCCATCGCACGCGCGATCGTCGACGACCCACCGATCCTGGTCTTCGACGAGGCGACCAGCCACGTCGACAACGAGACCGAGGTCCTGATCCAGCGGGCACTCGACCGGCTGACCGAAGATCGGACGACCGTCGTCATCGCCCACCAGCTCTCCTCGGTTCGGGACGCCGACCAGATCGTCGTCCTCGACGACGGCCGGGTCGTCGAGCAGGGCGACCACGAAACACTCCTCGACCGTGCCGGGACCTACGCCGACCTCTGGAACGTACAGGTCGGGGAGATCTGAGCCGGACGGCTCCCGTGACGAACCGCCCCAGTTAAGACCGGCGGCAGTCTGGCCCGGAGTATGGGACTCGGAGCGATCGTCGCGACGGCGCTGTGGGCAATGTTGCCGGCTTACGTCCCGAACAACGCCGCCGTCCTCGGCAGTGGCGGTCGCCCGATCAATGGCGGCCGGACGTGGGGCGGCCGGCGGGTACTGGGCGACGGCAAGACCTGGCGTGGTACCCTCGTGGGAACTGCGGCGGGAACGGCACTCGAAGTCGGTCTGAACGCCGTCTCCGATCCGGTCGGCCAGACCATCGGCATCTCGCTGCCGGTTTTCCGCTGTCGGCTGCGGTCGGGCTGGCACTGGGGGCGATGGTCGGAGACATTGGAGCCTCCTTTCTGAAGCGCCGGTCCGGTCGAGAGCGGGGCGCGCCCTCCCGGTCGTCGACCAGCTGGATTTCGTCGTCGGCGCGCTTGCCTGTGCCCTGCTAGCGACCCCGGGCTGGGTGACGGCGACGTTCACCCTTCCGGTGCTTGCGGTCGTCATCGTCACGCCGGTGTTGCGCGTGCTGACAAACGGTATCGCGTACCTCCTCGGCGTCAAAGACAAACCGTGGTGATCACATTCGAGGACAGGACCATCGTGTTTAGTTAAGCGTGAAAAGTGAGGCGGGAGAATTTCTCGGTGATCTATGCCAGAAATCGCCCGCCTCAGTGGTTATAGAGACTGGATAGATTTGGATTTTGTGGAGCGCGAGCGGACACCCAAGTGGGTGATGGCACAGGGTATTCAATCGCATGTTGCAGGTCTCTCCCTATCGAATACCGTCGAATTACTCGAAGACGTGGGTGTCCAACGCAGTCGGAAGGCAATCCACGATTGGGTGCAGAAGGCCGATCTACAGCCAGAA
>PXRO01000055.1 GCA_003021685.1 Halobacteriales archaeon QS_4_62_28
CTGGTGGTGTTCTTCGAGCCGCCCGACGAGGAGCGGAGCGAGCGGGAGTACCGGGAGCAGTTCTGGCGGATCCTCGAGTTCCTGAACGAGCGGGATCCGGAGCCGTGGCCGGACGACGTGCCCGCCGACCCGAGCGATCCGGAATGGGAGTTCTGCTTCGCGGGGGAGTCGATGTTCGTCGTCGGCCGCGCCCCGTTCTACACCGACCGGAGGAGCAGGTACACGCCCCACGGGCTGGAGATGACGATCCAGCCGCGGAGCGTCCTCGACGACGTGGGCGGCGAGACGGTCGACGGCCAGCGCGCGCGCTCGATGATCAGGGACCGGCTGGACGACTACGACGACGTCGACCCGCATCCGGACATCGGCGACTACGCTGATCCCGACAGCCGAGAGTGGAAACAGTACTTCCTCCCGAAATCCGGGGGCGAGAGCATCGACGAGTTCCCGTTCGAGATCACGACGGAGCGCTCGTAGTGCTACCGGGTGTTCGTCGAAGCAAACGAGCGGTCTGTCTGAGTCGTACGGTCCCTGATAGAGCGCGAGCACGTCTTCCATGTGGTAGATGAACTCGGTGCTTTGAGGATCCGTGCACTCCCCGGGCACTTTTGACGGACTACGGACACTGTCGAGTGATCAGCCGAACTTCTTGTACGTAGACTTTGCGAAAGCCATCGCCGTGTTCGACGACTCGACAGCATAGTACGGCTCGAGTTTGCTATTGAATTTGCCCTTGTAGTCACAGAGTCGCTTGGTGTTCGCACCGACCAAATCGTATTTTGTCACCGAGTCGAGTGCGGGATCGGTAAGTAAATCTTCGAGGATGACACGCTGGAGAATCGTGTTGACGCTCACGTTCTTGTAGGAGGCCGCTACCCCTCCTTGCCAGTAGTACGCGCGATCGGGCGACAGCAGAACGATAATGCCACTTTGATACTCCCCATCAGGCGTTCGAGCGACATAGACGCGCCACCGGTCGTCCGCAAGCGTCGTCAGTAGGTCCGTGAGAAACTCCTTGGACATCGGCACCGGAGCGTCGTACTTTGCATACTGGTCGACGAGGTCGTCGTAAATACGGAGTGCCGAATCGAGCCCCTCACGCTCGATTGACAGGTCTAGCGTGCCATAGCGGCGCATTTCGTTCCGTAGACTCTTGCTGAATTGCCCCATGATCGTTTCGAGATCAGTGTCGCCCAGATCGACAGTGTAGGTAAACCGCGTCTGCAGATCGAAGCCGTTCCACTCGTATGGCCGCGGATCATAGCCAGCAGGACAGACCATCCGGAAGATCGTCGTTCGTCGGTCGAGCTGGAGTGTTTCGACGACGTGGTCGGTAAGAGCATCGTTGATCTGCTCGTGTTTTCGTCGCTTCGGACTGAGCGGTGTGATGATCGGCCCCAATTGGGGGATCCCCATGGAGGGCGGCGGAGAAAAGACGGTTCGACCGACGACCCGGTCGGTGACAAATATCGGTAAGAGACCGACTGTCTGGCCCCCCTTGAAAGCACCGAACAGACGTAACTCCGCATCAGTATGGTCGTTGATGACAGCGAGTGCGTCGCCATCGTGGAATGGCTCGTACCCCGATGTCGGAAGCGCATCCCTCCACCCCTCGATATCGATTTCTTCGATCGTTACCATACGATAACGACTGGAATCGGGATGATTGTTATTAATCGTATACTGTACTGAGATCTATCGTTAGAGAGAGAAAGAAGTGCTCGTAACGAGTGGCTCAACGCACGTAGTGTGCATGCAACAGAGGGTGATCACACGTGATCGCTACAGATGGTACAGGTGAACGATCACATCTCGATCTCACACCCATCGAGGACATCAACCGTCGCCGGGGAGATCGTGGAACAGTGCCGCTACATCGTCGACCGCCGTGGCAGACTCATCGACCTGTTCGGAGAGTTCGTCGACGCGCTGATTGATTTCGGCGTACTCGTCGCTCTCGTTGAGTTCTGCCGGGGTCTTCTCGGATTCGAGTGTCGCTTTCTTCGAGACCGCCGTGAAGTACGCTTGCATCTGGTCGTCGTAGGATTCGCGGCTCAGCATCTCGTCGACCGTCTCCATGAGGTCCTCACGCGTCACCGGTTTCGTGAGGTAATCATCGAACGGCATACCGACGATATCGAAGTCGGGATCGACAGCCGTGACCATGACGACTCGACAGTCGAAAGCCAGTTCGTCGATCCGGTCGAGCACTTCGTCGCCAGAGAGTTCAGGCATCTGGCGGTCCAGAAACACGATGTCGGTTGATTCATCGACGTGTTCGAGTGCCCGTTCGCCGTTGTACGCGGTTGCGGTGTCGTACTCCCGCTGTAACCACATCGAGTACAGGTCCGCGATATCCTGTTCGTCATCGACGACCAGCACGCTGACTGACTCGGTTCTCGTTTTCATCTCCACGGTAGATTCCTCCGTGTTTCTGTCGTCCCCCGCCACATGGTGCGTAGTTGTTATTCAATATGCAATATAAACTCATCCGTCTGATTATCATAGATGATTAAGGACGTTTTCAATAGAGCCACTTGACTATATCTTTGTTATTTTTTGTGCTTTACTATCTATGGAAATAATTAGCTGATGTCATCAGAGGCTGATAGCTAATTATATCGGGTCTTCGTTCGGAGCGGCGTTCGAACGATGGCTTCCCGACCGTTGCTGATACGTATTTCGGGACCGTAGGCTGATACTGTCGGACGGAAGTCCGTGACGGATTTCGCCACCCCGGGGTGGCGAAAATCTTCAGATGGTTACGTCCGACAGTATGAATACGATGTCCGATCCCACGACGATTGAGACCCTCGTCGTCAAATCCGACGAGCTGGTGACAGCACTCGAGGCCACACGCCGGGGCAAGCCGACGGTCCTGCGGGTAACAGCGCCGTTCAGCGCGCGGATGCGGGCTCGGCTACACGTCACACAGGGGGACGAAGCGAGAGATTCGGGACAACTACTCGTCCAGCCAGGGGCGCTGGTCACAGACGACTGTCCGCCGCTCCCCCACTCCGACGAGACGGCCGCCGAGTTGCGGTCACGAGCCAACGAGGAGTATACTCCAGAACGCCACCGCGAAGTTCACGAGTCGGCCATAGAAGCGTGGCGGTCGCACGTTCCGGAGTACGCCCTCAGTTGCGCCGATCTGGCGGCGGTTGACACGCCGGTCGAGGTCACAATACTAGGTGAGTGAACGTGGATGCTCATGCTACCGGCGGTGCTCGCGTCTTCGACGCTCGCTGAGGAAGGGGGGCGTAGCGCCCTCAATGACAGCTAAACTTCTTGGTCGACTGTCACTGTTACGAGAGATTCAACACCCCCGGCTCGCGAGGTTCTTCACAGGCCTACAGCCGGCAGTACAACGAGAATGAAATGATATCTGTTATAGCCCAAGAGAGTAGAATGAAACGTTTATAGGCCTCAGAGTTCGTCATAAAATGTATTAGATCACGCTTGAATTAGTGAAATGGAGTGAAACAGTCCGAACTCTCGACCGGTTATATGATGGTATGGATACTAACTGGATACAGGTGTCCCCGATGTCGAGCTCCACGAACAACGAACTCAGAACCGCACTGAACGGAGTCCGTTCCGTTCGAGAGGCGAGTAAGCACATATTGTCGCCGGTCCAGGCCCTGTCCTTCTGGATCGCCGTTGCCCTCCCCTTCCTCTACATCCCGCTGCTTGCAACGGGATTGACGAGTCGACCGCTGATCGGCGCCTTCCTCGCCCTGTTGCTGTGTAACGCTGTCGCGCTGCTGGTGGGCCATCCACACCTGCGCGACTGAAATCGAAGAAAGCCCTTCTTGTGGCCCTCCATTCACCATTATTTTATGCACTTTCGAGCACCGACCCGGTTCTCTGATGGACCATATATTTAACACAGTCGATCACCTACAGCGAATATGGCCGCATACGGCCGGCCGTCCCTTCGGGACCTGTTCGACGAGTCGCCGACGCCACACATCGCGCATCCGCCGCGCACGCATCACCGGGACTTCTACATCGCAACCGATGGTTCGTTCCGAGAGTCATCTGGGGGACTCGGTGTCGTGATCGAAACACGCGATGGAGAACGTGTCGCGCGACTGTCGGTCCACAATCCCGTCCCGGACAATAACGTTGCTGAGTATCGTGCATTGCACCTCGGCCTCGACATCCTCGCCGCACGTGCACCCGATGATGCGACAGTCGGACTCCTCATCGACCACGACGACCTGGCGGCAAACGTCAACGCGGCGATGCTCGCCGTCAAAAACGCGGAGTTCGGCGGCGCTCACTCCGTTTCGATTCCCCAGTCGACAGGACTACACTGGCGTGGCATCCGGGCACGGATCAACGGCTTTGATGAGGTCAGGGCAGCGCGTATCTCGAGTGACGTGAACCCGGCACATCCGCTGGCGAACGCACCGGACCAGTACGCCCACGTCAACGACGAACCGACCCGCTGTGTCCTCCCCGAGGCACCGAACGTCGACAAACAGGTGCCACCGCCCTCCCGGGCCAACCGGGGCGGCGCGAGCGACTAGGACGGGTCCACAACGATCCCTATCAGTCCTCCTGCGCGTCAACGACTGCGACGCCGGCAAGATTGACGATATCTTTGACTTCGTCGCCGCGCTGAAGGACGTGGACGGGCTTGTTCATGCCGACGAGCATCGGCCCGATAGCCTCGGCACCGCCCAGTCGCTGGAGGAGTTTATAACCGATATTCCCTGCTTCGAGACTCGGGAAGACCAGCACGTTCGCCGGATCGTCGAGATCAGAGAACTCGTAGGTTCCCTGCAGGATGTCCTCGACGACGGCGGTATCGGCCTGCATCTCGCCGTCGACGGGAAAATCGACCGCCGGATTCGAGCGGAGTCGGCGAGCGGCCTCGCGGGGCTTGCGGGTGCCTTCGGTGTCGACGCTCCCGAAGTTCGAGTACGACAGTAGTGCTGCCCGGGGCTCGACATTGAACCGTCGAGCGAGTTCGGCGCTGTGGCGAGTCACCTCCTCTAACACGTCAGCGCTCGGGTCCTGATTGACGGTGGCGTCAGCACAGAAGACGACACGGTTCTTGAAGGTGAGCATGTAGACGCCAGCGGCGTAGTCAGCGTTCGGGGTAGTGCCGACAATCTGGAGCGGCGGTCGGAGCGCGGAGGGGTAGTGGTGAGTGAGACCGGTCAACATCGCGTCGGCGTCGCCCATCTCGACCATGACGCTCCCGAGGTAGTTGCCGTCGGTAACGAGTTCCTCGGCCTCGCGGCGGGTGATTCCCTTGCGCTGGCGAAGTTCACATAACCGGTCGGCGTACTTCTCGAGACCACCTGCATCGGGATCGACGATTTCTGGCTCGAAGTCCAGCCCGAGCGTCTCGCTGATCGCAGTGATCCGGTCGCGGTCACCGAGCAGGATCGGCTCTGCGATCCCCTGTTCGACGAGTTGGTAGGCCGCACGGATCATCTTCTCGTCGTCGCCCTCGGCGAGGACGACCCGCTGTGGGTCGCTCTTTGCCTTGTTGAGGACGACGCGCATCATCTCGCGAGACTTGCCCAGGCGCGCTTCGAGTTTCTCGACGTAGCTGTCGAGGTCGATTGATTTGCGGGCAGCGCCGGAGTCGATGGCCGCCTCGGCGACGGCCGGCGTCACCTCGAAGAGGACGCGCGGATCCAGTGGCTTGGGGATGATGTATTCGGGACCAAACTGGAGTGGCTGGTCGCCGTAGGCCTTGACCACGGCGTCTGGCACGTCCTGGCGGGCCAGTTCCGCGAGGGCACGGGCCGCGGCCACCTTCATGTCCTCGTTGATCTCTGTCGCGCGCACGTCGAGTGCCCCGCGGAAGATGAACGGGAAGCCAAGGACGTTGTTGACCTGATTGGGGTAGTCCGAGCGTCCGGTCGCCATGATGACGGTGTCATCACGGGCCGTCTTGGCCGCCTCGTAGCCGATTTCTGGATCTGGGTTGGCCATCGCGAAGATGAGCGGCTCGCTGGCCATCGACCGGACCATCTCCTGGTCGACGATGCCACCGACCGAGAGACCGACGAAGGCGTCGGCACCATCCATCGCGTCCGCGAGGTCGCCTTCTGGAATGTCGCGGGCGAACTCGGCCTTGTATCTGTTGAGATCCTCGTGTTCGACGCGGTCCTCGGTGATGATCCCCGAAGAGTCACACATCGTAATGTTTTCCTTTCTGACGCCCAGCGAGACGTAGAAGCGCGCCGAGGCGATTGCGCTCGCGCCCGCCCCCGAGAAGACGATTTCGAGTTCGTCGGGATCTTTCTCGACGATGTCGGCGGCGTTGAGCAACGCCGCGCCGGAGATGATGGCCGTCCCGTGCTGGTCGTCGTGAAAGACCGGGATGTCCATCTTGTCGCTCAGTTCGCGTTCGATTTCGAAGCAGGCCGGGGCCGCGATGTCTTCGAGGTTGATACCACCGAATGTCGGTTCCATCCCGCTCACTGAGGAGATCATCGCCCCGGTGTCTTCTGTGTCCAGTTCCAGATCAAACACGTCGATGTCGGCAAAGCGCTTGAACAGGACGCCCTTGCCCTCCATGACGGGCTTGGAGGCATCGGGGCCGATATCGCCGAGACCGAGGACAGCAGAGCCATCGGAGACGACGGCGACGAGATTTCCGCGTGCGGTGTACTTGAACGTGTCTTCGGGGCTCTCGTGGATCGCCTCACACGGCGCTGCAACGCCGGGCGAGTAGGCAAGTGACAGGTCCCGCTGGGTGTTGGTCGGTTTCGTCGTCGCGATCTCTAATTTCCCCGGTGGTTCGCTGCTGTGATAGTCGAGGGCGTCCTCGTCGAGTCCCATGGCGAGGGATCGTATGCACTCATAAAAAAGGTGATCGTACCGTCAAATGTCTGCTTCAATTACGTCGATTGTCGATGGCCAGTCACGAGTGCGGACAGAAGCGAGAAAAGTCGGAGCTAAATACGTGCGGTTCTGAGTGTCGGACATGGACACCCGGTTTCGTCAGTTGGTCGCCACGACGACGGCGCTGACGTTCGGATTGATCTTGCTGGGCGTGTACACGGGCGCAATCGGTGCAGGCCTGACCTGTGCCGGTCGCTGGCCCTTCTGTGACGGCTGGCTGGGACTGTTCCCGGCAAACTGGACCAGTTTCGTCGAGTGGTTCCACCGCTTCGTCGCGATGATTACCGGCTTTGCTATCCTCGGGACGACATACGTCGCCTGGCGACGAGACTACAGTCGGCGAATCAGGTGGGCGACGGCCGTCGCAACCGCCGTACTCCCGGTACAGGTCCTGCTGGGCGCGAACACGATTTTCAACTTCGGTCCGGTTGCACAGGTCCTGCACCACGCCGCCGCGCTGACTATCCTCACCGCACTGGTCGCCGCGGCTGCCTGGGCATACGACGCGAGCACGACTGGCACCGCTGAGAATGTCGAAACGACGGCGAAAACAGGCGCGAATGCAGACGACTGATGTACCAGTGGGCGTACGCACTAATACATTCAGCCCGGGGACCGTGACGGCTGAGACGTATCAAACGGTACGTCCACCGGTGTATCACATGAAATCCGACAGCCCGGATTGCTGCTCGTCGTCTTCAGCTTCGTCAGTGTCGGTCGTGTTGTCACCGGCCGCAGTTTCACCGTCCCCGGCCTCGGTCTCGCCGTCTCCGGCGTCAGTCTGACCGGCACTCGCACCCTCGAACGCACCCTCTGATCCCTCGACAGCGGCCGCTTCCCGGAGTGCCTCGGCGTCCTCGACGATGGATTGGACCTTGTTCGTGTCTTTACCCGAGCCGGTAATGAAGGAGACGTGCTCGGCCTCCAGTTCGTACTGGGCAGCCATCGCGACGGTCACCTCGCGGTTCTTGCAGTGGTGGGTCATGGTCGCGAGGTACGGCATGATCTCGCGGCGAGCGGTGCGCATGCTGACGCCGCTGATCGTCGCGACCTGCTGGGCGATATGATCGCGCGTGTTCCGGGTCCCTTTCGAGCGACCGAGTTTCGACCAGTAACTTGGCGGGCCGTACCGCGTCCAGCCGCTTTTCGTGCCCTCGCGGGCGGCGGCGACACCGGCAGTCATGTTGTCACCGGCATAGCGCCAGAACGAATAGTTCTGTTTCGCGCGCACGCGCCCGAGCCAGCGGTCGGCGTTCGCCAGAAAGTCGTAGGCGGTCGCGAGTTCCCGACCCTCGTACTCCTTTGGCATGTTGTCCTCGATCCAGTTGATGAGGTCGTCGGGCGTCTCGTCGACGTCGTAACTGGCTTCGAGTGCCTCCCGGGGATCGGCCTCTTTCAGGAGCACGTCGAGATAGTCGAAGATGCCCTCGGTCGTGTCACGTTCGCCGGTGACCACGTCCTCGGCAGCGATGTGGTCGCGGCCTTCGGCCAGTGCCTGGAGATCATTGATCGCGCCGCGCAGGTCGCCGTCGTTCATCTCGGCAATCTGGGTCAGCGCGTCGTCTTCGAAAGTGACGTCCTCCTGCCGGAGCAGGTCACGGAGGACGGGGACGATAGAGCGCTTGCCCACGTCCCGGAACTCGATATCCTGACAGGCGTTGCGAAGCCCGTTGCTCATCTCGTAGAACTCGTTCCCGATGAGGATCACTGGCTGGTTCGCTTCCGTGACCAGCGCCGTGATGGCGCGTGCACCCCCGCGGTCGGCGTTGCCGTGGATGTTGTCGGCCTCGTCCATGATCACCAGTCGTCGTCCCGCACCGCCAGCAGAGAGTGTCCCGGATTTGGCTGCCTCGCCGGCAACGCGTTCGATGACGTCTTTCGTCCGGGAGTCTGAGGCATTGAGTTCTATCGTCGGCCAGCCGAGATCCGAGGCCAGCGCGTGCGCCGCCGACGTTTTGCCGATGCCCGGCGAACCGTGGACGATCACTGCCTCGCGGTGGTTCTCCCACGTCTCGGCCCACTCTCCGAGGGCATCGCGGGCCGTGTCGTTGCCCCGCACTTCCGCCAGCGTCGTCGGGCGGTACTTTTCCGTCCAGTCGGCCATTGACGTGTGCTTGGCACGAAGGTCGTTTAGGGATTGCGGAGCCAGGGCACTCGAACGAGTGTTGTTCTCACTTGATGGTCAGATGAGATTTAATTACTGCTCATACTTCTATATAATATTCTATAAAATACCGTATTAAAGTTGATGTGTTTAAAGAATAGATCGAGGTGATTCTAACTGCATAGATACTACTAGAAATTGAATGTCTCTATATTATAATAAGTGCATGAGTCCGAATAGAACGAATTATCGAATAGTCACGATTAATCTGGATATGAATAATTTTATGTGCTATAGCAGTGATTATTGGTTATGTTCACGCGACGTGGATTGATAAAGAGTGGTGCACTAATCGGGGGATTGGGTGCGGTCGGGTTCTCGGTGGAACCAGCAACGGCGGCGACCGGGAGTGGCGTCTTTAGCGACGAACTCGCCGACAAGTCCAATCTCGCGAACGATCCTGCGATAGAGTTCCCTGGCAAAAGCTTTGCCCACAAGAACGGGAGCGAGGATACGACACAGGCGCGATCCACGGACGGATCGATGGTCTATCTGGAGTACGACCTCGACTGGGCAGCCAAGTACATCATCGCAGAGACACAGACGGACAACGACAACGGAAGCGTCGAGATACAGGAGTCGACCGACGGCGGCTCCAACTGGAGCACAGTGAGTGGCTCCAAGAGCAGTTACGGCGGGACTGGCCAGTGGTCGTACGAAGAGCACACGTCTGCGAATTTTTCCAGCGGTGCAGACATGGTACGCCTGAAACTCGATGGCGCAAGCGCCACGAGTTACTCGGCGAGTGATCCATCGATCAGCGTCGACCCGGGCACGGTCGAACAGACGAACACGTTCACCTTCACGTACGACCTCAGCGGAATCACGGACAGTTCGGTCGACATCGATCAGCTGACCGCAGGCTTTGGCTATGGTGATGGCGCAGCCGGTGCCTCAGCGACGGGGATCGACGCCAGCCAGATCAGCGTCTCGGGCGACACTATCGGGGACATCGGCGTCCAGGGCATCCATTACAGTGACAGCGCCCAGACGATGTTCGATGTCGACACGTTCAAACCCGCCAACGAGTCCGGGAACCTCACGGTTACGGTCACAGACGTCGACATCGACAGTGCAGGGACGTTCGATGGCTGGGTGAATCTGTGGCAGAACGGAAACAAAATAGACTCTATCGGCCCGACGTACGCGATCAACGCTAATGCCGGCTATTCGCCGGCAGTCGGGTACGTGGAGATCAGGAACGAAGCCCCCGACCCGACCAAGAAGACCCTGCTGGACGACCTCACGGACACATCGAAGGTACGCAACGATCCATCGGTGTGGATGAAAAGCGGAGATTACAAGCACGCCAACGGTTCGTCAGACAATTCACAGGTCGAACGGAAAAATTCTGCAACCGAGTATCTCGAGTACAACCCCGGTGGCTACGTCAACGAGGTCCGCGTCGAGGCCCAGATCGACAAATGGCAACTCGACCACACGGATGTCGAAATTCAGGAGTTGGCACTCAATGGGTCGGGATGGAAAACAGTCCCCACGCGCCGAACTCAGTACGACCAGGTCGGCAAGTGGAAGCACTACGAGTACAGCGCCACAAACTTCTCTGATCAAGCTGCACTCGTTCGCGTCAAGATGAGCGGGAACAGTAGCTGGGCACCGCGAGTCGGACTCGTCGAAATCGATTACGAGGTCCAGAAGTTCACTGACGACCTCACCAGCCTTTCGAAACTCGAAAACGCACCGAATGTGAGTACGACGAGTGGCTCGTTCGAACACGTCGATGGGTCGGCCGACACGTCCCAGGTCGAGCGAAGCGATGCCACCGAAACCGAGTACCTTGAATACAGCCTGGGCGGAGATCTTCAGGAAGCAAAGATTGAGGGGCAACTCAAGAACGACAACGGGAGCATCCAGATCCAGGAGTCGACTGACGGCGGGTCCACCTGGAGTGCGGTCAATACCAGCAGCGATAATTACACCTCGAAGAATAGCTGGGAGCACTACGAATACACTGCCTCGAAGTTCTCGAGTGGTGCGACAGACGTGCGGATCAGTATGGCAAGCTCAGAAACGAAAGCATCACTGGACCCGGGTGACGGGGGTATCGATGGCGCAGTCAGCATCGACCCTGGCCTGAAAGGTGCGGAAAATACAGTCACGTACAGGGTCGATATGAGCAAGTACAACGAAGATATAGATATGCCAGGGATGAATTTGTGGTTCGGAAATGATCCGTTCACCAACCTTGGTTCAGTAGGTACGGATCAGATCACAGTCAAAGGCGACGATCTCGGCGATATTCCAGTTACCTCATTTTCCTGGCAAAAGACGTCCGACCTTGGCATCTATGTCGACGGTCTCAATCCGAAAGACGAAAACGGTGAAATCACGATCACGATCGAGGGGCTGATAGGTGATACGCTCGGTGAGTACAACCCGTACTTCTCACTCTTCGACGACCGAGATGACTGGAGTGAACCCGTGTCTGTCAACGATTCGGGAACCTTCGAAATCAAGGACAGTCTCACCTCGACGGTCCGAGTCGGCCACGTCGACCTCACCTACGGCGCACCCAGTCCGCCGTCCGCGTCGGTCACCTCCTTCGGTGCGACCGAGAGCGGATCAGACGTGAACGTGGATGCCGACTGGAGCGTCAGTGCCGGCAGTGGCGCGCTCAAAGATGTGAAAGTCAAGCTTCGCAATGAGACCCACAGGAAGACGCTCGAATACCCGCAATACAGCGTGAGCGGCAGTGAGTCAGCTGGATCTCTCAGCACGACCGACCCGGGCAAGGCGAAGAAAGGACACACCTACTCGGCGACGGTCACCGTGACCGACGAGTTCGGCTATTCGATCAGGACGAAGGCAACTGATGTCGCCGACTTCGATATCAACGCCAGTTACGGCGACGGGCGTGAATACTCCACTGACCACCCGTACTTCCAGGACGATAACCAGGCGAGCGTAGAGTGTGACATCCCCGAGGACGAGCGAACGGACCTCGACGAGTGGTACGCCCGGGACAATACCCCACCGAACCCGAAGTGTACGAACACGGACGAAGAATCGGGAGACAACGAGAAAAAGAGCAAGACGGCGATGGAGATCTGGATGGACCGGTTCATGGGGTAGGGTGACGGTCATCTCCCCGCCGCCGTTCGGCGCGAACCTGACCGTCGGTCTGTCGGACTGTTAACAGTCTGATTGTGAGGCCACCCCGTTTCGGGCGTGAGACAGACACCAGAGCGACAGCCACGGCACCAGACGTAGCACGTCGGTTCCCGAAAGCATACAGGAGGGGCTATCCAAGCCCCGTGTATGGAGTTGCAGACGCTCACTGAGCGCCTCGACGACCGACTGGCCACCGACGCGTACGCAGACGTGGACGCGAGTCCCAACGGCCTCCAGGTTGGGCCGGACTCGGGGACCGTTTCCCACGTTGCAGTCGCCGTCGACGCGGCCGTCGAGACCATCGAGGCCGCCGCCGACGCCGGAGCCGATTTGCTCCTGACCCACCACGGCATCGTCTGGGGTGGAATGGAGCGACTGACCGGCACGCACTACCGCCGGATAGCGCCGCTTCTCGAACACGACATGGCGCTCTATGTCTCACATCTCCCGCTGGACGGTCACCAGGAACTGGGCAACGCCGCCGGCATCGCCGAGGTACTCGGCCTCGGCAACCGGACACCGTTCGGTACCGTCGGCCCGGAGTACGTCGGCCAGCGTGGACGGGCACAGAGTGCCTACACCGCCGGCGAGTTACAGTCTCTGCTCGAATCGGAACTGGACACTGCCAGCCAGCCAGTCCAGGTACTCGATTTCGGTCCCGACGAACTCCGTGACATCGCCATCGTCACCGGCAGCGGGACCGACTGGATCGAGGAGGCCACACGCACGGACGTGGACGCCCTCATCACCGGCGAAGGCAAGCAGAAAGCCTACCACGAGGCCCGTGAGGCCGGGTTGACGGTCCTGCTTGCCGGCCACTACGCGACCGAGACCGCCGGCGTCCAGGCCCTGCAGGCACTTCTCGAAGAATGGGGCCTCGAAACGACGTACATCGACCACCCGACCGGACTATAGTGGCTGCTGGACGGGCATCCGCCCTCGTCGAGTGGGCTGGGTGGCTGCTGGACGGGCATCTCGCCCTCGTCGAGCAATGTTGGTCAGATTGCTGTGGCCCAACACTCCAGCGACAGACAGTCGCCGATTAATGGCTATATAACAAGGATAACAGAGCCTCGTCCTGCAGAACATGTCGGAGTGGATCGGGTTCGTCGGGATCGTCTGGGCATGTGCCGTGATCCTGCTCTGGGCACTCCTGTATTCCGCCGGTAAGCGGGAGCACAGACAGATGTAGAAACGGTCGAAGTGGGACCGCCGAGCTACGAGGTTCGTTTTTAGGTCGATACATCCGAACGTCGCGGGTGTTGTCACTCACGGTTTCGGTTAGGCGAGGTAGCTGCGGCCCGATTCCATCCGTTTCAGCAGGTCCGGCTGGTCGTAGTGCGTGCGAATGACCTCCGGCGTGGCGCTTACGCGTTTGGCCGGCACCTCCGGCGGCCAGCCTTCATCTCGGTGATTCGTGATCGCGCCCGCCCGAACCCGATGAGGAGATCGAGCTGAACGCTTATAATACGTATCCAACTACTTCGAGTATGGCCAATTCGACTGGTGACATGAACGACCGCGGGGAGGAGATCCGGATGTGGCGTGAGGACGACTGGCGGGTAATCACCCACGTCGGAACGGGCGTTAGGACCTATGGCGACAGCCGCGAACACGCTCTTGAGATGATTGACGACGCGGTCGCACTGTATCGCGGCGAAGCCAGCCACGAGCCGACTGATGAGGAACTCCGCGAACTCGGTGTCGATCCCGAAACTGCCCGCTCGCAGGGCGGCGAACTGCCGGATGTACTTAAGTAACGAACGATACTGTTTTCCGTGCTGTAAACGAACGTTTACACATATGGGAACGAAACACGTTCGTCTCGACGAAGACGTGTACGAGGCGATTCGAGCGCGAAAGCACGAGGACGAGACCTTTTCGGAGGCTGTCGAGCGACTCGTCGGCGGCCCATCGCTGCTGGAGATCGCCGGTATTCTCTCGGACGAAGAAACCGACGCGTTCCGCGAAGCGGTCGACGACGTAGACGCTGTCGACGATGAGGACCTCGACGAGCTGGTCGACCGCTTCGAGGGCGCATGATCCTCGACACGTCGTTTCTGATCGACTTGATGAACGGGCAGGCCGATGCCGTGACGAAAGCCGGCCAGCTTGATTTGAAGCCCGTCGTCGAGCGCATCCCCGTCCAAGTCGTCTACGAACTCTACGTCGGCGTCGGGTACACTGACACGCCTGAAGCGGAAGTCGAAAAGATCCAGTCGATTCTCGACACTCGTCCCGTCGAAGAAACGACGCCAGGGATCGCGCGCCTCGCTGGGCGGATCAACGGAACGCTGAAACGCGAGGGGCAGAAGGTTTCGACCGGCGACATGCTGATTGGGGCGACCGCGCGCCACTACGACGAACCGGTCGTGACTGGGAATCCTACCGACTTCGAGCCGATCCCCGATGTGGAGATCGATCGGTATTCGTAGCGTCATTCGCCCATCTCGTTAAGCATCTCTTCGAGCACCTCGATCACCTGACGTACTTCGCGCGGGTCTGTGAGACCGATCTGATTCTGGATCTCGTCGTTAGGATCGGTAACGATGATCTGAGCGATCGGAGATTCGTCGTTCTGGAGGACAGCGAGCTGCCAGCCGTGGGGTTCCTCCGTGACGACGAAGGCCCGGTCGGGAGCGTCGACCTCGCCGTCCAGATAGATCACGGTCGCCGTCGTCTCCTCGACGTGGGCGACCGCCTCGTCGTCGATCCCTGTCGTCGAGGGCTGGGCACTGCTGACCGACCACTTCGATTTCGAATCCACAGATATCACACACGAGCGGCTCGTCGAGAGGGTTGTGAGCGTCGGAACTCACGCCGACCACCTCGCACTTAAACAGCCGACTTGAGACCATTTCTGACTGTCAGAAATTTGGACTACGAAGCCCAGAACTGCCGTTAATTTCGATGCAACACGGAAGAAAGTGGGACCGCCGAGATTCGAACTCAGGTCCGACGCACCCCATGCGCCGAGGATACCGCTACCCCACGGTCCCGCATTCTGGGAGAGGGGGGTCCACTAATTAAGGGCTACGCTTCGGCCGTACCGTGAAAGTGAACACCCGGGTCGATCAGACGAGGACGCGTTCGAGTTCGACGGCAACGCCCGAGTCGGCGTCGGGGTCGCCAGCCAGGCGACCGAGACACACTGCTGTGTCGTCGGGGGTTACACAGCAGACGGGGTCGCCGTGGGTGCCCGCAGACTCGATGACGCCGGGAGCGTACACCGGTGCGCCGTTGGCGACTTCGCGGGCGGCGCTGGGCGCGATGGTTACCTGTGGATAGCCGGTCAGTGCGCGCTCTGCGGGGTCGATGACCTCGCGAAGCGGGGCGTCGTCGCCACGATCAGTCCACTCAGCCAGTGCGTCGACGAAGGTTTCCATCGTGACGAGGTCGGTGTCGTCGAAGTCGCCGGTGGCAGTGCGGCGGAGTTCGCCCATGTGTGCGCCAGTGCCGAGCGTGAGGCCGATGTCGTGGCAGAGTTTCCGGACGTAGGTGCCCGAGTCACAACGCACCCGGAGGAGTGCACGGCGGTCCAGTCGTTCGAGCACATCGAGGTCGTGGATCCGTCGGGTTCGCAGCCGGCGTTTGACGGCGCTCTTGCGCGGTGGTTTTTGGTAGATGTCGCCCTCGAACTGGGCGACGACCTCGGCGAAGTCGGGTGGGGCGTGGTCGTGGAGTTCGAGAATTGTGACGTACTCTTTGACGGCGTCGTCGAACACCTGGGCGATCCGGACAGCGTTGCCCAGCAGGATCGGGAGACAGCCAGTGACCGTCGGATCGAGGGTCCCGCCGTGGGCGACTCGGCCGATGTCCCGGTCGGTCTCGACGAGTGCATCGTCGACGGCATCGCGCACCCAGCTAGCGACCTGGTGAGCGGAGGGGCCGGGTGGTTTGTCGAGGTTCACGACGCCGAAGGTGAGCAGGTCGGCAGGCGAGCGTTCCGACGGTGGGCCACGGAGCATATTAGAAGTCGTACTCGACGTCGGTGATCGGTGTCGTCCCCTCGTCGCCGTCTGGATGGTACACTTCGACAGCGGTGACGACCAGATCGAGCAGACTGTCAGCGTCCCACCGGGCGGTGTCGACAGACAGGTCGTAGATCGAGCGGTCCTCGATGTCGATGTTGTAGTACTCCTCGTAGCGCAGGGCTTCACTCCGGGCGCGGGCCTGGGTTTCTTCTCTGGCCTCGGCGGTCGATTTGTGCTCGCGGTCGGCGATTCGGGTGGCCCGCACGTCAGTCGGCGCGTCGAGCCACAGTTTGAGGTCGGCGTACTCACCGGCCATCCACCCAGCCAGTCGCGACTCCAAGACGAGGTCGTCTTCTTCGCTGGCGATTGAGCGAAGGCGTCGGTCGAGGTCGCGGTCGATCTGGTCGTCGTCTTCGGCCTGCTGGTTCAGTTCGACCAGCGAGACATCGCGTTCGTCTGCCAGCGAGCGGAAGATGTCGCCGCCGCTGACGTGGTCGTATCCGAGAGCGTCGGCGAGGTTGGCGGCAAGTGTGCTCTTGCCGCTACCGGCCGGTCCGGAGACGGTAATCAACATGTATCGACTGGCGGGGTCCCGAATAAAGAGGCTGTCTGTTTGGACCCGCACGGACGGTCGGTCCTATCCCGTCGGCGAGGTCTGGACGTTCAGCGCTTTCCGGAGGAGTTGGCTGAATCCGAGCGAGCAGAGGAAATACCAGAGGATCCACGCCTGTAACGGACCGATGACACCCTCTTGCCAGCCACTGATCTCGCCGAATATCGGCAGGACCATCACCGTCTCAGTCGCTTCGATGTGGCCGTCGCGGATCATCCAGTACATCCACAGGAAAGCCGGAATGGTCAACAGCATGATCCAGACCATCGGTCGGAACTGGGCTTTGAACATCCCGAGTTGATCACCCATCGCCTCCATTTGCTCCTGCTGGATGGCTTCGAGTTCCTCGTCGTCGCCACGTTCCTTTGCGGCCTCGCGACGTTCTTTGAGGTCCTGCATCTTGCCCTGGGTCTGGGCCATGACCTCGGAATTCATCAGGTTGTCCTGGAGAATCGTCGACCAGAGCCCGGTCAAGATGGCCAGGATGAGGATCACGACGTAGAACGGGACCGCGTCGTTGAGCGGACCAAGCAGGACATCGAGTGTCCCACCGACGACACTGCGAACGCTCTGTAACATGTAGCCCGCAAACAGTCCGAGCGTGATCACCGCGGCGGCCTTGTCGTAGCTCGTCCAGTTGACCTCGGCGTCCTCGTCACCGTCGTTCGCGTCCGTGGTACTGCTGATAGCATCCGGATCGCTCTCTTCGAGTGCCTCGCGGATGCCTTCGGGGTCGTCGATGACGAACCCGGCCCCGTCAGCGTCGACGAGCAGTCCTTTCTCGATGAGTCGGCCCCACTGGCCACTCGTGAGGTCGTCACTCACGTCGGCCCAGGAAACCGTTCCGTTTCGCTGTGCAACGCTCAGGACCGTTCCGAGTGCATCCGTCATATCCTCGCCTTCGGCGGCGAGTGAATCTACCTTCTGCGCGGTACGTGCCATTGTTGTTGTATACGGAGGTCAGTCCTTATCAACGTTTTACTCGATCTGTGCGTCGACGGCAGCCCTGATATCCGCCCAGACTTCGCCTGGGGTCTGTTCGCCGTCGATGACGACGAAGTCGTCGTCGTTCCTGTAGTGGTCGATAACTGGTTGGGTGTTCTCGTCGAACACGTCGAGACGGTTACGCACGGACCCCTCGTTGTCGTCGTCGCGCTGGATCAGGTCGCCGCCACATTCGTCACAGACACCGGCTTCCTCGGGTGGACTGAACTCGACGTGGTAGTTCGCACTACAGTCGTCACAGACCCGGCGGCCGGTGAGTCGGTCGATCAGTTCCTCGCGGGAGACATCTAATGAGAGAACCACGTCGAGGTCGGTCATGCCTTCGAGTTCCGCGGCCTGTTCGAGATTGCGGGGGTAGCCGTCGAGGACGAAGCCGTTGGCCTGTGACAGTGCCTTCTCGACGATGGCGTTGACGACCTTGTCGGGGACCAGGTCGCCGGCGTCCATGTACGCGGCCGGCGTGTCGTACTCCGCGTCCATGTCGCTGATGTCCATCTGCTTGTTCGCGCGGAGCGCGTCGCCGGTGGTGACGTGTTCGACGCCGTACTCCTGGGCAAGGTTGCTCGATTGCGTACCTTTGCCGGCCCCTGGCGGACCCAGGATCAGGATTCGTGGTGCTACCATACCCGCCGGTTCTGCGGGGGGCAATAAATGACTGTCCAAACTGGTCTCCAGGGGCGGGCGAGAGTGGTGGTCGAAAGTCATATCCCCGGCCATGTGCAGGGAATGATATGAGCACTCCACCGGGGGAGTACTATACAGAGGAACGGTGGCAAAATTGGATCGACCGGATCGACGAAGAAGAGGTCGACCCAGAGGACGAAGACTCCGCGCGCCTGCTGTTGAATTTGCAGGACGATGCAGCCATCGCAATCGCGAAGATCATTACCGATCACGAGGACGAGTTACTCGACGAGGAGACCGCGCTCGAGGAAGTCGAGCAGATTCGTGACATCGTCCTCGCGGAAGTTGATATCGACGACGAGGAGAAGGTGATGCTGATCGACGGCGTCCAGACCTCGCTGGTCTGTGTCTTCTATGCGGCCGAGGAGTACATCGTCGAAGGCCCCGCCGCCGAAGGTGGTGTCGGCGATTACATCGAGGCAGCGGCCGAGGCCGAGGCCGAGGAGGACCTCGATGCGGCGCTTGGCTACTGTGTACAGGCCGGGACCCTGATCATCGACGGGACGGAACTCGACGTGGAAGCGGCGGCGGATCTGGAGTACGGTCTCGTCTCAGAGTGGATCAACGGCCTCGATAGCCTGCAGACGGCGATGAGCGACCCGGAGGTCGTCGAGGAAGAAGACGACGAGTAACGTTATCGTTTCGATCATATCTGCGGACAAGCTTTTTACCTGCTACTGATAAGGGTATGCAATGGGTCTGTGGGACGACGAGCGTGCGCAGTCGATACAGGTCGGTGCAGTCCTGTTGTTCGCGGTGCTCATCGTCGCCTTCTCGACGTATCAGGCGTTCGTCGTCCCCAATCAGAACCGCGAGGTGGAGTTCAACCACAACCAGGACGTGCGCGAGGAGATGCAAGAACTCCGCAACACGGTCGTTTCGATGCACGGCGTCACGTCGTCGCGGTCGGTGACGGTCACGCTCGGGACGCGGTACCCGAGTCGGCTGGTCAGCGTCAATCCAGGGCCGCCGTCCGGATCGATACGAACCACTGGTACGACTAGCGACGCTGTCAATTTCACGATCAAAAACGCATCTGCGACCGGCGAGACCGGTGATTTCTGGAACGGGACGGCACGGACTTACAACACGGGTGGCATCGCATACCGGCCCAACTACAACCTGATCACCAACGCGCCGACGACAGTGTACGAGAACACGGTCCTGTACAACCAGTTCCGGGACGGCAATACGACAGCCGCCGAGCAGGCGCTGATCGACGACGAGCAGATCAGAATCGTCGCGGTCAATGGCTCACTGGCACGGACGCAGTCGACGGCAACCAGTCTCGACGTGACGCCCGTCTCGACCTCCGAGCAGACAGTGAGCATCGAAAACGACACCGCCGGGTCGAACGTGACAGTGACAGTCCCGACGCGGCTGCGAAAAGCGAAGTGGGAGGCGATACTGGAAGCAGAGCGAACGGGCAACGGCGGCCACGTCCGGAATATCTCGACGACGACGATACCGGACTCGCCGTTCCGGCTCCTGCACATCGAACTCGAACCGGGCGTGAAGTACCAGCTACGGATGAGCAAAGTCGGCGTCGGGACACAGGTCGCCGACGAGGACCGAGCGTACCTGACAGACGTTGCGGGCAACAGCACTCGACTCGATCCGGAACAGTCGATAGACGTGACGCTCCAGGTCCGTGACGCGTACAACAATCCCGTCAGCGGCGTCACCGTCAACGCGTCAGCGGAGAAGGGATCGCTGATACCGGCAAGTGAGACGAGCGACGGCGACGGCGAGGTGACCGTCACGTACAACGCGACGGGGGTCAGCGGCGGGCAGTGGATCGACCTCAACTTCAGTACCGACACCGATCCGACGTCGTCGTTCGATTCGACGGCCGAACGGAACGTCACGATATCGGTCCGAGTACAGAGTCAGCCGTCGAGTTCTGGCGGTGGCGGTGGCGTCTACCAGACCGACTGGGTACGACCACCGTACTCGGCGGCCATTACGAGCGAGAACCTGTCAACCGGTGCAACACGGGGAGTCCCGTTCAGAATGCGGACTACTGACGGCGGCGATCCGGTGTCTGGCGTCGAAGTCGACTACGCCACCAACGACTCGTCGGTGGCAACAGCTGGACGCACGACCGGGCGAACCGGTGGGAGTGGGTACAACGAGACCGATATCGTCTGGCAGCGTGACGGGTATGTACGCGCCTACGCGACGACTGACGTGGACGGCGACCGGGTGAACGCGACTGTCGACCGAATTCTGAACGAATCGTTCGAAGACCCATCGGAGACGCTCGCGGCCAACGGCTGGTACTACAACGACTCGGGCAACGGCGGTGGTGCCGGCATCAAAGATATCGGGAACGGTCCCGGCCAAGCGGACGACGGGAGCCGCGTCGCCTACATCAATGGGAGCGGTGCGTCGTCCGGTGACCGGGCCGTCGAACTGAACGACTCGCTGAACACGACAGCGTACGACGCGCTCACCGTTACCTACGTCGCCCGCGAACCCGACACGGGGGCGACCGGGACCGACAACCCGGACACGCCCAGTTCGGGGAGTTCCTGGAACACCAACGAGAACCTCCGACTGCAGTACCGGGCGAGCGACGGGTCGTGGGTGACCGCCGACAACGTGACATCCCAGACCGACGGTGGCGAACCGATCTCCTATGTCCGCCGGGCGAGGATCGACGGTGTCGCGAACGCGAGCCACGAGAACTTCGCACTCAGACTCCGGCAGGGCGAGACGACCGCGGCAGACGAGTGGCAGTTCGACAGCATCAGTGTCGTGGGTGTCGCCACGGAGCGACGCGTCTCGGGTCTGAATCAGGGACCGTTCGCAGCCTACGAGTACACCCCGTCGAATCCGGAGGCGGCAGACTCGATTACTTTCGACGCCGCCCGGTCGGACGATCCTGACGGCGCGCTCACGTCCTACGAGTGGGACTGGACGAGCGACGGGAGTTACGATGCGACCGGCCGAACGGCGACTCACACCTATAGCTCGGCAGGCGATTACAACGCGACGCTTCGGGTCACCGACACGGGCGGCGGGTCGAACACGACGACCCAGACCATCAGTGTCAGTCCACCACCGAGTGGGTTCCAGAGCGCCAGTGGAGCGAACCTCCTGCCCGCGACGAGCGGTCAGAACCAAACGATCACGTTTACCCCCGACATCGACATTCCAGGCAATACGGACGTGACGATCACGCTCGACGACCCACAGCAGACCTCGCCGTTGCAGGTCGACTACCAGGGTAGCGCCGGGACCTCGACTGGAACGATTTCGAACAAGAACGCGAACGCGGACACGGCATCGGTCACCTGGACAGCACCCGCTTCCGGCGTCACTGACGGCACGCAAGTCCGTGTCTGGGTGAACTCCATCAAGACCGGCCTGGACAGCCAGCAGACCGATCCGTACAACATCTCGATCACCCGCACAGACTCCGGGGCGACGATCACCCCGACGTTCTCGGTCGACCAGAGCGCCGGCACCGCCGAACTGACCAACCTGCAGGTC
>PXRO01000056.1 GCA_003021685.1 Halobacteriales archaeon QS_4_62_28
GTCCTCGGCGGCCCCTTCGAGGATCTTCGTGAACATCCGGTAGGAGAATTCCTCGGCCCGGTCGAGCTTGCACCAGAGCGGTGCGTCGGGGTCGTCCCGAGCGGGATGATCCGAAAGCCACTGCTGGAGGTACGGGACCGAGGGAATCAGCGTGACCGTCCGCTGGCCGGTCTTCCCCTGGAAGGTGAGCTGGAAGCCGTGACGGTGGTCGGTCACGTCACCGACCGAGAGCCCGCGAATCTCGCCGCTCCGGGCACCCGAGTCCTAGGCAGCGGCGATCAGGGCCGCGTCCCGACTATACCGCGTCGCCTCGATCATCGGGAGGACGTCCTCCTCCCAGTGGAGCATGTCACCGGGGCTCGGCGCCGGGTCGTAGTTGCTGGACGTTCCCGAGGGGACCCACTCGACGCTCTCGGGCGGATCGTCGCCGTTCTTGTCGGTGGTGCGCCGACCGAAGACGCTGAGGGCGACCCGGTAGTCGCGGTTGGTCTCCTCGTTGTCGTAGGTTCGGTTGATCCAGCGGACGATGTCCTCCGTCGCGTCGCGGTCCTCGAGTGCCTCGGCCAGCCCGCCAACGTGTTCGGCTATGCGAGTGCAGTGGCGGAGCAGCTTCAGGTGCCGGTGGTCGCTGTACTTCGTCTGGAGCAGGTAGAGCTCGTCGCTGAAGTCGAACAGCGCCGACCGGTCGGCGTCGGAGATCTCGTCGGACGCCTCGATGCGGTCGCGCAGCGTCTCGATTTGAGCGCCGGGATCGCTCATACTTGTACGTGTGTCGCGACCCCTTTAAATTATGGCATGTGAACTGGAAGTACCAATCCGCCCTTGGCTCTCACACGATACCCTAAAGCCTAAAACGACCTGATCTTGGGTTCCACCACTTTTCCACAGCCACATCTATAGATGCTGATAGAAGAAACTGGTACCGAGCGAACAGTACTTGATGGGGTTCTAGTGATGGGTTCCTGTTCATCCTTTTCGGTTCTCCATCTTGGTTCCGCCATTACAGGTAGAGGTTTTCCTCCATCTCTTCGAAGACACCCTGCCACCGCTCGGGCATATCGTCGGTGTCGTACACCCGCTCGTTCGCCAGCTCTAAGAGTCGGACGGCTTCGTCGTCGGTGAGGTTCTGAAGATTTAACTCTTCCACGGTCTTTTCGCGCGCTCGTTCGGTACTCACAGGTCGGTCCGTCGGATCGCTCCGTAGAAATGGAACCAGAACATGAGATCGCCTTCGGATGGAACAGCTGGCCGCTGATCTGGATTGAGTCGGTCGAAGATCCGTGGGAGTATCGGGACTGCTGGGAGACCGCTGAGGAACGCCCTTCGAAACCTGCCGTCGACAAAGTGACCCCCCTTCTAAAATCTACCTCCGCGTCGAGTACGTCTCTATGTACGTACTCACGTACATACGCAGGTATGTAAGTGCACACTTACCTGATGCTGTAGGCTAGCCGGAGTGCTGTCTAACGGAATTCGTTCAGTAGACGCGCCAAAAATCCTTATTCGGGTGAAACTGCGAGTGATTCGGCTACTCCGAATCAGCGCCGGACTCGTTGCTCGCTTCGAGGATTTCGGCTGCTACGTCCTTTACGTATTGCTGGTGGGACGCCGAGGTCCCTACGCTTTGGGCCAAATCGAGTTGGTCGTTGACGACCGCGTTCTGTTGGGGCCCCCACGTCTCCGGTGGCTCTGATTTGATGTATTCGATCCAGCGCTTGATGCCCTCGATGCGCTGCTCACGGTTTCGTTCGTGCTTCGCGTTGAGGTGCTCACGCGCGTTTGAGTCGCTCATATTCGTCTTCGACGTCGAGTCGCGTTACCCACTCTTCGAGACAGGGCACACTAAGACTTTCCCCGAAGAGCGTGTAGAGGTGAACCGCGTCCTCGATGTCCTTCTGTGCGTTGAGGTGGAGCTTGTATGCGATCTGGAGTTCTAACGGCCCAATCGAGATCGCATCATCACCGATTCTGGCTGTGATCGCGTTTTGGAGGGATGCGCGGTCGAACTCGTCGCGCGCGAACTTTACTTCGAGATGCGGTGTAATCTGGTCATCTGGAGCGACCCAGATATTGTCGCCGTTATCGAGCATCTCGTACATCGAAGAGAGCGGCATCGCCGGCCCCCAAAACCCCTCCTCGTCAAGCGTCTCTGCGAGTTCGTCTGCAGTCTCCTCGTCGATTCGTTCGATGAGGACGTCGATGTCTTCGGTAGAGCGTGCCCGGCCAGCGAGAATGGAGACGTAGCCCGCGATGTAGACGTGCTTGACGTCGAACTGACCGAGAATCTCGGAGAATCTGATCGCCAACTCGTCGAGCTGATTCGGCTCGCGTTCGACGACGAGTGTCCCATTCCGGAGCTCGATACCGCCCATAGATGTTCATCAGCAGGTCACTGCATAAATCGTCGGGAAGAGATCGGTATCGGACATGAACTCTCGCAATCGGGCGCTTGAGTGCAGGGACTCGCTTCGGTGGTCGACGATCTCGCGGTGGTGGCGTCGCCCCGTGTCGCTGGCTGTGAACGGGACGAGCAGCTCCCGGCAGCGCTCGAAGTATTCGCCTCCTTCGTCGACTTGCGAGGGCGTCTGCTCCTCCCATGACACTGCATCGAGAGACACCGGACATTGGCTGTCCAGTTGGCCGGCACAAAAACGGTCGGTCACGTCCTGACTGTTTACGTCCGGACTGTTTTATCCGAGCACGCGCTACGGTTCGGTATGCCGTTCAGCGTTAGTTGGCACACGCTACTCGACGAACTCGACGAGTTGTCCGAGGGTGCCGAACTCATCACGCCGCTCTCTCACGATCGGTTCCGCATCGCGGATGTGCAAGAACACCATGTCCTCATTGCGTTCTCCGAGACGGGGGAGCGACGACCGCTTCAGCGCGAGCAGTTCGAGACACTCTACCGGCGGGTTCAGGACTCGACAGATGCGTTTGCACTCGACCGACTGCCAGCCGATGCCGATCCGTACCCGGCGGTACTGAGTCTGCATCCACGCTTTGAAATCGACGAAGAACGCGGTGTCATTACCGAGAAAGACGGTGTGACTGATTCGCAACTGGCAAGCGACGAATCAGCTGCCGATGAGAGGGAACGCATAGAACCCGATGGAATCGACGTGTATTCCGACGCGTTGCTCCTTATCGACGCGCTAGAACGTCACGATATGTCGGATATCACGGCACTGGAGACGGATGCGCTGGTGAACGTCTACACGCTCTGTTCGGACGTCCAGCGGAACGCGAACGAACTTCGCCAGGACATCGCCGACGTGCTACTCGACAGGCTCCATCACGACCAGCCCGTCCACGGTCAGTACGGCTCCGTTCAGCGAACGTCGCGTCGCAGCCGGTCGCTCAGGGACGAAGAGGAAGTGCTGACTATGCTGGACGAGGCCGGTATCGACCGGGAACGTGTCATGAGTGTCGACTCAAGTAAAGTAGCCGAGACACTGGAAGTGACGGAGTTGGCTGCGTCGGATGTCTATGAAACCTCGGAAAGCGAGTACGTCAGGAAGTCAGAAGTCGACGAAGACGTCAAGGAGTCACGTCTTCAGGGGCTCAAAGACAGACTTGCGGCCAGTGACGACGCGGAGTCCGACGAACTACGCCGGGAAATCGAAACCCTCGAAGAGCGTATCGACGATCTCACCAGTTTCAGCACGGGGACACAGATGCAGGGGTAGCTCGGACAGCTTTTTTACTCGTGGATATGCTCGGCGAGGTCGAGCATGCGGTTGGCGAAGCCGAATTCGTTGTCGTACCAGGTCAGGACTTTCACGAGGCCGTTGACGATGTTGGTGTTTTCGAGGTCGACGAGCGTCGAGTAGGGCTGGCCCAGCACGTCGCGGGAAACGATTGCGTCGTCGCTAACGCCGAGAACGCCTTCCATCTCGCCGGCGGCGGCGTCTCTGAAGACAGCGTTGATGTCGCCCTCGGTGGCGTCGTCTTCGAGCGTGCAGACGAACTCGGTGATCGAGCCGTCGGGGACTGGGACGCGCATGGCCATCCCGTCGAGTTTGCCTTCGAGGCCGGGGAGTACCTCGGTCGCGGCCTGTGCTGCGCCCGTGGTGGTCGGGATGATGTTCTCGGCGGCGGCGCGGCGGCGACGCGGTTTGCTGTTCGGGCCGTCGATGAGGTTCTGGGTGCCGGTGTAGGCGTGGACGGTCGTCAACTGTCCGGACTCGATACCGAACTCCTCGTTGAGGATTTTCGCGACCGGCGTGATGGAGTTGGTCGTACAGGAGGCGTTCGAGACGATATCCTGGCCGTTGTACTCGTCGTGGTTGACACCGTAGACGAGTTGCTTGACCGGCGTGTCGCCTTTCGGCGGTGCGGAGATGACGACTTTGTCGGCACCGGCATCGAGGTGCTGGCTGGCGTCCTCGTGGCTGCGGAAGATGCCGGTTGCTTCGAAGGCGACATCCACATCGAGTTCCTTCCAGGGGAGCTGCGTGGGATCCGTCTCGTGGAAGACGCCTGCTTCGAGGTCAGTGCCGTCGACCGAAAGTGTGCCGTCGTCGAGGCTGGCACCGTCGAGGCGACCCATGACGGAGTCGTAGCGTGCGAGATACTCGATCTCTCCGTCTTCCATGACATCGTTGATTCCGACGATTTCGACAGCGTCACTGTCGAGGGATGCGCGGAATACGTTTCGTCCGATGCGACCGAAGCCGTTGAGACCGACACGGACTGTTTCGTTGCTCATACTCGGATGACTATCCACGACGAGTAAATGGTTTTCGAAGTGTCTGGCATCGAATTACGTGGTCTTCACAGCGGTAGCGGTGCGAAAGCCCACGAAACCGGGCATGTATCGCCGAATTCCCAACACAATCGTTGTCGTAGCCGAAGGTTTATCTTGCCGCGTCTACGTAATAGCGGTAGAATGAGACGCGACGACCGCGATGACCCGTTCGACGAATTCTTCCGTGAGTTAGAACGGATGATGAACGATGTGATGGGACCAGACGGAGATGTCCATATCGAACAGGGTGGCAGTGGTGGGACGGGAGGGATAGATATGCACCTCGATGTTCACGAAGCGGACGACGAACTTCGCGTCGTCGCCGACGCACCGGGCGTCGAAAAGGATGACATCGACCTGAAATGTGACGGCAAAGTGTTGACCATTCGGGCGGCCGGCACGCACAGGGACTACGACGATCAACTCACGCTCCCGGCTCGCGTCGACGAACACTCCGCGAGCGCGACGTACAACAACGGAATTCTCGAAGTCACTTTCGACCGCGCCGAGGACGCCAGCGACATCAGTCTCGAGTAACGCTCGACGAGGATTCATTCCCCCGTGGTCCGGATCAGGTCCGCGAGCTGGTCCCAGAAGTCGGGTTCGTATTTGGTAGCGCTGTCGATGGTCGGCCGTGCGTTCGTCTCGTTGACGACGGCAGCCTCGTCGGTCACGAGTAGATCGACGCCGAGATAGTCGATATCGAGCGCGCTGGCGGCACGTTCGGCGAGAGCGCGGAGAGCAGGGTCGAGCGAGACACCAGTCGCCTCGGCCCCGCGGTGAACGTTGTGCTTCCACTGGCCGCTGGCAAGCGCCGACTCCGGGAGACGGCGTTCCACCGCGCCGACGTACTCGCCGTCGACAACCATCGCCCGGTAATCGCGGGCTTTGGGGAGGAACGACTGGACGAGAAACGACTGGTCACCGGTCGCCCGATAGTCGTGGACGAGATCGAGGTAGTCACAGATGCCCAGAAACGAATCGAGGTCGTGGGCCTTCGCGATGCCGATCCCGCGGGTCGTCGAGTTCGGTTTGACGACGACGGGTGGCTCGAACTGATCGAACACGTCCCGCAGGGCGCTCTCGGTGACGGAGTTCGAGACGACGACGCTTTCGAGGGTCGGAAGGCCGCTGGTGCCCAGTCTCGCCAGTGTCTCGCCTTTGTGTCGCGACCGGAGGATCGCTTCGCGGTCGTTCACCCACGGCACGTCTAGGAGTGCATCGGTAACGCCACCCTCTGGAAGGCGGGCCGGGAAGACGAAACCAACGTCGTAGTCCGCAAAGCCGGTGCCATCCAGCGGCAGCGTCCGCTGGTCAGTCCGGACGTGCCCGACCTCGATGCCACGTTGTGCGAGCGGGTCGCGCATACGATCGAAGGTCTCTGCCTTCGTCGGGACTGCAAGCCGGAGCATGCGCGCCTGTTTGGCCGAGCGGTACAAAGATCATCCGCTGGGCTTTGCTGATCTAAGCGATCAGCAGTTCCTCACCGCGTTGGCGAGCGAGGAGACGACGTTGCTGATCTACGCGATCAGCAGTTCCTCACCGCGTTGGCGAGCGAGGAGACGACGTTGCTGATCTACGCGATCAGCAGTTCCTCACCGCGCTCGACCTTGATCCGACACGGTGGCGTGATCTTGTTGTAGGCGCGGCGGAACGCTTCCTTGACTTCGTCGGCCTGATCTACGTCGCAGTAGGCGGTAAAGAGTCGTTCACCGGCCTGGATGCGTGCGGCGGTCCCGACGATTTTCCCGAAGGCCTGTCGCATCCCATCAGAGACACGGTCGGCCCCGGCACCGGTTGCCTGCTTGTTCTCGCGCAGGACCTGGTGGGGGAACTTCCGGAGGACCATCTTGTAGTTGCCCTCGCCGAACTGCTTGATCAGGTGTCGATTGGCCGAGAGGCGCGAGGCCTCGAGCGAGCCGTGGCGGAGCTGACACTGCTCCTCGACGATCAGCGAAATCTGGACCGGATAGTCCTCGGGGTCTGCGTTCTTGTCGCCCATCTGGTGCTGTGCGATCTTGGAGCCGGGAATGCCCGTGATGTACTCCCGTCGGGTGTACGAGGGCTTGTCGATTTCCCGGTACATCGAGGCTGGTTTGTCCGACATGGATACTCTTGGCGGATACGTGGCCCAGCGAGCGTATTAAGCCTTCGAACTCCCGGCGTCTCCGTGTGTTCCTGTTGCACAGCCAGGTTACTGCGACGTGACTTGGTTCCTTTTGGGTGTGAAGATGTTAGAGTCCAATGATATGAACATGCTCGTCGACGGCGAGTGGCAGACGGACGTTTACGAAGAGACCAACGAGAACGGCGAGTTCGAGCGCCAGGAGACGATGTTCCGTGATTTCGTCGAAGACGACCCGGACGCCCGTTTCCAGCCCGAAGCGGGCCGGTACCACCTGTACGTCTCGCTGGCCTGCCCATGGGCCCATCGGACACTTCTGGTTCGCGCGTTGAAAGGGCTCGAAGACGCAATCTCGGTCGACATCGTCGACCCGTTCCGCGCCGACGACGGCTGGCAGTTCACGCCCCAAAAGGACGGCTGTACGCCGGATACCGTCAACGGCAGCGATTACCTGCGCGAGGTGTACCAGGCTGCAAACCCCGACGTGACTGGTCGGGTCACCGTCCCGGTGCTGTGGGACAAACACGAAGAGACCATCGTCAACAACGAGTCCGAGGAGATTCTGCGGATGCTCGACACCGAGTTCGACGATGTGGCGACCCATGACGTGGACCTATACCCTGCGGAGTACCGCGACGACGTCGACCGGATCATCGACGCGATCTACGAACCGATCAACAACGGCGTCTACCGCACCGGCTTTGCCAACACGCAGGACGCCTACGACCGGGCCGTCGAGGAGCTGTTCGACGCACTCGATCACTGGGACTCGGTGCTGTCCGACCAGCGGTATCTCGCCGGCGACCGCTTGACGGAGGCCGACATCTGCATGTTCACTACGCTGATCCGGTTCGACGAGGTGTATCACACGCATTTCATGTGTAACCACCGGTTGATCATGCAGTACGACAACCTCTGGCCGTACCTGCGTGATCTGTACCAGACGGGTGACACCGAAGACGGCGAGTCACTCGTCGCCCAAACGGTAAACATGGACCATATCACAGAACACTACTACACGACTCACCCCGACGTGAATCCCAAGCGAATCGTCCCGAACGGACCGGATCCGGACTTTGCGGCACCACACGACCGCGACTCCCTTCCCGGTGGGCCGCCCGGAACCGAGCGGGCAATCGATACTGACAGGGCCTGATCAGGGGCTAAGTCGGGAGACCGACGCCTGGTACTTTCCACCCACGTCGCTCTGGATCGTCTCGGTGTCGGTCTCGCCGTCCTCGTTGATTAGATAGGTGCGCCCGCGCGGCCCGCCGTACGCGCCGTGGAGGTCGTACACGAAGCCATACACTGCTACGTCGTCGGGAATCTCGTTGGACTCGCTGAGGAACTCGACCTGACGGTCGACATTGTATTCGACGAGGCGATTGACCACCGCAGCGTCCTCGACGTCAGTGTCGATGGCGTCGAGGCCGTCCTCGACAACCGGCACGAGCGCGCCGACCCACTTCTGGATGCCCGTCGGGTGGTTGCCGCCCTCACCGATCACTGCCTCGTAGGCCGCCGTCACCGCACCACACCCGGTGTGGCCGACGACGGCGATAGTTTTCGTCCCGGTGTACTCGACGGGGTAGAGTAGATTGCCGTTGACGACCCTGTCGCCGTCTGGTTCCCACGCTTGGTTGCCGATGTTGCTGGGCGTAAACAGCCAGCCCGGTTCGTCGACGGTCCACATCCCCTCCTGAGAGACACGGGAGTCGGCACAGCAAATCGAGACGACGCTCGGTTGCTGACCGTCCTGTACGCTGTCGAAGTAGCCGGCTGGACGACTCTCGACGTGCTCGTGGTTGCCTTCAAGCAGGGCTGTGAGTGTCTGATTGGTCATATTGGTTCCCTCGCGGGCCTCCGTGTTAAGCCACCTTCTCCCCGCAATACCTTCCCATTGTCCCGCCGGCCATCACTGTTCGTGGAAAGAGCCGTCACTATCGGCAGGTAAATAATGTAGAAAACTGCGGAGAGAGGCCGCGAACAACGATCACAGACGGACCGTGTTCCGGTGACTCCGATCCCGCAGTGGTACTGTCAGCGAGTGCCGACAGCGTTGAGGATCGTCGTCGACTTACAGTCGAGTGACGTTCGTCGCGCGCGGACCCTTGTCTGCCTGTTCGATATCGAATTCGACTTCCTGACCTTCCTCAAGGTCGGGGCCGCCAACGTCTTCCATGTGGAAGAAAACGTCGTCGTCCGCGTCGTCAGTCTCGATGAAGCCGTAACCGCCCGTATCGTTGAAGAAGTCAACCGTACCGTTTGCCATTGCAACCCTATAGAGAACGTGGGGAGTGATAATACTTCCGAGAGACGCGGTACCACGGCTGATAGCGGTGATACTGGCTGACTCTCGACCGGTGAACCGTCTGCTTTCGTGTGGTTTGTATCACGATTGGGACTGCTATTCGGGTGTAGACTTTTGAGGTTCCCGCCACATGTGATCGATATGGCAGACGAGGAGTTCTGGGTCGGAGCACACGTCTGTGAGGACACGTGGGTCGCCGTCGCGTTCAGTCGCTCGGGCTTCGAGCACGCGGCTGCCTTCGACGGTATCGGTGACCTCTGGTTTCGTTACGAGGACGACGCCGCCCAGGTCCTCGTCGACGTACCGATCGGTCTGGTCGAGGACGCAGACGGTGACCGACGATGCGACGAACTCGCCCGGTCGGTGCTTGGCAAGCGTAGCGAGACGGTGCTTTCACCACCGGCCCGCAAGGCGTTGCGCAAGCGACGCTATCCCGTTGCCAACCGCGTTAACGAGCGTAAGACTGGACAGCAACTCGACGAGCGAGCCTTCGACATGAGCGAGACCATCGCGACGGTCGATCAGCTATTACGGGAGTTTTCGGGCGCACGTGACCTCGTGGCCGCCTCTCATCCGGCGGTGTGTTTCCGTGCCTTCGCCGGCGAACACATGGAGTACGACCGAACAACCGCCGGGGGGTACGCAGAGCGGTTGCGGACGCTGGCCGCCGTCGACCGCGACGCACCGCCAGCGGTCCAGGCGGCCGCCGAGGCTGTCGGGGGCCACGACGTATCCGTCGCCGACGTGCTCGATGCGACGGTCCTCGCGTACACGGCGCTCCCACACGACGGCCGACTGCACTCGCTCCCGCCGGAGCCACCGCTGGATGCGAACGGTCTTCCGATGCAGATTGTCTACCGGGCCGACGCGTCCCTGGTCGATGCCGACGGATGATATTCGGCCCCGAGCGTTTTGTCGCTGGCCCTCGCTCACCACGCTATGGCAAGCGAATCGTTCGGCATCGGCTTTGTCAGTGCCGGGTTCATCACCCGCGAGTCACACGCGCCAAGCGTCGGCTACCTCCCGAACGTCCACGTCGCGGGTATTCAGAACCGGACTCGCAGTAACGCCCAGTCACTCGCCGACATCTGCCGTGCGGAAGGGTGGGGCGACCCCAGCGTCTACGGCGAGGACGCCGTCGCCGACCTCGTCGCCGACCCCGACGTCGACGGCCTCTGGGTGACGAGTCCGAACTTCACGCGGGTCGACGTCGTCGAGGCCGCCGTCGGGGCGGTCGAGGACGAGGCTGCCTTGCGGGGCATCGCGCTGGAAAAGCCCGTCGCGCGCACCCTCGAAGAAGCCCACCGGATCATCGATCTGGTCGAGGGTGTCGACCTCCCGCATGCATACCTGGAGAACTGGCCCCACGAACCCGAAATCGAGAAGATGAAGCGGTTGCTCTGGGAGCAAGGCCGGGCGGCCGGCCGTCCCTACATCGCTCGCTCACAGGCCGAACACAGTGGCCCACACTCCGGATGGTTCTGGGACGGTCGCAAACAGGGCGGGGGCGCGCTGACGGACATGCTGTGTCACGCCCTCGCGGGCAACGACTTCCTGCTGTCTGATCCCGACGGTGAGGCCGCCCTCACGCCCGTCTCCGTCTCGGCCGATACGGAGACGATCAAGTGGACCCAGGACGCGTACGCCGACCGGCTCGAAGCCGACTTCGGGATCGATTTCGCCGCCAATCCGGTCGACGACTACGCCCGGACGACCGTACGCTACGAGGACGACGAGGGCCGTACTGTCGTCTCCGAGGCGACGGGATCGTGGTGCTACGTCGGGTCGGGCGTGCACCGAACGGTCGAGCTGCTCGGCCCAGAGTACTCCGGGCAGGTCCTCTCGGACGACGCTTCCTCCAGCGTCTTCTTCTCTGACGACCTGGGTGAGGGCGAGGGCTGGGCCGAAAAACAGACCGCCACGAGCGGCCGAATGCCCATCGCTGCCGCCGACGTAGTCACGAGTGGCTTCGCCGCGGAGAACCGCGACGCCGTCGCGGCTTTTCGGGCGGGGGAGAACGCCACGCTCGACCTTCACGACGGCGAGCGCATCCTTCGGCTCTGCATGGCCGCCTACAAGGCTGCCGAGGACGGTGCAGACGTGGACTTGCAGGCGGTCGATCTGGAGGGGTACACGCCGCCGCCTGCGAGGGACGCGGCGAGCGAGGGGCCCGAAGGGCCCCGAGAGTGAACGGGGACGCAGGACCCGTGAACGAAAGGAGCCGCGGTCCTCGGGATGACAAGCGGTGAAATAGTGAGCCGCGAGACGCGAGGGACGACGAGCGGATACGGATCGAGGGCACAGAACCGGTCGTCGGGCCCGCGTCTCAATCGCAGATTGCCTTTTCGAACGCCGATTCTGGCTCGGTGATCCGGTTCGGATCGCAGACCCGAATTGCGCCATCACCGCGAACGAAGACGTTCCACCCTGCGACGGAGCAACGCAGGAGCTTTGGCGACGTCGACGTCTCACCCTGTTCCCTGAACAGTCGGTCGATCGCTTTCAGGTCGATTTCCTCTCCGAGCGGGTCTAGCTCTGTCGGAGCGATGTTTTCCGCAGCCGCGACCGCTTCGATTATCGTGATCGACGGCGGCCGTCCACTTTCTCCGCCGAATCTCGTCCCCACGACGGGCGTACAGTCACAACGCGACACCGACTTCTGGTTCATTATTGAACTTATCACCTGTTATTATTTATACCTTTCTAATGTCGAAAACGAACGGTATTTTGATTGTAGTTGTATCGACTCGCTTGACGTTGTGTATTAACCCTTACCACTGTACACCTCGCACTGCAGGTCACGTCACGAGCGGAAGCCGCTCCCCTACGGCGGTTGTTACACGCCGGATACGTTCCGTCAAGTCTGTGCCAGCACGTGCCCGACCATCGCCGCGCCTTCAGTATTTCATTCGTCCCGGAGCACGCGGAGTCGATACCCCTCGACCATCTCGGAATTTTCGATACATCCCGCCTCGGCCGCAGCGTCGAGTATCTCTGCGACGAACGTCTTCGGCACTTTGACGGCGATGAAGTCGGTGTCACCCGGCACCGTCAGGCGAGCCATCGTCCGGGCCGTCCCGTCGTCGTTGTAAATACTCCCGACTTTCTCGCCGTCGCGACGGAAGCGAAGCGTCACGTCGGTGACCTCAACGGTGTCGAAGGTGACTTCGAAGACCATGTGGTCGTCCTCGATCCGTGCAAGCAGGCGGTCGTCCCGGGTGGCGACGACTGAGTCCATATCCCGAGTAGGGGTTAGAACCACAAAACGGTCGTCCCAAACGAGATGGGGCACCTGGCAGTGGCGCTGGAACTCTATTGGCGACTCCCCGATGTCGGAGTCGAGCTCCCCATCTACCGGACATGATCGACGTCGACCGTTTCGTCGAGATATCCGCGCACGAGAAAACGCAGGTGTCACTCAGCGTTCACGCTTCGGTGAGCGGCGCGTCCAACTGGCTCACGTTCAGCAGGAGTTCGTCGGCAGTGTCGTCGATGGCCGCCACCTCGCCGACGACTGCGAGTCCGAACTGTGGTGTCGGGCCAATGGCGATTGCGTCGCCGCGGTCGATCTGTGTGACTGTCTCCTGGAAGTGAATTCTCGCCGTACACTCCGTCGGGTGGTGGGTATTGGTGAAGGTGATACCGTCGACGGTGACATCGATGCGGTCGTAGTTCCCCGAGAGCGTCACCGAGGCGCGTTCGTCGATCTGTTCTCGACCGAGGTACTGGTAGGCGCGGTCGGTCGGTTCGTAGCCACCATTCGGTCCCTGCACGGCGGTGACGAGCGCGAACGTCCGCAGGTTCGTCATCTGGTTGCGGACAGTGCCCGTATTCCGGTCGACAACCGCAGCTATCTCGCTCGCCCGGACCGGTTCGCCGACCGTTTCGTACTCGTTGATCAGTGTCGTAAGTATCTGTGACTGGATCGCCGAGAGGTCGAGTTCACTGGTGTTCATGTTAGGCATCTGTACGATAGGGGGACGTATCTGGGTTTCTATTACCCCATTTTTCAGTATAGACTGCCACGACTGTCTCTCCCGCGGAGAGTCCGGTCGTCGAGCATGCCGCGACGTCAGCGGCGACTGCCGCGACTGAGATCGCGCGACGACTCTCAGAACGCGTAGGCCAGCATCACTTCATCGACCTGCTGGTTGCCGACAGTGAAGTGATTCTTTCGGGTCGCTTCCCGTTCCCAGCCCTGGGATTCGAGGAACGTAATCGCGTTCATGTTGGTCCTGGCGACGCTGTTGTACACCTCCTGGTAGTTGTTCGCCTTCGCCCAGTGCAGCGCGCGGTCGAGTAACTGTCTCGGTGGGTCGGCGGCCACGAGGCTTTTACTGCTGGCATCGTGAGTGGCGATAGTGTGTGCCGCCAGTTTCCCTTAATTATGTCACGAGCACGAACCACAATTGTCGCGACCCTCGTTGTCCTCTCACTTACGACTGCACTCGCTGTCGGCGGACAGACAGCGCCCTCGGTGACCGCCGATCCGACGCCGTCCGGCCCAAACGAGGCCGACTCGACCCACGCACTGACGATGACGCTCCCTGACGGGACCGCAGTCATCGGTGAGCAGTTCAACGACGTGCTGGTCGACTACAGCGTCGCCCAGCCGACTGCCGACGTGAGCAACGTCGGGAGTGCCGATATCGAGCGCATCGGCATCGACCGAGGTAACGACCTGCCCGGGACACGCGTCGACGTTCGCGTCTCGAAAATCAGCTCCGTGAGCGGGAAGAAAGACGGCAGTGCCATTCGCATCGCTCTCGGCGGCAACCGCACTCTCGAAGCGGGTGATCAACTGGTCGTCGTCCTCCAGAGCGTCCAGAACCCTCAGAACGCCGGCACCGCCTCGGTTAACCTGACCGTCAACACGCAAAGTGAGGCCAGCAGCGCGACCGGATCGATCACCTACGAACAGCACAATGCAACTGCGCGATTCGACGACCAGACGAGTGCCGGTGAGACGGTTACCGTCCAGCGAGTCAATCTTTCGGAAGGTGGCTTCGTCGCGATCCAGAACGCGTCTGGCAGTAACACTGACGCGGTGCGCGGTCACTCGGCGTATCTCACACCGGGCGTCCACGAGGACGTACAGGTCACGCTTGATGCACCTCTGAGCGCCGACGAGACACTCGTCGCGCAGGCCTACACCGATACGAACGCCGACCGGCGCTTCGACTTCGTCGCCAGTGGTGGCGAGAAAGACACTGTCTACCGTAATACCGACAACAACATCATCGGCTCTGACGACGCGTCGGTGACGTACGACGAGTCGACCACGACGACAGACACTGCAACTGCAACCGCAACGGACACTGCAACTGCGACGGATACTGCAACTGCGACGGATACTGCACCCACAACGGATACTACAACTGCGACAGAAACCGGGACGGACGCGACGACACGGACGGAGGCCACGACGGAAACGACGGCGGGAACGACGACACAGACGGCAACGACGACCGACCGCACCGTCGAACCAACCGAGACGGAGACGACGATGACAGCGACGAACGACACGTCAGAAGCCACCGAGACGACTGCTGCGGGCGACGCTGACACTGCGACGCCCACCGACGGCGCTGGTCCCGGCTTCGGTGTCGTCTCGCTGCTTGCTGGGGCGGCGCTCGCTGTGCTCTTGTACCGCCGGCACTGATACTGTCGGCTGTCACTCGGTGGCGGTGTTCAGAGAAGAGATCGAGAGAAACGTAAGCACCGAAAGCCCTCGTACAGTTGCGGTCCCGCGGCTTGCTGCGCACGCTTCGCGTGCTTGCTTCGCCGGGGTTCCCGCAACGGGCGGTCGGCTTCACCGACCGCCGCATGTCGTGGCGGCGACGCCGCCACGCGGCACTCGCCCTTTCATAAGACCGGAGGTCTTTCGTCATCACGAGAGAGCTGCGCTCTCTCGGACGACAGCGAGCCCCGGAGCGGTCGAGTGGGCAGTCGGTTCCACCGACCGCCTTCTCCGCGGCGGCAACTGCCGCCGCGCAAAGCGAGGGCTTTCGGTGTCTCTGATGTATTCGGCACGGTTGCTTATCTGCGCAGTACCCGCTCAGTCCCGGCTAAACATAAAAAGACCCCCGGGCTACTACCTGTGTTGTAAGTGGACTTATCATTGCGTAAACGAATCTTGCACCAACCATGGTTCGGAAAGTCAAACGACGACGCTTCATCGAGTCGGTAGGAGTTGCCGGGGCGGTCGGGCTGGCAGGGTGTAGTCAGGGTTCCGACTCGCCTACCGAGACCGGAAACCAGTCGAACGGGGCACAGGGCGATGACACCGTCACGCTGGAGTGGGCGGCCAGCCAGGAGGAGGCAAGCGAGCAAGAGGCGTTCAACGACGCGCTCCACGAGGCAGGGTTATCCGAAGACATCAGGGTGGAATTCCTCAGCGGCGGGGACGTGACCGAGGACAGGCGCGAGCAGTACCAGCGCTGGCTCTCCTCGGGGCGTTCGACGCCGGACCTGCTCCGGGTCGACAACGGCTGGACGATCCCGTTTATTGCGCGGGATCAGCTGCTGAACCTCAGTGACCACATGTCGGAGGACTTCTCCCAGCGCATCGAGGAGGAGTACTTCGACCCGGCGGTCGCTACCGCGACGGGGCGGGACGGGGGCGTCTACGCGCTCCCGCTGTGGGTCGGACTGCCGACGATGTTGTACCGAAAAGACCTGGTCGAGGAGGCGGGGTACGACCCGGGCGGCGAGAACTGGGCCACCGAGCCGCTCACCTGGCAGGCGTTTTCGACCGTCGTCGAGGACGTCAAGGCCAACAGCGACGTCGACCAGGGGTTCGTCTTCCAGGGAGACGCCTACGCGGGACTGGCCTGCTGCACGTTCAACGAGTTCATGACGACGTGGGGCGGCGCGTATTTCGGTGGTGTCGACAACCTCTTTGGGCCGGTCGGCGACCGCCCGGTGACGGTCGCCGATCAGAAGGTCGAGGACTCGATCCGAATGGTCCGGACGTTCGTGCACGGTAACGACGACCCCGAGTCCCTGGATGGATACGCCGGCAACATTGCCCCGGAAGCGGTGACGAACTGGACCGAACAGGAGACGAACGGGGCCTTCCAGGACGGGAACGCGGCGTTTATGCGCAACTGGCCATATTTCGTCGGTGTCAACGGGGCCGACGACGAGTTCGGGGAGGACCTCGGCGTGATGCCCTTGCCGCAGGCCGTGAGCGAGTCCGAGGCCGAGTACTCCGGGACCGGCGGCTCCGCGGCGGCCCTCGGCGGCTGGCACGTCGCCGTGAACCCCAACACCGAGTACCGCGAGGAGGCCCTGGCGGTCGTCGAGGCTGCGATGAGCGACGAGTTCAACTACGCAATCTTCGAGTTGCTGGGACAGATCCCCCCGAAATCGGCCCTACTGGACACCGACCGGGCTCGGGACATCGAGACCGTCGGCCGGTACGTCGACACCTATCAGGTCGCCGGGCGCAACGCCATTCCGCGTCCGGTCACGGTGGTCTGGCCCGACCAGTCACAACTCGTCTACCAGGAGGTCAACGCCGCATACAGCCAGCAGAAGGCGCCGGACGAGGCTCTCGCTGACCTCGAGTCCGGACTCGAAGAGATCGAGACCAGCGTCTGAACTACTGCCGAACCCACCCTACTCATGTTCCTGACCGACTGGATCGAGCGGCTCAGCGAGACACAGTTCGCGTACCTCCTGCTGTTGCCGACGCTGTCGCTGCTGGGTGCCATCGCCTTCTGGCCGCTGGCGAGCACCCTCCGGATGTCGTTACACGCGGACAAACTAGTCGGCGCGGCCAACATCGGGGCGTTCGTCGGGTTGGAAAACTACGTCGAGATCGTCACGGGACAGCGCGACTCGGTCATGGGCGTGCCCTTCTTCGACCTCTCACAGCCGTTCCAGAGCGCGCTCCCGGTTACACTGCTGTTCGCGGGCGCGAGCGTCGTCCTGGAGACGCTCCTGGGGCTCATCGCCGCGCTCGCGCTCAACAGGGAGTTCACCGGCCGGCGGTGGGTCAGGGTCGCCCTGATCCTCCCCTGGTCGGTACCCATCGTCATCCAGGGGATGATGTTCTACCTCATGTTCGCCCCGGGTGTCGGCTTCGCGACGCCGGTCCTGAGCGACCTGGGGATCATCGGGTCAACCCCGCTGAACGACAGCTTCGACGCCTTCCTCATCGTCTTGATGTCGGACGTCTGGAAGACCACTGCGTTCATGATGCTGCTAATACTCGCCGGGCTGCAGAGTATCGACCGCAAACTGTACGACGTCAGTCGGGTCGCGGGTGCCTCGAAGCTCCAGCGGTTCAAGCTGATCACGCTCCCCCTGGTCCTGCCGACGGTCGTCGTTGCGATGCTGTTTCGCACGATCAACGCGATGCGAGTCTACGGGCTGATCGAGTCCATCTCCGGCTGTGGGACGGTGCCGTCGCTGTCGTGCACGGTGGTGTCGACGTTCAGTTCGCGCCGGTACGGGACGTCCTCGGCGATCGCGTTCATCACCGCACTCGTGATCGCTTTCGTCGTGCTGATATACCTCATCCAGTTCGCCCGCGACGAGCAGGGGGCGATCTGAATGGCTGACGAGACACAGAGCGAGGACCAGGCGATCCACGAGGAACTGGTCAGCAGAGCCATCAAGAACCCCGAACAGGTGTATGACTTCCTGTTCAAGGTCACGGTCCTGTTCTTCCTGATCATCATGCTGTTCCCGTTCTACTGGCTGCTCGTGCTGGCGCTCACCCCGAGCGGCCGGATCATCAACATGGGAATCTTCCCGCGCGGGTTCAACGTTGACGTGTTCGTTGAAGTGTTCGAGATGGTCCCGTTTCACGTCTTCGTGCTGAACAGCTTCATACTGTCGATCATGACGACCGTCATCGTGCTCGTCCTCGGGAGCCTGGCAGGGTACGTGTTCGGCCGTCTGGAGTTCCCCGGCCGTGGCGTCCTGATGCTGACGATTCTCGTCATCTCGTACTTCCCGCCCGCGGCCTTCCTCCTCCCCCTCTTCAGGCTCTTCACGGGGAACGTGACCGTCCTCGGGGTGCAGAGTCCAAACTGGTTCAACACGCCGGGCGCGATGGTGCTGCCGTTCAGTTCCCTGGTGTTGCCCCTCTCGATATTCATCCTGACGACCTTCTACAGCCAGATCCCGGACGGCCTGGAGGACGCCGCTCGCATCGAGGGGACAACCCGAATCGGGGCGCTGTTCAGGATCATCGTTCCGCTGTCGGCACCGGGCGTCGCGACCGCCGGCATCCTCACATTCATCACCGTGTACAACGAGTTTTTCTTCTCCTTTCTGATGACCGACGGCCAAGCGCAAAACTGGGCCCCGCTCGTTTGGGGCATCCTCCAGTATCAGGGCGAGTTCTCGCAGTTCTACAACCTGATGGCCGCGGCGAGCATCATCGGCGTGTTGCCGGTCGTCGTCCTGGTGGTCGTCGCACAGGAACGCATCGTGAGCGGACTGACACAGGGAGCACTCAAGGAATGATCCGGCGCGTGTCCCGCAGACCGGTCGGGGACGACACCGCTTCACTGGCGTACGTCGTGGTTGGGCCGCTGCTGTCCTGCTGGCTCTACGGACTCGTGTCGCTGGCCAGCGACGTGCGGGCGGCGATCGGATCACGAGGCAGCCTGTGGGACTGCGCCAGTGGACCCGAGTGCGGGGAGGACCGACCGCGCGACGGGTGACTGCCTCAAACTGTATTTAAACACCTGGGCAAATACAATTCCTGTTGTAAGAAATACCAATTGTGGCCGGTCCGTGGCCGGGACTGCAATGGCCGGCACGAACACGCTGCTCCTCCTCACGGACCAAGAGCGGTTCGACGTCACGGACCCGGACGGACCGCCGGTTGACACCCAGAACATCGACCGTCTCGCACGTGAGGGGATGACTTTCGAGCGGGCGTACACCCCGATCAGCCTCTGTACGCCGGCCCGGGGGTCGCTGCTGTCGGGCGAGTACCCACACACCCACGGGATGCTGAACAACTGCCACGAGCCGGACGCGGTACTGAAGGACTTCCCGGCGGGCGTCCCGACGTTCGGTGAACTGCTCGCGGACGCGGGCTACGACAACACGTACGTCGGCAAGTGGCACGTCGGGGACACCCAGCGGCCCGAGGACTTCGGGTTCCGGTACCTCGGGGAGCAGCCGACCGAGATGGGCGTCAACGAGGACTTCCGCGACCACCAGCGGGAACACGGTATCGACCCCAACGACGTCGAACTGGAGGAGACCATCTACACGTCGACCCCGAGCCCGACGCTCGTCGCGGCGAAGACGCCGGTACCGCCCGAGGCGACCAGGACCTACTACCTCGCCGAACGGACGATCGAGCGTCTCGAAGCCTGGGCTGACGGCGACGGACCGTTCTTCCACCGCACCGACTTCCCGGGTCCGCACCACCCCTACGTCGTCCCCGAACCCTACGCGTCGATGTACGATCCCGAGGAGATCGTCCTCTGGGACTCCTTTCAGGAGACCTACGGGACCAAGCCGGCGGTCCAACAGCACTACTTGCACTACCGCGGCGTCAAGGACTTCTCCGAGGAACAGTGGCAAGAGACTATCGCGAAGTACTTCGGTTTCGTCTCGTTCATCGACGCTCAGATCGGACGCATCCTCGACGCGATGGACGCCCTCGACCTGTGCGAGACGGCGGTGTTCCACACCAGCGACCACGGGGACTTCACCGGGAGCCATCGCCAGTTCAACAAGGGTCCTCTGATGTACGAGGAGACGTACCACGTCCCCCTGGTCGTCCGCTGGCCCGAGGCGGTGGACCCGGGGTCGCGATGCGAGGCGTTCGTGCGGCTGCTCGACCTGATGCCGACGTTCCTGGAACTGGGAAACGTTACCCCTCCAGCCGATATCGAAGGCCGGAGTATCGTGCCGCTGCTCCGGGGCGAGCGACCCGAGGACTGGCCGGAGTCGGTGTTCGCGGAGTACCACGGCGACGAGTTCGGGCTGTACTCCCAGCGGATGGTCCGGACCGACCGGTACAAGTACGTCTACAATCCGCCGGATACCGACGAACTGTACGACTTGGACCGCGATCCCGATGAACTGCACAACGTGATCGACAACCCGCAGTACGCGGCGGTGCGGTCTCGCCTCCGGACGGAACTCGCCGACTGGATGGAGCGGACGGACGACACGATCGCGCTGTGGTCACAGAAGGTACTCCGGCGTGACGAGGACTGACGCCGAATCCCAGACAGGTGAGACTACCGCTGTCCCGGACCGCTGTCGGCCGGACCCCGCCCGGTTCCGTGGCGGAGCCGGCGGGCGGATCGTCGGACGGGCGTCGTCTCGGGCCCCGAAGAGGTTTAATCGGCGGTTTGTAACGTATGTACATGGACGTGGATACTGCCGAGAGTGTTCTCGAGGACAGCGGACTCTCACCGTACGAAGCGAACGCGTTCGTCGCCATCCTGACTCTCGGTGACGCCTCGGCGTCTGACATCGTCGACGCGTGTACCGTCCCGCAGCCTCGAATATACGACGTGCTCCGCAGTCTGGACGACGAAGGGCTGATCGAGACCTACGAGACGGACACGCTACGAGCGCGGGTCTCCGACCCGGAGACACTGGTCTCGGAGCTGGAGGACAAAGCCGGGCGGTACGCCGCCGCAGCCGACAAGATCACCGAGGTCTGGCGGCGGCCCGCACCGACCGAACACGATATCGAACTGTTCAGCGAGTTCGACGATATCATCACACGGGTCAGAGACGGTATCAGGGCCGCCGAGCACAGCGTGAACATCGCCGTCTCGGGGCAGGTCTTCCTCAAACTCGCCACCGACCTCGGGCGGGCGAAAGACGACGGCGTCGTCGTCAATACGTCACTGTACATCGAAGAAGGGTTGAAGACAGATGTCTCCGACTTCGAGACGTATTTCGAGAACGCCGCGTCGACGGTCCGGCACCGGAAGTGTCCGTCGCCGTTCCTGACCGTCGTCGACGGCGAGAAGTCGTACTTCGGCGCGTCCCGACGGCAGACCGACTACGGGATGTTCATCCAGGATCAGGGACTCTCGACCATGCTGTACGGGTACTTCCAGAGCCTGCTGTGGGGCCGCTGGGAGACGGTCTACTCCGACCGGACCGAGAGCTTCCCCAAGCGCTACAGCAACATGCGACGGTGCGTCGCGGAGGTCGCGTCGCACCTGCAAGAGAGCGTAGACCCCCTCCGAGCGACGGTCGACGGGTACTACACCGAGACCGGACACAAGACGCGGATCGAGGGCGAGGTCACGGACACGATCCCGGCTCCCGCGTCCGACGTTCCCCGGCATGACGCCAACCAGACCGCCATCGTTGTCCGGACCGACTCCGGGGAGTTCACCGTCGGTGGATTCGGAGCCATCGTTGAGGACATCCGGGCGACGTCGGTCCGCGTCGCGCCCGCGTCCGGGGAGTAGCGGGAGGCCCGGGACCGAGGGCCGGCGAGAGCCCTAGCTACACTGTGCCGGCTTCCGGGACACTCTGCGAAACGGCGGCCACAGCCCGTTTGATCCGCCCCACCGTCACGACCGCGCCGTCGTGGGGCCGGTACCGAAACGACATACAGTAGTCGTTTTCACTCCGCGTCCCGGTCTTCGGCCCGCTCCCGCCAGCCCTGCTGTTGTCTGCGTTCCGTGATGTGCTCTTTTCCGTCTGCGAGTTCCTCCCGAACGTCCTGCTCGAATCCGCTCACCTCGGCCAGAAACTCCCGCTCGAACGACTCGACGATCTCGTAGGTCCACTTATCCTCAAGGACACCGGTCGGTAACGCTTCGTCGCGAAGCATATCGGCCCGCTTCTCGTGTCCGGCTTCCCTGAGTACCTCCTCTGCGTCGTGCAAATGGTCCATTCCCCGACCGATGGCGTGATGGAAATCGAGCAGACTTCCGTATCCTCGATAGAGGTTCTCGACACCGAGCTGTAGCTCGTGAAGTGCTCGCTGTTCCTCCTCGGTTACATCGATGTTGTCAGCCATGCGGTCTTTTTTTTGACTCGACAGGTAAAAACCAATCGTCGCCCGACCCGGTCGTGACCACCGCCACCGTCCGGGGTCTCTGGAAACGTCTCCGGAGA
>PXRO01000057.1 GCA_003021685.1 Halobacteriales archaeon QS_4_62_28
CTCGGAACAATCAACGGGAATACTGGCCCATGCGTTCTTGACGACCTCGTATCCCGTCCACCCTTCCGTTCGAATCATCTCGCCTGACGCCTCACAGAACTCTGTCTTCGAAACAAGCTCAGTATCGAAGAGAACGTATATCAGATACGGTGGTCCTACAACGTCAAAGTCGTATTCGTGGTCGTCAGCCAGCCGCCGAATCGACCGACGTGCGGCCCCATCGAGTAGTGAGACGACCTGATACGAGTCACCGTGTTCAGAAAGCTCCTGCTTCAACGATTCCTCACCCGCATCCGGTCCGTGTGGGCGCGGAACGACAGTCACGCATGACCACGACGAGGAATCGTCGTCTAAGTGATTGAGCACGCGCTGGCTGCCTCGTTTCAGATACTGTTCGCGGCTTCCCTCCGGCATGTACGTGTTCGCATTGACGTGGTTCTGGAGTTCGTGCTTGCAGACGTTCGTCGTAGTGAGGGCAAGCGACTCCGCCAGTGCGTCCCACTGGTCGGTATTCGCAACGGCAATCAGGGAACTCGTATCGGCCAGGAGCGGGTGGCGAGGGTCACTCGCCATCGCTATCAGCGAGGAATGTTGAGGTGTCCCGCTCCATTGCCGACTCGAATGCGTCTTTCTCCGCTTCCATCTGGTCGATTTTCTCACCGAGGAGGACCCGAGCTACGTCTTCGTCGATTTCACCGCGACTGTAGCGTTCGTAGACTGCGATCTCATCTTGCTCGTCCAGAGACCGGCGGAGCATCTCAATCAACCCGGTCCGGGCAAGCTCGCTCACATTGACGCCGCCAATATGGATCTCATCAAGGAGTTCCGCAGCCTCTTTTTCGGCCCCGGCGCGGAACTGAATCGTTTTATCGTAGCTTGAACCGCTCATAGAGAAGCGTTCGCCGCGCAGGGAGTTATACGTTATGACGTGTAATGACTTGTTAGTACATCTCTCTTCGGTGTCTCAGTCACGCGAGTTTCATCTCAATTTGTGATCGCCGCCGATCCTCTATACGGTATCACAGTATTCTGACTAATGAGGGACCTGACCGGGCTATCGGACTTCTCTGAGCCGGTGATGACTTAAATATTGTTGGGCGGTTGGTGATTTGTAGGCTTCTACATTCGGAACTTGTGCCACTAGGTTGCTAGATTTGATATAGCTATATATGATTTATAGTATCTCCCTCAGTTATTGCTCATACTGCCGGCTGTAACTGTTATAAGAGATTCACGCCCCCGGGCTCGCGACATTCGTCACGGACGTACAGCCGGCAGTCTCGGCCCATCGTTTCGGCACCCCGAGAACAGGAGCAGCTGCGGCCCAAACAGGGGTGATCGAGCCCCGGTATTACTGATCGTGGTTCGCGAGTTCCGAGAACGCCCCGGCCAGTAACGCGTCGGTGACGCTGTCGGTGTCGATGTCGTCGACGAATCGGGGGTACTTCCGCTGGAAGTAGCCGACGATGTTTTCGATGTCACGGGCGAGCAACTCGTCGGCGTTCTCGTGGTCGGTGGCGACGGCCTGGGGCCAGTCGAAAATCGTGATGCCGTCGCTCGCAATGAAGACGTTGTACTCGCTCATGTCTGCGTGGACGAACCCCGCGTCGTAAGCCGTCTGCATCTCGGCCAGGAGCAACTCCAGGACTGGACGGACCTGTTCGTCGTCGAGTTTGGCTCTGGAGAGTTCGACGCCGTCGATTTTCTCCATCACGATGGCGTGGCGGTTCGTATCGATTGGCTGGGGGACGCTCACATCCGGATACAGTGCTTCCAGAGCCTCGTGTTCCCGTTCGGCGGCCTTGCGAGCGGTGTATTGCCAGGAGACGTGGTCGCGGTCGGCAGTGTACTCCCGTTCCTTGTTGACTTCCCGGAACTGGGTGTATCCCTCGCGATGAAACTTCAGGGCCAGGGGCTTGTAGGAGCGAACTTCGAACACGTCGCTCTCTTTGCCGACACCCAGTGGCGCGCCGAAACTCTCGATGGTGCCGCGCTCGACCAGCGTATGCAGGGCCAGCGCGTCGTATCCTTCGAACGTGAGTTTGAACCCCTCGTACTGCATCGTCTTGCGCTCCAAGAAGCCCCGGTCCTCACAGCGGTCCAGCCGATAGTCGATATCCTCGGCAGTCAATCGGGAGAACTTCGGAAGCTTCTCGCGGTTGACGTACTCCGAGAAGCGCATTCCCTGCTCGACCCCGGAGAGCAGATGGAAGTCTTCGGGTTCGAGATCTGCCATCTCGCTTGCGACGTTCTGGACCATTAGACGCCCGTAATCGCCCGACTCGTATAAGTTCGGCGCGTCGGGAGCGCGCGATGCAATAAATTCTGTTACGCTATATCGAATATCTGCCCCGCGTTCCGTGTCTCGATATCCAGCAGCGCGGGTTTCACGAGGAGTCACCCGGCATGAGGCAAAGCAGCCGGTCACAAAGGTTAGCCGCGAAGCGCTGTTCTCGGGCGTGAAGGGCTGAGCCGTCAGGTGGGTTGAGAACGGTGTACGTCATCACTTGTCTGCAAGAGCTACCGTTTCGTCTTGTTAGTCGCTCGGAGAACTACCCGCTTCTCACGACAAAACGCTCCCTGCCGTTCAAACCACTGTGGACCCGTCGGTGACGCGAACAGCACAATGCCCCTCGCCAATCTATCGATTCATCACGGCCACTCGGAGGCGAATGAGAAATGTATCAAGGTGGCCCCGTAAGATTCTCACTCGCATATATCCCAATATATCGCATGGTCAAAACCATTCGAGTCTCGGAGGAATACCACGAGTGGCTCAGCGCCCACAAAGAGGGCGACGAGACGATAGAGGAGACGCTGCGCCGGATGACGCGCGGCCCTCACCCGAGCGACGTCGCGGGCCTCCTGACCGAGGAGGAATCCGAGGACGCCAAGGAAGCGGTGAACCGTCTACGCGGGCGTGACCGAGACCGCTTCGATGCCGCCCGCAGCGCCTTCGAAAGCGAGGGCGCGGACGAATGATCATCGACTCCTCGTATCTCTTCGACCTGATGGCGAAGGACCCGGACGCGTTCTCGAAGGGCGCGGAACTCGTTGAGAACGGCGAGATGCAGTGGTTGCCAACTCCAGTAGTCGCTGAGGCCTACTACGGCGTTGCCACGGCTCGGAGCGACACAACCGAGCAAGAGGTGCGAGATTGCATCCTCGGGTACCCGCGGATTGACGTTGATACAGAGATCGCGCGGAAAGCCGGGGAACTACTCGCAGCGGCAGACGACCGTGTGGGTGGAACGCCAGCGGCGGGGCGAACGACGGGTACGTCGCCGCGATGGCCGACGTTCTCGACGACGCGGTCTTGACGGACAATGTCGAAGACTTCGAGGCCCTCGGTGTCCCTGTCGAAACCTACTAAGTTCTAAGTCTCACTCAGTCCCACTTTTCAATCGCCGTGACTACGGCCCGAAACCGCCGGGAGAAAGTTCGTACGGATCGTAGGTCGGTCGGCTATCGACACCCCGGGGGCAGTCGTAGCGCTCGCGGAACCGCCGTCGCGTTTCAGTCGCCCGGTCGGTAAACACCAAGAGTACGCCGTAGGGGTGGCGAAACGACGACGCGTCGACCGGATCGGGGTCCAGAAATACGGCGTCGGTCGGCGGTTCCCCGACGCTGTCGACGCTAGTGAGGGTGTCCTCCATCGGGAGGAGGCCGGCGAGGACGCTCGGCACGAACACGCCACCGGGAAGCGGTGCGCGTGGCTGGACCCAGCACTCCCCGACTGGTCCCCCGTCTTCTTCGATGACGCTGTGGGCGACTCCTCGCTCCTGTTTCGCCCAGGTTCCGCGGGCGATCTCCGGGAGTTCCACGTCGGTTCCAAAGCCCATATCGACGCCACCGACTCGCTCGAACGATCTGAGCGTCCAGGCTTCCTCGTCGTCTTCGGGGTCGCCGGCAACTGTTCCCTCGATCAGGTCGCCCGTTTCGAGTGCATCGATCTCGGGTTGTCGGTCGCCGTAGCCACCCTGGAAGACGGTATAGAGGCGCGCCCCCTCGGTATCGAAGAGGTTGATGTGGGGCACTGCCTCGACGACGCGGTAGACCCTGAAGACGCTTGCCCGCTCGTCCATGCCCGGGTCAACGTGGTCCGTGCGTGAGTACCCGTCGGTCCATCGGCCGCGATGTTGAAGACGGTGGTCGCCCAATGGCACGTGTGAACGGACCTGACGATTCGCTCGACGGACCGAACAACTCGCCGACGGTGACGTGCCGGCGCTGTGACCGCGAGTGGGACCTCGGCGAGGAACTGTCTGCGGTCGGGAACCAGGCGTTCGAGCAGTTCGCGCTGGACCATCGACGCCACACTGGACACTTTCCCGATGGCATCGAGACGTGGCGGGCAGTGTGTCGTCACTGCACCGAGCAGACAGAGCGCCTCGAAGAAGGGGCGGTCCGACGGTGGGCCCAGACCCACGCGCGCCACACGGCACACGACGTAGCACTCCACACCACCGACGGGGAAACGACGCTGATCGAGGGTTAAAGGCCCTCGAAGTCGGTGATCGCCTCGCGCCAGCGATCCGGTATCGGTCGTGGACTCGCCGATTCGCGGTCGTAGGCGACCATCGTCGTCTCGCCGGTGGCGGCGACGTCATCTGTCGTCCGAATCTCGTACTCGAAGGGGAAACTGGATTCGCCCAGCCGCGGCACGCGAACGCCGACGGTCACCTTGTCGCCCAGTTGGATCGGCCGCTCGAAGTCGAGTTCGAGGTTTGCGACGACTATTCCAGTCTCTTCCCCGGCACCGGTGATATCGGCCGTCTCACCGCCGACGACGGTCGTGAGGTAGTCGATGCGGGCTTCTTCGATGTAGGTGCCATACAGTGCGTTGTTGACGTGGCCGTAGCTGTCGATGTCGTTGTAGCGCACGTCGATGCTGGTCGTAAATTCGAAGCTCATGCCAGCAGGTCCCGGAACTCCTCGTTGAGTTTCTTCAGTTTGGGGTCGATGTTGACCGCGCAGTACCCCTGGTTGGGGTTGCGCTCGTAGTAGTCCTGGTGATACTCCTCGGCGGGGTAGAACGTCTCCAGTGGCTCGACTTCGGTTACGATGGGGTCGTCGTACGTGTCCCCGAGATCAGCGATGAACGCCTCGCTTGTCTCGCGTTGCTCCTCGTCGTGATAGAAAACAGCCGAGCGGTACTGGCTCCCGATGTCGGGACCCTGTCGGTTTTTCGTCGTCGGATTGTGCGTGGCGAAAAACACTGTCAGGACGTCCTCGTAGTCGATCACGTCGGGGTCGTAGGTGACCTGGACACACTCGGCGTGGCCCGTCTCGCCAGAACAGACAGCCTCGTAACTGGGGTCGTCGACGTGCCCGCCGGCGTATCCGGAGACGACCGACTCGACGCCCTTGATCTGCTTGAACACTGCCTCTGTACACCAGAAACAGCCGCCAGCAACCGTCGCAGTCTGGAGTTCGCTCATCGCTCCGGGGTACGTGCCAGGGACACAAAACAGCCTCGCCACAGTGTGTGCCGCCACGAAGGCTACTGTCCGGCGGTGTAGCCCTCGACGGAGACCGCGTCGCGTAACTCGTTGCTATCGACCTGTGCAGGGTCGTAGCTGACACCAACTATTCCAGCGTCGTGGTCCGCCGTTGCCCAGTAGACGCCGGGGACGTTGATCAGCGCCGACGTAACGACGCGCTCGCACTCGCACGATTCCATCGCAGCTATTTCGAGTGCGATCTGTTCCATGCTATGATGTACAACGTTATCAGATATAATACTGTTGGATGTTTTTTATATTGATTTAAATATTGTTCCGGAAATTATCGTTACTGATGTTCGCGCGGATCGTGTGTTAGCCTCGTTCCGGTGATGACGGTCCGTCTCTGCCGACGCAGTGACTGCGACCCCACAATCACTTTCGGGGCTGACGCCATAGCCACGGATATGCGTTCTCTCGACGATCTTTCCTGGCGCGTCATCGGCGAGGAATCCTGGGACGGGCCGACGAACATGGCACTGGACGAGATCGCCGCCGAAACCGCCGCCGGGGGTGGCCCGGCCACCGCCCGGATCTATCGCTGGCAACCCAGTACTCTCTCGCTTGGTTACAACCAGGACCCCGAGACCATCGACTGGGAGTACTGCGAGCGCGAGGGGATCACCGTCACACGTCGCCCCACCGGTGGCGGTGCGATCTACCACGATTCGGTCGGTGACATCTCCTACTCCATCGTCGTCCCCGCCGACGCCGTCCCGGGCGACCTCATGGACTGCTATGAACTGCTCTGCCGGCCGATCCTCGATGCCCTCGAAGGGATGGGGGTCGAAGCCGACTTCGCCGAGGAATCACAGCCGGCGGTCTACCAGCCAGCTTGCTACCTGCGCAAACTACACCCCGCCCACGACGTGGTCGCGCCGGATGGGCGCAAGATCAGCGGCAATGCCCAGTATCGACAGCGAGACGCCGTTGTCCAGCACGGGTCGCTGACCTTCTCGACGACGCCAGACCGTCACTGTGCCTGCTTCACCGGCGACCCCGACCCCTCGGCCTTTGCCGACCGGGTCGGCGGTATCGACGAGGACGCTGACTGTACGCGTACGGATGCCGTCGAAACGCTCCGGACGACCCTCGCCGGGTGGGTCGGCAGCGAGAATCGAGTGGCCGATGAGGGATGGACGGACGACGAACTCTCGCGAGCGCGCGAGCGCACGAACGAAAAATTCGGGGCCGACGCCTGGACACGAGAGGGGACCGGCCCGTCGTGATCCCGTCGCCGAACAGCCGGTAGTATCATCCCTCAGTCAGTCGGTCGGCCATCGACTGCAGGTACTCCCGTGCGACCGCGATGTTCTCCGTCCCCGCCTCGTCCAGTCGGTTCTCGACCCTGTGACAGCAGTGGGTGAGACGGTCGCATTGTGGTCCCGGCGGGACCTTGTTCTTGGTGACTCGCTCGACGGTGTCGAGTGCCGCCCGTGCGGTGTCCTCGTCCCCGTTCTCAAGTGCCACGCTGGCCTCGGTCAGCAACTGCACCAGCACCTCGATTACGTCGGGCGGGAGCGCGTTGCCGGTCACGCTCGCCGTTCGGCTGGCAGACCGAAATCCCTGACGCCTAGCGGTACTGCTCACACAAACAACCGTGCTGAACAGTGTTCTGTTATCACTCTTCGGAAGGGCTATTGTGGGCCATCCCAACGCCACGCACATGCGCGTCGGAGCACACACCTCTATCGCTGGTGGGGCGTACAACGCCGTCGAAGAGCAGGTCGATTACGGCGGGAACTGCGGCCAGATTTTCAGCCACTCGCCACAGGTCTGGCAGGACCCCGACATCGAGGACGACGAGGCCGACCGGTTCCGCGAACTGAGCGCCGACCACGACGTGGGGCCGTGGGTGATCCACTCCTCGTATCTCGTCAACCTCTGCACCCCCAAGGACGACCTCCGCGAGCAGTCCATCGATTCGATGCAAAAGGAGGTCGACGCCGCCGACAAACTCGGCGTCGAGTACGTCAACGCCCACCTCGGGGCTCACACCGGGGCCGGCGTCGAGGGTGGCCTCGACAACGCCGCCTCCGCGTTAGACGAACTGACGATTCCCGGGGGCGTCACCGTCCTCGTCGAGTCCGATGCCGGGAGCGGCACGAAACTCGGCGGGGACTTCGAACACCTCGCCGAAGTTCTCGACCGTTCAGCCCAGGATCTGGAAGTATGTGTCGACACCGCCCACGCCTTCGCCGCGGGCTATGACATCTCGACGGCCGAGGGCGTCGAGGAGACGATTGCGGAGTTCGACGACGTGGTCGGCCTGGACAACCTCGCCTGTCTCCACCTCAACGACTCCAAGCACGAATGTGGCACCAACAAGGACGAACACGCGCACCTCGGCGAGGGCTACATCGGTGCGGAAGGAATGGAAGCGATCCTGACTCACGAAGCACTCGTGGACGTGCCCTTCGTGCTGGAGACGCCCACGGAAAACGGCCGTGGCTTCGAGTGGAACATCCAGCGAGCGCGCGAACTCGCCGGGCAGTAGCGCGACGAGCGCAGTTCTCGAACGACTCGCTTTTTGTGCTGGTCACACAACGGTCGGTGTGCGCAGATTCGACGCCGAGTATCTCGAACGGACGCGAGCGGGGATGTGGGCTGACTCCCGCGAGGCGTTGCAGGACCTCGAACTGGGGTCGTGTGATCGGGTCCTCGACGTTGGCTGTGGGACCGGCGAACTCACGCGCGTGCTCCGCGAGGAGTGTCCCGGCGAGGTCGTCGGCGTCGACGCCGACGCTGACCTCCTCTCGGTGGCGGGGCCGCCGGTCGTTCGCGGCGACGCGACGCGACTCCCATTCGCCGACGACGCTGTGGACCTGGTAGTCTGTCAGGCTTTGCTGATCAACCTCCCGGAGCCATCAGTCGCCCTCGCAGAGTTCGCACGCGTTGCCAGCGACCAGGTCGCGGTCGTCGAACCCGACAACAGCGCCGTTCGCGTCGAGTCGACGGTCGACGACGAACCGCTGCTGGCCCGGCGAGTGCGGCGACTGTATCTCGACGGCATCGATACCGACGTGACGCTCGGAGCGAGAACGGCAACGTTGTTTTCCGATGCGGGACTCGACGTCGTCTCGACACGACAGTACGACCAGCAGTTATGGACCGCGCCGCCGTACTCCGAGGCGGCGCTTACCGCTGCACAGCGCAAGGCGACTGGTGTGGGACTTGCCGACCGTGCCGACGTATTCACTGGCACGCTCGATGACGACGAGTTCGACACGCTCCGGGCCGAGTGGCGGTCGATTGGCCGGACCATAATCGAACAGATGGGCAACGGCGAGTACGAACGCACCGAAACCGTCCCCTTCTTCGTCACGGTCGGTCGCGTCGACGAGGCGTGACGCGCCCGGCCAGGCGAAACAGTCCGAGGTTGACGACTGTGGCTGTAATTCCCACCAGAGCACCGACGGCTGCGGCGACCGGTGTCCCGACGAGTGCGATCAGTGCGACAGAAAGCAGTTCGAACGAGGTGGTAAGCGCCGTCGGGATGCCGAAACCGAGGACGACGCCGACGAGGAAGGCGATGCCGTCGACTGCACCTGCCGCCGCGGCCCAGACCACGAGTCGTCGTGCCGAATTCGCCGTCGGGTCGATACGCTCGAAGAGCCACCGCGTCGTCGCATAGACGAGCGTCCAGAGATACAGGAAGACGCCGACGCCGACGGCCGTGTTCAGCGTCGGGAGTACGTCCGAGAGGCCGCCGCTCGCTGTCCCTCGGTGGCCGTCGGTGCTGACTGTGGCTCCGCCGGGGCGCTATCCATGGGCCAGCACCTCCGCGAGGACGACGATGCCGAGCAGGGTCACCGTCGTCAGGCCATAGGCGCGCCGACTCCACGCGGCCAGCACGCCGTCGGGAACGGCCCGGTCCGCCCGAACGAGCGCGAGCGTTCGAACCGCTGACCCGGCGACGAATACGATCACGAGCGTGAGTTTCACGAGGAAGACCGCTCCCCAGCGGGTCTCTGGACCGGGCGCACCCAGCGCACCGAGGTTGCCGACGCCGGTCAGCACCAGCACGCCCAGTGCCGCCCAGAACACCCACTCGTAGGTCATCGCGAGCGCACGCAGGTCGCTGACTGGTCCTCGGACGGCGGCCCAGACGCCGACGGCGCCCCCGAGTACGAGCGCCATTCCGAGGACGTGGAGGGTTCTGATCGCGAGGTGGAGGGACTGGCTCATCAGTCGTGGTTCACAGCGGCGGCACAAATAGCTCCGGGCGTTCTTTAGACACTGTCTCTCTAGACCACGTCACCGCGAACCGTCACACCGTCCTGTCGTTCGCGGTAGTCCGTGACCGCCGCTGCGGCCTCGCTGGCTTCGGCGTCGTCCATCCCGAGCATTTCGAGTGCGCCCGACAGCGTCGGGAAGGCGAGTTCGCTCTCGCGGAGTTTCCTGACGGCCTCCTCGCTGCGCTGGCCCTCGGCCCAGAGACAGACGCCGCGGGGGTCGAGCAGTTGCTCGTAGTTCTCGCGTGCGCGAGCACCCTTCAGTCGCTGAGTGACGTTGTCGTCGAAGGAGGCGTTACACACCTCCAGGTGGATCGGTTCGTCCTCGTCGAGCAGGTGGGCGGCCAGGCACCGCTCGGGGGCGGCGTGGCCGCTGGAATTGGCCCGGACGAACCCCGGGTGGTCCTCGGCCCAGGCCGCCCGAACGGTCTTGCCGATGCCCTCGACGCCGAGTCGGGATTCGAACTCACTCTCGCGCTCGGCGGCGTCGCGCATGAGGATGTCCTTCGTGACGTAGACGTCGAGGCGTGAGATAGGGTTCAGTCCCAGCGCCACGTCGCCGTACACCCACACTTCCCGCACCGGCACCGGCATCGTCTCCGTCGCGACGGTGTCGACGATGTCGATAGCCCGGTCGATTGCTTCGTCTCGTGACAGGTCGGTCATCACCGTCACCTATTTGTCCGAGGGAGAAATGTCCCCCGCTCTTTCTGCCCGCCGTTGTCGGCGGGTCGACAATGGAATTCCGGCGTCGGTTCGCCCGATACTCGTCGTCCTCCCAGTCGTCTTCCCTGCGCTCTCGCCGGTCGGGATCACGCTCTACCGGGACGCTACCGTCCCCCGGGCGGACGCAGACCTGGCCCAGGTCAGCGAGACGGTCGCCACGTAACGTCGACGTACACGCCCGCCGGTAACTGGACCGGGACTCGTCCGGCCACACCCGGCTTTTTCTCCCGCCCGCGCGACGCCGGCGCATGGAGTTCGATACGTTCGGCGACAGCGCGGATCCGGACTGTCTGTTCGTCCTCGGATGGGGAAACCGACCCGGACACGAACCGGTCCGGTGGCTGATCGATCGCATCGCCGAGGACGGCTGGTGGGTACACACGGCGACCTTGCCGGTCCACGTCACCGACGTGGCCAGCGAGTGGGTCGCACCCGTCGAAACCTACGCCACCGACCTCGACGACCCGGCGGTGCTGGCCCACAGCGCCGGCGGCCTCACCGTCGCCCACGCCGCTCTCGACGCCGCGACGACGACATACCTCAGTCCCTGGTGGGGTGACCCGCCCGCACGCCGGGGGCCGCTCGCCGATGTCCTGGCGAAGATTCCCGGCGACCGAAAGCTCCTGCCCAGTAGCATCGACGACCCGACGATTCTGGGCAAACACGCTACGGCCCGGCAACTCGCCGACGGCCCCGATTACGTCTCGCCGGCTTTCCTCCGGGCGACGCGGCAGGCCCACCGGACCCTGCCCGCCATCACCGACGACGCCGTCGTCTTCTGCTCGCTGACCGATCGGGTGGTCTCGACGCACGCCGTCGGCGAGAACGTGCCCGCCGACCGGACGGTGCTGTACGACGGCGGTCACGAACTGTTCTCCTCTGGTTCGCGCGAGCGACACCTGCCGACGGTCCTGGCCGCGCTGTCGGCCGGCACCGCCGCTCTCGCCAGCAGTGCGTAGCGGGCGAGCGAGAACGAAACCCTCACTCCCCTTCGTATGCTACGAGGTGGTGATGGAGTGTGACAAGTGTGGCGCGCCGGCGGTGATGCACGCGGCCTACTCGGGGGTGCACATGTGCGAGGAGCACTTCTGTGCCACCGTCGAGCAGCGCGTGCGCCGCCGTATTCGCGAGGACTCGCTCGTCGCACGCGCGGCCACACCCGAGGAACCAGAAACCTGGGTGATCGGCCTCTCGGGCGGAAAAGACAGCGTCGTCCTCACGAAGATACTGCACGACGTGTTCGAACAGGACCCACGGATCGAACTCGTCGCGCTGTCGATCCACGAGGGGATCGAGGGCTACCGTGACAGAAGCCTCGACGCCTGCCGCGAGTTGACCGACGACTTGGGGATTCGCCACGAGGTCGTCAGCTACGAGGCGGAGTTCGACGTGCGCATGGACGATGTCGTTGAAGAGGACCCCGAGAACATGGCCGCGTGCGCCTACTGTGGCGTGTTCCGCCGCGACCTGCTGTCGACCTACGCCGAGCAGTTCGACGCCGACAAACTACTGACCGGCCACAACCTCGACGACGAGGCCGAGACGGCGCTGATGAACGTACTGGAGGGCGACGTGACACAGATGGCCCAGCACTTCGACTCGTCGCTCGGTCCCTTCGACGCCGACGGTGACGGACCGGCCGACCGCGCTCGCTCGAAGAGCGAGGCACACGTGCCGCGGGCAAAACCACTGCGGGACGTTCCCGAAAAGGAAGTCGCGCTGTACGCGCGCTTTCGGGACCTCCCGGCACACATCACGGAGTGTCCCCACGCAGACGAAGCCTACCGCGGCGAGATTCAGGACCTGTTGCTCGGCCTCGAAGAGAATCATCCCGGGACGCGCCATTCGATCATGGCCGGGTACGAGAAACTCGCAGCGCTGGCCGCCGACGCGTACCGCAGCGAGGACGACCGCGAAGCCGCTTTCGGCGAGTGCAAGCACTGTGGCTCGCCGACTGGCCGTGACCTGTGTCGCACGTGTTCGCTCCTAGACGCCCTCGAAGCCGTCTGACTGATCGTCCGTCGATTATTCGTCGGTCGAGAAATCGTCGAACGTGTCCTCGCCGTCGGACCCGAGTGCCACGTCGAAGGCGTCCACGTCGTCGAGGCTGTCGGCGACGGTGTCCAATCGTTTCCGGAGCGTGAACAGTCGCTCCTTGAGTCGAGCGAGGTCGTCCGGGTCCTGCTGGGGGTCACTCGCCGTGTCGGCGTAGCGATTGGCGAGCGAGTAGTACTGCCCGAGCAGTCGGTCGTACTCCGCCCGTCGCTGTAGCCGATCCACGGTTTCTCTCAGGGCCGGTGCGGAGACGGGCTTGCTGACGTAGCCTGCGTGGTCCAGGTCGGGCGGTGGCCCCTCTATGAGTGCTGCCCGCTCGAAACTCACTCCGTTTGCATCCTCGCGCCAGAGCGTCTGTACAAACCGTTCCTCGCTCAGGTCGACGACGACCACCGAGACGGCATCGTCGAGACTCGTGAGGGCCGTCTCGCTGTCGTGTGCTGTCCGGACCGGCCACTCCGTCCGGAGTGCTGTGGTCACGCTCTGTCGGAGATCGTCGTCGGCGACACAGACCAGTACCACGTCACTGGTCGACAGCGCGTCGAAGGCGGCGTTACTCATTGACACCCTCCAGTATACGATACACGGCGACAGTCGTTTCGTCCCTGTGGCGTCTGGTCATGAAAATCACCCGAACTCGTCTTGCTCGGTACCGGTCTCGACGACAGCGTCGAACAGGGCTGCATACAACGTCAGCGTCTCCTCGTCGTGGACGGTCCGGTCGATGTAGTAGTACCCGGTCGCGCCACTGTCCCTGATCCGTGAGCCGAGGACGTGGAGAAACTCGAAAGTTGTCTCACGGTCCATGCACGTCTGGAACGCGGTAATCGAGTCGAAACAGACCGCCGTCTCTTCGGCCTCGCTGAGGTGGGCAGAAAGCCGCTCGCCCAGTTCTCGGACCGGTGTCGTGCTGTCGACGTACTCGACCGGCGCGGTGCCGTCCGACTGCGCTCGCTCGCTCGCGGCCGACCGTGACAGACAGTCGACGGCCAACGTCGAGAACGACGGCGTCGGATCCAGCCGGTCCCGCCACGACGCGAACGTCGCCGGCGGTGACCCGGTTACCGTGACGAGGATGACGTGCTCGGGGACTGGATCGGCAGCTGCCAGTAGCCGCCCACACAGCTGGTCGGCAGTGTCGCCGACGCCCGGTGCGACGAGCAACACGTTCGAGGCGTCGTCGACCGCTGGCCCGGAATCGGATCCACTGTTCATGAGGCCCGCCCTCCGAGCGATCTCCGTTCGTATAGCTTGCTATTCATTGACTAAACGTTCTACCTTCACTCTCAAATATTTTTGGCAGGCTATATGTTCCACTGTTAGCCAGTATATAACAATAATCACAACGACCAAATGACTGCTACACCAGTGTATTTGACCGTCTGTGTAGGGCCATCGGCCGCCATCGCTTTTTCGACAATTAGTTTACTTTTACTAGATAATTTCACCGTTAAGTTATTATAATGATTTAGATAAATATATTTACTACCCACCCCTCGTCACAAGTGGCTATGAGCCAGTCAATGTCTGTCAAAGATCGAATCGCATCGAACCCGAAACTAATCGGCATGCTGTTTACCATCCTCCTGCTCCTGACCCAGGCCGGCGCTGCTGCTGGTGCTGCCGGGTCATCCTTCGCTGGTCCGTAATTCACTTCAGACAGTGTATTTGTCGCTCCAGAAGAGTCCGTCCTCTGTCAGTACTGGAAACAGTTGCATATCCAGAAACTCCTTGAAGCGATTTCGAGACACGTCAAACGTACTTAATTTTCCAGCGTTGAGGTATCGTGTCGTTTCGTCCGTAATATGGGGTCTGAAAATCGTCCCCATCGGATAGTATTTTGTCGGATATGCAGTGACCGATATCTCGTATTCACGACAACCAGCGTGTTCGATTGCCACAGAAATGGGTGTCCCCGACTCACTTTCCACCAGCGTCGTGTTTCCGTCGCCGACCACCATGTACCGCTGGGCGAGTCGGTTGCGTTTCTCCAGGAGTCCGAGCATCGATAGCAACGAGAACCCCTGATTGAGCAGTCGGGCGACGGTGCGACCAATCTCGGTCGCTGTCTGGTCCAACACGTCGGTGAGCGTGACGATGCCCCCGACTGCACCAGCGTCGACGAGGGCCCGGCCTTGCTCGTATGACTGACAGGCGTTCAGGAGGAATGCGTTGACGTTTATCCCATCGAGGGTTCTGGCGTCGAGGTGACCGTCAGTGCAGCGGATCCCGTCCTCGTCGGCGTGGCCGATGTAGTGGAGGAAATCGGCATCCGTCTCCAGCAGGTCGGTGAACTCTGCGGTCGTGACCTGTTCGTGGATCGTGATGTCGAACTCCAGCCACTCGCGGGTACCGTAGGTTTCGCCCACGACGTTCTCGTCGCTCATCTCCGACTCGTTGCAGACGACGAGGACGCGCGTCTGTCCGTCTCCCTCCGATTCGAAGTCGAGACGACGATAGTACTCGTCGACGGTCATTTTGCTCGCACCGATTGGGATTCCGTCCCCGACGTACGTCTGCTCGATGCTGTCTGCGGGTCGTGGTCGAAAGACCGTCTGGTCCAGCGTGTTCGACGGTTCGTTACTGTTCCTCGTTGTCGACCGAACGAATCCTTTCGCTGTCCGAAAAAATTCGGTCACCTCCGGCGACAGCGTCGCCGACGAGTGGCTGGCTGGCTCTGGCCCGTCCGGACAGCGCACGACGGCGAGTTCGTCGGCGAGAAACGGTAACACGGAGGCCGACGCTGGATCGGGCACCACGTCGGCCGTGAGCTTCCACTGCGGAACGGCATCGGCGACGGCCGCGGCGTCAACGTCGAGATATCGTCGGATCTGCCCCGCCAGTGACTCGTCGTACAACGACGCGAAATCGAGATTCACCGCGTCCTCGATCAGGTGACGCTCGTGCAGAGGAACGTCGTACATCCCCTCGGTGCGGGTGACACAGTCGAGGAGAAATACCTGTTTTAACACGCGCGCGACGGTCGCCTCGAATCCGTCGTCGCCGCGCAGTGAGAACGACGCACCGTCGGCGACGAGTCGCGGTTCCGACCCGAGTTCGACCGTCGCACCGAGGTAATACGCCAGCGACGTGATCGGAAAGAGCGACCGATGGTTCGAGGGCACCTGGATCGTGATGCCGGTCTCCGGTGTCGAAATCGAGTCAGGTATCGACAGTTCCGGCCCGATTTCGATCAGTGGCGGGTGTCCACGCAGCGTCGGGAACGAGCGCTCGCAACTGGTCGTCTTGAGCGCCGAACCGAGATGTGACAGTGCCTGTGCTATGTCTCCGGGATCTGTCGTCGTCGTAATCGTCGCTGCCGGTTGCTCGTGGAGCGACCTGATACCGACCCGAATCTCGGCCGAGTCCGGAAACGAGAGTCGGACGCGATCCGTCTCGGGTTCGAACACGACGCTGCTTTCGACGTGGAGATAGAGCTTCATTTTCGCCGAGGATAGCTCCACGTAGTACTCGCCGGGACCGACTGCTGTCCGTTCGCCGCTGGAACACTCTGCAATGATCGAAAGCGTCTCGTCACGAACGAGTGCGTCGATCTGGTACGGCGTTTCGAGTTCGGTGACCGAGACGGTCGCTGCTGTGTCGACGGGCGGCTCGAAGGACTCGGGGTCGACAGCCCGCGTCGTGACTGACCGAGACGTGAGGAGGGTAAACTGTGCCCCCTCAATCGGGTCAGTGAGACGCAGTCCGTGCGGTGCCTCGACTGCTGTGATCGCGGGCGTTTGTTCGCTGGGCATGGTGGCTTTCAGTCCTCGACGGCGCTCGTCTTTCGTATCGTACTAGTCGTGACGACACGCGAACAAAAAAGTCTTATTTTGGGTCACTGATATCTGCCACCGACGCGGATGTCTCGCAACTCGACGGCTTCTATCGACGCTCTGGACGAAATAATATCAGATAAGTGTCTGTGACAATCGAAAGGAACGACGGACTGCTGGCCGACAGGGTAACGAAGTCTACTTGTTCGTTCGCACGACGTCGAGCCCGTTGTTCTTTTCGTTGGTGTCGCGACCGCCGTCAGTGTGGCCGTAGCTCTGACTGCCTCGCTCTTCGAAGTCGTCGACGTTCTGGCTGGCGTCGAACGATGTCTCGTCACCGACCTCCTGAATCGCCTCGCGGGACTTATCGGCTTGTTTCTGCGTGGACGGGCCAAGGACCTGGGCCGACTGGACGCCCGTCATGATCGCCATGACACGCACCTTCCCTTTGTACTCCTCCTGGATGCGTGCGCCCCAGATGACATCGGCGTTGGCTTCCAGACGCTCGGTGATGTTCTGGGCGATCCCCTCTGCCTCCTTTAGCGTGAGGTCGGGCCCGCCGGTGATGTGGACGAGTCCGCCGCTTGCACCGCGGTAGTCCACGTCGAGCAGCGGGTGATTCATCGCGTCTTTGACGACCTCTTCGGTCTTGTTCTTGTCCTGCGTCTCGCCGACGAGCATGACTGCGACACCGCCCTGATTCATGATCGATGTCATGTCGGCGTAATCCAGGTTGATCAGCGACGGCTGAGTGATCGTTTCGGAGATTCCCTTGACTGTCTCGGCGATGATCTGGTCCATCACCGAGAACGCCTTGCCGATCGGGAGGTTCGGGACGTAATCCAGCAGCCGATTGTTGTCGAGCACAATGATCGAGTCGGCTTCGTTGCGAAGCCGTTCGAGCCCCTCTTCGGCTTTGACTGTGCGGGCTCGCTCGACGTTGAACGGCGTCGACACCATACCGACGACGATTGCGCCCTGTTCTTTCGCGATCTTGGAGACGACCGGTGCCGCGCCGGTCCCCGTACCGCCGCCCATGCCTGCCGTGACAAACACGAGGTCGGCGTCACCGAGTACCTCCTTGATCGTACCCTGTGCCATCTCGGTCGCGCGCTCGCCCATCGAGGGGTCGCCACCCGCACCGAGCCCGTTCGTCAGGGACTTGCCGACGAGGACCTTCGTATCGGCTTCGATCATCTTGAGGTGCTGTTTGTCAGTGTTGATCGCAACCGTGTCAGCACCGTCGACGCCGATGTTGTAGAGACGATTGACTGTGTTGTTACCCGCGCCGCCACAGCCGACGATGACGATTCGGGGGTCGCCAAAGCCGTCGACATCGGTGTCGGACATCTCCTGTTGCTCTGCTTCGTCGCGCTCGAGCGCTTCCTTGACGATATCCTGCATCGTTAGGCCCTCGCCCATGTGCGGCGCTCGCGTTTCTCAGATGGTCGTTCCTTCCCGCTGTCCTGCTCGGCGAGCATTTCTCGCACTGCAGCCCTGATCGCCTCGCTGCGGTTCGGGTATTCCCCGGTCTCGACCATTCGTTCGACCTCTTCAACCTGCTGCTTTGGAATCCGTAGTGTCACACGCTCCATGGTTAGTTCGTTCCCCGGTAAGACGGCCGGCGTTTACGCGCCGACTGTGAGTTTTACACGACTTAATCGCATGCATGCAGTGGGACATCCACCGCGTGCCACGCCGTGTAAGACAACCGTCTTACGCAGGACATACCACAGAGTGTGGTATAATAAAACTTGCGGCGAGTGTATGACACTCGAGCGTTTACGGAGTTAGGAGGCTCCTGGTGTCTGTTTTCGCGGGTTCAGGTGTTGTCGAGGACGTCCGCTGCGGGGGTGCGACGCCCGCAACCGGGGCAGAAACCCCAGTCTGACCTGAGTTCGTCCCCGCAGTCACAGAACACTCGGTGGGAGGCCTTCTCACCGCAGTTCGGACAGTAAACGTGGTCGCTGGTGAGGTTTTCACCACACTGTCCACATGTCTTACGCGCCCCTGTGGCCGCGTTTTCATTCAGCGCAGCGTCTGTCTTACGCTCCTGCTGTGCGTGTGACGCGCTGGTCCGCGGCTCGTGTGACGCGCCTGTCCCCTCGTCGGACGACGCCTCAGAAACGGCGTTTTCGCCGTCGAGAGTGATGTTTACGTTCACGTCCTGTGGACTCTGTGCCGAGCGGTGCCGGTCCAGTCGTTGCTCGATGATCGCGTCGACACGGTCGACGAGCATCTCGTCGATGCTGTCCTCGGCCTCCCCCGTCTGTTCTGACCGCGAGACCACCGGTTCCTCGTCAGCCTCACCGAGGAACTCCCTGAGCGCTTCGCGCATCACCTCGCTTTTCGAGGCGTCGAACTCATCTAACTGCTCGATGAGATGCTCGTCCGCGCGAAACGTGATCTTGCTCATCTGACTCGTTGTATACGTTGTCACCAGGGTATTTTAATCTTCCCGACTGTCTGACGCTCGTCTGCTGCGTTGTAACCGTCTGTCGGGGTCTGTCTTCTCGCCGCTGTCTGTGTGACAGACGCGTCATCAGACAGTGTGACACCGTCCCGCCCTCGTATCGAATGATAACGGTTAAGTCTGCTACCAGCGCTACGTTCGGTTGCAACCGCCCTTAGCTCAGACTGGTAGAGCAGTCGACTGTAGATCGACTTGTCCCCCGTTCAAATCGGGGAGGGCGGACTGAACTTCAGCACCCGTGAGTGACAGCGAACGGTGTCGAATGTGAGGGACAACCGACCCGATTTGAGCCTGGAAGACGCAGCGCGAACGCAGTGAGCGACCGTCTTCCTTCGTTCAAATCGGAGAGGGCGGATTTCTCCTGCGAACGGTAGTGGGCGGTGAGAAATATATACCGACTGGGTTTGAGCCCGGAAGTCACGCGCAGCGAAGCGAGCACGTCTTCCTCTGTTCAAATCGGAGAGGGCGGACTTCTTTTCGCCGGGTGCACAGAAGGTGCACCACTCCCTAAAACCAATTATACCGGTGGACGTAACGTTTGATACCTCTCAGCCGTCACAGTCCCCGGGCTGAATGTATCATTGCTTACGTCCACCGGTATATTCTGAATAGGCCCTCTCGAAATCGACACTCAAGCCGGGTTCTCTACAGTAGGTTTCGGTCCGTTAATCGAACTCGATTGATACAATGAGATATTGGTGCCAACTTTGAACTGAAAGGTCACGGTCGTGCCCTGTCCCGGCTCGGCATCGAAAACGACGTCGCCGCCGTTGTACTGACTCAACCATGATATCAGCCATAAACCGATGCCGCTCGAATGCGAGAGTTTGGTTTCATCCCGTCGCCGGAGAACAGCAAGTTCCTGTGGGGGAATTGCGGGGCCGTTGTCAGCAATTTCGAGGATGACTCCACCGTATTCTCGGGTGATCTCAATCGAGATTTCTTGCTCATCCACTGACTTCGTGTTGTGTTCGACCGCGTTTTCTAGAGCTTCTCGGATTGCGTATCGCAGCGTCGGTTCACCAATGATCCGAAGACTATCGGGCAGCGTAGCCGAAATGGTGAGTTCCGGGTATTTGTTCCGTAGTCGTTCGAGTTCGTCTTTAGTCAAGGCCGCAAGATCGACTTCTTCAGAGACAGGGGGATCCGCGTCGACATCATTGATCATGCTAACCTTGTTACTAATCTCCGTGATGTGTTCTGCCGTCTGTTTCGCTTTATCTAACTGAGTATGGTGATTCTCATCATCTGGAAGATTTTGCTGTAACAGTTCAATTTGGCCGAGGATAACCGTGAGATCGTTGCGGAGGTTATGCCGGAACACCCGATGAAGGACCTGTAGTTCTTCCGTCGCCGCACGCAACACCTCTTGGGAGTGTTGAAATTGCTGGTGGCGAGCATATACCAGACCGAAAACGAGGACTGACGATAGCCCCACGAATCCCCACATCAGTACCGAATCGGAAAATAGTCTTATTTCACCTACAGCGAAGCGAGTCGGAAGCAACCATTTTGTAACGAGAATCCACACGAACCCAAATGCGAAATATAACCCTGAAATTTTACCAGGTGTAAGCCTGAGCAGCCCTTGCTTATCCATCGTACTTTCCCTTGGCCCGAATCCAGTATGTAGTTTCGGTTGAATTCTTGGAATTGATCGCCGTAATATAGGGAAAAGCGGCCGATGGAGTAGTAGTTAGTTGATAAAAATCAAATAGTTTATAAGCTATCTAATGTTTATGGTTACCAATGACCAATATCGAGATGCTGGGCATAATGCTTGCCGTGAGTGCCGGTAGCATGGGCTTTGTCCTCAGTCTCTTAACCTGGCTTTCATATAGAGGCGCACCTTTCGGTCGAGCGCTGAGTATTCTAATCGGCTTTATGATTTCATTTACGGTATATCACGCCAGTCTCGGTCTCTGGGATGGCCTGCCGGTGTACGTTCTGGCTGTTGAAACACTCTCCTTCGTACTCGTTGTTGTCTTCATGGCAGAAATGCTTCGGTTGCACTACAAGCACCTGCGGGTCCCCGAACTTCGAGAGTAGTCATCATGATCAACTTCCTCAATTTACCGATGTGGCAGGCCTCTTTCGTTGCCTCTCCGCTGTACATTTCCGGGTTTTCCCCCGTCGAAGTGGTACTGTGGGGACTCGTCTTGCTCTCGGGACTTACTGGTGCTGTCTGTGGATTCTATCTCCTGTATGTGGATTCGCTCGTTGTTCATCACACGATGTTTTTCAAGATCGTCTCCGCAGGATTGCTGCTCTTCGTCATCACCGCCCCCGTCGTCTTTTTCCTGCCTTTCGAGTTCATCCATGGTGTCCATAGCTTTGCGGCATTCGTCGTCTCCGCCGGACTTTATACGATACTCCGAAACGACCAGTTGAACCGGGATGGCTCGTAATTTGCTCCAAGAACCAATCAGCCTAGTTCTATTTCTAAGGTTAATTGGGTCAACGTTGGATATTTATAATAAAACTCCGAATATCACAATAACATCGAGAGACCGCCACTGGTCGATGTTCAACACTGCTTCCATCGTATCAATATAATTACTAATGGGCAGAATTTTCATCCAGGCGATACAATGGCGGGGTCGATAATCGTTCGCCTGTACCGTTCATTCCGCGACTTGGCCGCTCCTCTCCGCCAAGAACATCTCCTTGGCTTCGGATGGTGCAAGGGGTTCTTGTTTCTTCGTCATGGTTTGCTCGAACCGATCGGGGGCGAAGGATTCTCTATTTATTTCGGAGATTTACCGTTCGTTCAAATCGGGGAGGGCGGACTTCCGTGTTTTGGGTCTGATGGTGCTGCAGGGTCCTGTTCACAACGGGAGGAACGTTCGCCACGCGGCAGACGCGGTGTTGTGACTGTTCGACGAGAGCATTCGCCGGCAGACTGTCTGGTGGCCCGACTGATAGTACAACAGTCCCAGTCAGCAACTCACCGGGAGCCCGCCACGGAGCGCCCAGAGCCAGTTGGTCAGCAGTCCGGGCCGCATGAGGACCGTACTACAGACCCGGTAGCGGCCCGGTAGCAGCCCTGTCGTCAGCGGTGGCGGGGCGTGGGCGAGTGCATCGCGGTTGTACAGCGCGACCCTGCCCAGGGTTTCGACGCTCGTCGGCGACTGTGTGGTCCGTTCGCCGTAGTCGGCGTTGTTCCGTCGGTTGGCAGATCGTACGCCAAGAGGTCAGGACGCGTCTCCGGGGTCGTGTGCGAGAGGACGATCTGCTCGTTGCCCCCCATCTCGCGGCAACGGAGTAAACAGTTCCTAACGCCGGCATATTGACGAGGAGCAGACGAGACGATCTCGCCGGTGTGCGCGACGGCGTGGTAGTTCGGTCAACCTGCCCCGACTCGTCTCGCAGTGACAAGGAAACAAGTCTCTCGACCGGAGCTGTCAGTCGGGGATAGCATTATACACTCCCTGCCGTCTCAAGGGGTCGATAGTGCCTCTTTTGCCCCGGCCGCCTCGAAAGTACCATTTCTATTTTGTATACAGTATAGGCTGTATTCTGGTAGGCGTCTTCTATGTTTATTACGATCTAGTAGGTAGTTTATCTCGATAAAAATAGGAATCGCGACGGTTATCGGAACAAATCGAAATTTGCCTGGATATATTTTGGGCAGAATCATAAGACATAGACAGGATAAAACGGCATAAACTATCATCTCTCTTTTTAGTAGCGCAGGGGCAAGGAAGGATGTGGTCGTCAATGGGAGTCTTCGATAGGGCAAAAAACGTTTCCCACCTCGGGGAACCTGAAGGCCGTCCGTATCTGTGCATGCGGTGTGAGACGGCACTAGAGGTTCAGTACCACTCGTGTCCGGCGTGCGATGGCTACGATATCCGCCGGACGAAATGGGTGCGAGAGTAATCTCCCGGCGTCCACAGCGGTCCGACCACCCTCCGGGACTGGTATTGCTCGCCCGGTCTGCCCTGGATCGGTCGAACCGCACATCGTGGCATGTACCTGTCAGACGGTCACTCGGCCGTCGTTCACGGTTCGGAAATCGAATATGTCAGTCTCTCGTCCTGTTCGACGGTGATATCCAGGTGTAGAAGAGTTCGTCCCACGGCCACAGGCATAAGTGGTTCTCGCCCAACGCGTCAGGTGTGCACCAGCGCGCACTCGGCACGACTGGCATCGACGTGACAGAAATCGGCCTCGGGACGTGGAACATCGGTGGGAGTTGGGGAAACGTCTCGGACGAAGCGGGTCGCGAAGCAATCCGTGCCGCACTCGACGCGGGGATCGATTTCATCGATACGGCCGACGTATACGGCGACGGACGCAGCGAGCGCCACATTGCGCACGTGCTCGAAGAACGCAATGCCAACGTCACAGTTGCGACGAAAGCGGGGCGGCGACTCGACCCACACGTCGCCGCGGACTACGACTACGAACACCTCTCACAGTTCGTCGACCGGTCGCGGAAGTACCTCGACCAGGACACACTCGACCTGGTCCAGTTGCATTGCCCACCCACCGAAGCCTACTACCAGCCAGAGACGTTCGAAGCGCTCGATGACCTCCAGGACGAGGGAAAAATCGACCACTACGGCGTCAGCGTCGAGAAAGTCGAGGAGGCCCTGAAAGCCATCGAGTACCCCGGCGTCGAGACGATCCAGATCATCTTCAACCCGTTCAGGCAGCGGCCCGCCGACCTGTTCTTCGAAGAAGCGAAACGTCGCGACGTGGGTGTGATCGTTCGCGTGCCGCTGGCTTCTGGCCTGCTGACCGGTGCGCTCACGCGTGATGACTCTTTCCCCGAAAACGACCACCGCAATTTCAACCGCGAGGGTGAGGCGTTCGACCGCGGTGAGACCTTCGCTGGCCTCCCCTACGAGCGCGGTCTCGACGCTGTCGATGCGATGCGCGAGCACGTCCCGGCAGATCTGACGATGGCCCAGACTGCACTGCGCTGGATCCTCGATTTCGACGCCGTTTCGACCGTGATCCCCGGTTCGACCTCACCCGAGCATATCCGCGAGAACGTCGCGGCCAGCGAGGCCGACCCGCTCTCCCAGCAGACCCACGGTGCGATCCGTGACATCTACGAGGAGTACGTCTTCGAGGACGTGCACCACCGCTGGTAATACTGCCGGCTGTCAGTCTGTAAACAAATGTGCCACCCCGGGG